>DASRIS010000074.1:0-12191 GCA_035649895.1 Micromonosporaceae bacterium | reverse complement strand
GATGTAGACGGCGACGAGGTCGCGCGGGCTGTCCCGGCGGATGGCCTGCACGTGCTCGATGATCGGCCGGGTGATCTCCCGGTACGGGGAGTCGATGACCGTCAGCGTCACCGGGATCTCGCGCCCCTGCCACTCGGCCTGAAGCCCGCGGGTGTCCCGCTCGTCGACGTTGACGGTGACCGCGGTGAGCGTGTCGGGGCGGGTCGCCTGCGCGTAGGCCAGGGCCCGCATGGTCGGCAGGTGCACCTTGCTGACCAGGACGATCGCGTGGTTGCGGGCGGGCAGCACCGGCCGGTCCTCGACCGGGGCCAGCTCCCGGGCCACCGTGTCGTAGTGGCTGCGGATGGCCAGCATGACCACGTAGCACACCGCCATCACGGCGATCGAGATCCAGGCACCGTGGGTGAACTTCGTGGCCAGCACGAGGACCAGCACGAAGCCGGTCATGGCGGCGCCGAACCCGTTGATCGCCCGGGCCCGGTGCATGCGCCGCCGGCGCGAGCGGTCCCGCTCCGTGCGCAGCAGCCGGTTCCAGTGCCGCAGCATGCCGAACTGGGAGAGCGTGAACGAGACGAACACGCCCACGATGTAGAGCTGGATCAGCCGGGTGGTCTCCGCCCGGAACGCCAGGATCAGCACGATGGCGAACGCGGCCAGGAACATGATGCCGTTGGAGAACGCCAGCCGGTCCCCTCGCGTGTGCAGCTGCCGGGGCAGGTAGCGGTCCTGGGCGAGGATCGCGCCGAGCACCGGGAACCCGTTGAACGCGGTGTTCGCCGCGAGCACCAGGATCAGCGCGGTCACCCCCAGCACGAAGAAGAACGCTGGCTGGAAGTGGTCGAAGATGACGTCGGCGAGCTGGGCGGTCACGGTCGGCTGGAGGTAGTCCGGGCCGACGCCCTCGATCTGGGTGGCCGGGTCCTCGACGTACTGCACCCCGGTCAGCCGGGACAGCGCCACGATGCTCAGCATCAGCGTGGACGAGATCACCCCGAGCACGAGCAGCGTGGTCGCCGCGTTGCGGCTCTTCGGGTGGCGGAACGCGGGAACCCCGTTGGAGATCGCCTCCACCCCGGTCAGCGCCGCTGAGCCCGAGGAGAACGCCCGGACCATCAGGAACGCGAAGGCGAACCCGACGACCGGGTGCTCGGCGTGGACGGTCAGGTCGGCGCTGGCGGCCCGCAGCTCGTGGCCGAGCACCAGGATCCGGAACAGGCCCCAGCCGACCAGCGCGAAGATGCCGGCGAGGAACGCGTACGTGGGGATGGCGAACGCGACGCCCGACTCCCGTACCCCGCGCAGGTTGATCGCGGTGAGCAGGACCACGGTGCCGACGGCGAAGCTGAGGCGGTGCTCGCCGACGTAAGGCACCGCGGCACCCAGGTTCTCCACCCCGGCGGAGACCGACACCGCCACCGTGAGCACGTAGTCGACGAGCAGCGCGCTCGCCACGACCAGCCCGGCGCGTGGGCCGAGGTTGACGGTGGCCACCTCGTAGTCCCCGCCGCCCGACGGGTACGCGTGCACGTTCTGCCGGTAGCTCGCCACGACGGTGACCAGGACGAGGACCACCGCCACCGCAACCCAGGGGGCGTACACATAGGCGGCCGCGCCGGCCAGCGACAGCGTCAGCAGGATCTCGCCGGGGGCGTACGCGACGCTGGAGAGCGGGTCGGAGGCGAAGACGGGCAGCGCGATCCGCTTCGGCAGCAGCGTGTGCTGGAGCCGGTCGGAGCGGAACGGGCGGCCGACGAGAAGCCGCTTGGCGAGGGTGGTGGGACGGGCCACAGCCCGAAAGCCTAGGCCGCATAATCGCTCAATGGCGGCCGACTGGCCGATGGCGCACTGCCGGTGCGGCTGATGCGGACGCGGCGTGCCCAGTGCAACACAGCCGGTGCGGTAGCGCTCAGCGCAGCCGATGCGTCGGCGCTCGGCGCGGCCGACGCGGCCGACGCGGTGGCGCTCGGCGCGGCCGGCACGGCGGTGCGGAACGGCCGACGCGGTCGTGGGAGGCTTTGCCGGAGAGCGGCCGGACTCGCGGGCGGAGGAGAGCGGCGTGCACGTCGTGATCATGGGTTGTGGCCGGGTCGGCTCGACCCTCGCGGTCAGCCTGGAGGGGCGGGGGCACTCGGTGGCGGTCATCGACCAGAACGCCGACGCGTTCCGCCGCCTGGGCGCGAACTTCGGCGGCTTGACCATCACCGGTGTCGGCTTCGACCGCGAGGTGCTGCGGGAGGCGGGCATCGAGCGCGCGGACGCTTTCGCGGCGGTGTCCAACGGCGACAACTCAAACATCATCTCTGCCCGGCTGGCCCGGGAGACCTTCGGCGTGCACCGTGTCGTCGCCCGCATCTACGACGCCAAACGGGCCGAGGTGTACGAGCGCCTCGGCATCCCGACCGTGGCCACGGTCCGCTGGACCGCCGACCGCATGCTGCGCCACCTTGTGCCGGAGGGGCACATCGAGATCTGGCGCGACCCCACCGGCGTGGCGGTGATGATCGAGGTCCCGGTCCATCCGGACTGGACCGGCCTGCCGTTACGGGCGCTGGAGAGCGCCACCGGGGCCCGGGTCGCGTACCTGACCCGCTTCGGGATGGGGGCGCTGCCCACCCCGTCCGCCGCGCTCCAGGAAGGCGACCAGGTCTACATGCTCGTGACGGATGAGATGGTCGCGCCCGTCACCAAGATTGCCGGCTCCGCGCCGGCTTCCGCCTGAGCGGGGAGGGTCAGCCATGCGGGTCGCGATCGCTGGGGCCGGCAACGTCGGTCGCTCCATCGCCCAGGAGCTGATCGAGAACGACCACCGGGTGATGCTCATCGAACGGCAGCCGAGAATGCTGCGGCCGGACCGCGTCCCCGAGGCGGAGTGGGTGCTGGCCGACGCCTGCGAGCTGGCCAACCTCCAGGAGGCCGACCTCGCAAGCTGCGACGTCGTGGTGGCGGCCACCGGCGACGACAAGGTGAACCTGGTGGTGTCCCTGCTGGCCAAGACCGAGTTCGCGGTGCCCCGGGTGGTGGCCCGGGTGAACCGCGCCGAGAACGAGTGGCTCTTCACCGACCAGTGGGGGGTGGACGTCGCGGTCAGCACGCCCCGGCTGATGGCCGCGCTGGTCGAGGAGGCCGTCTCGGTCGGCGAGCTGGTCCGGTTGATGAGCTTCCGGCAGGGCGAGGCGAACCTGGTGGAGATCACGCTGCCGGACGCCGCCCCGTATGTGGGAAGGGCGGTCCGGGAGGTGCCGATGCCGCGGGACAGCGCGCTCGTGGCGATCGTGCGCGGCAGGCGGGTCCTCGTGCCGACACCTGACGATCCCCTGGAGGCAGGGGACGAGCTGGTGTTCGTCTGCACCGCGGAGGTCGAGGACGCGATCCGGGCCGTCATCCTCGGCAAGCACGGGATGGAGCGGGCAGACCGGACCCGCCAACCCACCGGCTGACCGCGACGGCCGGACAGGCGGGCGTCAGGCCGCGACCGCCGGCTGGGCCGGCTCGCGCGGCACCCGCCTTACCGTCCACACGGTCAGCCCCAGCAGCAGCGCGTACGGCGGGAAGCCCAGCGCGATCCAGATGACGCCCAGTGCCGTGGCCTTGGTCTCGTCGTCCATCCCGCCGTAGTAGACCCAG
The DNA here is from genome assembly GCA_035649895.1 of Micromonosporaceae bacterium. Classification (GTDB taxonomy): domain Bacteria; phylum Actinomycetota; class Actinomycetes; order Mycobacteriales; family Micromonosporaceae; genus DASSUC01. Next base: position 8,567 of record DASRIS010000074.1, on the reverse strand, counting down.
GTCTTCAGGCCGGCCTTTGCCAGGTAGACGGTCGCCCACAGCGCTGTCAGCCAGCCGAACGTGCGCAGCAGCTGGGGGTTGAGCCGCCACTGCGGCCGGCCACCGTCCACAATGATCGACCACAGCCAGCCGACCAGTGGCCGGCGGACTGCGATCGAGCCCATCAGGGCGAACGAGTACGCGATGCCGTACAAGATGCCGGGCAGGTAGAAGTCCTTCGCCTCGCCCGTGTTCCAGGCGAACGCCGCGCCGATCCCGACGCCCACTATGCCGTTGAGCGCGTGCCGGGTCGGGCGCCGCTGGCTGAGCCGCCATACGGCGAGCGCAACGGCGAACCCGACCGCGCCCAGCAGGGCGGGGCGCAGGCCCCAGACCAGGTTGGCGACCACGAACACCGCCACCGGCAAGCTCGACTCGACCAGCCCGCGCCATCCGCCGAGCTGCTCGGCCATCTGCTCCGAGAGTGTCGGCAGCTGGTCCGGGGCCTGGTTGGGGGTCATTGGCTCACCACCTCGTCTCCCTCGCCGCTTGGCATCGCCCGCCGCTTCGCATCGCCACCGTCACCCATCATTGCTGTGCGTCGAGCTCGTAGTACGGGTTGTAGATGACTTTACGGTCGTCGCGCACTGCGACGCGACCGCGTGCGGTGACGGAGCGGCCCGGCTCCACGCCGGCGATGTGCCGGCGTCCCAGCCACACGAGGATGACCGACCCAGTGCCGTCGTACAGCTCCGCCTCGAGAGTCGGCAGGTTGGTCCGCGGGGTGTAGACCACGGTGCGCAGCCGCCCGCAGACCGTGACCAGCTGGCCGCGGCTCACCTCGCTGATGGGGGCGCATCCCGAGGCGGCGCTGCCGCGCTGAAGCTCCTCGGCGTCCAGCTCGTCCTCTGAGGCGGTCAAGCGGTGGAGGAGCCGGTGCACCGGCGAGCGGCATCGGTCGATCGCCATGACGTCATCGTCACCCTCCCCGGCCATCTGCCATGGCCGCCAGACAAGGGTACGTCACGAGCCCGGCCGACCCGGGGCTGAGCACCGGCAACGAGGTCCGCGCCGGACTCGGCCACGCTGCCGGTGGCGGCCGGCGGGAGTCAGCGCTCTGCCCGGTGGCCAGGCGGAGGGAGTCAACGGCTCTGCCCAGTGGCCAGGCCAGCGCGGGTCACCCGCGCTGCCGGTGGCCGGGCCGGCGCTGGCGCTGTCCTGGCCGGTCCGTGGCGGGCGATGCAGGCTCGGCCGGCACCGGCACGGTCGACGCGGTCCCGGCCGGAGACCCGGACACCGCCGGCCCGCCCGGTGCAGCCCCGGCCGGCGCGCGCCCGGCTGGGTCCACTCCGGCGCCGCCAGCCTGTTCCGCCAGGTCACGCGGCAGGCGCAGGGGCAGCGCGTCGCGTACCGGCATCGCCTGGCTGCCGCGGTCCACCACGACGCCGGCGAGGCAGTCGGCCAGCGGGCCGGCAGCGGCCGGGTCGACCGCAGCCGGACCCTGGTAGACCGCACGGACCATCCACCGGGGGCCGTCAACGCCGACGAACCGCAGGTCGGTCGGGCCCTGCGGGCTCCGCACCCGGGCCACCAGCTCCGTCCCGTACTCCCCATCGACCTCGCGGGCGGGCGCGCCGTCCGCGGCCAGCGACTGCCGCAGCTCGGCCCGCACCTCCTCCCAGATGCCTTCGGAGCGCGGCGCGGCGAACGCGCCCAGCTGCAAGGCACTCCCCTTGTGCGTGAGCACGACCTGCTGGACCACGCCGTCCGCACCAGCCTGTAGCTGCACCTCGACGCCGTCGGCCACCGGGATCTGCAAGCTGCCGAGATCAAGCACTGGTACGCCGGACGGGGCGTGCGTCACGTCGTACGGTCCCCGCTCGGGCAGCTCCGGCCCGGCCGGGTCGAGGTCGGTCTCCTGCGGACCGAACTCCTCGCGGGTGCGGCGGCGGGCGGCGTGGCGGGGCTCGTGGTCGCTAGCGCCGGCGCGGCGTCGAGAGAAGATCACTGTGGTTCCCTTTCCTGCTCCGGCGCGCCGGGCCCAGCCGCGCTGAGCCCTGCGTGACCGCCGGTGGAGCCGTGCCCGCCCGCGCCGCGCGCAGAGCCGGGCAGCGCCTCGACGACGTGGAAGTGTGCCCGCTCGACTCGCTGGACGACAAGCTGCGCGATCCGGTCGCCGCGGGAGATCTTCGCAACCGTACGCCGGTCGTGGTTGACCAGGTTGACCAGGATCTCGCCCCGGTAGCCTGCGTCGACCGTGCCAGGCGCGTTCAGCACGGTCACGCCGAGCCGCGCGGCCAGCCCGGAGCGCGGGTGCACCAGCCCGACGTAGCCGGCCGGCAGCGCGATCGCCACGCCGGTGCGTACCAGCGCCCGCTCCCCCGGGCAGATCTCGACCTCCTCCGCGGCGACCAGGTCGGCGCCGGCATCGCCCGGATGGGCGTACGACGGCAGGGGCAGGTCGGGGTCGAGCTGGCACACGGCTACCGGGACGGCGGCGGGCTCACTGCTGCGGTCGGTCAACGGACACCTCTGACGACGGGCGGGCACTCCCTCCCATCCTGCCGCGTGGTGACCGGACGCAGCGGGCGTACCCTCGGACAGCGTGGCGTCCCCGGAAAGCTTCGCCGAGCGGCTCACCCTGCCGTGGTGGCTGTGGCCCCCGGCGCTGGGCCTCGCCGCGCTGCTCGCCGCGGAGCTCCATCTTGGCGCACCCGGCCTGCGGTCCTGGGTGCCGTACGCCGTCCTGCTCCCCGCCACGGCCGCGGCGCTGGTGTGGCTGGGCCGGATCCGGGTCGCCGTGGCAGGCGGCGAGCTACGGGTGGACGACGCCCGGCTGCCGGTCCGGTACGTCGCCGACGCCATCCCGCTGGACCTGGACGGCCGGCGGGAGATCCTCGGACCGGCCGCCGATCCGCTCGCCTTCGTGGTCCAACGGCCCTGGCTGCCCGGCGCGGTCCAGGTGCTGCTCGACGACCCGGCGGACCCCACGCCGTACTGGGTGGTCAGCAGCCGCCGTCCAGCGCAGCTGGCGAGCGCGCTGCTGGCCGCGCGCGACGCAGCAGCGCGGGACGCCGCACGCTGAGGCTCCGCACGCGTGCGAACTCCACCGGTCCCATCGGCCCCCACCGGCCATCAGGGCCACCCCGCCTCGGCCCCCATCAGGCCTGCCCGGCCCCATCAGGGCCACCCCGCCCGGCCGGCCGGCCAGGCGCGGCCCGCCTCACCAGGTCACTCGTTAGTGATCTCCGGTGTCTTGGTAGGCCGGCCGCCCAGGTCCTTGCGCACCTCGTTGGCGAGAGCCAGGGTGGCACGGCGGTTCAGGTAACCGGCGACCGCAGCGCCGGTCAGCAGCGGGCCGAGCGTGGTGAGGTTACGGCCGAAGCGGCGCAACAGGCGGTCCCGCAGCTCCTTGCGGGCGGCCGTGCCCAGCACCGCGGCGACCCCTCCGCCGGGCACCGCCGGCGTGACGCCGCGGCGGGAGGCCCACCCCTGGACCAGCGCGACAGCCCGCTGGGTGCCGTTGCCAGGCAGCGGCTGGCGGTAGACGGCGTGCAGCTCGCCGATCAGCTTGAGCTCGACGGCCACCACCGCGACGGTCTCGGCGGCCAGGAGTACCGGAGCGCTGAGCAGGCTGGGCGTGATGACCCACTCGATGGACGTCAGCCCGCCGCCGGCTGCGCCCACCGCCGCGGTGCTCCGCGCCGCGTTACGGATCAGCCGCTCGGCGAGCGCGTCGCCGTCCAGGCCGTCGTGGTGCCGGCGCAGCGTCTCCAGGTCTCGCAGGGGGATGTGCGGCGCCACATCGGTAACCGCGTCCGCGACCCAGCGGATCGCCGCCCGTGGCTTGAACAGGCTGCCGACGCCCCTGGCGCGTACCTCGTTAGCCAGCCGGCCGAGCAGCCGCCGGCGCTGTGCCGGGGCCAGCTCCTCCGCGGTGAGCGCCGCCACCGTCTCGGACAGGCCCTCGGCGCTGCCCGCGGGCGCGGCGCCCGCTGCGCCGCCGCCCCGGGCCGCGTCGTGGGGCTCGCTGCGCCGGTCGGCGTCCCCGGGCCGGTCGGCCCGGGCCCCCGGACCGGCGCCGGGTGCCAAAGTGCCCGACGACTCGTCGGGCACGTGCTCAGGGCGGTCCATCTCTCAAGCCCTCCGCGTTGGACGATCCGTCAGCATCGAGCTAAGCGGATGGGCTCAGTTTCGCAAGTCGGGTCAGGCGCACTCGCGGCAGATGAGCTCGCCGTTGCGCTCGCGCTCGAGCTGGCTGCGGTGATGCACCAGGAAGCAGCGCGAGCAGCGGAACTCGTCGGCCTGCATGGGCAGGACCCGTACGGTCAGCTCCTCGTCGGCGAGGTCGGCGCCGGGTAGCTCGAAGCTCTCCGCCACCTCGGCCTCGTCAACGTCCACGCTGCCCGACTGCGCGTCAACTCGGCGGGCTTTCAGCTCCTCCAGGCTGTCCTCGCCGAGGTCGACCTCTTCGCGACGCGGCGCGTCGTAGTCGGTGGCCATGTCCTCGTCACACTCCCGTATTTCGATCGCGCCCGGTTCAACGCCGAGCGGTGGTGTCTTCGTGCCCGCCCCGCCCGACGAGTGTCCCCCGATAGCCGGAAACTCCCCAGTCGAGCGCGGTACCTTACCGTTCCCGTGCGAGAGATGTACGCCCACGCGCGCAAAGTTGTTCCCACTGTGATTTACGCGACACCAGAGCGCTACCGGAACCGGCGAACTGCCGCCGCGGGTTCCGGACGACCGGCGCAGCCCGCGCGCGCCGGGGTGGGGGACCGCTGCGGCGCACGACGGCAGGCGCTAGCCTCAGCAACAGGTATCCGGTGCCGGCGCGCGGGCGCGCCGGCGGCGTACGGGGAGCCATCCAGATGAGCATTGCGCGGGTGCGTGCGCTCGTCGTCGTGGGCGCCCTGTTCGTGTCCGCCGTCGTCCTCGTCACCATGGCGGTCCTGCGCGACACGCAGACGGTGGCGCAGGCGCGAGCCACCGGGTGCCCGCCGGGCCAGGTGCCGGCCGACCTCCGGCTGCCGGAGGAGAAGAACATCAAGATCAATGTTCTCAACGGGACCCGGCAGGCGGGCCTGGCCGAGCAGGTGGCGGAGGACTTCCAGAACCGCGAGTTCGTCGTCGTCAAGCCCCCGTCGACCGATCGGAAGGGCGTCAACGGGGTGGCCGTGCTGCGGTACGGGCCGAAGGCGGTCGGCGCCGCCCACGTGCTGCGGGCGTACTTCCTGAACCAGGCGGAGCCCCAGTTCGACATCAAGCGCACCAGCGACGTGGTGGATGTCGTGGTCGGCAACCGGTACCGGCAGCTGGGCACGATCACCGAGGTGAACCAGTCGATCGGCGCCCTGGGCAAGCCGCAGCTGCCCAAAGGCACCTGCGATGCCTACCCCCGTTAGCCCCGCCCTCCGCCGGCGAAGCAACGACGAGACAAAGAAGCAAATGACGAACAAACAAAGCCGGCGGGACGGACGGGCCCGGCAGGGCCGAGCGGGTGCTACGGGCCCCCGGCCGCGTCCAGCTCCTTGAGCCGCTTGCGCAGGTCGTCGTAGATCCCGCCGGGCGCCGCCAGCACGAAGCCCGGCCCGGGCGGGCCGCCGTCCAGCCCGGTGACCGACAGGCCCGCCTCTGCCGCCACCAGCGCCCCGGCGGCGTAGTCCCAGAGGTTGAGCCCCTTCTCGTAGTACGCGTCCACCCGCCCCTCCGCAGCCAGGCACAGGTCTACCGAGGCGGCCCCGAAGCGGCGGATGTCGCGCACCTGCGGCAGCAGCGCGGCGACCACGCGGGCCTGGTAGCCGCGGCGGGCCGGGTCGTACCCGAACCCCGTGGCGAGCAGGCTCTGCCCCAAGGCGGTCACGGTGGAGCCGGCCAGGCGGCGCCCGGCGCGCCACGCCCCGGCACCCCGGATGGCCGTCCACTCCTCGCCGGAGGTCGCCTCCCGGACCACCCCGGCCACGACGACCCCGGCCACCTCGGCCGCGAGCGAGACGGCGTACGGCGCCAGCCCGTACAGGTAGTTGACGGTCCCGTCGATCGGGTCGAGCAGCCACCGCACCTGGGCCACCGCGCCCGGCGCACCGGCCTGCTCCCCGCCTCCTCCCGGCCCGGCCTGGCCCGGCCCGCGCACCGTGCCGGTCCCTGCGGGGAGCGCCCCGGACTCCTCGCCGAGGATCGTGTCGCCTGGGCGGGCCGCGCGCAGCGCCTCGATGGCCTGCTTCTCCACCGCCCGGTCGGCGGCGGTCACCACGTCCGTATCGGTTGTCTTCGTCGCGACGTCACCGATCCCCTGCTCCCGCATGGTCCTCGCGGTCGCGGCCGCGGCGCGTACCACCTCGACCGCGACCGCCAGCAGCTGCTGCGCGTCTGAGTGCTCCGCCACCGACCCCATCGCGCCCATCTTCGCAGGCGCCCACCCGAACAGCCGGCGAACACCAGCCGACCGGCTAACACCAGCCTGAAAACCCGGCGAGCAACGGCCGGCCAGCAGCGTTCGGCGAGCTACGGACGGCTACTCGGTGTGCGCGCAAGCTGTCACGACCCGGACAGCGTTACAATTCACGCCTGCCCGCGCGACGTGGACCAGCCGCCATCCGGTCACACGACTCGGGGGCTCTCCAGAGCACCCATCACCGCACCCGATGCGACGGCGGCAGCGCCCTGCCCCGCCGGCCGCGTTGGCCCAACACGCTACCGCCACGGGAAGGTCGTTCGTGACAGAAGCCCGCCACAACGGCGCCGACGTACGCTCGCTCACAGAGACTCTCATCGCCACGGCTGGGGGCTCAGGAGGCCAGCTGACCTCGGCACAGGTGGTCTCGGCGGCGGAGGCCGCCGCGGTGACCCCGGCCCAGGCGAAGCGGGTTCTACGGGCCCTTGCTGAGGCAGGGGTGACCGTGATGGTGGACGGTTCGGCGTCGACCCGGCGGCCAGTGGCGGCCACCAAGGCGGCGGCGACTGGGAAGGTAACGACCGCGAAGGCGGGGACAGTGGCCACGAAGAAGAGCAGCGGCAAGGCTGCGGTGGATACCGGCAACGCACCTGTGGAGCTACGCCCCACCCGCAAGCAGGCCACCCGGTCGAGTGAGCAGGCAGTCGACAACGGCTCGGTGCCGGAGCCCGGTAGGGCCGCGCCCAAGAGCACCTCGGCGAAGTCGGCGCGGGCGGCGGAGCCGCCGGCCGCCACGACCGCCGCTGAGATGGACCGGAGCCCGGACGGGACCACGGCCGGCAAGGGTGCCTCCAGCGCCAGCGCCACCGCGGCGGAGAACGGCGTCGCCGGCGCCGGCAAGGGTGCGGCGGACAAGAGCGCACCCGCGCGCGCCGCGGCCAAGGCGGCGCCGGCAAAGGCCGGGCGGACGAAGACCGCCGGCAAGGCCGAGGCGAAGAGCAAGGCCGAGGTCTCCGGCGAGACCGTCGCCGGAGACGCCGAGCCGGCAGCCGGGGCGGCCCCGGCTGCCGGAAAGACCGCTGCCGCCCCCCGGAAGACCGCCGCCAAGGCGGGCAGGACAGGGGCCAAGGCGGCGCCGGCCGAGACGAAGCCCGCGCAGGTCACGCCAGGCCCGGCGGGCGCCGCGGCCAAACCGGCCGCTGAGGACGAGCCCGACCTCACTGAGCTGGACGCTGAGGCGCTGGCCGCCGAGATCGAGGACGTCCCCGTCGAGGAGCCGGCCGAGCTGGCCGAGGCGGCACACGCGGCCGCCCAGGCCGATGACGACTTTGACTGGGACGACGAGGAGTCCGAGGCGCTGAAGCAGGCGCGCCGCGACGCCGAGCTCACCGCGTCGGCCGACTCGGTGCGGGCATACCTGAAGCAGATCGGAAAGGTCCCGCTGCTCAACGCCGAGCAGGAGGTCGACCTGGCCAAGCGGATCGAGGCCGGGCTCTACGCGTCGGAGCGGCTGCGCGCGGCCGAGGACGGCGAGGAGAAGCTGGTCGTCCAGCTGCGCCGGGACCTGGAGTGGATCTCGCGCGACGGCGAGCGGGCAAAGAACCACCTGCTCGAGGCGAACCTGCGGCTCGTGGTCTCCCTCGCCAAGCGGTACACCGGCCGGGGCATGGCCTTCCTCGACCTGATCCAGGAGGGCAACCTCGGCCTGATCCGCGCCGTGGAGAAGTTCGACTACACCAAGGGCTACAAGTTCTCCACCTACGCCACCTGGTGGATCCGCCAGGCCATCACCCGCGCCATGGCCGACCAGGCTCGCACCATCCGCATCCCGGTGCACATGGTCGAGGTGATCAACAAGCTCGGCCGGATCCAGCGGGAGCTGCTCCAGGACCTGGGTCGTGAGCCCACGCCGGAGGAGCTGGCGAAGGAGATGGACATCACGCCGGAGAAGGTCCTGGAGATCCAGCAGTACGCCCGGGAGCCGATCTCGCTGCACACCCCGCTCGGCGCGGACGGCGATCAGGAGGTCGGGGATCTGATCGAGGACTGCGAGGCGGTCGAGCCCGCCGAGGCCGCCAGCTACACCCTGCTCCAGGAGCAGCTGCGCGCGGTGCTGGCCACCCTGTCCGCGCGCGAGGCCGGCGTGGTGTCGCTGCGGTACGGCCTCACCGACGGAAAGCCCAAGACCCTCGAGCAG
>DASRIS010000073.1:0-16326 GCA_035649895.1 Micromonosporaceae bacterium | reverse complement strand
AACTGCGTGGTCTTACCGGCACCTGGTGCACCCAGGATCAGCATAGACTCGCTCATCTGTTCGTACACGTCCGCGATGGTGAGGTCCGTGGAGAGCTGGAACGCCTCACCACTCACCCGCTCGACGAGGTGTGCGGGCTGCTGTACTTCCTGGGGCCGTTCGTCCAGCGCTAGGGCCAGCCGGACCCGCTCGGCCAGTGACCCGCGCTGTCTCTCCTCGATGTACCGGGCGACCTGCGCCAACGCGAGTTGGTAGTTACGCGGATCATCTGGGCGCCGGGCAGATGTCGTTCTCCCCGACACTTGAAGCATGTCCCAGATCTCCAGCGCGATAACGAGTGCTACGCACGCGATGGCGACCGGCCATAGCCAGTTGGTGTAAGGCTGTAGCCAGCTGGGCGCGTCGCCGCCAGTGCCGACATTCACCGCAATCGGGACGATAAGCAGGGCGCTAACCACGCTCAACGTGACCTGCAGGATTCGCAGTGTCGCGCGACTCATGGAGTCCCCATAGCTGTTAAACGACCATCGACTGTCGGAGCGGCTAGCTTCCTGATGCTAGCCCTGTTCGCAGCCCCTGATGCTCGTACAGTCATCGTCGCAGCACATCCGGTAGGGGGTTGCTGCGGACTCCGCTATCCGGCGGGCGTCGGTCTTGTGCCGTCCACTGTCGATGGCTCAGCGGTCACAACCGGCACTGCCTCGGGAGCTGGCCCGGGCTCGGCGGGCTCAGGCTCCGGGGCGGGTGGGCGTGCCGGCACGGTGCTCGCCAGGGTCAGCGCGGCCCGCAGCAGCGGCAGCGCGGCCAGCGCCGTGGCCCCTTCGCCGAGGCCGAGCCGCAGGTCCATGACCGGGCGCAGGTTGAGCACGTCCGCGGCGTACCGCACCGTCGGCTGCCCGCCGTCGTCGGGGAGCAGGCACCAGTGCCGGGCCTGGCCGCCCAGGTCCCGGCTGACCAGCCCAGCGGCGACGCCGACCGGCCCGTCCAGCAGCACCGGGGTGCGCCGCGCGGCGGCGCCGAGCAGGACGCCGGTGGCGACCGCGAGGTCTGCGCCGCCGAGCGCGGCGAGCAGGTCCCGCGCCCCGCGCGGGCGGGACCGGGTACGGTGCAGCGCGTCCCGGACGGCGGCGCAGCGCACCATCCACGCGGCGTCGTCGATGCGCCCGTCGGCACCGACCACCCGGCCGAGGAGCTTGACCACCTCCGCCCCGGTCGCCGCCGCCACCACAGCCGCCGCGGCGGCCTCGGCGCCGGCGCCGTACGAGGCTATGACCAGCAGGTCCACCCCGGAGTCGGCCGCCTCTGCGGCGAGCCGCCAGCCGTACGCCAGCGCCTCGTCCACCTGCGGGCCGGTGAGCGCGTCCTCGGTCTCGAACGGCTGGGACGGCATCGCCTCCACCACCCGCAGGCTCGCCCCGGCCTCGGCCGCCAGTAACGCGGCCGGGTCCTCGCCAGCGCGCGCCCGGGCGGCCCGCCGCGCCGACTCGGCCGGGCTGTCGCCGGCCGCCGCGCCGCCGTCGTGGTCGGCGTGCAGCAACAGGACCCGTACCTCCTGCCACGGCTGCGGCACCGCCCGGCCCTGCGTGGCGGCGGCAAACGCGACCATCTCCGCGAGCGCGCCGAGCCCGGCGCCGGGCAGGTCCAGGGTGGCGAGGTGCGTCCGGGCGGCGGCGGCCGCGGCATCGTCGGGCATGGGCAGGTCCATCCCGGGCTGGAACACCACACCGGGGTCGAGGACCGGTGACGCGGCGCCGATGAGCGCGGGGACCGGCCGTGCCCTGGCGAGCCCGCGGCCAGCAGGCCGAGCGGCACCGGCAGGGCCAGCGGCACCGGCACCGGCCGGGTCAGCGGCACCGGCAGGGCCAGCGGTGACGGCGGCGGCCCCGGTCCCGGCAAGGGTGCCCTTCAGCCACACCGGCTGGCCGGCGACGACCAGCACGACCGTGGCGCAGGCGTCGGCGAGCGCGCGGTTGACCGTACCCAGGACGTCGGCGAGGAGCCGCCCGGCGTGCGTCGCCGGTACGACGGAGAGCCCCACCTCCGGGCTGACCAGCACCACCCGGCCGGCGCTGGTGCGCGCGGCCTCAGCCAGCGCGGCGATGGCGGCGGCGGTGCCCGCGGTGTCGTCGCCCTCCTCGGCCTCCAGCAGCGCCGCGACCCAGCCGCCGAGGTCGTCGACGAGCACCACCTCGTCCGCCTTGGCCTCTGCCACGACGGCCGCGAGCCGGTCGGGGTGGCCGGACAGCTCCTCAGTGGACCAGGACTCCGGCCGGCCGTGCCGGGCGCCCGCACCGCCCGAGGCGCCTGTGTCGCCCGCGACCGACCGGCCCGTGGCCACGTAGCGCACGGTCCGGGTCGCGCCCTCCACATCCTGCGTGACCAGCGCCTCCACGACCAGCGACTCGGCGAACGCGGACTTGCCGGACCGGATCCCACCCAGCACCAGCGCGCTGCTCCACCCGTCATCGGTCATGCCCCGTACCCTACGGTCTCCGCTGCGCCGCGCGGAAAGGCAGCGGCCGTGGCGGGGTGGCGGTGTAGGCGCGGGTCGAGGCGGGTGAAGTCGGGGCGGGTGAAGGGGCGAGGCGGGTGAGGACGTGGCGGTGTGGGCGGCGCGGTAAGGCGTTGCCGGTGGGCGTCCCGGCTACGCTGGCGAAGGCGCCGGCGGACAGCGGCTTCGGGACCGGAAAGGGGACTGGCGACATGGCGTGGACCTGGCGGTACGAGAACCCGAGCGGTGGACCGGTCGACGGCCCGCACGAGACGTTCGGCAGCCAGGCCGACGCGGAGTCGTGGATCGGGCAGACCTGGCGCGAGCTGGCCGGGTCGGGAGTCACCACGGTGGTGCTGATGGAGGACGACCGGGTGGAGTACCGGATGAGCCTCGCCCCTGCCGGCGAGTGACGTGGGCGGCGAGTGACTATGGGCTCCGACCGCTTCGCCCGCGGGCACCTGGTCGGCGGGGTGCCCCGGGAGGCGTTCCGGCCCAGCGTGGTCTTCCTGTGCGTGGCCGCGCTGTTCGCGGCGAGCGGCTGGATGGCGTGGAGCGGGTTCGGCAACGCCCGGGTGAACGTGTTCCTGTTCGTGGTCTCCGGCTGGGTGGTCTCGCTGTGCCTGCACGAGTACGCCCACGCCGTGGTCGCGTACCGGGCCGGGGACCTGGCTGTGGCCGAGCGCGGCTACCTGACCCTCAACCCGCTGCGGTACACCCATCCGCTGCTGTCGATCATCCTTCCGGTGGTCTTCATCCTGCTCGGCGGCATCGGGCTGCCCGGTGGCGCGGTCTGGGTCGACCGGCACGCCATCCGCGGCGGCCGGGTCGTCGACAGCCTCATCAGCCTGGCCGGCCCGGCGACGAACGTGCTGTTCACGCTGGCCCTGATGGTGCCGCTGGCGTTCGTCACGGACACCGCGGACCACCATGACTTCTGGGTGGCCCTGGCCTTCCTCGCCTTCCTCCAGCTCACCGCGAGCCTGCTCAACCTGGCAACCATGCCCGGCCTGGACGGTGGCAACATGGTCTACCCCTGGCTGTCGCCACAGTGGCGGCGCGGCTTCGACCACGTGGCGCCGTACGGCATGCTGCTGCTCTTCGCCCTGCTGTGGAACCCGACGGCGGCCCGGGTCTTCTTCGGTGCCGTGTTCGCCGTCGGCGACGTGATCGGGCTGCCGCGGGAGCTCTACGCCGAGGGCTTCGACGCGATCCGGTTCTGGCAGGGCTGATGAGCCTTCCGGTGGTGGGGCCCCGTGCGGACCCCACCACCGCAGGCCGTCTACGGCCGGCGGGACGGGGACCTCGTGTGCGCCGGGTCCCGCTCCACCACCGCGTCGAGGATCTCGTCGACCGCCTTGAGCAGCCCCGCGTCGAGCCGTACGCCGGCCGCCTTCGCGTTCTCGTGGACCTGCTCCGGGCGGGTCGCCCCGACGATCGCCGAGGACACGTTCGGGTTCTGCAGCACCCAGGCGACGGCGAGCTGGGCCATGGTCAGGCCGGCCTGCTCGGCGAGCGGGCGCAGCCGCTGCACCGGCCCGAGGATCTCGTCGGTCATCAGGTCGCGGATGAACATGGCCCCGGACTTCTCGTCGGTGGCCCGGGAGCCGGCCGGCGGCGGCTGGCCCGGCTGGTACTTGCCGGAGAGCACGCCCTGCGCGATCGGCGACCACACGATCTGCCCGATGCCCAGCTCCTCGCACGCGGGGACGACCTCGGCCTCGATGACCCGCCAGAGCATCGAGTACTGCGGCTGGTTGGACACGAGCGGGACCCGCAGCTCCGTCGCGAGCGCGTGGGCGGCGCGGATCTGCTCCGCGGTCCACTCCGAGACCCCGATGTAGAGCGCCTTGCCGGCCCGGACCACGTCCGCGAAGGCGACCATGGTCTCCTCCAGCGGGGTCATGCTGTCGTACCGGTGGGCCTGGTAGAGGTCCACGTAGTCGGTCCGCAGCCGGCGCAGCGAGCCGTTGATCGACTCCATGATGTGCTTGCGGGACAGGCCGCTGTCGTTGGGTCCGGGGCCGGTCCGCCAGTAGACCTTGGTGAAGATCTCCAGCCCCTCGCGGCGCTGGCCGTCCAGGGCACGGCCGAGCACCGCCTCGGCCTTGGTGCCGGCGTAGACGTCAGCGGTGTCGAACGTGGTGATGCCGCACTCGAGCGCGGCACGCACGCAGGCGACCGCGGCGTCCTCCTCGACCTGCGACCCGTGGGTGATCCAGTTACCGTACGAGATCTCGCTCACGAGCATGCCGGAGCGGCCTAGGTGTCGGAACTCCATAGCCACGACCCTAGTCTGGCGGCCTAGAGCACCGGCTTGGTGTCTGCCAGCAGCCGGTCGATCTCGTCGATCACCGCGGTCCGGCTCGGCAGGTTCGGGTCGATCAGCGGCCGGCCCCGCCGGTCGAGCGCCCCCCACTGCCCGCCCGAGCCGCTGACCAGGAACGCCACCGGGTGGATCACGATGGCCGGATGAGCCGGGGGTACGACGACCGTGCCGCCTCGGTCGACCACGCCCTTGCGCCCGGCCTGGTCCACAATGGCCAGACCCTCGTCGGAGAACCCGTCGATGTAGCGGCCGTCGGTGAGCGCGGTGGCGAAGCCGTCGTACTGGAACTTGACCACCACCCGGCCGACCTTGTCCACCGCACCCCAGCGCCCCTGCCGGCGTACCGCGGCGACGCCCCGGCGGAACGGGCGTACGTCGTCGAACCCGGTTGAGATGGCCACCTTGCCGAACCGGTCCACGGCGATCCAGCCCGCCACGCCGTCCTGGGAGACCCAGGCCAGGCCGTCGGCGAAGCTGTTCACCCCGAGCAGCCCGAACGACGCCGGCACGAGCACCTGGCCCGACTCGTCGACCAGCTCCCAGGCGTGGTTCTGCGGCCGGCGTACCCAGGCCAGCCCCTCCCGGAACGGCTGCACCTCGGCGTAGGCCGGGGGGATGCACGGCGCGCCGGACGAGTCCGTGTAGCCCCAGCGCCGGGCCTGCTCGTCAAAGGCTGGCGTGGGTGGCTTGCGCAGCTGGAGGATCTCGTCGCGGGGCCTCGGGTACGGCCCCCAGCCGTCCGCCGCCACCTTGCGGAACACCGCGTCCAGGGCCAGCTCGGTCTGGGCCACCAGGTCCGGGTCCTCGACCTTGCGCAGCTCAAGGGCCTTCTCGAAGTGGTTGCACGCCTCCATGTAGCGGCCCTGGTCATAGGCTGACTTGCCGGCGTGCTGGTGCATGGTGGCGCGCAGCCGGTCCGGCAGCTCGGTGGAGTTGGCCTCCTCGAAGAGCCGGTCGGCCTCGGCGAAGTCCCCCCGCCACTGTAGGACGTGGGCCAGCCGGGCCTGCGCGATCGCGATGCGGCGCAGCTCGCCGGTTGCCTCGGCGTGGACCACCGCGAGCTTGGCGTCGGCGAGCGCCTTGCCCAGGTCGCCGAGCACGCGCGAGACGACCGCCCGCAGGCTCAGCAGCCGTGCCCGGGTCGCGTTGTCGGTGGCCGGGTCCAGCTTGGCGGTGAGCCGGTCCCGGATCTCGCGCAGGTCGTCCGGGTTGTCCACCAGCTCCCGCAGCGTCTCGTGGTGGAACCGCCACTCGTACGCGCTGAGCACCTGCTCCGGGTCTGGCCCGTCGGGCTCTGCCGGCTCGGCGTCCGCGCCAGGCTCCGCGCCGGTCCCCTCCGGGCCTTTCTGCTCCGGGCCCTGCTGGTCTGGGCCTTTCTGGCCCGGGCCGGCCTGGTCGGCGCCGGCCGGCCGACCGCGGCGGGGCTTGATGATCGGGGTGAGCATCGTGGGCGTGGACAGCGCCGTGACCGCTGCCGCCGCGCTGGCCGGCGGCGGCGGCGCAGCGGCGGCCGGCGGCCCGGGTGGCGGGCTGGGCTCGGGTACGGGTTCCAGCGCGGCCGGGTCCGGAAGGCCCGGGCTGGCGGCCCCGGGGGCGTGCAGGTGGGCGGCGGGCGCACCGGAGCTGGGCAGGCCAGAGATCGGGACGCCGGAGATCGGGGCGCCTGAGACGGGTGCGGCCGTTCGGGGTTCTGGGGCGCCATGGTCAGGGCGTTGAGTAAGTGGTGGCATAGGCGGTCGTTGATGTGCTGGCGGGGCGGGCTGGGGGGCACCGGGGGGCGGTGCCACGAGTCGTTGGGCGCCGGTGTGCGGCAGGGCGGGGCGTTGAGGTGGCGGTGGCGCGGGCGCTTCCGGTGGCACCGGGGCAGGGCGCGGACCATGCCGGGGCAGCCGGGGCGCTGACGGCGACACTGGCATGCCCGATATGGGCGAACCCGACACGGGCGTGCTGGACACTGGTGTCCCGGAGACCGGCATGCCCGATACCGGATGTGTCGGGTCGGGTGCCGGGGAGACCGGGCGCTCGTGGGATGAGCCGTACACCGTCCCGCTGCGCGGCCGCGGCGGCGACGACGGCGGCCCCGGGTGAGGGCCTGGTCCACCTCGCCGCGCGATCGGAAGCTCCCCGGTCTCGGCGTCGAGTACGCGGTTGGTGCGAGGGAACGGTCCCGGCCCGCCCGGCCCACCGGGCCGCGGGTAGGCCGGCTGCCCCTGGTACGGCCCTGGGCCTGGACGCGGCTGAACGGGCTGTGCTGGTGGGCCCGGGCGCGCTGCCGGATGTGGCCGCTCGGCCGGGTGCTGGTGCTGCTCGGGGTAGGGCTGCCGGCCGGGGTGCACCGGCGCACCGGGACGGCCCGGATAACCGGGACGGGACCGGCCCGGGTCCTGCTGCTGCCCCGGCTGATGGGGCTGGCGGCCGGGCTGGGGCTGATGCTGTCCCGGCTGGGGCTGATGGCCGGGCTGAGACTGGTAGCCGGGGCGCGGCCCACGAGCTGGGGGCGGCCCGCCGTACGCTGGCCCTCCCGGGCTCCCTGGCCCTCCCGGACCGCCTGGCCCTCCCGGACCGCCGGAAGACGGCTGGTGCTGCGGATATGGCCCAGGACCCGGGCCGGCTGCCGGCGGGTAGCCCTGCTGGTGGGCACCGGGTTGGAACTGGCTGAGGTCCTGCGGGCGTCGGCGCTGGGGTGCAAAGCGCTCGGCCTCGCCGGGTCCCTGCGGCCAGCCAGGCTCGCGCGGCCGGTTGGGCTCATGGGGCCGGTTGGGCTCATGGGGCCGGCCGGGCTGTGCGGGGGCTGGCCTCTCGCCGAGAAGCCGCCGTGCCGGCATTGGCGGCGGGTAAGATCCTGGCGGGTACGCGCCTGGCACCGGAGGCTGCTCACCGGTCGGGTCGTCCTCGTCGGGCAGCGCCGGACCTCGGCTGGGCCCGCGCGGCCGGGGCTGCGCGCTGGGAGCCTCTTCCTGGGCCCCTCGGCGCCGCCGCCAGCCCAGACCGCCGTGCCCGCCACCAGCAGGCTCGTCCCCGGCGTGCTCGCCGCCGGCATCCGCAGTGCCGCTGAACCAGTTGCTGGGGTCGCCGCCACCCGCCTGCCCGCCAGGGCCCCTGCCCGCGCTCGCGCCGCCGCCGGACCGGCTGGTCCGCTCGCTGCGCTCGCTCACGGGTCACCTCGACAGGGGAAAGTCACGTTGGGCAGCCGTAATCGCCCGGTAGAGTCAGCCGGCCTAGTGCAGAACGGTTGCTGATGGAGGGTAACGGCGTGGGCTTCGTCACCGCCACTGCGACCCCATCGGGTGCGGAAAAGTCGACGGGACAAGTGGCCGCATTCTTCGCTATTGCCGCATCCGGTTTCCGCCGCTACGCCACCTATCGTCAGGCCACGTTCGCCTCTGCGGTCACCAACACGATGTTCGGCTTCCTGAAGGCGTACGTGCTACTCGCCGTAGCCGGCGCGGCCGCCGGGGGAGCGGGTGTGGTGGCCGGGTACGACGGGGCGCAGCTGGTCCTGTTTGTCTGGGTAGGGCAGGGCATGATCGGCGTGGTCGCCTTCTGGGGCTGGACCGACCTCGCCGACCGGATCCGCACCGGGGAGGTGGTGGCCGACCTGCTGCGCCCGGTGCCGCCGGTGGTCAGCTACCTCGCCACCGACCTCGGGCGGGCCGGGCACGCCATGCTCACCCGGTTCGGGCTGCCCATCCTGGTCGGCCTGCTCGCCTTCGACCTCTACGCTCCGCGGCGGCTCGGCACGTACCCGCTGTTCGCGGTGTCGGTGGTGCTGGCGGTGGTGACCAGCTTCGGCTGCCGGTACGTGGTCAACGCCGCCGCGTTCTGGCTGCTGGACATCCGTGGCGTGCAGCTGGCCTGGCTGCTCGTGTCGGGGGTGCTCAGCGGGCTCTACTTCCCGCTGCGCTTCCTGCCCGGTGAGGTGGCCACTGCGCTGTGGCTGGCCACCCCGTTCCCGTCCCTCCTACAGATCCCGCTCGACGTGCTCGTGGAGCGCGACCCACCGGCGGTGTCCGCGGCCATGGTCGGGCTGCAGGCGGTCTGGGCCGTGGCGATGCTCGGCCTGGCCCAGCTGGTCCAGTGGCGGGCCGAGCGCCGGCTGGTGATCCAGGGTGGCTAGCACGGCCGCCGGCACCTACCGCCACCTGATCGGGGCGCAGGCGCGCAGCCAGGCGTCGTACCGGACGTCGTTCCTCATCGACCTCGCCGGCAACGTGCTCGTGGTCGGCGCCGACCTGCTCGCGGTACTGGTGCTGTTCCGGGTGACGCCGGAGCTGGGCGGGTTTGCGGTGGCGGAGGTGGTGCTGATGTTCGGCCTGGCGGGGACCGGCTTCGCGCTGGCGGACCTGCTGGTCGGCAACATCGAGCGGCTGCGCGTCTACGTGCGTACCGGACTGCTGGACGCGGTGCTGGTCCGGCCGCTGGGCGTGCTGCCGCAGCTGCTCGCCCTCGACTTCCAGGTGCGCCGGATCGGCCGGCTGGTCTACGCCACATCCGTGCTCAGCTTCGCGGTGACGTACGCGGACATCGCCTGGACGCCGGCCCGGGTGGGCCTGGTCGTGCTGGCGCCGCTGTCCGGGGCGGTGTTCTTCGGCGCCATCTTCGTGGCCGGCGCCACCGTGGCGTTCTGGTGGGTCGACTCGGGCGAGGTGGCCAACGCGTTCACCTACGGCGGGCGTGAGTTCACGTCGTACCCGGTCAGTGTCTATAGTGGATGGTTCCGGCGTCTCTTCGGGTACGGCCTAGGCTTCGCTTTTGTGGCGTACTACCCAGCCTTGGGGCTGCTCGGCCGGCCCGACCCGCTGGGCCTGCCCGCCTGGGCGGCCTGGGCCGGTCCAGCGGTCTCCGCGCTCGCCGCGGCAGCGGCCGGGCTGCTGTGGCGTACCGGCGTACGGCACTACCGGAGCACCGGGTCATGAACGTCATCGACGCGCAGGGGCTGCGCAAGGAGTTCACCGTCCGGGTCAGGGCCGGGCGGCTGCGGCGTACCAGGAAGGTCGTTGCCGCGGTCGACGGCGTCGACCTGGCCGTGGCGCGCGGCGAGATGCTCGGCTACATCGGCCCCAACGGCGCCGGCAAGTCCACCACGCTGAAGATGCTGACCGGGGTGCTGATGCCCAGCGGCGGCACGGTCCGGGTGTGCGGCCTGGAGCCGGTGCCCCAGCGCACGGTGCTGGCCCGGCGCATCGGCGTGGTCTTCGGCAACCGCTCCCAGCTGTGGTGGGACCTGCCGCTGCGGGACTCGTTCGCGCTGCTGCGCCACGTCTACCGGGTGCCGGCCACCGACCACGCCGCGCTGCTGCGCCGGTGCCGGTCAATGCTGGACCTGGACGAGTTCATCGACACGCCGGTCCGGCAGCTCTCGCTCGGCCAGCGGATGCGCGGCGAGCTCACCGCGGCCCTGCTGCACGGGCCGGAGGTGCTCTTCCTGGACGAGCCCACGATCGGGCTGGACGTGGTGAGCAAGCAGGCGGTCCGGGCGTTCCTGACCGAGCTGGGCGCGGCCGGCGACACCACGCTGGTGCTGACAACGCACGACCTGGCCGACATCGAGCGGCTGTGCCGGCGGCTGGTGGTCATCGACCACGGGCGGGTGGTGCACGACGGGTCGCTGGAGTCGCTGCACGCGCGGTACGGCTCCCGCCGCCGGGTCGTGGTCGACTTCGACGAGCCGCCCCCCTCGCCGGTGTTGCTGGCCGGGGCGTCGGTGGAGTCGACGTCGGCGGACGGGCGGCGGGTCACGTACGCCCTTGACGGCGGCGCGGTCACCGCGGGAGAGCTGGTCGCGAAGCTCGCCACGGACGCGGCCCTGCGTGACCTGTCGGTGGTCGAGCCCAGCATCGAGGAGGTCGTGACCAGGCTCTACGCCGACCCTCGCAGATAAGCCCTTCTGGGTACGCGCTGACGCGGCAGCCGTCAGGCTGTGAGACCCCGGCCGAAGCTGTCCACTGTGGCCGCCAGGGTGCGGTCCAGCAGCTCCTCGATCTCCGGCCAGCGCCGGTCAAGGTCGTCGTTGGCCAACAGCGTCACGGTGTCGGTGGGCGCCGGGTTGATCAGTGGACCTGGCTGGGCGTCCCGACCTGCCGGTTGCTTCGCGGTCGCGACGATGTCAACTCGCAGCACGGTCGGCTCCGCCATGCTCGCGATGCGGACCAGATACTTGAGCTTGGCGTCCAACGTGTCCAGGTCCAGGCGCACCGACCAGTACAGCACCGGGGTGGGGCTGTCCAGCCGTACGGTTGCGGTGGTTGCCGGGTCCACCGTCCGGAACGTGGCGGCCAGGCTGTCGGCGACCGACTGCAGGTGGGTACGAACTCGGCGCTGCACCGCCCCACCGAACGCTTCGGTCTGCCGCACCTCCTGCGTCTGCGTGCCTCGGCGCAGCGGTCGCAGCCGCTCGGCGTAGGCACGGGCGATGTTCACCGCGCTCTCAGCGGCCAGCGCCACCACGGCTGGGCGCTCCAGCTCGGTGCGCAGCGCCACGATCTCCAGCTGCGCGAAGAGCCGGATCAGCGGGCGCAGGTCCCCGTCGTTCGCTGCGTCGAGTGCGCCGATGTAGTCGGCGCGGTTGCGCCGGTCCACGACCAGCGGCGCGTAGTGGGCCTGGAGCAAAGCCAGCAGGGTCAGTGCCCGGGCGACCCGGCCGTTGCCGTCGGCGAACGGGTGGATGCGGATGAACCGGTGGTGCAGCCACGCCGCCCGGATGACGGGGTGCGCGCCGGCGGTCTCCGCGTACCGCTTGACCAGCAGCTCCATCTGGGACTGGACATGCTCCGGCGGCGTGTACTGGAGCAGCGACCCGTCGGAGCGCCGGACGTGGTTAGGCTGTGTCTTCCACTCCCCGCGGGGCAGCGGCACCTGGACCAGGCCGCCGAGCGCGTCGCGGGCCTCGTAGGTCGGCTGGTGCCGGGTGATCAGCTGGTGCAGCTCCCTGACGAAGAACACCGACAGGTGCTGGCCCTCGCGCACCGCCAGGGTCAGGTACTCGAGCGCGTTGAGCTGGTCGCGGATCAGCGCGAAGGCGCCCTCGCTGACTCCGCCCTCGCGAGCTGCGACCTCGGCTGTGATGCCCTCGGCGACCAGCGCCTCGGTAACGCCCCAGTCCAGGTCGTAGAGCCGCTCGATGATGCCGGTCTCGATCGCATGCCGCCGCAGGCTGCGCCGTCGGGCCTCGGCAAACTCCTCCGTTAACACCCGCCGCAGCGCGTTGTCCCACGCTGTCCGCAGGGCGTCGACGGTCGCGAGCACCGGCTCGACCGTCCCATTCACCTCCGGCAGCGGGTCGACCTCGCTCCAGGGGATGTCCACGTCTGCTGGGGACTCTAGACTGCGGCGCCGAGGGGCACCCGCGGCTTGGGCATGCGCATCCGGCGGAACGTGATGCCGCGCAGGATGCCGTAGAGGTAGAGCGAGCCCATCCGCTGGGTGGTCTTGGGGAAGCGCTCGCGGACCAGCCGCTTGATCTTGCGGGCGATCAGGACGCTGTCGATGACCACGGCCAGCGCGAGCACCACCCACAGGATGTTCGACGCCAGCTGCACGGGGACCGGCATGGCCCGCGAGGAGCCCAGGATCACGATGAGGGCGCCGGCGAAGAACCAGGTGCCAGCGGTGCGCCGGGCGTCGACGATGTCGCGTACCAGGGCCCGTTCCGGTCCCTTGTCGCGGGGGAGCAGGTACTGCTCCTCGCCGCGGCGCATGCCCTCGGCGGCCTCCCGGCGCTGCTCGCGCATGCGGGTCCGCTGGCGGCGGTACGCCTCGCGCCGGTTGGCGGGTGCCGGCTCCACCTTCCGCCGCGGGTCGGTGGCGGTGCGCTTGGGCGTGGTCATACCGAGCTCACGCTTGCTCGGGGTGTAGCCCTTCGGCCGCGGGGTCTCGGTCGATTCGGGCGTCTCGGGAGTGACCGCGTCGTCGGGGACGTCGGCGACCTCGGCCGGCCTGCGGCGGAAGAGCGATGGCACGCGGCAAGAGTAGCCAAGGCCCGCAGGGTACGCGCGGACGAGGTCGGTGCGGAGCGCTCAGGCGGGCTCGACGTGGGCGCCGAGCGCCGCCAGCTTCTCGGTGAAGCCCTCGTAGCCGCGGTTGATCAGGTTCACCCCGTGCACCGTTGACGTGCCCTCGGCCGACAGCGCCGCGATGAAGTGGCTGAAGCCGGCGCGCAGGTCGGGGATGCTCAGCTCGGTGGCGTACAGCTTGGCCGGGCCGGCCAGCACCGCCGAGTGGCGGAAGTTGCGCCGGCCCCAGCGGCACGGTGTGCCGCCGAGGCAGTCCCGGTAGACCTGGATCGTGGCGCCCATGGTGTTCAGCGCGTCGGTGTAGCCGAACCGGCGCTCGTACACCGTCTCGTGCACGATCGACAGGCCGCGCGCCTGGGTCAGCGCCACCACCAGGGGCTGCTGCCAGTCGGTCATGAACCCCGGGTGTACGTCGGTCTCCAGCGCCACGGCGCGCAGCTCCCCGCCCGGGTGCCAGAACCGGATGCCGTCGTCGTGCACGTCGAAGTCGCCGCCAACGGAGCGGAAAACGTTGAGGAACGTCATCATGTCGACCTGGCGGGCGCCCTGGACGTAGACGTCGCCGCGGGTGGCCAGCGCGGCACAGGCCCAGCTGGCCGCCTCGATGCGGTCCGGGATGGGGCGGTGGGAGTAGCCGCGCAGCCGGGCCACCCCTTCGATCTCGATCACCCGGTCGGTGTGCACCTTGATGATCGCGCCCATCTTCTGCAGCAGGCAGATCAGGTCGATGATCTCGGGCTCGACGGCCGCGTTGCGTAGCTCGGTGACGCCTTCGGCCATGACCGCGGTGAGCAGGATCTGCTCGGTCGCGCCGACGCTGGGGTACGGCAGCACCAGCTTGGTGCCGTGCAGGCCGGACGGGGCGGTGATGTCCATGCCGTTGGGCTGCTTGTCCACGACTGCGCCGAAGTCGCGCAGCGCATGGATGTGGAAGTCGATCGGCCGGCCGCCGATGTTGCAGCCGCCGAGGTCGGGGATGAACGCGTGGCCGAGCCGGTGCAGCAGCGGCCCGCAGAAGAGGATGGGGATGCGGCTCGACCCGGCGTGCACGTTGATCTCGTCGACGTTGGCCCGCTCCACGTTGGTCGGGTCGAGCACCAGCTCGCCCGGCTCGGCGCCGTCGCTGACCCGTACGCCGTGCAGCTCGAGCAGGCCGCGGACGACCTCGACATCGCGGATCGCGGGCACCTCGTACAGCCGGCTGGGGGTGTCGCCGAGCAGGGCGGCGACCATCGCCTTGGAGATCAGGTTCTTGGCCCCGCGTACCTGGACCCGCCCGTGCAGCGGCGTGCCGCCGTGCACCGCGAGAACGTCGCCAGTGGGCAGCTGCCCGGTCAACATGGCCTCCCGAGGAACGCGTCAGGGTCAGGTGGCGGAGAGCGGCGGGGCAGGGCTCCGCTCCGGCCGGGACAGACCGGACGGGTACGGAACCGGGCGTTACGAGAACACAGGCCGGCGGTTGGCGCCAGGCAGACGCAGGCAGCATAGCGGTCCAGGACACGCCAAATGGTGCCCCTGTCCGGTTGTGGCAGGTCCGGGAAACATTGGTTACGCAGGGCTTTTAGGTCGGTGACACTGCGTCGATCGGAGACGCGGGCCGGGTCCGGGCCGGGCTACGGCAGGGCGAGCATCCGCTCCAGCGCGACCCGGGCGTGGTGCGCGGTCTGCGGGTCCACGGTGATGCGGTTGACGACCCGGCCGGCGGCCAGCTCCTCCAGCGCCCAGACCAGGTGTGGCAGGTCGATGCGGTTCATCGTCGCGCAGTAGCAGACGGTGCGGTCGAGGAACATGACCTGCTTGTCCGGGTGGGCGTTGGCCAGGCGCCGGACCAGGTTGAGCTCGGTCCCGACCGCCCAGGCCGAGCCCGCCGGGGCCGCCTGGAGCGTCTTGATGATGTACTCCGTCGACCCGACGTAGTCAGCGGCCTTCACCACCTCGTGCCGGCACTCGGGGTGGACGAGCACGTTGACGCCGGGGACCCGGGCCCGTACCTCGGCGACCGAGTCGAGCGTGAACCGGCCGTGCACCGAGCAGTGCCCGCGCCAGAGCACCATCTTCGCCGCGCGGAGCTGCCCGGCGGTCAGCCCGCCGCGTGGCTTGTGCGGGTCGTAGAGCACGCAGTCGGCGAGGTCGAGGCCCATCCGCAGCACCGCGGTGTTGCGTCCGAGGTGCTGGTCGGGCAGGAAGAGCACCCGCTCGCCGCGCTCGAACGACCAGGCCAGCGCGCGCTCGGCATTGGACGAGGTGCACACCACGCCGCCGTGGCGGCCGACGAAGCCCTTGATGTCGGCGGAGGAGTTCATGTAGGTCACCGGGACCGTGGAGCCGGCCAGGTCCAGGTCGTCGAGCAGGTCCCAGGCGGTCTCCACCTGGCTGAGCGTCGCCATGTCCGCCATGGAGCAGCCGGCGGCCAGGTCGGGCAGGATGACCTGCTGACCGTCGCCGGTGAGGATGTCCGCGCTCTCGGCCATGAAGTGCACGCCGCAGAACACGATGAAGCCGGCCTGCGGCCGGGCGGCGGCGTCCCGGGCGAGCTTGAACGAGTCACCGGTGACGTCGGCGAACTGGATCACCTCGTCGCGCTGGTAGTGGTGACCCAGCACGAAGACCCGTTCGCCCAGCCGGCGCTTGGCGTCCGCGGCCCGCTGCGCCAGGCCCGGGTCGCTGGGCGCGGGGAGGGCACCTGGGCAGTCCACACCGCGCTCCGAGCCGGGGTCGCTGCCTGCGCCCAGCAGCAGCAACGCCAGAGCCGTCGGCTCGGGCTCGGCAAAGGGCCGCGCAGGTGGGCTGACCGTGGGTCCGCCGGCCGCGGGCGGATTAATCGTCGTCACGACGCCAATTGTTCCACAACGCCGGCCCGACCGGCCTTGTCGTGCTGCCTGGCCCTGCCCGGCGCCGGCTGCGGCGGGCGGTGCGGCCCGGCGGTGCGGCCCGGCGGTGCTGTCGGGCCCTGGCTTGCGCTGGCCCCGGCGTGCCACCTGGCCCGCGACGCTGCCAGACTGCCGCCCATGCGGGTCCTGGTCTGCCCCGACAAGTTCGGCGGGACACTGAGCGCGGGCGAGGCCGCCGCAGCCATCGCCGCCGGCTGGCGGGCGGCGGCCCCGCACGACCAGGTGGTCACCCGGCCGCTCGCCGACGGCGGCCCCGGCTTCGTCGACGTGCTGGCCGAGGCGCTGCCGGCGGCCGGGGTGCCCGCGCGTCGGGTGACGGTGGAGACCGTGGACCCGCTCGGCCGGCCGGCGCGCGGGGAGCTGCTGCTCGCCGACGGCGCGTGCTACGTCGAGAGCGCTCACGCCTGCGGCCTGCACCTGCTCGCGCCGGCCGAGCGGGACCCGAGGACCACCACCTCCTACGGCCTGGGCATGCTGCTCGCCGTCGCCGTGGAGACCGGTGCCAGGCAGGTGGTGGTCGGGCTGGGCGGGTCGGCCACCAACGACGGCGGCGCCGGCATGCTGGCCGCGCTGGGCGCCAACCCCACAGACCAGGCCGGGTAC
>DASRIS010000072.1:0-26290 GCA_035649895.1 Micromonosporaceae bacterium | reverse complement strand
GTCGTGGCTGATGTTCGGTGCCGGCGTCGCCACCGGCCTATGGTGGCTGGCCAGCCTCCTGCTCGCGGCGTTCATCCAGGCCAGCGGCTCGTTCGGCGCCACCTACGGCGCATTGACCGCGGCGGTTGCGCTGTTGCTGTGGGCAAATCTCACCGGGATAGCGTTGTTCCTGGGCATTGCTTTCGCGGCGCAGCTGGAGGCGAGACGGGTCGGTGTGCGCGAGCCGACCCTGCCCGACCGCTGGAGGCCGGTCGAGGAGCAGCTGTCGCCCGCCCTGGACGCTCCGCCACCCAGCCCGAGCGCGGAGGTCGTATAGATCGCCGGAGGTCGCATAGACCGGGCGCGAAGCGGGTAGCAACCAGGGGCTGCGTGCTTCGCTCCCGGAAGGATCTGCCCGATGGATCGGACCAGGTTGGCGTCGCTGCGCCGGCTTGAGCACTTCACCGGTCGCAGCCTGGTCGGGCTGCTGGCGGTGGTCGGCGTAGGGTCGGGGTTTGGCCTCCTGCTCATGATGGTGCGGTTCGGCTGGGACCCGTTGTACCGCGTCGACCATGGCGTCGCGGAGGAGCTCAACGACGTCGTGTCCGAGCACCGCCCGCTGGTCACCGTGCTCCACGCGCTCACCGATCTCGGCGGGCGCCCGATCATGATGTGGCTGGTCGTCATCGTCGTCATCAGCCTGCTGATCCGAGGGCAGCGCCGGCTCGCGGCATATCTCGTGGTAACGGGCGTGGGCGCGCTGATGCTCGACCCGTCGCTGAAGATCCTCATCGGGCGGCTCCGTCCCGTCGTCGACGTGCCCGTGGCCAGCGCACCGGGCAACAGCTTCCCGAGCGGGCACGCGCTGGGCTCGACGGTGGCGTACGGAGCGATGCTTCTGATCTTCCTTCCGGTCGTGTCCCGGCGGCTCAAGCCGCTAGCGATCTCGGCCTTTGCCGGGATCGTGGTGCTCGTCGGCCTCACCAGGGTCGCCCTCGGCGTCCACTACGTCTCCGACGTCCTCGCCGGCTGGCTGCTCGGTCTCACCTGGCTCGGGGTCACCGCGTACGCGTTCCGGCTGTGGCGCCGGGAGGCCGGACAGGCGGTGCCGCCGATCACCGAAGGGATCGAACCCGAGGCAGCCGACGAGATCGCGCCGGCCCCCCAGGAACGCCACATGCTGCCGCATCCCCGGTCCGCCACGGCCGAGATCCTGACCGGCTGGGTGCTGGTCTTCGGAGTGCTCTTCGTCTTCGGGCTGCTCGTCAGCCGGTACACCGAGGGCACCGTCATCGGGACGTTCGACGCCGAGGTGAACCGGTGGCTCGCCGACCATCGCACGCCGGCGCTCAACGAGGTGAGCTGGTGGCTGAGCAAGGCCGGTGACACCCACGCCATCCTGGGTGTCTCGCTCGTGTTCTGCCCGCTGGCCGTGGCGACGCTGCGCCGGTGGCGGCCTGTGCTGTTCCTCGCCCTGGTGCTCTTCGGCGAGCTGGGCCTGTTTCTCGCCACCGCAGCGGCGGTCGGCCGGGCCCGGCCTGAAGTGCCCCACCTGGACGGCCCGCTGCCGACGTCGAGCTTCCCGTCGGGCCACATCGCCGCCACCCTCTGCCTGTACGCCGCGATCGCGATCATCGTCATGCCGTGCACCGACCGGTGGTGGCGGTGGCTCACCGTGGTCGCGGCGGTCGTCATGCCCGCCGCCGTGGCGGTGTCACGGATGTACCGCGGCATGCACCACCCCACGGACGTGGTCGGTGCTGTCCTGCTCTCGGCCATGTGGGTCAGCCTGCTGTGGTGGGTGGTGCGTCCCGACGCCCCGGACACCGACGCCCCGGACACCGGCGGCGGGCTGGTCGCCGTGCCGGCGCAGCGCCGGCGGCTCATGGCGCCGGCTCCGGCCGCCCGGACCTGAGGCGTACGACCCGGTGCCGCTCACGGTGATGACATACAACATCAAGACCGGCGGCCACGGCCGGCTCGACCTGGTCACCCGGGTCATCGCCAGGCAGCGCCCGGACGTCCTGGCGCTGCAGGAGCTCCAGTCCTTCGAGCGCCGCGGCAACGGGCTGATGCGCCGCCTGGCGGACGACATCGGGATGCATCCGTTCCTGGCCCGGTCGTGGTTCGGGCAGCCCGTGGCCGTGCTGGTCCGCGAGCCCGCGGCGGTCATCTCGGCCGCCCCGGTACGGCTGCCGTTCCACCACGCCGCCGAGCAGGTCGTGGTGAACACCGACCGGGGCCGGCTGGCGGTGATCGGCACCCATCTGTGTCCGTACTCCGGGCGGCGGCGGCGATGGGAGGCGCGCTGGCTGGCGGCCCGGGTGGACCCGGCGCACATGGCGCTGCTCCTGGGCGACCTCAACACGCTCGACCCGTGGACGGACCATGCCGAGCGGCTGCGTGGCTTGCCGGAGCGGTTCCGGTCCCGGCACGTCATGGCGGGGAAAGGCGGGGAGGTGGACTCGCGGGCGATCCGCGTCCTGGCCGCCGCGGGCCTGGTCGACCTGTACCGGGTGGCGCGCGCTGACGGCCGGATGGACGCTGGTGAGAAGGACTACACCGCCCCGACCGAGCACGGTGGCGGCCAGGAGTTCTCCCGCATGCGCCTGGACTACATCCTGGGCACCGCGCCTGTCGCAACGCTGACCCGCAGCCTGCTGGTGGTCTCAGGCGGGGAGACCGAGTACGCCTCGGACCACTATCCCGTCGTCGCCGTGCTCGACCTCGAGGTCCGCCCGCGCTGAGGCGCTGCGCCAGTACGGCGCCGGCACGCTGCCGACCGGGACGGAAGGGTCAAGCTACGAGCCGGCTTCGTCACGCCGTCCGGGAAAGCTTCCCCCGCCCGGGGGGAGGTGGTTCACCGGGCGGGGGAAGGTGGTGACGTCGTGGCCTGGCGCGGTCAGCAGAGCGGCGCGACCCGGCCGTCGCTGCCGGTGTAGATGTACGCGTCGGCGACGTACCCGGCGCCGACCTTGTCCCACCAGCTCGAGGTGCCGTACGTGCCGGTGACCGTCTCGCCGGTCCGCTGGCAGGTCATGAAGATCGTGCCGCCGTCCGGCCAGCGGGGGCCGGAGTCGACCGTACGGCGCGCTGCCCGACCAGACCGCGGGCGAGCGGCTGTCAGGGGAAGCGCGCCGTCAGGTTGCCAGGGCCGCCCGCAGGTGGGCGTCGGCGGTCGCGTCGGCGCCTAAGGCGTCGAGGGCGAGCAGGGCCGCGCCGGTGATCGGGCGGTGCTCGAGGACCGAGACCGTGGCTCGAGGGGAGTGCGCCCGGATACCGGCCGCGGCCGCGTCATTGAGCAGGGCATGCCGGGCGGTGAGCACGCCGCCGCCGAACACCACGGCGTAGTCGGCGTCGAGCAGACCGAGCCGGCCGGCGACCACCCGGACCAGGCTGACGATCTCGGTGGCTTGCCGGGCGACCACCCGTTTGGCTACCGGGTCACCCTCGTCCGCCGCGGCGAACAGCAGCGGGGCGAGCTCGTAGACCCGGCCCGCTGGGATACCGCCGAGATGCAGATCGGCGCTGACCTCTGCCACGGTCGCCCGGCCGAGCGTGGCGGCGACCCGCGCGGACAACGACGTGGCCGAGTCCCGCCCGTCCTCGCCACGCGCCGCGTAGTACAGCGTCAGCTCGGCCAGGTGGTGCCCACCCCCCCAGTCACCGGAGATCTGCCCCAGCGACGGGAACCGGGCGGAATGTCCGCCCGCGGTCCGACCCGCGCAGTTTATCCCCGCGCCGCACACCACGGCCACCGCGTCCGGCACGTCAGTGCCCGCCCGCAGCAGTGCGAAGGTGTCGTTGTCCACCCGGTGCTCGCGGGCCCAGCCGGCCCCGCCGACCGCCTTGTTCAGCACCTCGATCTCGGTCGGCAGGTCGGCTCCGGCCAGGTACACGTCGGCTCGGTCCAGTACCACCGGGAGCGGCAGGCCCGCCGCGGCGCGGGCGGTGCGCACCAGCGAGTCGAGCAGCGTGACCGTCCCCGGTACGCCGAGGACATGCGGTGAGGATCCCGGTCCGCTGGCCGTGCCGAGCACCGCTCCCGTGGATGAGCCGATGACCACGTCGGTCTTGGAGTTTCCGCCATCGACCGCAATGTACAACCGGCTCATCGGGCCCACGCCAGGTGCTGGGCGTTCGCCGCGAGCAGCTTGTCGGTCAGCGCGTCGGCCAGCTCGTGCTGACCTACCAGCGGGTGCGCAAGCAGCGCCGTGTACACCCGCGACGGTCCACCGTGGACCGCGGCGTCGACGGCCAGCTCCTCGTACCGGCTGACCGCGGCGATGAGGCCGGACAGCGCCGGACCGACCGGCGCCACCGGCCGCGCACTGGGCCCGTCGGCGGCCACGTCGCAGGTCAGCTCGATGACCGCGGCGTCGGGTAGGAACGGCAGCGTGCCGGCGTTCCGGACATTGACCACGTGTGATGAGATAGGGCCGGCCCGGCCGGCACCGGGCAGCAGCGAGGCGATCAGTCCGACCGCCGCCTCCGAGTAGTAGGCCCCGCCGCGCTGGGCCAGCAGCGCCGGCTTGCTGGTCAGCGCCGGATCGGCGTACATGCGCAGCAGCTCCGCCTCGATGCGGGCCACCTGCTCGCCGCGGGTGGGCTCGCGCTGGGCCGCACGCACCACCGCGTCGTGACAGTAGAAGAAGCGCAGGTAGTACGAGGGCACGCTGCCCAGCGTGGCAAGCACCACGGCCGGCAGTTGGACATCGGCCGCAAGCTCGTCCAGCCGGGAGCCCAGCAGCTCCGGCAGTCGGTCCACCCCGTCGACGTAGGCGGCGCGCTCCCACGTCAGGTGGTTGAGCCCGACATGGTCGAGCACCACCGAGGATGGCTTTACGCCGAGCATCGCGGCAAAGCGGCGTTGGAAGCCGATGGCCACGTTGCACAGGCCGACCGCGCGGTGACCGGCGTCCAGCAGCGCACGGGTGACGATGCCGACCGGGTTGGTGAAGTCGATGAGCCAGGCGTCCGGTGCGGCCAGCCGGGCGGCCCGCTCGGCGATGTCCAGCACCACCGGCACCGTCCGCAAGGCCTTGGCCAGCCCGCCCGCGCCGGTGGTCTCCTGGCCCACACAGCCGAACTCCAGTGGAAACGTCTCGTCGCTGATCCGGGCGGCCTGCCCGCCGACGCGCAGCTGCAGGATCACCACGGACGCGTCGGCGAGCCCGGCGTCCAGGTCGCCGGTCCACGAGACCCGCCCGGCGGCGCCGTACCGGTCGAAGATCCGCGCAGCGAACGGGCCGACCACGGACAGCCGCTCCGCGGCCGGATCCACCAGGCACAGGTCGGCCGCAGGAAACAGCCGGGCGAACCCGTCCGCCAGCTCCGGCGTGTACGTGGACCCCCCGCCCACTACGGTGACCTTCATCCCTTGACCCCCGTGAGCGTCACGCCCTGCACGAATGCCTTCTGCGCGAAGAAGAAGACGAGCACGACGGGCAGCATCGTCAACAGCGTCGCCGCGGTGAGCAGGTTCCACTGCACGGCGTGCAGTGACCGGAACGACGCCAACCCCAGCGACAGGGTCCAGGCGGACTCGTTCTCGCTGGTGTACAGCAGCGGCCCGTAGTAGTCGTTCCAGGCGTAGAAGAACTGGAACATGGCGGCGGCGGCCACGCCGGGCCTGGCCATCGGCAGCACCACCCGCACCAGGGTGCCCCACTCGCCGCAGCCGTCCACCCTGGCCGCGTCGAGGTACTCGTCGGGGATGGTCACCAGGAACTGCCGCAGCAGGAAGATGGAGAACGCGTCGCCGAGCAGCATCGGCAGGATCAGCGGCCACAGTGAGCCGGTGAGGCCCCAGTCGGCCCACATGAGATAAAGCGGGACGGTGGTGACCTGCGGCGGCAGCATCATCATGCAGACGATGGCCACGAGCGTCAGGCTTCGCCCGTGCCAACGCAGCTTGGCCAGCGCGTACGCGGCAGGCACGCTGGCCAGCAGCATGAACAGGGTGGCCAGCACCGCGTAGACGGTCGTGTTCAGCAGGTACCTCGGCAGCGGCGTGCGCGCGAAGACCTCCACATAGTTCTCCGGGTGCCAACTCGTGGGCCAGAGGTTCGACGTCAACGACTGGTTCGCGGTCATGAACGAGGTGAGCACCAGGAAGAACACCGGAGTCAGGAACATCAGCGACAGCGCGATGGCGACGCTGTGCCGCGCCACGAAGAGCAGCATGGCGGCACGGTTCGTCGTCCACCGCCGGGGCCGGGGGGGCGGTGCGGTCAGCACCTCGCGTCCTGGTGCACGAGCCAGCGCCGTCACTGGTCGCTCCCGAGGAAGGCACGGAACCGCCGCAGCAGGATCGCGGTCACCGCGATCGCAACGAGGAACAGCACGACGGCCAGGACATTCGCGTAGCCGAGCGCTCCGTACCGGAAGCCGGCCACGTAGAGCCACAACGGGTAGGTGAACGTGGACTTCTCCGGGTAGCCGAAGGTGGACGAGATCCCGCCGCCGGTGGTCGCCTGACCCGATGCGACGCTCGCGGCGACTGCGGCCTGCGTGAAGTACTGCAGCGTCTGGATCACCCCGGTCACCGCGGCGAAGAGCAGCACCGGGGAGATCGCCGGCAGGGTGACCGCGCGGAACTGCTGCCAGGCGTTTGCGCCGTCGAGCGCGGCGGCCTCGTAGAGCTGCTTGGGCACATCCAGCAGCGCGGCCAGAAAAATGATCATGAGGTCGCCGACTCCCCACAGGGCGAGCAGGACCAGCGACGGCTTGGCCCACTCCGGCGAGTTGAACCACAGTGGACCCTCGATGCCCACCGTGGCCAGCATTGTGTTCACGGGCCCGGTGCCGGGCTTGAACATGAAGACGAAGGCCAGGGTCGCGGCGACCGGTGGGGCGAGGGCGGGCAGGTAGAACAGTGTCCGGTAGATACCCGCGCCGCTGCGGAAGCGGGCCAGCAACAGGCCGGTGCACATGGCGCCGAGCATCCGCGCGGGCACCATCACCACCACCAGCCACAGCGTGTTGGCTGCGGCCGTACGCACGTTCGGGTCGTCGCGCAGGAAGGCCCAGTTGCGCAGCCCGACCCACTCCGGCGGGTTGACGAGGTCGAACTTGGTGAACGAGAAGTACACGCTGGCCAGCAGCGGATACCCCAGGAAGAGCGCCAGGCCGACCAGCGCGGGCGCGATGAAGCTGAGTACGGTCAGGTTCCGGCGCAACCGCACGCGGCGGGGCATGGTACGACGGGCCGGCGGCGCGCCGGGCAGCCTGCCCGGCGCGCGCACGGTGCTGACGGCCATCGAAAGGTGTGCCTAACTGGCGAGCTTGAGCTGCTTGTCGATGTTCTCGTCCACCTGCCTGAGGCCGGCTTCGAGGTCCTTCGCCGAGCCCGACTGCCACTTCACCATGAAGTCGCTCATGGTCTCTTCGAGAGCGGGTCCGATCGCGGTGGATGGCATGTGGACGCTGTGCGGGTTGTTGAAGATGTCGATGAAGACCTTGAACTCCGCGTCGTTGGCGAGGTCGCCGGGGCTGGCCAGCGCCTCGGTCGTGGTCGGTATGTTCTTGATGAGGTTAGCCAGCTTGACGATCGCTGCGGTGTCGGTGGACAGGTAGCGGACCAGGGCCCAGGCCGCCTCCGGGTTCTTGGCGGTCTTCGAGACACCCAGGATGTTGCCGGTCACGTACCCAGCACCGTACCGTTCGGCCCTGGTGACCGGTACCGGCGCGGTGCCGAACTGCACGTCCTTGGCCTGGTCGCGCAGGAAGGCGATGCGGAACTCGCCATCGATCATCATCGCGACCTGACCTTTGTGGAACGCGTTGTCGGCCGACCACTCGTCGCCGAGGCTGGCGCGGAACTTCTCCAGCTTGTCGTAGCCGAACCAGTCGACCAGCTCCTTCTGCCACCGCAGCAGCTCCTGCCAGGCGGGGTCGGAGCCGACCGCGCTGGTGTTGTCGTCCTTGAGCCATCTCGCGCCCACCATCGGGTACATGTGCGACGGTGAGTTCTCGTAGAAACCGGCCAGTGGCAGGAAGCCGGCCCTTTCGATGGTGCCGTCCGGCTTGCGCTTGGTGAGCCTCTTGGCCAGGTCGGACAGCTCGCTGAGCGTTTTCGGCGGAGCGGTGACACCGGCTTCGCCGAAGAAAGCCTTGTTGTAGTAGAGGCCGTACGCGTCGGCCAGGAACGGCATCGCGCAACGCTTCCCCTTGAACTGGGTGTAGCTGCGCACCGTCTCGGGGTACCTGCCTACGTCGACCTTGTCCCGGTCGACGTAGGGCTTCAGGTCTATCCAGGCACCACTGTTGCACAGCTGCCCAGCGACGTCGGTCGAGTAGGACAGACCCACGTCCGGCCCCTGCCCGGCCCCGATGGCCTGCAGCATCTTCGTGTCGTCCTGGCCACCCTTCACGACCACGTCGACCTTCGGGTACTTGGCCTTGAAGTCGGCGATGACCGTCTCGATGGCCTTTTCCTCGCGGTCGGTGAAGAAGTGCC
Source organism: Micromonosporaceae bacterium (assembly GCA_035649895.1). GTDB lineage: Bacteria > Actinomycetota > Actinomycetes > Mycobacteriales > Micromonosporaceae > DASSUC01. The sequence continues at coordinate 17,850 of DASRIS010000072.1, read as the reverse complement.
AGAGCTCCACCGACCCGGAAGGCTCGACGGCGGAAGGGGCGACGGGCTTGTCCGGCGAGCTCGGCGTGCACGCCGTGGCGGCGGCCAGCGCGACGGCCGCCAGGGCGAGCGCCGTTGTGGCTTTGCTACGGAACATCAGCAGCGCTCCTGTTCGACGCTACGGCACCGGGATGGACGTGGTCGGTACGTTGTAGCCCCGTACCCGCAGGTAAGGCGCCTGCCCACCGAGGTCGCTGGTCTGGTACGTGGCGGTGACGGTGGTCGACTCACCCGGCCAGAGCGAGACGTAGTTGTCGGTGTAGTCCACCGGCAGCACCTCGTTACCCCCGTTGCCGGCGGTGACCTCGGGCCGGACGAAGAACGCGAGGTTCGTCGCGTGGGCGTTGGTCAGGATGATCTGCACGGTCTCCTGACCGCCCACCGCAGTGCGGGAGACGGTGGCGCTCAGGTTCGGGTTCTGGGCGAGGCTGTTGAGACCGGTGAGGTTGGCGTAGGTCTTGACCGCCGTCATGTACCAGTTCTTCTTGCTGGCCAGCACGTCGGGCTGGGTCGAGTACCAGTACAGGTTGTTGCTGACCAGGGCGCCGGTGCCGTCCCTGAGCTGGAGGCGGATGAAGTAGGTCGGCGACAGGCCGGTCAGCGCGGGCAGCGTGAGCACCTCGGTGGAGGCGTTTGCCACCGCGTTCACCGGCACCGTCGTCGTGTACGCCGAGGTCAGGTTCGGGATGTTGTACACCGTGGCGGTCGCGGTCAGCCCACTGCGCCCAGCCAGAGTGGAGTTGACCGCGTGCACCTTCCTGGTGTGGTAGTCGTAGGCGATGTGCACCGGCTCGTTGGCCTTCTTGGTGCCGAAGTAGCCGCCGCCGGGCTTGAAGTAGTAGTCATACAGGTTCCAGTGCACCGACGGCCAGGCGCTGTTGAGCATCCAGAAGATGACGCCGAACGACTGGGTGTACTCGTGCGAGTTCCAGGCCTCAAAGAACGCCCTGGTGTTCTCGTAGTTCTGCAGCTCGGACTTGCGCGAGTAGTCCGCCGCGTCGGTGGCGGTGCCGTAGCGGTTGTTCACCCCACCGGTGAACACGCTGATGTTGTCGAAGACGCTGCGTGGCTTGCCCGCGTGGTAGTTCCAGGTGGTGCCGATCGGCCACAGCTCCGCGGCGGGAATGAACTTCTGCAGGCTCTCCAGCGGTGGCGGCGCCTCGGTGCCCTCCTCGGCGTTGGTGCCGAACGCGCTGCCCGACCGGGTGGTGTCCCACCACAGCACCGGTGGCTCCCACTTGTACGGCCCGTCCATCTTCATGCCGGCGTTGGCGTTGGACCAGGTCGCCACGTTGTCCAGGGTCGGGTTCTGCCAGTGCAGCCTGGCGGCGGTGTTCTTGTACGCGGTCAGGTGCGCCGCGGTCGGTGGCTGGTCGCTGCCGTAGTTCCACATGAACGGGCTGGCGTGGGCGCGCAGCGCCCGCATCTGGCTCTCCAGGGACGCGTTGGCCACCTGCTCCTGCTCGGCCGACCAGCCGCTGTCGTTCTCCCACACGCTGCAGCAGACGAAGCCGGGCATGACCATGATGCCGGCGCGGTCGGCCAGGTCGTAGAGCTCCTCGTTGCCCAGCAAGCCTTCCAGCCGGATCGTGTTGAGGCCCATGCTCTTCACGTACTGGATGTGGGTGGAGTTGATCTTCGTGTTCCAGCGCTGCAGCATGTCCCAGTTGTAGCCGCCGCCGCGGAAGAAGATGTTCTGCCCGTTGACCTTATAGCCAACGAACGAGGTGCCGTTGACCACGGTGCGGTAGTCGGTGAACTGGCGGACGCCGAAGTCGATGGACTTGGTGTCCGACGTGGCACCGGCCACGGTCGCGGAGGTGGACAGCTGGTACAGCTCGGGGCTGCCATACTGGTAGGGCCACCACAGGACCGGGTTGGTGACATGCAGCTGCGGGTATGCCACCGGGTCGAAGACGACCTCACGGCGTTCGTTGGCGGCCAGCGTGACGGTCTGGCTGACCGCGATGCTCGGCTGGCCCGCCTTGGTGACCGTACCGCTGACCGTGGTGCTGACCGGGGCGTTGGTCGCGTTGACCGCATCGACGTAGACGGTCAGGTCGGCCGCGTTCGTCGCCGGCAGTGGCAGGGTCGTCTTGACGTACGGGTCGCGCAGCGCGACCGGACCGGTCGTCTCCAGGTGGGACTTGGCCCAGATGCCGGCGCCCATGTCCGGCGCCTCGGGATTCCAGTCCACGGTGCAGAACGAGAGGTCGTTACAGCCGTGGGCGGGCGGCGTCACCAGAATCGCCAGGGCGTTGAGCGCGCCCGGCCGGATCAGGCTGGTGACGTTGTACTCATGGGCGACCAGCGTGCCGACGGCGTTGGCGTCGAGCTGCGTGCCGTTGAGCCAGATCTGCGCGCGGTAGCTGATCCCCTTGAACCGCAGCCAGTACGCCTGGTCCGGCGCTGCTGCTGCGGCGGTGAGCTCACCGCGGAACCACCAGTTCTGACCGGTCAGGTCGGGCACCGACTGCAGGTTCCGGCCGAAGTAGATGTTCTGGTAGACGTTGTTGGCCACCAGCCCGGCCAGCACGGTCGACGGCAGCGCGATCGGGCTCCAGCCGGCCGTGCCGTAGCCGACCTGGGAGATGGTCGCACCGGTGTCGGTGACGGTGCTGGCCGATCGAAGCGCCCAGCCGGTGGTCAGCTCGGTGGAGCCGACCGTGGCGGCGCTGGCCGCCGGGACTCCCAGCAGGCCCATGCTGCATACCAGCGTGGTGACCATCAGCAGGATCTGGACCACCCGGCGCCGGCGCGCAGGCGGATGGTGGACAAGCGCGGTCGATGACACGGATGACCTCCTTGTTGGGGGCATCGTTTCTCATAGAAGGTGCGACGTACCGGCCACCCGTCAGGATCCGACCGGCCAGGCCACCTGCTTGGACTGGTAGTAGTTGACGCCCATGACCCGCCAGCGCGGACCCTGGGCGCCCAGCCGCGGCCCGAACGTCGTCCAGCTGTGGGTGCTCCAGGGCGACCAGCCGAGCTCGGCGATCGCAGGCAGCCGTGGGAACGCCATGTACTCGATGTCGGCGAGCGTCTGGATAGTCTCGCTCCACAGTGGAGCTTCGACGCCAAGCACCGATGCTTCGCCGACGCCGGTCAGGTAGTTGCCCGGGTCCCAGCCGTACGCGTCCTGCACCTCGATGAAGCCGGCCCAGCGCAGGCCGAGGCGCGTGCGGGCGTTGTACTTCATGTCCAGGTAGACATGGTTGGCCGGTGACATGACAACCTTCGTGCCGTTCTGCACGGCCGCCGCGAGCGCCGCATTGGACGTGGTGGTTCCCCAGAACTGCGCGACGGTGGAGGGTAGGAGCGGGGCATTGGCGATGTCGTGCCAGCCGAGAACGGTCTTGCCGCGCGCCGCCACGATCTGCTGCACCCGGGTCATGAAGGTGTCGTAGTCGGCCTCGCTGGTCGAGTCGGCCTCGTCGCCGCCGACGTGCAGGTATGGCCCGGGGGTGAGCGCCGCGATCTCGCCCAGCACGTCGTTGATGAAGGTGTACGTGATCTCCTTGCTCACGCAGAGCGAGCTGAACCCGACCCTGGTGCCGGTGTAGAGCTTGGGCGCCACACCGTCGCAGTTGAGCTCGGCGTACGAGGCGAGCGCCGCGTTGGTGTGGCCAGGCATGTCGATCTCGGGAATGATCATGATGTACCGGGCTGCGGCGTACGCGACGATGTCCTGGTACTCGGCTTGCGTGTAGTAGCCGCCCGGGCCGCCACCGACCTCGGTGCTTCCGCCGTAGATGGCGAGGTTTGGCCAGCTGTTGATGACGATGCGCCAGCCCTGGTCGTCCGAGAGGTGCAGGTGCAGGCGGTTGACCTTGTACAGCGCGATCTCGTCGAGGTAGCGCTTCACCACGGCCACCGGGAAGAAGTGCCGGGAGACGTCGAGCATGGCGCCGCGGTGTGGGAACCGCGGGTAGTCGACGATGTGCCCGCCCGGCACCGGCCACGGTCCAGGCTGCACAGTGGCGCTCTCGGCCTCGGGCGGCAGCAGCTGGCGCAGCGTCTGCACGGCGTAGAACAGGCCCGCTGGCTGGTTGGCGCGCAGCACGATGGTGGCGCCGGTGACATCCAGCTGGTAGCCCTCGGAACCGACGCTGGGCGGCGCCCCCGACAGCAGCAGGGCGATCCCGCCGGCCGGTATGGGGCTGGGCGCATCGGCGATCGGGAGCGGGTATCCGGTGGATCGGCGCAGGATCGTGGCGAGCTGCCCGGCGATGCCGGCGGCAGCGGCCGAACCGGGCTCGATGTAGAGCGTCGTGGCTGAGGTGATCTGGTATGTGACCCCGGCCGCCGGCGTCGTGCTCACCGGTGCCGGGACGACCGAGCTGAAGGAGACCGCGACCGCCGCATCCGCGGGCGAGGTGATGGCGGCCGCCCATCCTGCACCGGTGACGAGCGCGAGCACTAAGGCCAAAGGTCGGCGGTGTGGGCTGCGGATGGCCATGGGCCACCTCCGGAACGCTCCGGCGCCGCGGGACCGGACCCGCCGGCGGGATCTTTATATTGACCTTGGTCGTTCAATTTCCTCACCATAGTGGCGAGCTTGTTGATAAGCAATGTTCTTAACTAACTTTTCGCCCTGACTCCTGTACCGAACGCGCAGGACCTAGATCGTCCGGGCCATGCGGGAGCGCCCGGCCAGGGAGTCGGCGGCCACGGCGACGGCGAGCACGACGCCGGTCACCATGAGCCGCACGGACGAGTCGACGTTGAGCAGCAGCATGCCGTTGGTGATCGACTGGATGACGAGAATGCCGAGCAGCGCGGCGTACGCGCTGCCGCGCCCGCCGAACAGGCTCACCCCGCCGATCACCGCCGCCGCAATCGCCATGAGCAGGATGTCGCTGCCGCCGGAGCTCTGGTTCACCGCAGCGAGCCGGCTCGCCGCGAGAATGCCGCCGATGGCGGCGAGCGTGCTGCAGGTGGCGAACGCCAGCACGCGCACGCCGGTCACGTTGATGCCCGCCCGGCGCGCCGCCTCGACGTTGCCGCCGATGGCGAGCATGTGCTGCCCGACCACCGTGTGCCGCAGCGCGAGGTCCAGCGCGACCACCAGCGTCGCAAAAATCACCAGAAGCAGCGGCACGCCGCGGTCGGCGCTGAGCGTCACAAGGCCCGCGGTGAGGACCAGCCCCACCACCCCCAGCGGCAGGGCGGCGCGCCAGGCGGGGGCGACTGGCAGCCCAGCCCCGACGCGCAGCCGCCGTACGAGCACTGTCGCGGCGGCCCACGCGGCGAGGCTGCCGACCAGCAGGGCCCAGGACAGCCATGGCGGGAGCCAGGTGTCGCTGAGCCGGGCGACGAAGCCGGTGAACGGCAGGTTGATCGTGCCGCCCCGACGAAGCAGGTACAGCAGCAGGCCCTGCCAGCCGATGAGCCCGGCCAGGGTGATGATGAACGAGGGTACGCCGAGGCGGGCGAAGATCAGCCCGTGCAGCACGCCGATCACCGTCCCGGCCGCGACTGCCGCAGCGACGGCGAGCGCCACTGGCAGGTGGTGGTGGGCGGTGAGGACCGCCATGACCACGGCGGTGAGCCCGCTGACCGAGCCGGCGGACAGGTCGATCTCGCCCAGCAGCAGCACCATGATGATGCCCAGCGAGATGGTGCCGGTGGGCACCATCTGCAGCAGTAGGTTGGTGAGGTTCTCCGGCGAGAGGAAGTGCTCGCTGAGGACACCGAAGACGGCCGCGATGACCACGATGCCGGCCAGGGCCGGCAGGTAGTCCAGGCCGGTCCGCTTCATGCCCCGGCTCCGGTGATCGCCGCGACGATCGTGTCCTGGTCCGTCCCTGCCGTGCGGAACTCCCCGGCGTTGCGACCCAGTCGCAGCACCGAGATCCGGTCACTCACCGCCCACACGTCGACGAGGTTGTGCGAGATCAGCAGGACGGCCAGGCCGCGCTGGCGAAGCCGGCGGATCACGGCGAGCACCTGGGCAGTCTGCTCGACGCCGAGCGCCGCTGTGGGCTCGTCGAGGATCACCACCCGGGGCTCGCCGAGCAGTGCGCGGGCGATGGCCACCGACTGGCGCTGGCCTCCGGACAGCATTGACACCGGCACGCGGACGTCGGGTATCCGTACGTTCAGCGAGCGCAGCAGCTCACGCGCGGTGCGCTCCATGGAGATCTGCCGCAGCAGTGCGAAGCGTTGCCGCTCGGTGCCGAGGAAGAGGTTCGCGACCACGTTGAGGTTCTCGCACAGCGCAAGATCCTGGTAGACCGTTGCGATGCCGAGCGCCTGGGCGTCGTGCGGGCGCGCGATGCGGGCCGGCTGGCCGTTGAACGTGACCGATCCGGAGTCGGCATCGACCACGCCGGCGATCACCTTGATCAGGGTGGACTTTCCCGCTCCGTTGTCGCCGACGAGGGCCAGCACCTCTCCCGCGGCGAGGTCCAGGCCCACCCTGTCGAGAGCCTGGACCGCGTCGAAGCGCTTGCTGATGTCGCGTACCGACAGGACCACTACTGGATGCCCACCTTCGCGCACGCCGGCGCGACCTCCCCGGTGCAGATCTCGCTGGCCTTGTAGAAGCCGTCCTTGAGGATGGTGTCCTTGATCTTGTCGGCGGTGACCGGGATCGGGTCCAGCAGGAACGCTGGGATCTTCGCGGTCCCGTTGTCCACCGTGGTGGGTGCGCCCGGCTGCTCACCCCTGCTCAGCGCCACAGCCAGCTCGGCCGATTTCTCTGCCTCGGCCCGGATGTCCAGGTAGATCGTCATATGCTGTTCGCCGGTCAGGATGCGTTGCACGGCGGCGAGCTCGGCGTCCTGGCCGGTGACGGGCGGGAGCTTGGCGAAGCCGGCGCGCTTCATCGCCGCGATGGCGCCGCTGGCCATGCCGTCGTTAGCGGAGAGCACGCCGACGATGCTGTCGCGCCCCAGCGCCGTGATGGCCTGCTCCATCTCCTGCTGCGCCTTGTCCGGGCTCCAGTCCGGGGTGTCGAACTCACGGCCGATCGCGACCTTGCCGTCGAGGACGCTGTGCGCGCCCTTCTTGTAATCCGCCGAGCTGGGGTCGGTGGGCGCGCCGTGGATCATGACGATCTTGCCCTTGGCGGTGGTGCCCCGTTCGTTCATCGCGTCCAGCAGCGCCTGGCCCTGCATCTCGCCGACGCGGACGTTGTTGAACGAGACGTAGTACGCATAGTCGATGCCGGAGATGAGCCGGTCGTACGCGACCACCGGCACCTTCTTCTGCTTGGCCTGGTTGACCAGCGGCGCGACGGCCGCTGCGTCCACCGCGTCGAGCACCAGTACGTCGGCGCCTTGCGCGAGGGCGGTCTCGACCTGTTGTTGCTGCTTGGCGGCATCCTGGTCGGCGTTGAAGTACAGGACATTGCAGGCGGCGCACAGGGTCTTGACCTTGGCCTCGAACAGCGGCCGGTCGAACGCCTCGTAGCGGGTCGTCTTCGACTCAGGCAGCAGCAGCGCGATGGTCTTGCCTTCGGTGGAGGTTTCACCGGCCTGCTCGCTGTCGCAGCCCACGGTCGTCAGGCTCAGCGCCAGCAGCGCGGCAACGGCCGGACTGAGGAGTCCTCTTCGATACATCTCGAGCGCCTCCCGTGATGAAATCCGCAGTGGATGAGAGAGTCGTGGCGAAGTTGATAAAAAAGGTATCTTTCTACTGGCTACGATCGCTACCCTCGATCCGAGATCACCTTGCCGCCGGCGTCCCGGCCAGGACAGGAGGACGTACGCCATGCCGAACCCGAGCGAGCAGCTCGGCAACCCCCGGCTGCTGCGCGTGATGAACGAGCGGCTGCTGCTCGACCGGCTGCGCGAGACAGGGCCGGCGTCCCGGGTGCAGCTCGCTCGGCTGACCGGACTGTCCAAGCCGACCGTCTCGGCCGCCCTCGCCGGCCTGGTCGATGCCGGGCTGGCACACGCCGCCGGTCAGCTGGCCGGCCGGCCCGGCCCGGTGACCTCGCTGTACGACATGAACGCCGGAGCCGCCCACGTCCTTGGCATGGACATCGGCCGTGAGTGGATCCGCGTCGCCGTCGCCGACCTGCGTGGGCAGTTTCTGGCCCGGCGGGATGGGCGAAACTCGGCCCGCACCGCGGCGGACCTGGTCCGCCGCGCCCGTCGGCTCGCCGACGAGGCGGTGGCTGCGGCGGGCGTCGAACGTGCCTCGATCACCTGCGCCGTGGTCGGCAGTCCCGGTGTCTTCGATCCCTCGTCGGGTCGGGTGGAGTTCGCGCCGAACCTTCCAGACTGGGGCCGGCTCGGGCTGGTCGACCAGCTACGCCAGACGCTGGACATGCGCATCGCCCTGGAGAACGACGTCAACCTGGCGGCCGTGGGCGAACATGTGTACGGCCAAGGCAAGGGCAAGGACCACTTCGTGCTGATATCGATCGGTACCGGGGTCGGCATGGGGATCATCATCAATGGCCGGCCATACACCGGTGCCCGTGGCGCCGCTGGCGAGGTGTCGTACATACCAGCGTTGGACGGGGACAGCATGACCAGCGAAGAGGCGCGCTGGCACGGTGCCACCGAAACGGTGGTGGCCGCCTCCGGAGTCGCGCGCGCCGCTCAGGCCAGCGGGCTGAGGATCAGGACGGCCAAGGAGGTGTTCACCGCGGCCGCAGCCGGCGACGCGAAGGCGCTGGCCGTGGTAGAGGCAGAGGGGCGGCGCATCGGCACGCTGGTCGTCGCCGTTGCGGCCGTGCTGGATCCTGAGGTCGTCGTGCTCGGCGGTGGCGTCGGCGGCAACCTGGACCTGCTCGGCGAGCAGATCTCGGCTCGCATCGCGGAGCTGTCCCCCCTCCGGCCGCCGGTGGTATCGAGCGCGCTCGGCGAAAGCGGCGTGCTCTACGGCGCCATCGCCCGTGCGGTGGACGAGGCGTGGCGGCTCATCTTCGAACCCCGCTTCGGGTGACCCACACCGTGTCGGTGGAGCAGAGGCACCTCGGACCGTGAGAGAGACCTCACCTGTAGGGGTCCGCGCCATGGCTGACTCGCGCGACGCAGAGGCTTCGTGCGCTCCGACTCGAGTGCCGGCGCTGCAAGAGCTACGTGTCGAGAACGCGGAGCGCATGATCCTTTGCCATTCGGGCCTAAAGAGATCAGCCGATGACCCTGTTTAGGCTGGTGGCCAGGGGCGGGGTCGAACCGCCGACCTTCCGATTTTCAGTCGGACGCTCGTACCAACTGAGCTACCTGGCCGCGCTATTGCGCGGTCCTGACGGGACTTGAACCCGCGACCTCCGCCTTGACAGGGCGGCGAGCACTCCAACTGCTCCACAGGACCTGAACCGGTAAGACCGGCGTGCCCCCAACGGGATTCGAACCCGTGCTACCGCCTTGAAAGGGCGGCGTCCTGGGCCACTAGACGATGGGGGCCGGGCCCCGCAATCATCGCACACAAGCGCTGCGCGGGTGTGGCTCCCATCCGGCCCCGCCGGAGGCCCAGCAAGCATACGTGACGCCTGGGGGATCGCAAAAATCAATCCCCCAGGCGCCGCCAACGCCCTGACCAGGGCCACGAGCAGGGGCAGGCCCAGCGAGCCGCCGCGAAGCGTTCACCGCAGCGCGATCAGCGTGAACCGGGACTTGAGGTTGGGCAGGATCATGCGGCAGGCGGCGACTGTGGTGGACCGGTCACCGCCCCCATCGTGCATCAGCACGATCGAGCCGCGCCGGGTGTACCGGATCACGTAGTCGGCGATCTGCTGCGCAGGCGGGCGGTCCCAGTCCCTGGGATCGATGTCCCAGTCAATAGAGATCATCCCGAGATCCGCGGCCACCTGGATCACCAGCGGGGTCCAACGGCCACCTGGCTGCCGGAAGTACCTGATCCGGGCCCCTGGGGCGGCGCGCTGGATCTCCGCGTTGGTGCGCGTCAGGTCCGACCGGATCTCTGCGGCCGTGCGCGAGCCTAGCGACGTGTCGTGGTGCCACGAGTGGTTGCACAGCGAGTGCCCCTCGCGCACCATCCGGGCGACCAGTGCCGGGTGCTGCCGTACCTGCGTGCCGACCACGCAGAACGTCGCGCGGATGCCGTACGACCGGAGCAGGTCGAGGATCTGCGGCGTGTACGTCGGATGCGGGCCGTCGTCGAACGTCAGGGCAACGGCGGACGAGCCGGTGAAGCTACGCGGGCCGGAGCCGGGCTGCACCGGGGGAGCCGGTGGCAGGGGTGGTGGCACGGGCTTGCCGGTGCGGTTGCCCACTGCCGGCAGGCGCTGTCCAGGCTTTGGCGGCTTGGGGAGCGAGACCGCCGGCAACCGGGGTGAGGGCGACCCGTTCGGGTTCGGGGCCTTGGCGACGGGCTGCGTGGAGGCGGTGGGCGCCGCTTCGCCCGACCGCTCCAGCAGGTACCCACCCCCGGTGGCTATCAGGCTGGCGACGCACACGACCACCACGCCCGTGCCAAGCCGGGGGCTGGCCAGGAAGCGCCCCCGGACGGCCGTGACGACCACGCCCAGGTGGGAGGAGCTTGCCGGGAGGCGGTCGCGTAGCGCCGCAGTGGTGGGAGGGATACGGCCGCGAAGAGCCGTGATGGCGGGAAGAAGGCGCGAACCAGCCAGGAGGCGGCCGCGCAGGTTGCTGCGCTCGGCCATGCATGATCTCCGGTAGGGGGGTGAGGAGCCGGAGCGGTGTGGTGGAACCGGCGGTGCGAGGGCTTAGCTGAGCCGGGTATGCCGGGGATACAGGTGGAGCTAGCGGGACAAGAACGACAATGCTCGATGAGCTAACCCCGAGGGAGGGGTGCAAACACCTTAGCCGAGCGCGGAACCGGCGTTAAGTCCCTATCTGGGGAGCATGCAACTTCCTGCCCAGATAGCTGCACGCCGCGCCAGACGGCCCAGAAGTCAATGCACCAAGGCGTACGCGAAACAGGTAGCTGGCCAGTCATCCTGTGGTGGCCAGCGGGACGAGGTGGCGTTCCCGCTCATGGCCGCGCTCCGGTCACCCGGGCGGCGGCTAGCTTGCCGGAGATCAGCACCATCGGGACTCCCACACCCGGCTGCGTCCCCGAGCCGGTGAAGACCACATTGGACAGACTGCGGTGCAGGTTGGCCGGGCGGAACGGGCCGGTCTGCCCCAGCGTGTGCGCGGCAGCGAACGGCGTACCGGCAGCCATCCCCTGCTGCGCCCAGTCGGCCGGGCTGACCACGCGCCGCACCTCGATGCCGGCGCCGAACCCGACGTACCCGCGCTCCTCAAGGCACTCGACCAGCGCGCCCGCGTACCGGTCGGCGAGGCCGTCCCGCCAGTCGAACGGCCCGGCCTGCAGGTTCGGCACCGGCGCCAGCACGTAGTACGTGTGCCGGCCGGCGGGCGCCACCGACGCGTCGCTGCGGCTCGGGTTGGTCACCAGCAGCGACGGGTCGCTCATCAGCTGGCCGCGCCGGATCACCTCGTCGAAGGTGCCGCGCCAGGAGTGTCCAAAGTGGATGTTGTGGTGCTGGATGCGGCCGTACCCCTGCCTGGAGCCGGCGTGCAGCACCACGCAGGACGGCGAGTGGCGCAGCCGGCGGTGCAGCGGCTCGCCGAGCAGGTCCCGGTAGGCGGTTGGCAGGTCCGGGTTGAGCACCACGACGTCCGCGGGGATCCGCTCGCCGCCGGCGGTGCGCACCCCGGTGGCCCGCCCGCTGGCCGTCTCGACCGCGGTGACCTCGGTGCCGTACCGGATCAGTACCCCGTGCTTCTCTGCCGCTCCTGCCAGCGCCCGCGGCACCGCGTGGATGCCGCCCCGGGGGTGGTACACCCCGGTGACCGAGTCGAGGTACGCGATCACGGCGTAGATGGCGAGCGCCCGGTGCGGGGCGAGCCCGGCGTACATCGCCTGGAAGCTGAAGACGCGGCGGGTGCGGGGGTCGGCGAAGAAGCGGTTGATGCGGGGTTGAAGGCGGCCGAACGCCCCGGCCAGCAGCAGCCGGAGCAGGTTCGCCGTCAGCAGGTCGCGGGGGGTGTCGAGGTTGCGGTCGATGAAGTCGTCCCGTTCGAGCTGCCACAGGCGGCGGGCGTAGGCCACGAAGCGCCGGTAGCCGTCGGCCTCGCGGGGGCCGCAGACCCGGGCCACCTCGGCCGCCATCCGCTCCGGGTCGGTGATCACATCGAGCGTCGAGCCGTCCGGATAGTGGGCCCGGTAGGCCGGCTGGAGCCGGGTCAGCTCCAGCCAGTCCGGCAGCTCCTCGCCCACCGCGGCGAGCGCCTCGGCGATCAGCGACGGCATGGTGAGCACCGTGGGGCCGGTGTCGAACTGGTACCCGTCAATGGCGAGCCGTCCGGCCCGGCCGCCGGGCCGCGGGTCGCGCTCGACTACGGTCACCTCCCGGCCGGCGCCGGCCAGGTGCAGGGCGCAGGCGAGCCCGCCGAGGCCGGCACCGACCACGACCACCCGGCCGGTCGGCCCGCTCACTCCTCGCATCGCAGCTCCCCTGTGCTTGCGAACGCCGCCACCAGGTGCGGATGGAGCTATCGTAGCGTAGAGTACAAGTTGCGTCGATTTCTGAGTCGATTGGGGGGATCGCGATGGACGACGCGCAGCTGGCAGCCGCGTACGAGCGCTGCCGCGCCCTGCATCGGCGCCACGGCCGCAGCTACTACCTGGCCACCCAGCTGCTGCCGGCCTGGAAGCGGCGGCATGTGCACGCCCTCTATGGCTTTACCCGGTTCGCCGACGACATCGTCGACGACACCGGCCCGGTCTCGCCGGCGGAGCGTGAGCGCCGGCTCGACGACTGGTCGCGGCGCTTCCTGGCCGGCCTGGGCGGCGAGCCCGTTGACGACCCGATCCTGCCGGCCGTGCTGCACACGATCGACGCGTTCGACCTTGACCGCGCTGACTTCGCGGCCTTCCTGCGCAGCATGGCCAGCGACCTGACGGTGACGTCGTACCCGACCTACGCCGACCTGCTCGGATACATGGAGGGGTCGGCGGCGGTGATCGGGACCATGATGCTGCCGATCCTGTCCCCGGCCGATCCGGCCGCGGCCCGGGAGCCGGCCCGGCAGCTTGGGCTCGCCTTCCAGCTCACCAACTTCATCCGGGACGTCGCCGAGGACCTGGCCCGCGGGCGGGTCTACCTGCCCGAGGAGGACCTGGCTGCGTTCGGCCTGACCCGCGCCGACCTCGCCGCGGCCGCCGCCGCGGGCGCGGCCTCCCGTCCGGTCAAGGACCTCATCGGGTACGAGATCCAGCGCGCCGAGCGGCACTACGCCGCCGCGGCGAAAGGGGTGCCGATGCTGGCACCTGCGTCGCAGGCGTGCATCCGGGCGGCGTACCACCTCTACCGGGGCATCCTGGACGAGATCGTCGCCGCTGGCTACGACGTGTTCCGCCGCCGGGCGGTCGTGCCGCGCCGACGGCGGCTGTCGGTAGCCTTGCGGGCGGTCCTCACGCCGCCCGGCCGCCCGGTGCGCGCGGGCCCTGCGCTACCGGCCGGGACCGCGCGGCCGATGATGACCACCGCCGATGACGACCACCGGGCCTACCTGGTATGAGCGGCCGGACTCCCGTCGTAGCCGGCCGGACCCCCTGTCGTGGCCGGCGCGGCCCCGAAGTAGCCGGCGCGGCCCGAAGCAAGCGGCCGGACCTCATAGTGAGCAGCTGGTGACCAGCGATCATGGACCCCGGGGCCGCAGCCCTCGCCGTGCTGGTCCGGACCCTTGCCCATCCCTATCCCGCACCCTTGCCCGTCGGCTACCAGCCCCCGGTGCCCAAACCGTCCATTGTAGAGCAGGCCGGCGGTGAGGAAGGATCTGGGCACGGATCTAGCCAGGTAGGTCGGTCGCTACCAGCATGCCCGGACAGGGGGTCTCCGCCAAGGAGCCGGAGGTCCGTGGCGGATCCCGGTCCGCGGTGCCTGATCGCCCCGCGGACTCCGGTTCGTCTGCCAAAAGGGGGCTACATGAGACCCATACATCACCATTCACCACTGACCGGGCGCCGTGCCCGCCGGTTGCTGGCCGCTGCCGCCGGTGCTGTGCTGTGCCTGGGGCTGCTGCCTGCCGTGGGGCAGGCCGCCCCGGACCGGCCCGCCGCCGAGGCGGCCGGCGCCGTACCGGGTGCCATCCCCGGTGCGGCGGGTGAGCAGCCCGGCAACTACGACTCCCGCCGGGACGGCGACGCCCGGTCCGCGCTGGCGGCCCGGCGCGCGGCCCTCGCCGCCAACCCCGGGGACGCGGTCCGGGAGCTGCGCCGTGAGCTGGGCGCCCAGGGCATCGTTGAGCTGGACCCGGTGACCGCCACCCCGCGCATCGTCACCCGGCTCGACGGGTTCCTCACCGGGCCGAGCGCGCAGCCCGCCGCCGATGTCCTGTTCAGCTTCCTGCGGTCCCGCCCGCAGGTGTTCGGGCTGTCCCAGGCCGAGCTGCGGCTGCTGGACCTGCGCAAGGAGTACGTCGACATCGCCGGCACCCACCACGTCAGCTTCGTGCAGACGGTGGCCGGCGTACCGGTCTTCGGCAACGGGGTGAAGGGCCACGTCACCGGTGACGGACGCCTGGTGCAGATCGACGGCGCGCCAGTGGCCGACCTGCCGGTGAGCCTCGGTGCGCCGCGGCTCTCCGCGGCTGCTGCCCGCGACACCGCGGTCGTAGACGTCTTCGGCTCGTCCCGGGCGAGCATGGCCAGCCAGGTGGGCGCCGAGCGGCGTACCCGCTTCACCGGCGGCGACCAGGCCCAGCTGGTGGTCTTCCAGACCCTCGGTGGGCCGCGGCTGGCCTGGCAGACGCTCACCCTGCGCGAGGGCTACCTGCACGTGGTGGACGCGGCCACCGGCCGGGTGCTGTTCCGGCAGAGCCTGGTCTCCAAAGACACCGGGCTGGCCTGGAACAACTACCCGGGCGCGCCGGCCGGCGGGGAGCAGGGCCGGCGGCAGCTCACCACACCCGGCTGGCTGCCTGACGGCTCGGCCACGCTGGACGGCAACATCGCCCACGTCTGGCTCGACGTCAACGACGACGACGCGGTCAACCCCGGTGAGGAGGTCGGGCCCAGCTCGCCGGGCCGGTTCGAGTACCCCTTCACCGACTTCACGGCACAGGCCGCGGACACCGGGTGTACGGCCGTGTTCCGCTGCTCCTGGGACCCGGACGTGCCCAGCTCGTGGCAGGCCAACGCGAGGCAGAACGCGACGCAGATGTTCTACCTGCTCGGCGTCTTCCACGACCATCTGGCCTCGGCCCCGATCGGGTTCACCCGGGCCGCCGGCAACTTCGAGGCGGTCGACGGCGATGCGGTGCAGGGTCACGCCATCGACGGGGCGAACACCGCGGGCGGGCTGCCCGACGGCAACCACGTCAACAACGCCAACATGCTGACCCCGCCGGACGGCGTGCCGCCGCGGATGCAGATGTACCTGTTCCACGCGCCCGGCAACCCGGCCGACCGGTTCATAGCCGGCAACTCCGGCGACTCGGCCGACGTCGTCTACCACGAGTACGCCCACGGCCTGTCCAACCGGCTCGTGGTCGACGCGGCCGGCGTCTCCGCCCTCGGCAACATCCAGGCGGGCTCCATGGGCGAGGGGTGGAGCGACTGGTACGCCATGGACCTGCTCGCCAAGCAGGGCCTGGAGCCGGACACCGCGGCCGAGGGCGAGATGCGGGTCGGTGAGTACCTCACCGCGGGCGGGACCATCCGTACCGAGCCGCTGGACTGCGCCGTCGGCAGCACCTCACCGGCCTGCCCGGGCACGCCCGGCGCCGGCCCCGGCGGCTACACCTACGGCGACTTCGGCCGGGTCATCGGCCGGCCGGAGGTGCACGCCGACGGTGAGATCTGGACCCAGACGCTGTGGGACCTGCGTACCGCGATCGGCAGCAACAACGCCGCTTCCCTGGTCACCCGGGCCATGGAGCTCTCCCCGGCCAACCCGTCCTTCCTGGACATGCGCAACTCGATCCTCGCCGCCGACCTGGTGCTCGCCGGCGGGCAGCGGCAGAAGCGCATCTGGCAGGTCTTCGCCGCACGGGGCATGGGCTGGTTCGCCGGCTCGGTGGACGGCGACGACACCCGGCCGGCCGAGGACTTCTCGATGCCGCCGCCGCCGGACACGCCGCGCGGGACGCTCACCGGCACCGTCCGCGACCTCGACACCGGCGCACCCGTCGCCGGCGCAGTCGTCGCCTTCGGCGGCCACGCCTCCGGCTTCGCCGGTGACTACGCCGCAACCACCGACGCCAGCGGCAGCTACACCATCTCCGGCATCCTGCCCGGCACCTACCCCAAGGTGTCGGCGCGCGGTGCCGGGTACGACCCGGTGGTGCAGACCGTGACCGTCACGGCCGGGGCCAACGCGCTGAGCTGGACGCTGCGCCGGGACTGGGCAGCGCTGGCTGGCGGTAGCGCCGTGGTCGGCTTCAACGGGGTCGACTACACGCCGTTCGGGTGCGGCCCGTCCTCGATGTTCGACCAGTCGCAGGGCACGGGGTGGAGCACGGACACCGTCTACACCGGACCGCTCACGATCGAGCCGCGGTTCGTGACCGTACGCCTACCGGTGGCGGTGAACGTCTCGCAGATCTTCATCAACCCGTCCAACACGTGTGGCGACGCGGGCAGCGCGTCCACGAGCGCGTACCGGGTGGAGACCTCGTCGGACGGCACCACCTGGACGCTGGCGTCCAGCGGCGACTTCGGCATCGCCGACCGTAGCTACCACGCCGTCCCGCTCGTCGGCGGTACGGCGGGCGTGCGGTTCCTGCGGTACACCATGCTCTCGACGCAGGTGGTCGACCTCGGCGGGACCTGCCCGGGTCCGTTCAGCGGCTGCCTCTTCGTCGACTCGGTGGAGCTGGGGGTCTACGGCACGCCGAGCTGACCTGCTATCTGGCACAGGACCGGCCGGCCGGGGCAACGGTGCTCCGGCCGGCCATTTCTGCGCCAGGTCTGCCTGTCTGCGCCGGGCTTGCCTGCCTGCGCCAGGCGTGCCTGCCTGCGCCGGGTCTGCGTGGCCGGCCGGCGGTATCCCGGTTGTCAGGCCGGTCCCGGCCGTTCGATGGTGGAGCGGTGAGAGTCGTCTTTCCCCGGCTGCCCGACCACACCCGGGGCTACGCGCTGGTCGAGCGGGACGACCGGGTCACGTACCGGCTCGGGGGCGGCCCGGCCAGCGCGGCGCTCCCGCATGACCTCGTACACCTGCTGGTCGAGGACTCCCTCGCGATCTCCGACGGGATCTGGGGGGCCATCGCAGGCGGGGTGGTGTTCCACAGCATGACGCACGTTGCTGGACGCCGCCCGCCGCACGCGGCGCAGCGATCGGCGGCGATCAAGCGGCAGTACGGCCCCGCGCTGCGCCGCGCCGAGCTGCTCGGCGGGTTCGTGGAGCGGCTCGCCCGCGGTGGGTTCGGTAGCCGGGTGGACGCGGACGGGGTGCGGCGCCTGGCCCACCGGTGGCTCACCACAGAGCCGGACCTCGTCGTGGACCCGGCTGCGGTGCTGCGGGCGGTGGCCGCGCTCGGCGAGGCGGCCGGGCGGTGGCGGGTGCTGGAGATCGGCGAGGAGTACGTGTGCCGGTGGCCGGCGCACCGGCGGGTGC
This sequence comes from Micromonosporaceae bacterium, assembly GCA_035649895.1. GTDB lineage: Bacteria > Actinomycetota > Actinomycetes > Mycobacteriales > Micromonosporaceae > DASSUC01. The sequence goes on along the minus strand of DASRIS010000072.1, from coordinate 296 downwards.
GGCTGGACCTCGATGTGGCCAGGGCAGGTTCCGCCGGTCGCCGCAGCTCTGCCGGTCGCCGCGGTTCTGATGGTCGTCGCGGCTCGGACGGCCGCCGCGGCCGGGCTGTCGCGTGATCCGTACCGTCGACTACCACACCGCGGGAGAGCCATTCCGCATCGTGGTGGAGGGCGTGCCGGACATCCCGGGCGTCACCGTCGCGCAGCGGCGGGCCGCCGCTCTGGCCAGCGAGGAGGTGCAGGCAGTCCGCCGGCTGCTGTGCCATGAGCCGCGCGGCCACGCCGACATGTACGGCT
>DASRIS010000071.1:0-3027 GCA_035649895.1 Micromonosporaceae bacterium | reverse complement strand
AAGGCATCTCCGCGCGAGTGGTACCGCACCGCAGCAGTCATCTACGAGGCTGGCAGCGCCCTCAGTCTCCTCAGCGGTCAGAGCAGCCCTCTCCTTGCCGAGGCCCACCAAAGGTACGCCAGCGACCTGACTCAGCGGGTGGGGTCGGATGATCTTGCCGAGGCCCAGGAGCTGATCGACCGGGTTACCTCACACGGTGTGCGGCTCCACACCGTGCTGGACCCCGGATATCCCTCGAACCTTCACATGATCTACAACAGGCCGCCATTCATCTGGGTGAGGGGCGAGCTGCGACCGGAGGACTTCCGGGCCATCGCAGTGGTCGGGACACGAGCGGCGACGCCGGAAGGCCTGAGGCGAACCACGCGTCTTGCTCGGGAGCTTGCAGAAGCAAAGGTCACGGTCTTGTCGGGCTTAGCCCGGGGCATCGACACGGCCGCACATATGGCGGCGCTGGACGTAGCGCACGGTAGGACCGTTGCAGTGGTGGGGCATGGGTTGCTCGTCCCCATCTACCCCAAGGAAAACCGCGGCCTTGCCGATCGGGTTCAGGACCGCGGTGCGGCCGTGTCGCAGTTCTGTCCCGACTCCCCGCCCCGCCAGATGAACTTCCCGATGCGTAACGTCGTGATGAGCGGGATGGCCATGGGCACTGTGGTGGTCGAAGCCTCAGCGACCAGCGGCGCCAAGATGCAGGCTCGACTCGCCCTGGAGCATGGCAAGCGCCTGTTCCTACTGGAGTCTCTCGTTAGCTCCCAGGACTGGGCGCGCAGGTACGCCGAGCGCCCCGGGGTCTCCATCGTCCGGAACCTGGACGACGTACTCGATGTGCTGGTGGCGCTCGCCTCGCCGCCAGAGCAGCTCGCGCTGTCGCTGTAGCGGCGGCGGCGGCGAGGCAGTGTCGCTACCCTTGGCGGGTTCCGAGAACGCTACCGGTGCGTCACTATGGCGGGCATGCGCTATGACGTCGTGGTGATCGGCTCCGGGTTCGGCGGGAGCGTGGCCGCCTTGAGGCTGGCTGAGAAGGGCTACCGGGTCGCCGTGCTGGAGGCGGGGCGGCGTTTCGCCGACGACGAGCTGCCGCGCACGTCGTGGGAGACCAAGCGGTTCCTGTGGGCGCCGAAGCTCGGCTGCCTCGGCATCCAGCGCATCGACCTGCTCCGCAACGTGCTGGTGCTCTCCGGCGCCGGGGTGGGCGGCGGGTCGCTGGTCTACGCCAACACCCTCTACGAGCCGCTGCCGGCGTTCTACGACGATCCACAGTGGAGTAAGATCACGGACTGGCGGGCCGAGCTGGCGCCCCACTACGACCAGGCAAAGCGCATGCTCGGCGCGACGCCGTACCCGATGGACACCGCGGCGGACCGGGCGATGCGGGCGGTGGCCGAGCGGATGGGGGTCGGCCACACCTTCCACCCCACTCCGGTCGCGGTCCACTTCGGACCCCCCGGGGAGGTCGTGCCGGACCCCTACTTCGGCGGCGCCGGGCCGGCCCGCGCCGGATGCCTGCACTGCGGCTCCTGCATGACCGGGTGCCGGCACAACGCAAAGAACACGCTGGTCAAGAACTATCTGTGGCTGGCCGAGCGGCTCGGCGTCGAGGTCCACCCGCTGACCACGGCCACCGCGGTACGCCCGCTGGCCGGAGGCGGCTACGCCGTCGAGACGGTAAGCACCGGCGCCTGGCTGCCCCGGCGTACCCGCAAGGTGTTCGAGGCCGAGCAGGTCGTCCTCGCCGCCGGTGCGCTCGGCACCCAGCGGCTGCTGCACCGGATGAAGGCGACCGGCGTCCTGCCCGGCCTCTCTGCCCGGCTCGGCGCGCTCACCCGCACCAACTCCGAGTCGATCCTCGGCGCGACGGTCCCCCGGGGCCAGGCGCGCCGGCGCGGCCTGGACTTCACCGAGGGCGTGGCGATCACCAGCTCGTTCCACCCGGACCCGCAGACGCACATCGAGCCGGTGCGCTACGGCAAGGGCTCCAACGCGATGGCCCTGCTCCAGTCGGCGCTGACCGACGGCGGACCGCGGCGGGCGCTGCGCTGGCTCGCCGCGATGACCCGGCCGAGCAACGTGCGCGAGCTGTCGGTGCGCGGCTGGTCCCAGCGGTCCATCATCGCGCTGGTCATGCAGTCACGGGACAACTCGTTGACCGTCCACTACCGACGGTCCTGGTACGGCCGCCGCCGGCTCACCACGAGCCAGGGGCACGGGGAGCCCAACCCGACCTGGATCCCGGCCGGGAACAGGGCGGCGCGCCTGCTCGCCGAGGAGATCGGGGGCGTTCCCGGCGGGGCGGTCACCGACTCGTTCAACGTGCCGGTCACCGCACACCTGCTGGGCGGGTGCGCGATCGGGGCGGGCCCGGCCGAGGGCGTGGTCGACCCGTACCACCGGGTCTTCGGCCACGACGGGCTGCACGTGCTCGACGGCGCGTCGGTGTCGGCGAACCTCGGGGTCAACCCGTCGCTGACCATCGCCGCCCAGGCGGAGCGGGCGATGTCGTTCTGGCCCAACCGGGGCGAGGCCGACCCGCGCCCGCCGCTCGGCTCGGCGTACGCCCGGGTCGTGGCGGTGCCGCCGCGCTCGCCCGCGGTGCCGGAGCATGCCCCGGCGGCCCTGCGCCTGCCGGCCTGAGCCGCCTGCCGCCGCGCCGGCACCCGCCCGAGACGCCCGCAGCCCGCCGCCTCGTCTGGAGAGCGTCATGACCGGCCGGATCCTGGTCGTGGAGGACGACGAGCGGGTGGCGGCCTCGCTGCGCCGGGCGCTGGAGTACGCCGGCTTCGCGGTCGGCCTGGCCAGCGACGGCCCGGCGGCGCTGGCCCGAGCCGCGCGGGACCGCCCCGACCTGGTCATCCTCGACGTGATGCTGCCGGGTCTCGGTGGCCTCGACGTGTGCCGGGCGCTGCGCGCGGCGGGCGGGGAGTCGATGGTGCTGATGCTGACGGCGCGGGACGCGACCGCGGACCGGGTGGCCGGGCTGGACGCGGGCGCCGACGACTACCTGGTCAAGCCGTTCGCGCTCAAGGA
>DASRIS010000070.1:0-3084 GCA_035649895.1 Micromonosporaceae bacterium | reverse complement strand
GGCTGGGACGGTTACGGCTGATCCTGTCCAAGACGAGGCTGGGACGGTTACGGCTGATCCCGTTGCGGCTGAGCCTGTCCAGGCCGCGGTAGCGGGCGAGGCTGTCCAGGCCGGTACCGAGCCGGACCGGTCTCGTGGCGGCTGGCGCATGCCCTGGAGCTCGCCGGCCGACCAACCGCGCTGGGCCCGGCCGGCGCTGCTGCTGGTCACGGCCGTCGCGCTGGTCGTCCACGCCTGGGACGTGCACCGCATGCAGCTGCACCTCTACTACGAGACCGCCGTCAAGAGCATGTCCAGCGACTGGACCGCGTTCCTGTACGGCACGGTGGACCCGGCCGCGACGCTCACCATGGACAAGCTGCCTGGCGTCTTCTGGGTCCAGGCCCTCTCCGCCCGCCTCTTCGGCTTCAGCTCCTGGTCGGTCCTGCTGCCGCAGCTGCTCGCCGGAGCAGTGACGATCCTGGTTCTCTACAGTGTGGTGCGCCGCTGGACCGGGCCTACCGCCGGTCTCATCGCAGCGGCCGTCTACGCCAGCACGCCGATCGTCGCCGCGTTGGCCCGTACCCAGATTCCCGACGTCATGCTGGTCATGCTGACGGTCCTGGCCGCGGACGCGTGGCAGCGCGCAGTCGCCAACGGCCGGCTGCGCTGGCTGCTGCTCTGCGGCGTCTGGTTGGGGCTCGCGTTCCAGACGAAGATGGTGCACGGCTGGGCCGCGTGGGTGCCCTTCGCGCTGGCGTACCTCGCCTTCGCCGCCGTGCCGGTGTGGCGGCGGATCGCGCACCTGGCGGCCGCCGGCGCGGTCACGCTCGTGCTGTCCTCGGTGTGGATCGTGGTGATGCTGGCGATCCCGGCCTCGCGCCGCCCCTACATCGACGGCTCGATGGACAACTCCCCGCTGTCCATGGTGTTCGGGTACAACGCCTTCAACCGGTACGGCGTGTCAAACGCCGGCGCGGAGGAGCTGGGCGTGGGTGGCCCGCTGGGCAAGAGCCACTCTCCGTGGCTCTACATGTTCGGCGACAACGTCGCTCCTCAGGTCGGCTGGCTCTACCCGGTGGTCCTGCTGGGACTGGTCGCCGCGCTGGTCGCGGCGCGGCGAGGCGGGCAGGCCGCGGACACCGCCGGCCGGACCCGGGTGGTATGGGCCGGCTACGCCATGTGGGTGCTGCTGCTGCTCACCCAGACCACGGCGTTCGTGGTCAGCGTCAAGCCGCACACCTTCTACCTGCTCTGCGTCGCCCCAGCGGTCGCCGCGCTGGCCGGCGCCGGTGCGGTGGCGCTGTGGACGGCCTACCGTCAGGGCGGCTGGCGGCAGTGGCTGCTGCCCCTCACCGTCGCTGCCTCCGTTGCCTGGGTGGCGTACCTGTCCGGGCACTTCTCCGGCTTCTACCCGTGGCTCGCGCCCGCCGTGTTGGCCACCGGAGCGGTCGCCACGCTGGTCCTGGCCGTGGCCGGGCTGGCCCGCCGCGACGGCGCATCCGGCTGGCGCCGGGCCGGCGCCGCCCGCACCGCTGCCGTCGGCGCGGCGCTGGCGGTGGTCGCGGTGCTGCTCGCACCGGCGGCCTGGACCGCGTCGGTCACTGACAACCTCAGCCTGGTCGACGCGCACCGGCCGGCGGCCGGCCCGACCTCCCGCGAGGTCGCGACCGTGCTCAGCGGGCGCATGCCGCGGGTGCTACCGGACGACGAGGTGGCCTGGTTGCAGCACTTCCTCGACACCCACCCGACGCCGGAGAAGTACGACATCGCCATCCCGTGGGCACCGCAGTCCAACCCGTTCGTCCTGGCCGGCCGTACGGTCCTGCCGGTCGGCGGGTTCACCGCGCAGGTGCCCAACGTGACCCCGTCCCGCTTTGCCGACCTGGTCGAGCGGGGTGAGCTGCGCTACGCGCTGGTCGACGGGCCGGGCGCCAAGGGGATGGTCACCACCGACTACCCCGGCTACGCCGCCTGGGTACAGCTGAGCTGCGTGCCGGTCCCTGGGTACAGCGGGAGCCTGTACACCCTCTACGACTGCCGGCCGGGAAGGTCCATCTAGGCTGGCCAGGTGCGTATCGCTCGGTTCGTCCACGGCACCGGCATGTCCTTCGGCACCGTGGAGGGGGAGCCGGGCGCGGGTCCGGAAGGGATGACCGTCGCGCAGATCGACGGTCATCCCTTCGGGGAGCTGCGGTTCACCGGCCAGCGCTGGGCGGTCGCCGACGTGCTGCTGCTCTCACCGATCCTGCCCAGCAAGATCGTCTGTGTCGGCCGCAACTACGTCGACCACGCGGCCGAGCACGACGCCGAGGTGCCGGCGGAGCCGCTGCTGTTCCTCAAGCCGTCGACCTCGGTGATCGGGCCGCGGGACGCGATCCGGCTGCCTGCGCAGTCCAAGCAGGTCGAGCACGAGGCCGAGCTGGCCGTGGTGATCGGGGCGCCGGGCGCCCGCCGGGTGGACCGGGCGGGCGCCCAGCGCGCGATCTTCGGCTACACGTGCGGCAACGATGTGACAGCGCGCGACCTGCAACGCCTGGACGGGCAGTGGACCAGGTCGAAGGGGTTCGACTCGTTCTGCCCGCTCGGCCCGTGGATCGTCACCGACCTGGCCGCCGACGTAGAGATCCGCTGCGAGGTGGGTCGCTCGGAGGAAACCCAGGAGGTACGCCAGCTTGGCCGTACCCGGGACATGGTCTTCGACGTCGCGACGGTTGTGTCGTATGTCTCGCACGTGATGACCTTGTTGCCGGGGGACGTGGTGCTGACCGGGACGCCGGCCGGGGTCGGCCCGCTGGTCGCCGGCGACCTGGTCACCGTCCGGGTCGAGGGCATCGGGGAGCTGACCAACCCGGTCGTGCCGCTGGAGTGACCGGCTCCGTCGCGGTGACCAGCCGACTTGGCGGTCTGTCATGGGTCGGGTAGAGTTCACCGTCGGTGCCGCGAGCACCGATGGGGTATGGGGTAATTGGCAGCCCAACGGATTCTGGCTCCGTTAGTCTAGGTTCGAGTCCTGGTACCCCAGCCACCTCGGCTCTCGCAGCGAGGAAGTAGTACGGCCCCGTCGTCTAGTGGCCTAGGACGCCGCCCTCTCAAGGCGGTAGC
>DASRIS010000069.1:0-30120 GCA_035649895.1 Micromonosporaceae bacterium | reverse complement strand
CTACTTCGACGTCAAGCCCGCCACCCCACGTCGGCCCACCCGTATCCACGAGCTCTGCACCACCTACGGCCTGGCTGCGGCTTGACCTGCACATACAGACTTCGCCAGCAGAATCAGATCAGCAGGAACGGGTAGATCAGCGCGCCCAGGTTGGACATGTTCGCCGACCACTGCACCAGGCTGACCGGCAGCGCGAAGTGCAGGATCACCGAGATGATCACGAGTAGCACGAGCATGAAGGGGTAGTAGAACCGGCGCGGGTCGCCCTCCAGTAGCGCTCGCAGGCGTGGGCTGTTGGCGTGGGCGGCGTCGGTGGTCACCCGTACCATCGCCTCGAAGATGCCGAGCTGCGTGCTGAAGAGGATCAGTACGCCGAGCAGCAGTGCCACGTAGAACAGGAACCGGCCGTACTCGGCGTCCAGCGCGGTGGCGACGAACGTCGGCACGGTGGCCGTGGTCGGTCGCTGTCCGGAGACGTCGACCGCGTGCGCCATCAGGATCGTGGGCAGCAGCATGCCGAGCATCGCGCCGACGAAGAAGACGCCCCACATGTCGGTGAGCAGGAACTTGTACCACCGCCGCCAGCGGGCGGCGTTGGCCGGGGTGTCGGCGAACGTGACGCCGACGTCGCGCAGCTCCCGGCGCTCGCCCCGCAGGCCGGAGATGAACCCGGTGCGGTAGCCCATGCCGTAGCCCTTGTCGCGGTAGTGGCCCATGACGTACCAGTTGAGGCCCGAGGCGAGGGCGGTGAACCCGGCGAGTGCGCCGAGCTGGGTGGCGGTGATCCCGGGCGGTGGTGCGGCCGGGGTGAAGAACCCGCGGATGCCCTCCCACCACAGCTCGAACGGCACCACGAACAGGTCGACCAGCAGCAGCCCGACCAGGATCGCGCCGACCATCAGCCAGTTGGCCAGCTCCAGGGCGCGGCTGATCCGGCGGGCGGACGCGGCGATAAGGAACACCACGACCAGCAGGGCGATCGCCCACAGCCGCGGCTCCTCCGCGCCGGCAGGAGGCACCCGGCCGTGGACCAGGGCGTAGACCCCCTGCCCGGCCGAGGCGGCCCAGCCGCCCGCGATGAACGCGAAGATGATCACTAGTACGGACAGTGGCACCCAGAGCAGGAAGCCGGGTGGTACCCGGCCTGGTACCCGGCCCCACCCGACCACCGGCACCTCGCCGGTCGCCACGACATACCGGGAGCACTCGACGTTGTAGAACGTCTGGAGGATCGCCGAGATCAGGATGACCCAGCCGACCCCGACGAAGCCGAACTGGCCGACCGCCTGCGGGCCCAGGAGCCATTCCCCGCTGCCGATCGAGATGCCCAACGCGATGAGGCTTGGGCCTACGACGTACATAAATAGCTCTCGAGGCCCGATCCGGCGGACGCGGAAGACCTCTTCTGGCTCTGGCAGGTCGTCTACTGCTAAAGCGGGACGACTCACGCCTAGCTGGTAGGAGCGGACATCGGCGGATTGTTCCATGAGGCGCCTCCTGTCGAGAAACCCCTTGAACAATCAATGATTTGCCTCTTCCTATGGACAGCGCAATACGGGCTCAGCAACCGGAGCGGAAAGGTTTGGTCCAGATGGCCTGGCGGTCCAGCCGCGGGTCTTGCCGGATCCCCAGCCAGGCGTAGCCTGGCGGGCACATGGCGGTGTGGCCACCTCCGGCGCTGGGGGCAGGAGGCGCACAGATGGGTACGGACCAGCAGCCCGAGACGGGCCCCGTGCCGCTGGTGCTGGAGCGTTCCTGTACCGGGGATGGCACGGTCCGGCTCTCCGTGGGCGGTGAGGTGGACATGTGCACCGCTGCCCAGCTCGCCTCCGCGCTGGCCGATGCGCTGGCGGAGCCGCAGCTCGCCCATCTCGTCGTCGACCTGCACCGGGTGAGCTTCCTCGACTCCACCGGGATCGCCACCCTGCTCGCCGCCCTGCGCCAGGCGGACGGCAACAGCGTCGGCTTCGCGGTGGTGAACTGCGGTGACATGGTTCGCCGGGTTCTCGAGATCACCGGTGTCTACAAGACGCTGGCCGGGGACGCCGCCGGCTGACCGGCCGCACGCCGCCCCGGCCGCAGCGGTGCCGGACAGCCTCAACGGTCGGCCCCAGCCGTCAGCCTTAGCCGTCGGCCTCAGTCGTCGGCTTTAGCCCCCGGCTTCAGTCGTCGGCCGCCGGAAGAGCCGCGGCGAGCTGTGCAAGGCCCGGGGCCAGCGCGTCGTACCCGGCGCTGGTGAGCTTCTCGTCCTTGCGCAGCTCAGCGAGGCGGTCCTGCAGCTCGGCCACCTTCTCGGCGGCCTTGTCCAGGTCTCCACGATCGACGAGGCGCTCGATCTCGGCCAGCTTCCGGGTCAGGTCACGGGCCGAGCCCGCGGTGAGCTGGCCGGTCCGGGACTGTTCGGAGACGCCGGACTGCAGCGCGGCGACCAGGGCGTCCGGGCCGGTCGCCAGCGGGGCGGCCGCAGTCGTCGCGATCCCCGACGGCACCGTCGCGCCTGACCCGTTCGACGGCGGTGACCGGTCGGCCATCAGCATGGCGACCACCACGCCGGCGAGGACCGCGGCACCGAGGGCGACCGCGGCTACCGCGGCGAGCCCCAGCCGGGGACCGCGCTGCGCGGGCTCTACCGGAGGGGCGTAGCCGTACTCCTCGTCGAACCTGACCGCGGGCATCGTGCGGGTGGGCGACACCACGGCGGCGGTAGCTCGGGCCGCATGTTTGGGCCCGCTGCCGGTGGCTGCCGCGCCTGCGGCCTGGACTGCACCTGCGGCCTGGACTGCACCTGCGGCCGGGGCTACGCCTGTGGCTGCGGTCGCGCCTGAGGCCTGGACTGCGCCTATGGCTGCGGTTGCGGCGGCGGCCGGGTCTGGGGCGGCGGCCGGGCCGGCGGCTGCGGTTGGGCCCGCGGTCGCCGTCGGGCCGGTGGCCGCGGCCCCGTCTCTGGCTACGGCTGCGGTCGGGACAGCGCCGAGCCGGCCGGACAGCATGCGTAGCCGGGCCCGGACCACGGCTGCGCTGGCCGGGCGGTCAGCCGGGTCCTTCGCCAGCAGGCTGAGCACGAGGGCGTCGAGGCCGGCCGGGATGCCGGGGCGCAGGGAGGCTGGCGGCACCGGTGGGCGGTGCAGGTGCTGGTGGACGACGCCGATCGGGCTCTCCCCGGCGAACGGTGGGGAGCCGGTGAGCATGGCGTAGAGGACGCAGCCCAGCGCGTAGAGGTCGGTGCGGGCGTCCACCGGGTCGCCGCTGGCCTGCTCGGGCGCCATGTAGTCGGTGGTGCCGACCGCGGTCCTGGGGTTGGTCAGGCTGGACTGGGTGGCCTCGGCGTCCTGGAGGCGGGCGATGCCGAAGTCGCACACCTTCACGCCGCCGGCGGGCGTGACGAGGATGTTGGCGGGCTTGATGTCGCGGTGCACCACGCCAGCGTCGTGCGCGGCGGCGAGGGCGGCGCAGGTCTGCTCGGCGATGTTGATCGCCGGCGCGATGTCCAGCGGGCCGCCGGCGAGCATCGTCGCCAGGCTGTGCCCCTCCACCAGCTCCATGACCAGGTACGGCGCGCCGTCATGGTGGCCGAAGTCGTACCCGGCCACGATGTTGGGGTGGTCCAGCGCGGCCACGGTGCGCGCCTCGCGATGGAACCGCTCGAGGCCGGACGGCTCGGCCAGCCCGGCGCCGTCGAGCACCTTGACCGCCACCGGGCGCCCCAGCCTCGTGTCCTGGGCGCGCCATACCGCCGCCATGCCTCCCCGGGCGAGAACCTCGTGCAGCTGGTAACGGTCACCCAAGAGCTCTGGCACGGTGCCACCCTTGCACACCCGCTGGCGGGCGGCACGCCCTGCCGGTCCGTGGGCCGCTACCCTGCGACGACGTCGGCGACCACGACCGTGATGTTGTCCGGCCCGCCGGCCTGTAGCGCCAGTTTGACCAGGCACTCGGCGCACTGCTGCGGGTCCGGGTGGGACTGCAGGGCTCCGGCGATGGCCTCGTCGGTCACGTAGTCGGAGAGGCCGTCGCTGCACAGTAGGAGCCGGTCGCCCTCCTCCGGGCGCAGCGTGGCGCAGGCGGGTGCGACATGGTCGCCCTGCACCGCCCGGGTGACCAGGGACCGCTGCGGATGCCGGCGCGCCTCCTCCGCGGTCAGCACCCCCCGGTCGACCAGGGACTGTACGAACGTGTCGTCCCTGGTGACCTGGCGTAGGGCCCCGTCGCGGAGCAGGTAGCCGCGAGAGTCCCCGACATGCAGCACCGCGAGCTCGTCACCGCGCAGCAGCAGGGCGGTCACCGTGGTGCCCATGCCGTCGCGGCTCGGGTCGCCGTCGGCGGCCTCCCTGATCTGCTGGTTCGCCGCATCCAACGCCCGCCGCAGGTCGAGCAGCGCCTCACCCTGGCCGGACGCCTCCTCGAGCGGGGCGAGCGAGCGGACCACCAGGTCGCTGGCGAGCTCGCCGGCCGGCAGGCCGCCGATACCGTCGGCTACCGCGAGCAGCTGACGGCCGGCGTACGCGGAGTCCTCGTTGTTCGTCCGGACCAGGCCGAGGTCGCTGACGGCGGCCGAGCGCAGGGTGAAGCTCATGCGGGCAGCCTGCCAGGACACGGTGGCAGTGTCTCTACGAACTACTACGTATCGTGAGAGCCATGATGCCGGTGTCCATGGTCGGGCGCGCCGACGAGCTCGTTGAGCTGGTCGGCGCGTGGGCCAGGGTCGCTGCGGGCGACGCCCCGACCGCGTGCCCGGTCGTCATCACCGGCGCGGCCGGCCTCGGCAAGAGCATGCTGGTGTCCAGCGCGCTCGATGCGTTCCGGCCCCGGCCGCGGGCCGTGCTGGCGGGCGCCGCGCGGGTGCACACACCAGCGCCGTACGACTGGCTGGCCGCGGTGCTCAGCGGCCGGGACACCGACGGGCTTCCGGTGCCGGCGGACGCGCTGGCCTGGCTGGCCCAGCACCCGGACGCCCCTACCGAGCGGTACGCGCCGGGTGCGCTGCTGCGGCTGGCCGTGCGTACCGTCCGGGCGCTGGTCGGGTCCGGGCCGGTGGTGCTGGTCGTGGAGGACCTGCACGCCCTCGACCCGGCCAGCCTGAACCTCGTCGGCGAGCTGGCCGCGGCGCCCGAGCTGCCGGCGCTGCTGCTGGTGACCAGCCGGCCGCCGGAGGCGGCGCTCTCGCCGCAGCTGGCCGCGCGCGCCCTGGCGCGGCTGTCCGGCGCGCCGGGCGCGGTGCGCCAGCACCTGGGCCCCCTCGGCCCGGCCGAGGTAGGTGAGGTTCTCGCCCAGGTCCACCCCGCCGCGCCGGTGCCGGAGGAGGTGGCGCGCGCGGTGTGGCGCCGCACCGGCGGGAACCCCTACTGGCTGACCGAGCTGCTCGCCACCGCCGCCGGCGGCGGGCTGGACGCGCTGGCCCGCGAGCCGCTGCCGGAGCACGTGCGCCTGGCGGCACCACCGGCACCCGCGGCTGATGCGGCGACCCTCGACCCGTCCGTCGAGGCTGAGCTGACCGCGCGCGAGATCGAGGTGCTGGGCTGCCTCGCCGCCGGCATGTCCAACAAGCAGGTCGCCCGGTCGCTGGGCATCTCGATCCGCACGGTGACCGTGCACGTGTCCAACCTGCTGCGCAAGACCCGGTCGGCGTCACGCACCGAGGCCGCGCTGTGGGCCGTCCACCGCCAGATCTCGCGGTGAGCCCGGCTGCTGCCAGCTCGGGTCGAACAGGGCGCTGACCGACTCTCCATCGTGGATACGGCGGATCGCCTCGGCGAAGGCCGGGGCGATCGACAGGACGTTCAGCTTGGGCACCCGCGCCGCGTCCGGGATCGGCACGGTGTTGGTGCACACGATCTCCAGCACGTCCGGCTGGGCGGCCAGCCGGTCCAGCGCACCAGCGGTGAACAGCCCGTGCGTGCACGCCACCCGGACCGACCGGACCCCCCGCTCGCGCAGCCGGTCGAGCAGCTCGAACATGGTGCTGCCGCGGGCGATCTCGTCGTCGAGCACGATGACGTCCCGGCCGGCGACGTCCCCGATGATCGAGCTGATGACGACGCGGTCGTCGCTGAAGCGCTGCTTGGCGCCGGCGGCGACCGGCACCCCCAGTATCCGGGCGAACGTGGAGGCGGACTTGGCGTTGCCCAGGTCGGGGGAGACGACCACGGCGGCGGTACGGTCGTACGCCTGGAAGTGGGCGGCGAGCTCGCGCAGCGCATGCAGGTGGTCGACGGGCACGCTGAAGAAGCCGTGCACCTGGGGTGAGTGCAGGGTCATCGTGAGCACCCGGCTCGCGCCGGCGGCGACGAGCAGGTCGGCGACGAGCCGGCCACCGATCGAGATGCGTGGGGCGTCCTTCTTGTCGGAACGGGCGTACGCGTAGTGCGGCAGCACCACCGTGGTCCGCGCCGCCGACGCCCCCCGGGCCGCGTCCAGCATCAGCAGCAGCTCCACCAGGTGCTCCTGCACCGGCGGCACCAGCGGCTGGATCAGGTAGACGTCGCGTTCCCGGCAGTTGTCCTGGAGCTGGACCTCGAGGCAGTCGTTGGCGAAGCGCTGCAGCCGCGACGGTGACAGCGGCGCCTTCAGGTGGGTGCAGATCTCCGCAGCGAGCGCCGGATGGGCGCTGCCGCTGAACACGGCGATGTCGCGCACAAGCAAGACCCTATGCAACGCATCCGGCGTGGCGTATCCGGCACGCGGTAGCCGAGCCGGCCCCGGGTGAGCCACGCTCAGGCCCCAGGTGGGCCAGCTCTCATACCTTGGGGTGAGCCGCGCTCGTAGCGGCGGGCACGCGCCCAGCAATGTCGCGAAGCCGGTGCAACACTCGCCGGCCCGCTCGCGTGTACCCGCTGACACCCACCGCGCACGGTCGACGGGAGGCCCCGCATGGCGGACGACGGCGCCGACGAGGGCGCGTTCGCGGAGTTCTACCGGACGAGCTACCGCAGCGTCGTCGCCCAGCTGTACGCGTACACCGGTGACCTGGCGGAGGCCCAGGAGGCGGCGCAGGAGGCGTTCATCAGGGCCTGGGCGCGGTGGGACCGGATCTGCGAGTACGACGAGCCGCGCGCCTGGGTCTGCCGGGTGGCCTACCGCGTCGCGGTGAGCCGCTGGCGGCGGGCGAGGACGGCCGCCGCCTCCTGGCGCCGGCACGGACCACCGCCCCCCGAGCCGGAGCCGGACGGATGCGGCGCGGACCTTGTCGCGGCGCTGCGACAGCTGCCCGAGGCGCAGCGGCGGGCTCTGGTCCTGCACTACCTGGGCGGCTTCTCGGCCCTCGAGATCGCGGCGATGGACGGGGTGGCCCCCGGCACGATCCGGTCCCGGCTGTGCCGGGGACGGGACGCGCTCGCCGCCATCCTGGGCGGTGGGCCCGACGGGTACGGCCCGAGCCGCCGGGCGGGCGGCGGGGACGATGCAGAGCAGGACGGGGCTTGCCCTGCCGGCGGCCCGGCGGACCTCATCGGCCGAAGCCAGCGCGAGTGGGAGGTGTGCCCTAGTGGGTGACTTCGACGAACCGACCGGCCCCAGCCTCGACGAGCGGTTCGGCGCACTGCACCGCGGCCTGGAGCCGATGGTCCCGCTGCCACCGGCCGCGCAGCTCATCGCCCGGGGCCGGCGCCGGCGGCAGACCGGCCGGGCGGCCCTGGCCGGCCTCGCGGTGGTCGCGACGGTCGGCGTCGGGTTCCTCGCCGTCGACCCGCTGCGCTCCGGTGAACCGGCGACCCAGACCCCGGCCCACGGCTCAGTCCCGTTGGAGCTGCCGACCCACGTCTCGTCGAGAGGGCCGGCGTACACCCCGCCGGCCGGCTCGGTGCGCCAGCCGGTGGGCGCCACGATCCCGCCCGGGTTCCTGCCCGAGAAGGGCTTCGTCTCGACCGACGGCAGTGGCCCGCCGCCACAGTGCCACGAGCCGACCCCGCCGGCCAGGACCGCAGAGGTGATCGCCGCCCGCTCGGTGCCGGAGTACGACGGGGCGGGCATCATCCTGCTGGTGTACTCGGACGGACCGACCGCAGGCCGGGTCTTCGACGAGCTCCGGGCCGAGGCGGCCCGCTGCGCCGAGGGCACGTACGGCGGGTCCGCCTGGCGCAAGACCATAGCGGAGCTGGACTTCGGAGGCTCGGCGGTCAAGGTGACCACCCGGTACACGTCCAGCAGGGAGGGGTCGCTGCCGCCGACGGTGACCGAGGTCGCCCTCAGGTACGGCGCAGCGCTGCTGGTCGTGCGTGGTGTGGACGTGGCAGCGGTGGACCGCACCTGGCAGGGGCTGCACGACCGGCTCTGCGTGTTCGCCCGCGACTGCCGCCCCAGGGGCGGGCGACCGGCCGCTCTGTCGCAGCTCACCGCCGGCGGGTCGGCGTGGGCGGTGGTGCTCGCCACGGACAGCGACGGCAACCAGGCCAAGCTGGGTCGCGCCGTGGCGTACGCGTCAGAGCTGGGCTACCGAACCTCGATCACGTCGATGGACTGCGATGCCGGCGTCCGGGGGAGCCTCGGCCTGCCGGCGGCCACGCCGTACCGCCACGTGGCCGTCTACTTCGCGAGCCCCCAGGAGGCGGACGCGTTCACGGCTGCGGCGAGGCAGGCGCCGGTGGCGACCGTCGAGGTGCAGACCTACTGCACCGGGTGAGGCGCCCCGCCCGGGCGGGCCGGGGCACCTCGCCGCCTACCCGTCGGACGGGTAGGCGGCCGGCTCCACGTCCAGCTCGGCCATTCGGGCGGCGTACGTGCGGTACATCCGGCGCGCCTCGCCGTACCGGCCGGCGGCGTCGAGGGCCCGCACCAGCGCCAGGTGCGCCGGCTCGTCGTACGGATCCTGGCTGAGCAGCCGCAACAGGTAGCCGGCTGCCGCCTCCGGGTCACCGGTGCCGCTGTACGCCTCCGCGAGCGCGCGGACCACGGACAGGTACACGGCCCGGGCCTCCTCGCGGAGCACCCGCGCGTACTCGGCGGTCGGGTCCTCGGCGTAGAAGTCGCCGGTGTAGCGCGCCTCCACCCGGGACAGCTCCTCGACCGCCGGGTGCCCGGCGGCCCGCCGGTCGAGCGCGGCCTGCGCCTGCGTGAGGAACCCCTCGACATCCACCTCGACGTGCGACATCTGTAGCCGGATGTGGTCGCCGGTCGCGAGCAGGTAGTGGTCTGCCGGGAGGTCCCTTCCCGGGTCGAGCACCGCCCGCACCGCGGCGAGCGCGGCGTCGAGCTGGGCGGTGCCGGTCTCGGCGTCCTCGTCCGGCCACAGCTGGCCGCGGACCGCCTCCCGCTCGACCGGGGCACCGCGCCGGGCCACCACCATCTTCAGCAGCTCGCGGGCTGCGCGGGTGCGCCACTCGCCGTGCGGCACCGCGTGCCCGCGCCGGGTCACCCCGAACTCGCCCAGGGTCTGGATCGCCACCGCCGGTGGCAGCGCGTCGGCCAGCGCGGCGAGCAGCTCCGAGGCCCGGCGCGCCAGGCTGCGGGCGCCCATCCGGCGGCACTGCGTGGCCGTTGCGGTGAGCAGGCGCCGCGCCACCTCGCGGTCGAGCAGCCCGGCCAGCGCCACCCGGGTGCGGGCCAGGCCTACCGGGCAGTCCAGCGCCGCCCACATCGCCTCCGCCTCGTCCAGCGCCGCGCGCCGCTGCGCCGGGTCCCCGATCAGCTCGGCCCGCACCTCCAGCGACTCGGCCTGCGCCGGCCGGTCCCGGCGCAGGCGGGCCGCCTGGGCTGCCGCCTCCGCCGCAGTCCCCGCCGCGGCGATGTCACCGCGGCGCAGCGCGACGTAGGCCACCGCGAGCAGCGCCCGGGTGTGCCCGAGCGCGTACTCCACCCCGGCCGCCCGCTCCGCCAGCGCGGCCGCCGCGATGATGTCCCGGGGCGCGACCGCCAGCGCCAGGCCGGCCAGCGAAGGCACCAGCGCCTGCTGGTCGCCGGCGGCCTCGGCCAGCCGCACCGCCTCCTCGAAGCACACCTGCGCCTGCGCGGTGTTGCCCTGGTCCAGGTGCACGTCGCCGAGCACCACCAGCGGGTAGCTGGCCAGCCGCGAGCCGAGCCGCTGCTGCTCGCCCAGCACGGTCTGCACGTCCCGCGCTGCCTCGTCGAGCCGGCCCAGCCGGCGCTTGGCATCCGCGCGGTTGACCATCGCCAGCGTCCGCAGGGTTGGGAAGTCGGCCAGCTCGGCCAGGCGTACCGAGGTCTCCAGCTCGGCGAAGGCCTCGCCGTAGTGGCCCTCCTCCAGGTAGCGGGAGCCGCGGTTGGACCGGATCCGGATCATGTGCAGGACGTCGCCGGCCCGGCGCGCATGCTCCAGCGCCAGCAGGTAGTGCCGGTCGTTGGCGCGCCGGTCACCGTCGAGGACGGCCAGCATGTTGAGCGCGGTGTGGGTAGCCGCCGCGGCGGTGTCGTCGCCGCTGCGTTCGGCCAGGGCCACCGCCCGCTCGGTCAGTGCCCGGCCCTCCTCGACCGCGCCGCACAGCCACGCGGCGCTCGCCGCCCAGGCCGCGGTGAGGGCCAGGTCGCGCGCTGCCCCGCCGTCCGGGTTGGCCAGGCCGCGCCGGTAGAGGTCGAGAGCCTCGGCCAGCTCGCCCCGCATGTGGTAGATCAGGCCGAGCCGCCACGCGACGGCCACCGGCACCGGGCCCTCCGCCGGCACCAGCCGGCTCAGGTGGGCGACGGCGCGGTCCCAGTCCCCGCGGATCTGGTGCGCCTCGCCCTCGACCAGCTCGATCGCCGGGCTGCGGTGCTCGGGCCGTACCGCGGCGACGGCGGCCTGGACGAGCGGTGCGTGCCCGGCAGTGAGCAGGCTGGACCCGTGCTCCTCGAGCAGCCGGGCCAGCGCCGCGCTGTCATCGAGCGCCACCAGCAGCCGCAGCGCCTCGGCCGCGTCACCCCGGGCCAGGTGCCAGGACGCGGCCCGAGCCCGTAGCTGTCCGGGCTCGTCGGCGTCCGGGTGCAGCGAGCGTACGGCGTACCGCCGGGCCACCTCGGTCAGCGTGCACCAGGCAGGGTCACCGGACACGGAGGTCACCAGGACCTCCCGCCGGCGGGCCTCGGTCACGAGCTTTGCGGCGTCCGGCACCCCGAGGTCGGCCAGCAGGTCCGCGTCGAAGCGGTCCAGCGCCGCCGCCACCCGCAGCAGGGTCAGCAGCTCGGGCGCTGCCCGCGGGATGATCTCCCGGTCCAGCAGGCGGTCCAGCAGGTCCCCGTCGGGCTCGGCCCACCGCGCCAGGGCGCTGTCCCGGCGCTCGGGCAGGATGTCGGCGAGCGTCTCCGCCACCAGCCGTACGGCGGCCGGCACACCGTCGGTCAGGGCGCGGACGGTGCGGGCGTACTGCAGGGCGCAGGGACCGGTCACGGCCTCCAGCAGCCGCGCGACCTCGTCCTCGTCAAAGGCGAGCGCCTGCGGGGTGAGCGCGACCACCTGGCCGTGCACCAGCAGCCGCTCGACCGGGAACGGCAGCTCGGCGCGGCTGGCGATGGCGAGGTGGAGCCGGTCGGGCGCCATGTGGGCCAGGTCGGCGAGGAGGCGTACCGCACCCGGGCTGCCGTCGATCAGGTGCACGTCGTCGAGGAGCAGGACCAGGTCGAGGCGCAGCCGCCCGTGCAGCCCGGCCGCGAGTGCCGGGACGAACGCACCGAGCTGGCCGGTGGTGCCCGGCCCGCGCATCCCGGCGAGGGAGTCGGCCAGCTCCTGCGGCAGGTCGGGCACGCGCAGGCGCAGCGCGGCGTCCAGCCCCCGCGCCAGGGTCAGCGGGTCTGCGTCGGCGGCGGTGACCGTGTACCACGCGCAGTCCTGCTCCGCCGCCCAGCCGGCGAACAGGGTCGTCTTACCCGAGCCGGGGCCGGCGGTAAGCGCGGTGAGCCGCCGTCGCGGCAGCTCGGCCAGCAGCGGCGCCAACCGGGCCCGCTCGAGCAGGTGCCGGTACGGCGGCGGCGGGACGATGCGCTGCGCCAGCTGTGCGGGAGTCTCCGCAAACGCGGTCACCCCCGCACGATGCCACCTGCACGCCCCGGTCGTCAGCCCCTGAACGCGCGTAACCCGAGGTCCAGCATGGACCTTACGTCGTTTCCCTGGACCGCCTGCGGGCCTGCCAGGGCGCTGGTTACCGCTGTGTGATGGGGTCTGGGTCAGCCGTGCGCCCGTGCCCAGGCGACCAGCCGGTCCATCGGCCAGGTGTTGACGACCTGCTCAGGGCCTATGCCGCACTGGGCGGCCCGGGTGCAGCCGTACCGTTGCCAGTCCAGCTGGCCCGGGGCGTGCGCGTCGGTGTCGATGGCGAACCGGCAGCCTGCCTCCGCCGCCTGCCGCAGCAGCCGCTTGGGCGGGTCGAGCCGGTCCGGGCGACAGTTGATCTCCACGGCCTTGTCGTGCTCGACACATGCGGCGAACACCGCAGCCGCGTCGAACTGGCTCTCCGGCCGGGTGCGGCCGGCCCGGTGCCCGCGGTCGCCTTCGCCGGTGAGGCCGAGCGCGGAGGCGGCCACCTTGCGGCCGGTGCAGTGCCCGAGGATGTCCAGGTGCGGGTTGGCGACCGCGGTGAGCATCCGGGCCGTCATCGCCTCGGCCGGGTCGCGCAGTCCACTGTGTACCGAGCCGACCACCACGTCCAGCTCGGCGAGGAGGTCCGGCTCCTGGTCCAGCGAGCCGTCGGCGAGGATGTCCACCTCAATGCCGGTGAGGATGCGGAACCCCTCGGGCAGGGCGTCGTTGAGCGCCCTTACCACCTCGAGCTGGCGGCGCAGGCGCTGCGGGGATAGCCCCTTGGCGACGGTCAGCTGCGGGGAGTGGTCGGTCAGCACCAGGTACTCATGGCCGAGCTCGGCCGCGGCCAGGGCCATCTCCTCGATCGGTGAGCCCCCGTCGGACCAGTCCGAGTGCGAATGGCAGTCGCCGCGCAGCGCCGAGTGCAGTCCCGCCGCCTGCTCCTCGAGGTCAGTCCCCTCGGTGGCGAGCAGCCGGCGCAGGTAGACCGGCTCCTCACCGGCCAGCGACTCGGTGATGCACCGGGCGGTCACGTCGCCAACCCCCGGCACGGTCCGCAGCGCCCCGTCCGCGGCGAGCCGGGCAAGCTCCGCGGGGTCCAGCGCCGCCACTGCCGCGGCGGCCGAGCGGAAGGCCCGTACCCGGTAGGTCGCCTCGTACGAGCGCTCCAGCAGGAACGCGATGCGGCGCAGGTCGGCGACCGGGTCCCGGGTGCTCATGGCCGCAGACTAACCGGCCCGGTCAGCATGGTGCTTCCTAGCTATCGGTCGCCTCGCGCGTGAGCTGACCGCGGACTGATGGGAGCCGGCCCGCGTACGCTGGCCGGGTGCGCACGATCGACTGGGTGGACGGGGCTGTCGAGATCATCGACCAGACGGTCCTACCGACCGCAGAGCGCCACCTGCGACTGTCGACCGTGGACGAGCTGGTGGCCGCGATCCAGCGGCTGGCGGTCCGGGGAGCGCCGGCACTCGGGGTCGCGGGCGCGTTCGGCGTCGCGCTGGCCGCGCAGTGCCACGGCGCTGACTCCGCAGCCGTCGCCGACGCGGTACGGCGGGTCGCCCACGCCCGGCCTACCGCAGTCAACCTCGCCCGCGGGGTGGCCCGGGCGGCGGCCCGCCTCGCTGAAGGCGCGGACGCGGTGCTGGCCGAGGCCCTCGCCGTACGGGACGAGGAGGTGGCGGCCTCCCTGGCGATGGCTGCGCGAGGGGCCGACCTGGTGACCGAGGTGTGCCCGATGGCGGTGCCGCGGCTGCTCACCCACTGCAACACCGGTGGCCTGGCGGCGGTGGTCGGCGGCACGGCCCTGGGCGTCGTGGCCGAGCTGCACCGCCGGGGGCGGCTCGGTGGCGTCATCGCCAGCGAGACCCGACCGCTGCTCCAGGGCGCCCGGCTCACCGCCTGGGAGCTGGGGCGACTGGGCATCCCGTACCGGGTCGCGGTCGACGGGGCAGGCCCGTTCCTGATGGCCCGGGGTGAGGTCGACGCCGTCATCCTCGGCGCGGACCGGGTCTGCGGCAACGGGGACGTCGTCAACAAGGTCGGCACGTACGCACACGCCCTCGGTGCAGCCCGCGCCGGCATCCCGTTCGTCGTGGTGGCGCCGGAGTCCACCGTAGACACCGGGACGGCGTGCGGGTCCGATGTGGACATCGAGGACCGCGGCCCGGCTGAGGTGCTGTCCTTCGGTGGCACGGGCACCGCGCCGGCCGGCGCCGGCGCGGCCAACCCGGCCTTCGACGTCACCCCGGCGGACCTGGTCACCGCCATCGTCACCGACCGCCGGGTGATCCGGGCCGACCGCGGCGACCGCCCCTGACGCGCCGTGACCCAGATGCGCCCTGGCTGGCTCAGCCTGGGCGGACGGCGGTGACCGTGGCCCGGTCTGGCGCGACCGCGGTGAGCCAGCCGCCCACCCCGCCGAGCCGCAGCAGCGTGTCCGCCCGCGCCGGCAGGGCGATGGTCGAGGCGGCCTCGGGTGGCCACCCGGTGCGCACCTCATGGCCGGTGGCCAGCCAGGGGCGCAGCGCGGCGATCGGGTCGGCCGCGGCGAGCGCCGCTCGGGCGCCGTCCAGCGCAGCCTGCGCCTGCGCCAGCGCCGCGTCGACGGCGGTCGAGTTGCCGCCGCACATGGCGGCCACGAGCGCCGGTGACTGCGCCGCCACGCGCGTGCCGTCGCGGAACGAGCCAGCGCCGAGCGTCAGTGCCAGCGGGTCGCCGGCCACGCTGGCGGCGAGCGCGGCGGCGACCAGATGCGGTACGTGGCTGACGGCCGCCACCGCCCGGTCATGCTCGTCGGCCGTTGCCGGCACCACCCGCGCGCCGATGGAGGTCCATAGGGCCGCCAGCTCGAGCCAGTCCCGCAGGCTGGTGTCCGGCTCCAGGCAGAGCGCCCAGGTGGCCCCGGCGAACAGCTCCGGGTCGCCGGAGGCGAAGCCGGACGTCTCCCGGCCCGCCATAGGGTGGCCGCCGACGAACCCGGCGAGCTGGCCGTGCGGCGTGGCGAGCCGGCCGGCGACGAGGTCCCGTACCGCTGCCTTGACCGAGGTCACGTCGGTGACCAGGCCGGTGTAGGCCAGCCCGGCCAGCTCGTCCAGCACGGTACCCACCGCGGGTAGGGGCACCGCCAGTACGACGAGGTCGGCCCCTTTCGCGGCATCGGCCACGGCGCTGGTCACCTGCCACCGGGCGCCGGCCCGAGCGCGGGCCGCCGCCGTACGTGCCAGGGCCCGGGTCGCCGGGTCCGCGTCGTACCCCAGGACCTGGTGTCCCTGGGCGGCGAGCGCGCGCAGCAGCGACCCGCCGATGAGGCCGAGCCCGACGACCGCCACATGCACGGCGCTGACTCTCCCACACCCGCACCGGGCAGCGGGGGCTAGGCTCGCCTCGATGAGCTGGTCGGACCGGGCAGAACAGGTGCGGGCTCGGCACCTGCCGTCCGGCCTGTTCCCGTCCCGCCCGCCCCGGCCCACCTACCGGGAGCCGCATCCGGTCCGCGCCGTAGCGGTCGCCGCCGGGCTCGCCGCCGGCGCGCTCTGGATGCTGCTGTTCGGCCTGCTGGCCACCTCGGTTCGGGGGTACGGGTGGTGGACCTTTGCGGCTGGTGTCACCGCCTGGGCGGTCGCACTGGGGCTGGTCCGTTTCGGGGACCGGGGGGTGGCCGTGGGCGTGGCGATCGCGGCTGGGACCGGCTGGGCGGTGGCCGGTGCGGTCCTGACGGCCGCGTGGGCGGCGCGGGCGGACTGGCCGTTGTGGTAGGCGCGCCACCTCAGCGGGAACCGCGCAGGTTGGCATCGAGCGTACTGGTGGAAACGCACTGCTTGTGAGGGGTTGACCGCGGTCCGCGACCCGGCTTGACGAACGGCCGGCGCAGCGGGCACCCTCTGGCCCATGGCCTTGACGCTGCAGCGACTCGATCCCGAGCGCCACCGCCGACGGTTGCAGCTGCTTGCGGAGCTCGCCGGCGCCAAGGCAGTGCGGGACCGGGTGCAGCCCTACCAGCTTCGTACCGACCGCCTGCGCGGGCTGATCGCCAGCCGGCGCAGGCTAGCCAGCTGAAGCCCCTCGCCACAGGGAGCGCGCGGCGCTCCGGCCCGATACCGTCATGCGTAACGACGATCTAGCGGATGTTGCGCGGCGCCGGCCGCGCAGGTGGGTGTGGGGGAACCGTGTCATACTTCGCCGCTGCGGTGGCTCGCGGGCCAGACGGCTGGTCCGCGACCGAACTGGACCTGACCGGCGCGGCCGACGTGGAGGAGGTTGCGGACCGGCTGCGCGACGCCGACCCGGAAGCCGCGGTGTCGCTGCTGTTCGTGGAGGCTGACGACACCTACCTGGTCATCCTGCGTCTGGACCAGGGCGATGACCTGCGGGTGTTCGGGTCTGACTCGGTCTTTGCCGAGGAGTCCCGGCTAGGCGCGGTGTTGCTCGGGGACATCGAGGCGCCGGCGCTGGAGATCGATGATGCTGAGGAGCTGGCCACCGGCGACGGCGCCGAGCCGGGCGGCGAGCGTGCAGCGGTCGAGCCCGACGTGGACCCGGTCGGCGACGCGGACCTGCTCGCCGACCTGGGCGTCTCAGCGCACCGCCTGCTGGCCCTGTGTGGGCACGAAGGCATGCTGCCCGCCGACGTCACGGCGGAGATCTGCCAGACGCTGGGCTGTGGGGACGAGGTCGAGGAACTTCGAGAGCCATGACCGGGCGCACCAAGCGGAGCGAGGGCTACGAGGACATGGCGGAGATGGCGCTGCCATGACCGGGCCGGTCGGCCCGGCCGGCCTGGGGGCGCGTCACGAGCAGTGGATGCGCCGGGCGCTGGCCGTCGCGGCCGGCACGGCGGCGCCATCGGCGGGCGCTGCGGCACCTGCCGACGTGCCGGCGGGCGCCGCGGCACCCGCCGACGTGCCGGTGGGTGCGGTGGTCCTCGCACCGGACGGCCGCGAGCTCGCCGCCGCGCGCAACGAGCGGGAGCTCACCGGTGACCCCACCGCGCACGCCGAGGTGGTCGCGCTGCGGCAGGCGGCGCAGGTGCGCCGATCGTGGCGGCTCGATGGCTGCACGCTGGTCGTCACGGTGGAGCCGTGCACCATGTGCGCTGGTGCGCTCGTGCTGGCGCGCGTGGCGGTCCTGGTCTTCGGCGCCTGGGAGCCCAAGACGGGTGCGGTCGGCTCGCTGTGGGACGTGGTCCGCGACCGCCGGCTCAGCCACCGGCCGCAGGTCTACGGCGGCGTCCTGGAGGCGGAGTGCGCGGCCCTGCTGCGCCGGTTCTTCAGCGACCACAGGTAGGTACGGCTCAGCGGCTACCGGCAGGTGTGTGTGCTGGCTCCTTATGCTCTGCTCGGTCAGCTGGTGCAGAGCATAAGGAGCCAGCAGCTGGTCCGGGTGGGCGCCCGAGCCCGCCACCTGGTGCACCCCCGTGATGCACCCAGTGCCGGGTCATCAGGGAACCAGCGGCGGCTACCCGGGGTCCCGCAGCAGCGCGGCCGCGACCTCGCGGCCGTGCGGAGTCCACGGCGCCGGGCGGCCGGTCGCCAGGTCGAGCTTGACGACCACCCGCCGGCCTTCGGCGTACACCGTGGCGCGGTTCGGGGACAGGAAGCGGAAGCGGTACACCGCGCTGGACTCCCCGAGCCGCTCGACCCAGAAGTGCACGTCCAGGTCGCCGGTGCCGCGGATCGGCGCGTGATAGGTGATCGAGAACTCGCGCACCGCGTGCACCACGTCCGACGTGGTCGGCTGGCCGTCCTGGAACGAGTGCCCACGGGCGGACCAGTACGCGGACAGCGCTCGCTCGACCAGCACGGCGTACTTCGCGTTGTGCACGATCCCGATCGCGTCGAGGTCATCGAAGTGGACGGTCACCCGCTGCACCTGCCCGAAGCCGACGACTGCGGTGGCGGTCATGCGTCGACCTCCGGGAGGAGCGAGGGGTCACGGCACAGCATCCGCAGCCGGTCCCGCACCGCCCGCCGGGCGTACGCGTAGGCGGGGGTGGGGGGCAGCAGCCGCGACTGGACCACGGCGACCATCCCCAGCGCCTCGATCTCGAAGGCGAGCTGCGGCAGGTCCGTGTCGGAAGGCAGCTCGCCGGCCGCGACCGCGTCGCCCACCAGCCGCTCCAGCAGGCACATCCACTCGCGGAAGAGCTCGACCAACCGGTCGCGGACCACCCCGGGCCGGACGCTGTACTCGAACTCGGCGTTGGCGAAGAAGCACCCGCCGGGCAGCACCGCCTTCTCGTAGAAGCCCATCCGGGCCTCGTGCAGCGCGTAGATCCGCCGCACGCCGCGCGGTGCCCGCATCGCCGGCGCCACCACCCGCTCGGCCCACTGGTCGCGGGCCCGGTCGATGGTGGCCAGCTGGAGCTCCTCCTTTGACCGCCAGTGCGCGAACAGCCCGGACTTGCTCACCCCGAGGCGCTGGGCGAGCTGGGCAAGGGAGAGCCCGTCCAGCCCGGCCTCGGTGGCGAGGGAGACTGCGGCGTCGAGAACGGCCGTACGGGTGCGCTCGCCGCGGGCCAGCCGGCCATCGTGGACTGCGGTCTCGAACACGCGGCCAGCGTACCGTAGAATCCGACCGACCGGTCGGTAACTTTGTGTCAGGGGCTAGCGACAGCGGTCTCTAGCGCGATCTCCACCATCTGGGAAAATGTCTTCTCGCGGTCCTCAGCGCTGGTGTGCTCGCCGGTCTTGAGGTGGTCGCTGACAGTGAGGATGGTCAGCGCCCGGGCGCGGAACCTCGCCGCAAGGGTGTAGAGCGCCGCCGACTCCATCTCAACCGCGAGCACGCCGTAGTCGGCGAGCCGGTCATAGAGGTCGGGCCGGTCGGTATAGAAGCTGTCCGCCGCCAGGATCGGCCCAACCCGCATGGGTACGCCTCGCCGCGCGGCCACGTCGACAGCGGTACGCAGCAGCCCGAAGTCGGCGACCGGGGCGTAGTCGACGAGCCCGTCGAAGCGGACCCGGTTCATCGACGAGTCGGTCGAGGACCCGCTCGCCGCGACGACATCCCGCAGCCGGAGCTCCTCGGTCAACGCGCCGCAGGAGCCGACCCGGATCAGGGTGCGTACGCCGTACTCGGCGAACAGCTCGTGCGCGTAGATCGAGGCGGACGGCATGCCCATGCCGGACCCTTGCGCGGAGACCGGGACGCCCTGGTACGTGCCGGTGAAGCCGAGCATGCCGCGGACCGTCGAGTAGCACTTGGCGCCCTCGAGGTAGGTCTCCGCGATCCACTTGGCCCGCAGCGGGTCGCCCGGCAGGAGTACCCGTTCCGCGATCTCGCCCGGCTGCGCGCCGATGTGTGTGCTCATGTGGCAGATCTTGCCAGGCGGCCGGTGAGCCGGTGGGGTAACCGGCGCAGCGGTCGGGTACCCTTCTCCGCGGTGGTGTGTCCGAGCGGCCTAAGGAGCACGCCTCGAAAGCGTGTGAGGGCGTGAGTCCTCCCAGGGTTCAAATCCCTGCACCACCGCTGCCGAGCAGGCTAGGCGCCGGGCGGGTCATGCCATGACCGGCCCGGCGTTCCTCATCCACCCCGATCGGACCCAGGCCGAAGCGTTCGGTCGGGCGGTCCTATGCTTCCGCGGTGCCTGTGTCCCGCAAGCGTAAGAAGCGCCGTACGTCCAAGCCATCGACCCGGGTGACTCAGTCGAAGATGTGGTCGGACCTGGATGGCGGGTCCCGGACCCAGCCTGCGAACCCGTTAGCTGCTCTCGCCGCCTACCGGCGTCAGCTCGGCATGCGTAGGTCGTCCCTTGCTGCCGAGTCGTCCGGCCCCCTCGTCGCCGGGCTGGTCGAGCTCGCACCGGACCGGACCGACCCTGACCTTGAGGACGAGCTGTGTCGCCGGCTCGGGGCCTGCCTTGGGAAACTGGCGGACGGACCGTTTGAGGACCGGGTGGACCCCAGCTCGTTCGCCGAGGCCGCCCTCGCGGCGGCCGCTGCGGCCGTGCGTGCAGCCCTCGACGAGCCAGCCGCCGAGCCGGATGGGTGGCGAGCTGCGTGGCGGGTCCTCACCGCCGCGGCCGGCATCGTTCCGTTCCCACACTCCAGGTTGGCCGCTGAGATGGTCGAGGAGCTGCGCGACCTTCCTGGCGGGCACGCGCTGCCCGAGATGCCCGCCGGCCCGGCCGCAACCAGCCAGGTCCTGTGGGCGCGCGACGCGTACGGTAGCCGTTTCGGGGTCACCGCCGCGTTCGCCGCGCCTGACGGGCCGGATCGCTGGTATCTGTGGGACATCGATGCCTGCGGGTACCAACCGGTCACCGTGCACAGTGCCTACTACCCCACCGCTGAGCAGGCGATGGCGGCGTGGGTGGCCGGGGTGGGCCGTCGCGCCTCGGGCGAGGCCGCCTTCGTGCCGGTTGACGACCCCTCGCTGCTGGCTGAGCTGATGCCTGCCGACGAGGGTTTCCTGCCTTCCGGCGGAGCGAACGCCGACCAGTTGGCCGAGTACCACCGCGGCATGCGCCTGGCGGAGGTGGCCGTTGCGGCGGTTGAGCCGCACCGTGCCGCTGCCCAGCGGGCAGATCTCGACGCCGCCACCGCCGTCAAGGAGTTCACCGCCTGGCTGCGGGAGCACCGCGCTGACCGGCGAGCCCCGTCTGGCTATCCGGAGCCGGCCGACCTGGAGGACCTGGTGGAGGAGCTGGCGGACTCCTGGTGCTTCGGCGAACCGGCCGCCATAAGGCACACCTGCTCCCCGCACCGGGTCGCCTTCACCGTGCTGCACCTGCTCAACTACTACCAGGATGACTTCGCCGCCAAGCTGATCGCCCTGCTACCCGACTGGACCTCCTGGCTCGCCATGCGCAACGGCACAGCGCCTGAGCTGGCTGAGCGCTGCCAGCCGTACGCCCTCGGCGAACCTCACGCGGATGTCGGCTCCGACCACAGCAGGCCGAACGACCTGGCGCGCGTGACTGAGTAGCCCGCCAAGCGACAGGCGCACCGGGCACCTGGCCTGCGGTGCGCCTGGCTGGCGGTCGCCGGCGTCAGCGCAGGGCCGACAGTGCCTTGGTCACCCCTTCGGCGTCGAAGCTGTCCGGGTCGAAGTCCGCGGCGCTGTCGAGCCCCAGCCACTCCAGCCGCTCCTCGTGCTCGGGATGGCCGGGGTCGTTGAGGGTCTCGACGAGCTCGGCATAGCCCCACAGGCCGCCGCAGTCCTCGGGAGGGGCGGCGCGTCGCCCGCCGGTGCAGCGTGGATAGGTCGCTGACCCGTCGCGGTCGAGAACCTTCTCCACCACGATCTCGTGCTCCCAGTCGTCACCGAAGTCATAGGTGTAGCGCAGCTTGCTGTTCGTGGAAGGGGCGACCTGTTCCAACGTCGCCTGCGCCGCGGACCGGTGGCCGAGCTCCGCGTCGGGAACCCCGAAGCTGCCGTACGGCGTCTCGAAGACGTGCATATGGCAGTCTTCCCAGCCGAACGCGATCTGGATGACGTCGTGCAGCCGGGCGAGGCTGATGTCGGCGGGCACCTCCAAGCGGCGCCAGATCGGTGGCTTGGCCCCCCGCAGGCCAACCTTGAGCCGATAGACCGGCGCCGGTCCGGCGGACTTCTTGCGTTTCGCTGGGAGCTTGGCCGCAGCCGGCTGGCGAGGCAGCGCGACGGGCCTGCGGTTCCATGCCGAACCGCCGGAGATCTGCGTCAGGGCCTGCAGTGCGGCCAGCCCGGCTCCCTGCGCGTCCTCGTCGCCGTGGCGTGGGGCCGGCCTGCTGGGCTTGGGCAGCAGGCGCATCCGGGCCCGCACAAGCACCGCCATAGCCGGATACTCTGGGCCGTCCTCGTCGTCGACGATGTTCATCCGTTTGTCGAGCGGGTCCTCGTTGTCGTGCGCCGCCCGCGCGGCCAAGGCCTTCTCAACCTGCCAGCGGAACTCGGCGGCGTCGAGCGACTCCGTGGCGGTGTCCAGGCCATCGGCGAGGCAGTCGTTCTGCACTACCTCCAGAGCTTCGGGCAGCCGCTCCCCGTCGAGCAGCAGAATGTGGCCGGCGGCGCCACAGTCGTCATGGTCGACCGTGACCATGACGGCGTGCGAGCGCCCGGCCCGGTGAAACGTGCCAGAGAGTATCGACATGCTCCCGGGCGGGTCGTACAGGCGTGAGCAGCCGGCGACCGTCACCGGCTCGCTCAGCTCGGCCGCAAACTCCGGCGCGGCGATGCCAGCCTCGACCAGCCGGCCAGCGGCCGCGGACGCCGCCTCGGCGGCGCGGCCATGTGACACCGAACCGACCGCCAGCAGCATCGCCAGGCCCGCGGTCGTGGACTGCGCCTCAAACGCCGGGATGAACCCACCGACCAGCGCGTCCTCGAACCCGTCGCCAGCGAGCTCCCCGACCGCCAGCAGGGTTGCGCCCAGGAGCTCCGCGTGCAGGGGATCGTCCGACCCGAGCAGGTCCGCAGCGTCTGCCACCAGATCGTTGATCAGCTGCTCCGGGTCAAAGCCCGCACACGCCGGGCAGTCGCACGGGCCTGGCTCAGCGAGCACTTCGGGCCGGACCACCTGCCGGGTGGACCTCTTGTTGCCTGCGCTGTTCTTTCGGCTACGACTCACTGGGCTCACCCAGCTAGTCTCCCCCACTGGCCTGAGCCGGCTCGCAGAATCGGCGCGCGTGTCGTGAGTATTCTGTCCCGCCTTACCAGAGTCATACCGCTATGTGCTGGCGCAATGACAAGCCGTACTGAGCTGTGGCGGGGCCGCGACCGTACGTACCAGGGTGGTTACCTGCCAGTGGTCGGTCGCAACGGTGGTCCTCATGGCAGCCGCCGGGAACTGCCTGGCGTTCATGCTACGGAGAGACGCGGAGGATACGAGATTCGAACTCGTGAGGGGTTGCCCCCAACACGCTTTCCAAGCGTGCGCCCTAGGCCTCTAGGCGAATCCTCCGCCGGCCAGGATACCCAAGCCGGCGCTGGCCGGGCGACCGGGTAGAGTTGGCCACGCCCCTCGTGCGGCGTACACCTCGTGAACCTCCCCAGGGCCGGAAGGCAGCAAGGATAAGCGGGCTCTGACGGGTGCACGGGGGGCCTCATGCTGTCTGACCCGCGTGAGAGGCTGGTAGCCGCGCGAGGGGGTGACGAGGTGGCGCTGGCGCTCTACCGCAAGTACCGGCCGCGGACGTTCGCCGAGATCATCGGCCAGGAGCACGTCACGGAGCCGTTGACGGTTGCGCTGCGCACCGGGCGGTTGCACCATGCGTACCTTTTCTCCGGCCCGCGCGGCTGCGGCAAGACGTCCAGCGCCCGCATCCTGGCCCGCTCGCTCAACTGCGAGAAGGGTCCCACCCCCGACCCATGTGGTGAGTGCGACTCGTGCCGCAGCCTGGCGCCCGAAGGGGCCGGCTCGATCGACGTGATCGAGATCGACGCAGCCAGCCACGGCGGCGTCGACGACGCCCGTGACCTGCGGGAGCGCGCGTTCTTCGCCCCGGTGGCGAGCCGTTTCAAGGTCTACGTCATCGACGAGGCCCACATGGTCACCCCGGCCGGCTTCAACGCGCTGCTCAAGCTGGTGGAGGAGCCGCCGGAGTACGTGAAGTTCGTCTTCGCGACCACCGAGCCGGAGAAGGTGCTCGGCACCATCAAGTCGCGCACGCACCACTACCCGTTCCGGCTGATCCCGCCGGGCGTGCTGCGGCCCTACCTTGAGGAGCTGGCCGGGCGGGAGGGGGCCGCCGTGGAGCCCGCGGTGTTCCCGCTGGTCGTGCGGGCTGGTGGGGGCAGTGCGCGGGACTCGCTGTCAGTGCTCGACCAGCTCGTCGCCGGGGCGGGACCGGAGGGCGTGACCTACTCGCGGGCGGTCGCCCTGCTCGGGGTCACCGACGTCGCGCTGATCGACGAGATGTGTGACGCGCTGGCCGCCGGTGACGGCGCGGCGGCGTACGCGACGATCAACCGGGTCACCGATGCCGGCCACGACCCGCGGCGGTTCGCCGCCGACCTGCTCGAGCGGCTGCGTGACCTGATCGTGCTCCAGCAGGTGCCCGACGCCGCGGAGAAGGGTCTACTCGACGCGCCGACCGACCAGCTGGAGCGGATGTCCGCGCAGGCGGCGCACTTCGGCCCGGCGACGCTGTCCCGCTCCGCGGATATCGTCCACAATGGACTCGTGGAGATGCGGGGCACCACCGCGCCCCGGCTCCTGCTGGAGCTGATCACCGCGCGGCTCCTGCTGCCGGGGGCGGAGGCGTCGACCGGCGCGTTGCTGCAGCGCATGGAGCGGCTGGAGCGCCGGCTGGGCGCCGCGTCCGATCCCGCGCCGCTGGCCGCCGGTGGGTCCGTGGCAACACCCCCTCCCACAGCGGTACGCCCACCAGCCGACCTCCCCGCGGCGCCCCGGCCGCCCGCTCCGGCGCCGGGGAGCCACACTGCGGTGCCTGGGCCGGCAGCGTCCCCGCCGGCGGTGACCGGCCCGGCGCACCCCGTCGACCAGGCCGGGGCGGATGCGCCGGTGCCGTCCCCGCCGGCAGCCGTCCCCGCCCAGGGTCCGGGCTCTGCCCTCGGCCAAGTCCACGGGTCAGCTCTTGCCCAAGCCCCCAGCTCTATTCCTGCCCACGCCCCCAGCCCAGGTCCTGGCTCCACGTCCGCGCCACCGGCCGGCCCGGCCGGTGTGATCGATGCGGCCGCCGTCCGGCGGGTGTGGGACGAGGTTCTGGCGATGGTGGGTCGCGGGAGCAAGCGCGCCGCAGCGGTGGTCCGGGAGGCGACCGTGCGCGACGTGGAGGGCGACACCCTGGTGCTGCTGTTCCGGCACCAGGTGCACGCGGACATGCTGGCCAGCTCGCCAGACCTGCTGCTGGACGCGGTGTACGAGGTGCTCGGCGGGCGGTGGCAGGTGCGTTGCGAGCACGGCGGGCGGGCCTCGGCGCCCCGTCCTGCGACCGGCACCGGGGCCGCACCCGCGCCGGCTGGTGACGCACCTGGTCGGGCGGGGATGGTGCCGACCGGCGGGTTCGTGCCTGCGCCGCCGGCCGCGGGCTCTGCGTCAGCCGCCGGCTCTGCGTCAGCCGCCGGCTCTGCGTCAGCCCCGGGCCCTGCGTCAGCCGCCGGCCATACGCTGGCTGCGGGTTCGCCATCGACCGTAGGCCATGCGCCGGTCGTGAGTCCGGCATGGGCTGCGGGCCAGGCCGCTCCGCCGCCGGGCCAGGCGCCCGCAGCGGGTCCGGCATGGGCTGCGGGGCCGGCATCGCCGGCGGGTGCGGTAAGGACACCGGCTGGGCCAGCGGCACCCGCCGCCATGCCGGAGGAGGACTGGCCGACCCCGGCCCGCCCCGGCGGCGGCGTGCCCGAGCCGGCGGCCGTACCCGGGTCAGGCGGCCCGACCCGGTCTGGAGAGGGGCGCGCCGGCCGGGCCGGCGGCCGGAAGGTTACCGCCAAGGCCAGCCCGGATGCCCCGAGGACCGGGGGCTCTGGGCGACCGGCGACCCGGGCGGCGGGCGGCGGGCGCGGTGGCCCGGTACGAGCGCCGGCCGGCGGACCCTGGAGCGACGGGGCGCCGCCGGAGGAGCCGCCGTACGACCCGGACTATGACGGCCCGCTTGGCGGCGTAACGGCGTACGAGGGGTTCGATCCAGGTGACGAGCCGATGGACGAGGGTGTGGGGGAGCCGGCCGCGCGGCAGAGCAGCGAGCAGCAGGCGCTCGCCCTGCTCCAGCAGACCTTTGGGGCCGAGAAGATCGGCGAGGAGAACCGCGGCTGACCGTGGCCCATCCGGTGGGTGCCCACCTACCGTGAGGCTCATGGTGGTGGTGTCCAGCGAGGCCCCGCTGCGGTGGAGCGCGTCACGAGACGGCGTCGCCGCCGGCCAGCTACGCGTGCTGCGCCGGCCTGACGCGCGCTGCTTCCTGCTCCTGCGCGACTGCGCGCCGCAGGCGTACGGGCCGCTGCTGGACGCCACGCTCGACGCCATGGACCAGGATCTCTACGTCGATGTGGACGAGACCGCCGGCGACCTCCAGGGCGAGCTGGCGAGACGGGGCTTTGTTGAGAAGCGGCGTGAGGACTACTACCTGGTGCCCACCGACCCCACGGTCACCGGCCTGGCCGGGCGGTCGGTGCCGGACGGGTTCCGCGTCATCTCCGCGGTCGAGGCGGACGTCGACCGGCTGGGGGAGCTGGATGACACCTTGCGGCAGGACGTACCTGGAACGGCGGGATGGCGCAGTGACCCGGCGGAGCTCGCCCGGCAGACCTTCGGCGACCCTGGCTTCGACCCAGCGACCTACCTGCTCGCGGTCGACACCGCCGCGGACGCATACGCCGGCCTGGTCCGGATCTGGGCCGCCGCGAGCCGGCCGCGGCTAGGGCTGGTGGGCACGGTACGGGCGTACCGGCGGCGCGGGCTGGCCACCGCCCTGCTCGCCCGGGCCTTCGCAGTGCTGCATGCTCGGGGCCGGCCGGCGGTCACCTGCGAGGTGGACCGGACAAACGCCGCCTCCACCCCCCCTGTCGACCGGGCTCGGCGCTCGCCGTACCGGGGCGGGGTAGAGCTGGTGCGACGGCACCCGCCATCCTGACGCCGCGTCCGGGCTCCGGCGCTGAAGGGCGGCTCGGCTCCGCAGGGCGTGGCGCTGCTGGGCGGCTCGGCTCCGCAGGGCGTGGCGCTGCTGGGCAGGCTCGGCTCCGCGGGCGTGGCGTCGTAGAGCGGGCGTGGCGTGGAGAGCGGGCGGCCCGCGCCGGCACCCAGCCCTGGCGGGCTACGCTGCGACCGAGGACGTCAGTCGACGAAGGAGAGCGCCGTGCGCCCGGGTGGACAGCCGAACATGCAGAAGCTCATGAAACTCCAGCAGCAGCTGCAGACGGCGCAGGCCGAGCTGGCCGAGACCGAGGTCACCGGCGCCTCCGGCGGCGGCCTGGTGACGGTCACCGCGACAGCCACGGGGGAGTACCGGGGCGTGAAGATCGACCCGAAGGCGGTCGACCCGGACGACGTGGAGACGCTCGAGGACCTCGTGCTGGCCGCGATCCACAATGCGGCGGAGGCGGGCCGCAAGGTCACCGAGGAGAAGATGGGCCCGCTCGCCGCCGGCCTCGGCGGCATGGGCCTGCCCGGCTTCTGAGCACTCTCTAGAACACGACACACGACGATGTACGAAGGTGCGATCCAGGATCTCATCGACGAGCTTGGCAGGCTGCCCGGGGTCGGCCCGAAGGGTGCCCAGCGCATCGCCTTCTACGTGCTCTCCGCGGACCCGGCCGACGTCAAGCGGCTGGCGACCGCGCTGCAACGGGTGAAGGAGCTGGTCCGCTTCTGCACGACCTGCTACAACGTGGCCGAGTCGGAGCAGTGCCGGATCTGCCGCGACCCGCGCCGCGGCGACTCGGTGCTCTGCGTGGTCGAGGAGCCCAAGGACGTCGTGGCGGTGGAGAAGACGGGCGAGTTCCGGGGCCGATACCACGTGCTCGGCGGGGCGATCAACCCGCTGGAGGGGATCGGCCCGGACAACCTGCGCATCCGTGAGCTGCTGGCCCGGCTGGGCACCGGCGAGGTGCAGGAGCTGATCCTCGCCACCGACCCGAACACCGAGGGCGAGGCGACCGCGACGTACCTGGCCCTGCTGGTCAAGCCGCTGGGCATCACGGTGACCCGGCTCGCCAGCGGCCTGCCGGTCGGCGGCGACCTGGAGTATGCCGACGAGATCACGCTCGGTCGCGCCTTCGAGGGCCGGCGCGCGGTCTGACGCCACCCGGCGAGGGGTCGCCCGGGATCTGACGCCACGGTCACTGTACGGCGGCGAGGCGTAACAACTTCGCATCAGGGTTCGGTTCGAAAGGCGCGAACCGCCAGAAATGGGTCCGGCGACGGTTTCCCGAGCGCCGGCCGGCCGATAGGGTCGCGGCCAACGGTGACCCATGTCACCGGTGCGTCCGTTCCCAGAGGACATGAGGTGAACCCCATGCGTGCACCAAGGCTAAAGGCCGTGTTCGCGGTCGCTGCGGTCGCTGCCCTAGGGATCGCCGGATGCGCGCAGAGCGAGCGCGATTCGGGGACCCAGGGCAAGAAGGACACGCTCGTCTTCGGCGTGGCCGGCGATGCGAAGGTCCTCGACCCCGCGTTGGCCAGCGACGGCGAGTCGTTCCGTGTCGCCCGCCAGGTCCTGGAGACCCTGGTCCGCCCGGAGGAGGGCGGCGCCAAGCTCGTCCCCGGGCTGGCCGAGAGCTACACCCCCGACTCGACCGGTCTGGTGTGGACGTTCACGCTCCGCAAGAACGTGAAGTTCCATGACGGCACAGACTTCAACGGCGCCGCGGTCTGCGAGAACTTCAACCGGTGGTACAACTTCACCGGCCTGATGCAGAGCCCCGACGTGTCGGCGTACTGGCAGGACATCTTCGGTGGGTTCGCCAAGAACGAGAACGCGGACCTGCCGCCGAGCCTGTTCAAGTCCTGCACGGCCAAGGACGAGTCCACCGTGGACATCGGGATCACCCGGGTGACCAGCAAGTTCCCGGCCGCGCTCGCGCTGCCCGCGTTCTCGATCTCCAGCCCGAAGGCGCTCAAGGACTACAACGCGGACAAGGTCGGCGGCACCGCGGACAACATCACGTACCCCGAGTACGCGACCGCGCATCCGACCGGCACCGGCCCGTACAAGTTCGTCAAGTGGGACACCGCCAACAAGACGATCACGCTCGAGCGCAACGAGAACTACTACGGCGACAAGGCCAAGATCAAGACTCTGATCTTCAAGACGATCTCCGACCTCAACGCCCGCAAGCAGGCGCTGCGGGCCGGTGAGATCCAGGGGTACGACCTGGTCGCGCCCGCCGACGTGCCGGTGCTCAAGGGCGAGGGCTTCAGCGTGCTGACCCGCCCGGCGTTCAACATCCTCTACCTGGCGATCAACCAGAGCGGCAACCCGGCCCTGGCCAACGTCAAGGTGCGCCAGGCGATCGCCTCCGCGCTCGACCGCCAGTCGATCGTCAGCTCCAAGTACCCCGAGGGCTCGTCGGTGGCGATCAACTTCCACCCGTCGTCGCTCGAGGGTTACAACGACGCCGTCACCAAGTACCCGTACGACGTCGCCAAGGCCAAGACGCTGCTCGCAGAGGCGGGCTTCGCCTCCGGCCTGACGCTGAAGTTCGGTTACCCGACCGAGGTCACCCGGCCTTACATGCCAGACCCCAAGGGCATCTTCGAGCTGATGAAGACCAACCTTGAGGCCGCGGGCATCACCATCACGCCGGTGGCGCTCAAGTGGACGCCCGACTATCTCAACAAGATGACCACGGGCAAGGACCACGACATCCACCTGCTCGGCTGGACCGGTGACTACGGCGACGCCTACAACTTCATCGGTACCTTCTTCGACCGGCAGAAGGACGAGTGGGGCTTCAACAACCCCGAGCTGTTCGCGAAGTTCTCCCAGGCAGACCAGGAAGCCGACCTGCAGAAGCGCTACGCGCTCTACAAGGAGCTCAACAAGATGCTCCTTGACTTCCTGCCTGGTGTCCCGATCGCGCACGGCCCGCCGTCGCTGGTGGTGGCCAAGAACGTGGGCGGGATCAAGGCAAGCCCATTGACCGACGAGCGGTACTACACCGCGGAATACACCGGCTAAGTCTGATAGCAAACCTTGGGGGCGGCTCCATCGCGGGCCGCCCCCAAGCCCATCAGCGAGGGCGTTTTCATGTTTCGATTTGTTGTGCGGCGTTTGCTGCAGCTGATACCCACCCTGCTCGGACTGTCGCTCCTGCTCTTTGTCTGGTTGCACCGGCTCCCCGGCGGTCCCGAGACCGCCCTGCTCGGTGAGCGCGGCACGCCCGAAACCCGGGCGATGGTCCGCCGCCAGCTCGGCCTGGACCAACCGGTCTGGGTCCAATATGGACGTTTCATGAAACGGTTGCTCAGCGGGGATCTCGGCAATTCCATCGATACCAAGCAGCCTGTGATGCAGGAGTTCCTCGACCGGTTCCCGGGCACCGTCGAGCTCACCTTTGCCTCTTTGATCTTCGCGGTCGGGCTGGGCATCCCGTTGGGCTACCTGGCCGCACGCAAGCGTGCCAGCTGGCTGGACAACATGAGTGTGGCCGGATCATTGGTAGCTGTTTGTGTTCCGATTTTCTTTCTCGGGTACCTGATAAAGCAGCTTTTCGCGGTGAATCTGGGCTGGTTCCCGCCGACTGGCCGGCAGGATGTGACGATCAGCGCCACCCACGTCACCAATTTCTTTGTGCTGGACGGC
>DASRIS010000068.1:0-30654 GCA_035649895.1 Micromonosporaceae bacterium | reverse complement strand
GGTCGCGGGCCTCGTCCTGCCGGCCGAGCCGGGAACAGGCGAGCGCGAGGTTGCGATGGGTGTGACCTTGCCCGATCCGGTCCCCGGTCCGGGACGCTGCGGCGAGTGCGATGTGCCCGATGGCGAGCCAGTCCTGCCAGTGGCCGCTCCGGGCGAGGAAGCCTGACATGGACCAGACCAGCCGCCAGGCATGACCTTCGAACCCGGACTGCGCCGCGTACGGGACCGCGGCGAGGAGCACAGCGAGCTCGGCGGTGAACCAGGCGGTGGCGTCCGACCGGCTGCCCGGTCGCTCGGGCAGCACGCCCTCCTGCGGCGGGGCAAGGCTCACCTCGCTGAAGTGCGGGTGCAGCGCGAGGTCGGCCGCGTGGGCGGTGTGCAGCCAGTGGTCGAGCAGCCGGTGCACGGCGGCCCGGCGGTCGGCCGGGGCCTCCGCCGTGCCGGCGAGGTCGGCCGCATGGGCACGCAGCAGGTCATGAAACGTGTACCGGGCGACGCTGTGCTCTGCGAGCAGGTTGGCCCGGGTCAGCTCGGCGAGCGGCGCACCGATCCGCGCCGGTGCGGCACCGGCGAGGCTGGCCGCGGCCCGGGTCGTGACGTCCGGACCGGGGTGCAGGCTCAGCAGCCGGAACAGCCGGGCGGCATCCGCGCTGAGCGTGCGGCAGGACCAGGAGAACACGGCCCGGACGTCGGTGGTCTCGTCGCCGCCGTAGAACGCGTCCAGGCCGCCGCCGGCATCGCGTACCTGGGTGGCCACTGTGGACAGCGGGAAGCTGGGGTTGATGGCGGCTCGGGCGGCGACGATGGCCAGCGCCAGCGGTAGCCGTGCGCACCGGTCGATGATCCCGTCGGCCGCCGCGGGCTCCGCCGCCACCCGGTGGGCGCCGAGCCGGCGGGCCAGCATCTCCCGAGCCTCGTCCAGGGTGAGCAGGTCGAGGACCAGCGGATAGGCGCTCTCGGCGACCACCAGCGGGGTGAGCTGGCTGCGGCTGGTCACGACCGCGAGACAGCTGGACGAGCCGGGTAGCAGCGGGCGGACCTGCTCGGCGTCGCGGGCGTTGTCGAGCACCACCAGGACCTGCCTGCCGGCCACCTTGCTGCGGAACAGGCTCGCCAGCGTGTCCAGGTCGGACGACAGCTGCGCCGCGGGGACGCCGAGCGCCTCCAGGAACCCTCGCAGGACTCTGGCCGGGTCGGTCGGCGTCGCGGCCGGGTCGAACCCGCGCAGGTTGGCGTAGAGCTGTCCGTCTGGGAACTTTGCGGCGACCCGGTGCGCCCACTGCACGGCAAGGGCGGTCTTGCCGACTCCTGCGGTGCCGGACACCACCACCGTGCCGCCACCGTGGAGCAGCCCGTCCAGGATCGCGACCTCCGCGCCCCGGCCGGCGAAGGTGGGCACGACCGGGGGCAGCTGCGCCGGTACGACGACCGGTGACGGCTGCGCGGGCATGACGACCGGCGGTAGCTGCGCCGGCACGGTCCCGGGTGCGGGGGTCGCTCCGGGCGCCGGTGCCCCGATGGCCGGGTCCTGCCGCAGGATCGCCAGCTCCAGGTCGCGCAGCTGCGGGCTCGGGTCGATGCCCAGATGCTCGTCGAGGCTGTCGCACAGCCGCCGGAACGTGGCCACCGCCTCGCCCTGCCGGCCGGTGCGGTACAGGGCGAGCATCAGCTGTGCGTGCAGCTGCTCGTCGAACGGGTGCTGCCGGACCAGGCGTTCCAGCTCCGGGATGAGCTGCGCGTGGTCGCCGATGGACAGGCGGGCCTCGGCCAGCGCCCGTTCGACCTCCAGCCTCAGCCGGCCCAGGTGCTCTGCCTGCTCGTCGAGCCAGGACAGGCCGGCGACGTCGGCCAGTGGCTGCCCGCGCCACAGGGCCACCGCCGCCTGCAGGAAGGCGGACTGCTCGGCCGGGTCCCCGGACCGTTTGGCCCGGTCGAGGAGGCGCTCGGCGGCCTCCACATCGGTGGTCTCCGGCCCCGTGTCCAGCAGGTATCCGGGCGGGCGGGCCACGATGGTGCCGGGACCGCCGAGCAGCCCACGCAGGTGGGACACGTGGCGTTGCAGCGTGTTCAGCGCGGTGGTGGGCGGCCGGTCACCCCAGACCACATCGATGAGCCGGTCCGTGCTGACCACCCGGCCCGGGTGCAGGGCCAGGGTGGCGAGCACGGCCCTGCGGCGCAGGCCGCTCACCGCCTGTGGACGATCGGCGACAACCACCTCCACCGGCCCGAGCAGCCTGACGCTCACCTCCCCGGCGACCCCGCGCGGCACGGCACCAGACTAACGACCGGGTCGCCGCCGCCAGCCTGTCCGTCGCGCAACGGACACGGCGCCGGACGTCAGGCTGCGACGTGGCTGCGACGCGACGGGCTGCGACGTCAGTGCCGCGACGGCGGGGCCGCGACGTCAGAGCTGCCGGACGAACGTCGCCTTCAGCGACGCCAGGGTCTGGTCGTCCAGCGCAATGTCCAACCCGAGGATGTCGAACAGATCAGACAGCTTGAACAGGTTGCCATAAGGCTGGCCGTCCTCCATGAAGTGGAACATCTCAAGGAGCTGGCGCAGACCGATCCGCAGCCACGTGTAGAGCAGGAACATGATGGCGTCGGTCGGCCAGTCCGGGTTCTCATTCTTCGTCAGGTCGAGCAGCGACGGTGGGTCGATCTTCGCTACGGCGCTGCCGACCATCGTCCGGATCCTGCCCTCCAGCCCCGCATCCTCCGCGAGCTTGGCGAGCCGGCGGGCGAGCTCCTCCTCGTTGCCGATCAGGCTCTGCACGAAGTCGCGGTACGCGGTGTCCCGGTGCGAGACCTTCACCAGCTTGCCCTTGTCGAGGCCGCCCTGGTTCTCCAGGCCGCGCTTCAGCGATCCCGGCAGGTTGCCCAGATCCTCGAACGGGTGGATCGCGAACTCCCAGAGCGCCCGCCATGTCCCGCCGGCGAGGGCGGTCTTGGCGGCGCCGTGGCTCTGCCGCCGGTCGAAGACCCAGCCGGTGTTGGCCTTCACATTGTCCGGGACGATCTTGCGTTCCAGCATGAGGGTGCCGACCAGCTCGCCGAACGCCTCGCCGAGCTTGCGGGCCTGGTCCGCCGCGAAGCCGCCGGTCGGTAGGGCGGCCACCCCTCGCTCCATCACCTCGACGAAGCCGAGCTGCTGCAGCTCCTGCCAGTTCTTTATGCCCATGCGTTCGAGCAGCATCTGCAGGAACTCGGCGATGGCCGGCAGCGTCCTGATCCCGTCCCGCAGCTTGCTGGTGACGGCGGCGGTGAGCCGCTGGTCGTGCTTGCGCACGGCGGCGGTCGCGGCGGGGGACTTCGGGTCGCCGATCGTCAGCAGGTCGTTGCGCAGCTCCTTGGCGAAGTTGGCGATCTCGTCACCGGTCTGCTCGACCATCCACTGCAGAGTCTGCTTCTGCTTCTTCACCCACTTGTCGAGCTCGATACCAGGCCGTGACCGGTACACCCAGTCGAGGTACACCACGACGAAGAGGACGATGAGGATACCGACTCCCGCGTAATGGCTGAGCCTGGCGAGCTGTTGCGACACGAGCTGGGCGCGCTGGTCCACCAGCACCGTGCGCAGGGCGCGGATGACACCGGTGATCTTGATGAGCGCATTTCTGACCTTGTCGTACACCACGTAGGCCTGGTAGCCGTTCTTGGTGACGTAGTTGGCAACGTACCTGGGGATCCGGTTGACCATCCGCTTCAGGCGTTCGTCGGTCTCGCTCAGGTAGTGCTCGGCCGCGCCGCCCCCGAAGCCCGCGAACAGCCCGCGGATGAACTCGTGCAGGATCGGGTCTGACTTGGGGACCAGGCTCATCGCCGACTCGGCGAGCTCGGCGATGAGGATCCGGCGGGCGGCGACCGCCGCGTTCTTAGCGACCTGGCTGCCTGCCACGTGCGTGACGAGCTTGGTTATGGCGGTACGGGAGACCACGGTCATCGACGCCGGGACACCGACCAGCCCACCGGTCATGACGACGACCCCGCCCCATGTGACCAGCGTGATGATGGGCAGCATGCCGGCGGTGTTGCGGTAGACGTCCGCGGAGATGGTCTCGAGCCTGACCTTGGCGAGCCACCTCTCGATCTTCATGACCGTGACGTGCTCGGTGTCCGGATGCCATTCGAACACGTCGAACCGGGGCGTGATGCCGAGCAGCTGCCGACCGTTGATCATCATGCCCTGGGTGAAGACGAACCGCTGGTCCTTCATCTTCGGGTCGTCGCACCAGGCGACCAGCTCGGCGAGCCGGTCCTTGATCGGGCCCGGCGGTCCCTCGCCCGCCGCCTGCCGCAGCGCGCCGAGAAACAGCGGCTCACGGTCGGGAGCGTGCACGGGGATCGTGCTGAGCTCGACCGGGTAGGTCTGGTCCCCGAAGAACACGTCGACGAACGCGTCCAGCCACTCCGCGTCGCTGCGGTACCGCAGCCTCTGGTCGTTGTAGTACCAGCGCAGGAACGCCTTGTAGTCGACGACGAGCTCCTCGGGCAGGCCGCCCTTGTAGTCGAGGTTGCCGAACCGTACCTGGGTCGGCGGCTCGTCGGCGCCGTCGACCGCCCGGAAGACCACCGCGTTGACCGGAAGCTCCGGCTCCTTTGTGGCGGCACCTCCGGCGGCGCCGCCGATGGTCGCCAGGAACTGGACGGTGAGCTTCGGCGTCCTGCCTTGCTGCGGCTCCCACAGCAGCCGGTAGAGGTGGCGGGAGTCCGGCAGGTCGATGAGGAGGAGGTCGTCCCCTCTCTTCATGACGAGCTCGATGAAGTTCTCCGTCAGGTAGTCGTCACTGAGCAGGGTCGGCCGGAACTGCCGCTGCCGCTTGTCGAGCGGCACCTTCGCCCGGTACTTGCCGTAGTAGTCCCCGCCGCGTTCGGCCACCCTCCGCCGGTTGTGGTAGGTGGCGTTGTGGTACAGGTACTCGCGGAACTCCCTGATGCGCTGGGCCAGGACCCGGTCGTGCAGCGGACCCGGTGGCGGCTCGAGCTGCTGCGGGATCGGCACGTCCTGCACGTTGGCCTCGAAGATCCGTCGCGGTGTCTGGTAGTCCAGCAGGTACGGGTACCTGAAGCCGAGCGCCGCCGCCGTTGCCGCGTCGTCGTAGACGAGGTCCACGCGGTCGCGGATGACGGCGAAGTCGTAGTTCTGGGTCCTGCCCAGGGTCGGGTCGTCGGCCGTCCGGCTGCTCAGCTGCGGCTTGACCGTCATCAGCGCACCCGGCCGGTCGATCGGCACGTCGGTGACCCCGTCCGGCGGCCGCTTGGTGAGCACGA
Source organism: Micromonosporaceae bacterium (assembly GCA_035649895.1). Taxonomy (GTDB): domain Bacteria; phylum Actinomycetota; class Actinomycetes; order Mycobacteriales; family Micromonosporaceae; genus DASSUC01. The sequence continues at coordinate 25,383 of DASRIS010000068.1, read as the reverse complement.
TGCGGTTGCTGCCGTAGGTGCGGCCGTCGGGCAGGGTCACGTCCTCGTTGGGGTTGCCGACCAGGAGCACGTGGCTGATCCCGAGCCGCAGCGCCTGCATCCGGCGCTGCTCATCCGGCTGGTTCGCCCAGAGGTTCGGCAGCAGCTTGCCGCCGAACCGGTCCAGCCTGTGGTAGGTGCCGGCGTAGAGCCTGAAGTCGTCGTGCATGGCCATCCGCAGGCCCGGCACGGCCGGCAGGTCGTTGTCCTGCAGCCACAGCAGGAGCTGCCGAGCGAGCTCGGCGAGCTCCTCGCCGAGCTTCTCGTCCTTCGTCGTCATGTCACCTCAGCTCGCCGAGCGGGGTGTTGACCGTGATGTCCAGGGCGCTGACCGGCGTGTACTCGCGCCAGGCCGCGATGCGCTCGCCGCGCTCGGCAGCCTCCACCGCCTCGGGTGAGGGCTCGTTGCCGTTGTTCGTGCCGGGGATGCCCGGGTAGTGGGCGGCCGCGTACGCCTGGATCTCCTGGGCGATCGTCAGGTACGGGTGGTTGCCCAGGTCGCCGTCCAGGGTGCCGGTCTCGAACAGCGTGGTGAAGCTCTCCTCGAACCCCGGGCGGACGGTGAGCACGACCCGCGCGGCGCCGCCCCGCAGGTACGACTGGTGCATGCTGTCGGGGTGGCGCAGGAAGCGCTTCATCGAGTGGTTGCGCGGGTGGTCCCAGAAGTAGGGGTAGACGAAGTACAGGACGTTCTCCCACTCGATGGCCTGGTGCAGGAACTTGATGAACTCGCCCAGACCCATCACCTGGGCCCACTCGGCAACGGTCAGCCGGGACGGCTCCAGCTTGGCCAGCCCGTCGCCTCCGCCGTAGAGCCGGGAGACCTCGCTCGGCATCAGGTCGAACGCCGGACCGAAGATCCACTTCAGGGTGGTCTTCATGACCTCTCGCGCTCCATCCGGCGCAGCGTCAGCGGGTCCCACTGGCCGAGCTCCTCGGCCAGCTGGTCCCGGCGCTGCTGCAGGTCCTGCCGCTGGAGCTGCCAGCGCTCCTCGGCGGCCTTGCGCATGGCCGTCCACGCGCGGTTCTGCCAGGCGCGCCAGCCGTCCTGGCTCTGCGCCACCTCGAGGTTGGCCTTGGCGTGCCCGGCGACCAGGCCCTCGCTGAACATGACGACCACGACGTGCCCGACGCGGCCGATGAGGTAGTCCAGCGCCGTCTCGTAGGAGCGCATCTCGGGCCCGTTGTGGCCGATCGGCCCGGCGCCGGAGTCCACCACGTTGTAGTGCCCACCCGAGTAGAGGCTCAGGAACGCCCGGAAGAAGCCACCCTTGACGTAGTAGCCCTCCGGGATGTCGAACTCGAGCGTGTCGTAGCGCGGCGGCTCGGCCTCGTCCTCCTCGCGGAAGGGGTAGCCGAGCTGCTGCTCGAGGTGGCGGACGGCCGGCTCGGGCGGCTCGACCTCCGCGCCGTAGTGGGCGGCCAGCGACTGCCAGTTGGCCAGTGTGATGTCGGCCGGCGTCAGGGCGAACGTGAACGGCTGGCCGAGCTGGTGGTCGATGCGCCGCAGCTCGTCCACATTGGCCAGCAGGTCGATGCCCGGGGCCGGGACCACGATGTCGTACGTCAGCCGCAGCCCGTAGCGGTACAGCTCGACCTTCCAGTCGCGTACCATCTGGTGCAGGTCGACCCGCATCGGATGGTTGTCGTTGGGGTTGGTGATGGTGCGGACCGACTCGTCCTCGACGCCAGACTGCTGCTTCACCGTCAGCGTGACCTTGTGCTCCTTGCGGGTCCGCGAGGAGGCCTTGCGGGTGACCTCGATGGAGTGGTTACGGCTGTCGCGCTTGGTGGTCTCGTCGCCGGACGTCGAGTTGTAGCCGACCGTCGCGCTGGCCGAGGCGAACCCCCAGCTGCCCGAGGCGGTCGCCTCCATGCTCAGCGCCGAGGAGTGCCGCGACTGGGTCTCGGTGGCGCTGGCAAGCTCGGTGTTCTCGGTCACGCCCTCCTCTGTGGACTGCTCGAACTCCTCGCTCACCACCTTCTCGAAGCTGACCTCGCGGCTGGACCATTCCCGGTGGATGAGGGTGATCGTCTCGGCAGGCGCCAGGCCGACCGAGTGCACCAGCTCACCGCGGATGATCCCGGCCGGCGTCATGTCGATCCGCTCCAGGTGCAGGCGGCCGATCGGCTCGACCTTCATGCGCTCCTCGAAGCCGTCGGTCAGGTCGTCCGTCCAGTCCGGCAGGTCCTCGCTGGTGTCGACCACCACGTCGGCGAAGCGGTCCCAGTCGACGGCCGCGAGGTTCGAGAAGTCGATGGTCAGCCCGGCGACCTTGCGGGCCAGGGTGCCGATGGCGTCCGCCCGCGCGGGGCTGCCCACCCGGGCCCACTCCATCGCCGCGCCAAAGGTGGACTTGAGGCTGGCCGCGCTCAGCCTCGGGTCGTCAACCGGCGGAGGTGCCGTCATGGCGACGACTCCGCGCGCCACCGCGGACGGCGCCGGCTCGGCGGTGATGGCCTTGCGCGGGGCCGCCTCGATCCAGCCGCCCTGGAGCTTGGCCCGCAGGTATGCGGCGTGGTCCGCGGCGAGCTGGTGTGCCTGGGCGCGCAGCTGGGCACGCACCGCCCGGCGGTACGCGGCGACCGCCCGGCCGGCGGCGGCGACGGCGTCGCTCGGCACCGAGGCGAGGGACTGCCATCCGGTGCGCGCCGTGCCACCGCGCGCGACCACCCCGCGGATGGCGTCGAGCGCCGCGATGATGCCCGGGTGCTGCTCGGGGCTCACGGTCGCCTTGACCGCGTCGATCTCGGACGGCGAGGTGTGCAGCGCGTTGGCGTACACGACCTTCTCCAGACCGCGCTTGCGCCTGCCCATCGCGCCGCTGGTCTCGTCGGCCGCGCTGGGCCGGATCGGCGCATAGGTCACCTTGTTGAGGCTCCGACGGTAGCCGGTTGCCATGGGTGCTCCTCCCGTTGCCACTTCGTGTAGTAGGCACCGTGGCTCCGAGCCCGGAAACGAGGCTGAAACAGCGCTGAAACTCGGCCAGAACTGTCGCAACCACGACATCCGGGAAGGCTGCCGGGACTTCGCGTTGGTTGCGGTGGGTCGTGTTGGTCGCGGCGGGTCGTGTTGGTTGCGGTGGGTCGTGTTGGTCGCGGCGGGTCGTCAGCCGCCGGCAGTAGGGTGGGCGGGTGGTGCCGGAGGAGATGAGCGCCCCTGCGGTTGACGGCCTTTACTGCGAGGTCGCAGGCTCGGGCCCGCCGGTCGTGCTCGCCCACGACGGCCTGCTGCACAGCGAGTCCTGGGACGCGCAGGTTGCCGCGTTCGCCGCCGCCGGCTACCGGGTGGCGCGCTGGGACCGCCGCGGGTACGGGCGCTCGCCCCGACCGACCGTGCCGTTCTCCAGCGTCGAGGATCTCGCCACCGTGGTGCGGGCCGTGTCGGACGCGCCGGCGACGCTGGTCGGCTGCTCGTACGGCGGCTTCCTCTCGGTGCACTGCGCCCTCGACCACCCTGAGCTCGTCGCCGCGCTGGTGCTGGTCGGCCCGGTCATCAGCGGCCTGCCGCTCAGCGAGCACTTCGACACCAGGGGAGGGCGTGGCATTCCGGCGTTCGACGCGCCGGTCGCCGAGCAGATCGCGTACTGGAGCGGGACCGACCCGTGGTTCGTCGCGCCCGCCAGCACCGCGGCGCGGCAACGGCTGCACGAGCTGCTCCACGCCAACCCGCACAACCTGCGCCTGCCGCTGGAGCTGGAGCGCCGCCCGCAGCTGTCGGTGCTGCCGCGGCTGGGCGAGGTCGCGGTGCCGACGCTGGTCATCGCCGGCGAGCACGACATCCCGGACGTGCACGCCCACTGCGGTGCCATCGAGGCGGCGGTCCCGGGCGCCCGGCGGGTGGTCCTTCCCGGCAGCGGGCACCTGCCGCAGCTGGAGGTGCCGGACGCGTTCAACCGGGTCGTCCTGGGCTTCCTGGCCGAGGTGTACGGACGCGTGCCGGCCACACCGGACCGCCCGCCGGCCGGGTAGAGCCCCGGCTGGGCCGTCAGGACCGGAGCCGGGTAGCGGCCCGGCTCAGGCCGTCGGGACCGGCAGGTGGCGCGTACGCAGTAGTTGCTCGATCTTCTCCGGGGGACCGGCCTGGGCGAAGTACCAGCCCTGCCCGGTGTCGCAACCGAGGGTGCGCAGGGCGTTGGCCTGCGCCTCGGTCTGCACGCCCTCGGCGGTGACCGTCAGGTCGAGGGTGTGGGCGAGCTCGACCAGAGCGGCCACGATCCGCTGGTCCACCCGGTCCGGCGCGCCGTCGCGGCCGGCGAGACCCTCGACGAACGGGCCGGCCAGCTTGAGCACGCGGATCGGCAGGTGGCGCAGGTAGGCGAGGTTGGAGTAGCCGGTGCCGAAGTCGTCGATGGCGATCCGGGCGCCCAGCCCGGCGAGGTCGCGCAGGGTCTGCGCCGGTTCGCCGGTCGTCTCCATCACCGCGCTCTCGGTCAGCTCCAGCTGCAGCCGGGCCACGTCGAGACCGGTCTCGGAGAGGATGTCGGCTGTCTCCGCGACGATGGCCGGCTCGCGGACCTGCCGTACCGACAGGTTGACGCTGACGAACGGCGCGCCGTCGCGGTGCTGCTCGTGCCAGTGCTGCGCCTGACGGCACGCCTCGCGCAGCACCCAGCGGCCGAGCTCGACGATCATCCCGGTGTCCTCGGCCAGGTCGATGAACTTGTTGGGCATCAGCAGCCCAAGCCTGGGGTGGTGCCAGCGGACCAGCGCCTCGACCCCGACCAGGGCGCCGTCGTGCAGGCGTACCAGCGGCTGGTAGTCCAGGGCGAACTCGCGCCGGGCCAGCGCCTGGGGCAGGGCTGCGGCCAGGGACTGCCGGGCGACCGCGCGGCTGTTGTACTCGGTGTCGAACGACGCCCACCTGCCCCGGCCCTCGGCCTTGGCCCGGTACATCGTCACGTCCGCGTCCCGGGTCAGCTCGGCCGGGCTGGTGTCGCCGACGGCCCGCTCGACGACCCCGACGCTGGCCGAGATCCGCAGCTGCTGGCCGTCGACCGCGACCGGGGCCCGCAGCGCGTCGAGGATGTTGTCGGCCACGGCGGTGGCCTCGTCGAGCCCGCTCAGCCGCTCCAGCAGGACCGCGAACTCGTCCCCGCCCAGCCGGGCCACCAGGTGCCCGAGCCGTGACACGCAGTCGTCGAGCCGGCCGGCGACCGCGGACAGCAGCCGGTCGCCGACCTCGTGGCCGAGCGTGTCGTTGACGGTCTTGAAGCCGTCGAGATCGAGGAAGCACATGCCCACCCGAGCCTGCGGGTCGGCGGCCTCGAACAGCCCGTCGAGGCGCTGGAGGAACAGGACCCGGTTGGGCAGCCCGGTCAGCGGGTCGTGGGTCGCCTGGTGGTGCAGCTGCTCCTGAAGGGCGCGGCGCTCGGTGATGTCCTTGATCATCGCCACCATGTACCGCGGATGCCGGTCCTCGTCACGGATGAGCGACATGCTGACGTCGGTCCATACGCTGGCCCCGTTGCTGCGCCGGAACCGCTTGTCGAAGCGCATATGGTCGCGGCGCCCGCTGGTCAGCTCCTGGAAGGCGGCCCACACCTCGGGCGGGTCGTCGGGGTGCGCGAACTGCCTGATATGCCGGCCGGTCAGCCGCTCCACCGGGCACCCGGCCAGGTCGGCCATGCCCTGGTTGGCGTCGATGATCTGCCCGTTCAGGTCGGTGATGGCCATCGCGAGGCCGGCCCCGGCGAAGACCGCGCGGAACCGGGCCTCGCTCGTCCACCACTCGTCCTGGGTCTGCCGCTGGACGACCAGCAGCGCCCGGTACACCCGTTCCTGCTCGCGGAACGTCTGCTCGCGCAGCGCGTTGGCGTAGCCGGCGGCGACCGCAGCCTGCACATCCACCAGCCGTGCCCGGGTGCGGGCCCGGCCCCGGCGCGAGTCGAGGCCGAGGCAGGGCAGCAGCCGCTCGGCGATGACGGCCATCGTGGCACGCAGCGTCTGGGCACCGGCGAGGTGCGCCTCCACCAGCGCTGCGCCGACCGCGTCCGCGGTCGTGAGGTCGGCCGGGTCGGCCCGCAGCGCGGCGGTGAGGCGTACCGTCTGGGTCCGCAGGAAGCCCAGCAGGTCGGTACGGGTCATCGTGGTCTGGCCCGTGCTGCCGATGGCTCTCGCCCACTCCCGTGTGAACGCGTCAATCTTGGTCTGCGCGCGTCCGTTCGGGACCTGCGACGCAGGCAAGGAGTGGACGAGCCGGCTCATCGGGCGTCAGTCTCGGCGGAACACGGCAGCGTACCGGCTGAGCCGCTCTGGATGCTCGTCGATGTCGCAGGGCGAGTCCGGCCGCCACTGGGGTAGCCAGACGATGCCGGGATCGACGACGCTGAACCCGCGGAACAGGTCGGCGATCTGCCGTAGCGAGCGGAACCAGATCGGGGTGTCCCGCTGCTGGTAAAGCTCCTGCATCGGCCGGGTCTGGGCCGGCTGCCCGTCATGGCTGCCATGGGTCATCACCAGATAGCTGCCGCTGGCCATGGCGTTGCGGAGCACGCCGAGAATGCCCGCGAGATCCTCCCGGTCGGAGATGAAATGGAGCACGCCGACGATCACCACGCCGAGCGGCTTGTCCAGGTCGATGAGCTGGCGCACCCGCGCATTGCCCAGAATCGCGTCCGGCTCGCGCAGGTCAGCCTGGATGACGGTGGTCGAGCCCTTTCCGGCCAGCATCTGCCGGCTGTTCGCCACGGCGATCGGGTCACGGTCGACGCAGGCCACCCGGACCGATGGGTTTATGGCGTGGGCGACCTCGTGCACGTTGCCGGTCATGGAGATGCCGCAGCCAATGTCGAGGATCTGCTCTATCCCGTCGTTGACGATGAAGCGCACCGCCCGGTGCAGGAACCCGCGCTCCGCCTGCATCACCTGGGGTAGCTGAGGCATATGTCGCATAGCTGCGCGGGCCAGCTCCCGGTCTACCTCGAAGTTGTGTGCGCCGCCCAGGTAGTAGTCGTACACCCGGGCGGCGTTGGGCCGGCTCAGGCCGAGGTCCTCCGGTGCCCTTTCTGGCCGCGTCACAGCCGCCATCCTAGACCGCGACCGCACCTGCCAGGTGATACCAAGGGCTGGAGTCTGCCGGACCCCGCGGACCGGACTTTGATGTCTCCGCCGCGCCGGGGAGGACGGCGGATTCCCGTTGTGGTACCTGCCGATCCGGCTCCCGCGCCTACGTCCGGCCGGGCACTCGAGCCGCGGCGCGGGTGACGTTGACGCGGGTCGCTCGGTCCCCTATTGTGCAGAAAGCCATATATCGAAATATGACTATGGCTATGCCAAAGTGCCGGAGGAGGGAACGTGAAACTCACGAGACTGCTGGTGGTCGCCGCGGGGATGGCCGTCGCCGTGCCGTTGGCCGCCGCGCCGGCCGCCGCCGCGCCGACCGGTCCGCTCGCCCCGCTGATGACCGTCGCCGTGGAGCCCGGTGTCCAGGCCATCCCGGGCGCGTACATCGTCGCGGTCAAGCCCGGTGTGGACCCGGCGGCGCTGGCCCGCGGGCTGGGCGTGGGCCCTCGTTACACATATGACTCGGCGGTCCTCGGGTTCGCCGCGGACCTCACCGACCGGCAGCTGGCCGCGCTGCGCCGCAGCCCGCAGGTGCTGCTGGTCGAGCAGGACGCGGTCGTGCACAACGCACTCGACACCACGCAGCTCAACCCGCCCGCCTGGGGGATCGACCGGATCGACCAGCGCAACCTGCCGCTGTCGGCCAGCTTCACCTACACCGGGACCGGTGCCGGCGTGCACGCGTACATCATCGACACCGGCGTCGACCGCAGCCACCCCAACTTCGGCGGCCGGGCGACCTTTGACTTCAACGCGATCGACACGAACAACACCGACTGTAACGGCCACGGCACCCACGTCGCCGGCACCATCGGCTCGGCCAGCTACGGCGTGGCAAAGGCGGTGCGGCTGCACGGGGTGAAGATGCTCAACTGCAGCGGCTCCGGCACCACCTCGGCCGCGATCAACGCGGTCAACTGGGTACGCACCAACGCGGTCCGCCCGGCGGTGGCGAACACGTCGTGGAACTGGACGTACAGCACCACGCTGGAGAGCGCGCTGATCAACATGATCAACTCGGGCGTCTTCCTCGCCACGTCGGGCGGCAACACCGGCGGTGACTCGTGCGACCGGCTGCCCCGGCGCATCCTCGCCGCCACGGCGGTCGCCGCGACCGACTCCACCGACACCCGGGCCAGCTTCTCGTCGGTCGGCGCGTGCATCGACATCTACGCACCGGGCGTGTCGATCCGCTCCACCATCCCCGGTGGCTCGAACGGCCTCAAGAGCGGCACCTCGATGGCGAGCCCGCACGTCGCCGGCGTTGCCGCGCTCTACAAGTCGCGCTTCGGCGACGCGAGCCAGGCCACGGTGAACGCCTGGCTGGTCAACAACGCCACCGCCGGGGTGGTGCGCGGCAGCCTCCTGGGTACGCCGAACCGCCTGCTCTTCACGAACCTGTGACCCACTGGTAACCGTGGCGGGGCGCTGCCAGGCACCGGCAACGCCCCGCCATCGCGCTGTCCTACGCTGCGCCTTTACACCGCTTCGTACCCGACCTTAGGCTGGCCGCTGCTGGCGACCCACATCCCTCGGCGGCCCCGTGATGAAGCGCTCCTTGCCTGTGATCGGGCTGCTGGCGGCCAAGGCCGTCTCGGACGTGGGGTTCGCGCTCGACTTTATCTGCCTCAGCGTCTTTGTCTGGGTGCGCACCGAGTCCGTGCTCGTCACCGGCCTGGTGGGGCTCGCGCTCTACGCCGGCGGGATCGTCGGCGGACGGCTCGGCCACCGCTACGGTGCCGGGTGGGACCGGCGCCGGGCCATGGTCGTCGCCGACCTGGCCCGGATGGTCGCCCTGCTGGTCCTCGCCGTGATGCCGGACCGGGCGCAGCTGGCCTGGCTGTTCCCGGCGGTGCTGGTGGTCGGGGCCGGGCGGGCCGTGTTCGAGGCGACCCTGGCCGCGGCGACCCCGGCCCTGGCCGGCGCCCGGTTGCAGCTGGTCAACAGCGCGGTCTCCGGGCTGAAGGGCCTGGCCCTGGTGGCGGGCATGGGGCTGGCCGCGGTGGCGGTGCCGGTGCTCGGCTACCGCGGGATCTTCCTGCTCGACGCCGCCAGCTACGCGCTCTCCGCCATGGTCGTGCTGACCCTGCCGGTACGGCTGCGCGAGCCCGACCCGCCTGCCCCGGCGGCTTCGCCTGCCCTGGCTGGTCCGGCTGGTCCGCCTGCTCCGGCTGGTACGGCTGGTACGGCGACCGGCTATATGGGCGCGCCGCGGGCCGGGCACGGCTGGGCCATGCTGGTCGGCGCCGGCATCGCCGGCCTGCTGGTGGTGCGGGGGCTCGACGCGTTCGGCAGCGCATCCCACCACGTCGGCCTGCCGGTCCTGGGCGGAGCGCTGAACCCGGCGAACCCGGCCCATGTGGCCGGTGCGCTGTGGAGCGCCTGGGCGGTCGGCACCCTCGCCGGCAGCTTCGGGCTGCGCCCTGTGCTGTCGGGCCTGGTCGAGCGGGCCCCCGCCCTCGTCTTCTACCTGGCCACCATGGTGATGTCAGCCGGCTTCATCGGCATCTTCTGGCTCGGCGCGTGGTCGTTGATGCTGGTGGCGGCGGGGCTGGCCGGGGTCGGGGACGCGCTCAGCGAGATCACCTTCAGGCAGGCCGTGCAGCGGCTGCCGGACGAGCGGCGGGGCAGCGCCTTCGGCCTGGCGCAGGTGGTCATCAACGCCGGCTTCACCGCTGGGCTGCTGGTCACCAGCGTTGCGGTGGCGCCGAGCCAGGTGGCCGGATGGGTGCTGCTGCTGCACGGAATCCCGCTGGCCGCCGCGCTCGGCTCGGCACTGTGGTGGACCACGGCCCGGGCCCGGGTGCCTGCGCCGACGACTGCGGGAGGTGACCGATGACGGCCGGCGCCTATCTGGACTACGCGGGCATCGGGGTGGTCCGCCCGGCGGCCCGCGCCGCGATGCGGGCCGCCGTGGACGATGTCCTGGCGTACGGGGCGACGCGCTTCGGCGACTTCTTCGCCGCCCGCGACGGTGCCCGGGACACCGCGGCCCGGCTGCTGGAGTGCCACCCGGACGAGGTGGCCCTGGTGCCCAACACCAGCACCGGCCTGCACCTGGTGGCCGACGGGCTGTGCTGGCGGCCCGGCGACGAGGTGGTCCTCTTCGACCGCGACTTCCCCGCCAACGTGCAGCCGTGGCGGCGGCTGGCCGAGCGCGGGGTACGGCTGCGCTGGGTCCCGCCACACGACGGTGGCTACCGGATGGCCGACCTGGCGCAGCAGATCGGGCCGGCCACCCGGCTGGTGGCGGTGAGCCACGTCAACTTCCTCACCGGCTTCCGGGTCGACCTCGACGCGGTGTGCGCGCTCGCCGCCGAGGTGGGCGCCCTGGTCTGTGTCGACGCTGTACAGGCGCTGGGCGTGGTGCCGCTGTCGGTCCGGCGTACCCCGGTCGACTTCCTCGCCGCCGGGGGGCACAAGTGGCTGTGCGGCCCGCCCGGCACCGGCCTGTTCTACTCCCGCCGGGACCGGCTCGACCTGCTGCGCCTCGCGCCGGCCGGGTGGTTCGGCTACGACCGGTCCCAGGACATGCTGGTCAAGGGGGAGGGGCACTTCACGTACGAGCTGCCGCTGCGCCCGGCGGCGCGCCGCTTCGAGGGCGGCATGCCCAACTTCCTGGGCATCGTCGGTCTGGCCGCAGCCCTGGCCGAGTTGGCGGAGGTGGGGGTCGCCACGGTGTGGCGGCGGGTCGGTTCGCTGGGTGAGCGGCTGCGCGCCGGCCTGCGGGAGCGCGGCTACCCGGTGCTCGGCCCCGATGACCTCGAGAGCCGCTCGGGGATCATTACATTTGCGGCGGGGGACGCCGGGCGGATCTTCGCCGATCTGACCGCGCGTGGCCTGCAGGTCTCCTATCCTGATGGGAAAATCAGGATATCACCGCATTTTTGGACCACCGACGGCGAGGTCGAGCAGCTGCTGGAGGCGTTGCCTCGCCAAGATCGAGATATTGACAACCAGCAGTAAATGCAGGAAGTTGGCGGTGATAACCCCCCACTTACAAAGAAGGGAGCATCGGTATGGCCCGCTACGAGACCTGGGAGCACTTGGCCGACGAGGTTGAGCTGACCACTGGGGTCGCCGACTGCTGGACCTGCTTCCTCGACGGCTGAGCAAGCCCCGACCAACGACAGGCCCCGCGGCTGCGTTTGACGCTGCCCGGGGCCTGCTTCCTGTCGGACTGCCCGCGCTGGGAGGCGGGATCGATGCATCGTTGGGAGCGCAGCCACGGCAAGGTGGGCGTGAACGCCCCGAGCTGGCTGACCTTCGAGGTCCACCGCCCCTACTTCGACGGCGGCTCGTCCCCGCTCACCGCCATCCAGGCCCGGGGACCGCTGGCCGCGGCCCGGCTGTTCGAGGCGCGGGACCCGACGGCCCCGCGGCAGGGGATGGTGATGCCGGCGAGCTACCGCCAGCTGCTGGTCGAGGAGTCGCGGCTGTTCCAGTACCGGGTGAGCCGGCCGACGGACCTGCCGGCCGAGCTCGCCGCGCCGGGCTGGCAGGCGCTGGCGCAGGCGTACCGGCGCCGTGCCGAGCTGGACGGGACCGACCGGGCGGGCCTCGCGCAGTGGCTGGTCGCCGCCTGCCTGCCGGAGGCGGTGCTCGACCTGGCCCCCGCCGACCTGGCCCCGGCCGGGTGCGTCGAGACGCTGCCCGCGCTGGTGCAGTACGCCCGCGCGACCGCCCTGTTCCAGCGCGACGGGCTGGCTCCGGCGACCCGGGCGGCGTTCGCGCCCCTGGTCGAGGCGCCGCAGCCGACAGTTGCGCACCTGCAGGCCTGCGCCGGCTGGGGCTACCTGCTGGCCCGCCACGCCAGCGACTGGTCCGGCGCACCCCAGTACGCCAGCCGGGCGAGGGAGATCTACCAGCGGCTGGCCGGTGGGCTGCCCGCGTTCGACCGGGCCATCTGGCACGCGCGGCTGCTGGTACGCGAGGTGATGGTCGCCGAGCGCGGCGGTGACCTGGACACCGCCTGGGAGCTGCTGGAGCAGGCCCGGCAGGCGGTCGCCGAGGCGCCGCCGGCCTCGCCGGAGCAGGAGGAGGTCGCGACCGAGATGTCGCGGCGGGTGCTGGACCGGCGGGTCGAGCTGGCGGTGAGGCGCGGCGACCGCGACGCCGAGGACCAGGCCGTCCAGGACGGGCTCAAGCTCGACCCGTACTGCGTGAAGATCTGGATGCAGTCCGCCCAGTCCGCACAGCGGCGGGGGGACCTGGCCACCGCGCTCGCCGCGTACCTGATGGCGGCCAGGCTCGGCCCGTACGGCACGGCGTTCGCCCTGCTGCACGCGGCGACCTGTGCCGGGCGCCTCGGTGACGAGGAGCTGGCGCGGGTGCTGTGCGAGCGCGCGTTCCGGGCCGCCCCGCGCTCCGAGCGCACCCGCACCGCCCTGGTGCGCGCCTGCGCGGCGACCGGCGACGAGACGCTGGCCGCGGTCGTCGCGCCGGCGGCCGAGGGCTACCGCAACAACTGGCACTACCGCATGTACGGGGCCTACCTCAACCTCGGCCCGTCACAGTCGCCCTGCCTGTACGCGTCCATCCCCACCATGGCGTACGACTTCGCGGTGGCCGGCGACTATCCCAGGGTGGACGTGCAGCGGGTCATGCCACCGGCGTTCCGGGTGAACCTGGTGCGGGAGTCCGGGCTGGTGGAGTTCGGCGTGGCGCACCCGGCGCAGCTGCCGGCGCCGCTGCGTACCCCGGCCTGGGAGCAGCTGTGCGACTGGGTGGCCGGGTTCGCCACCGCGGACCCGCAGCGGCAGTACCTGACCAGCCTGGTGCTGTTCCGGCTCGGGTTCCGCGAGCTGGTCGTGCGGCTGGTGCCCGACCGGGCAGTGGCCGACCTGCGCGAGCCGGTGGAGTTCTACCACTACCACTGGCGCGACATCGCGCGGTACGCCGCGTCCGTAGGCGGCCGCGAGCCGCGGCCCCCGACCGACACGTTCGCCATGGTGGACCACCCCGACTGCCCGTTGCACCTCAAGCTGGCCGCGGCGACGTTCGGCGTGGTGTACGCCGCCCGCGAGACCAGGTCGCTGGCTGACGCGGAGCGCTGGCGGGAGCGGGCCCAGGAGTACCTGGACGCGGTGCTCGAAAGCGACGGCTTCACCGAGTTCGAGAAGGTGATGCTGGCCAGCCGGTTCTACCGCGGTGTCGGCTTCGTGCCGTTCATGCGCGCCGACCCCGCCGGCACGGTCGAGGACATGGCCCGCGCCGAGGAGCTGGCCCGGGCGGTGCCGACCGGCAGCCCCTGGGAGGAGTACCTGAAGCGGGAGAACCTGCACGCCTGCCTGGAGAGCCGGTCCAAGGAGGCGTTCGGCCTCGGCGACGTCGCGCTCGGGCACGCGCGCACCGAGGAGTTCCTGGCGCTGGACCCGTACGACCCGAAGAGCCACATCGAGCTGGCCGAGAGCCTGGTCAAGCAGGAGCGGTCCGCCGAGGCGGGTGAGTCGTACCTGCGCACCGCCAGGCTGGGCCCGCTGGGCACCGCGATCGGGTACGCCATGGCGGGCGAGTGCTTCGACCGGGCCGGCCGGTCGGTGCTCGCCGAGGACTGCTTCATGCAGGCGCTGCGGATCGACCCGCACGCGGTGTCGGCCGCGCGCGGCTGGCGGCGGGTCGCCGGCGACGGCCTGGGCGGGCTGGCCCACGAGTACGCCGACCAGCTGGAGCAGTGGGGCGCGGCGCGGCAGGCCCGGCGATGACGGCTGGGATGATGACAGGCCGGGATGGCGGTGACGGCCGGGATGAGGACGCGAGGACGGCGATGGGCGTGGACGTACGGGTGCTGCCGCAGGTGCCGGCGGACGCCGACGTGGTGGCCGTGCCGGTGTTCGCCGACCGCTTGGACGCGTTGCCGGAGAACGGGTTCCTCGCGGCCGCCGGGTTCGCCGGCGGGGTGGGGGAGGCGGTGGCGCTGCCCGGCGTGCCGGGAGAGCCGGCCCGGATCCTGATGGGACTGGGCCCGTCCGGACCGGTGGAGGTCGATGCCCTACGCCGGGCCGCCGCCACCGCGGCCCGAGCCACCCGCCGCTACCGCCGTGTCGCGCTCACCGTGCCGCAGGCCCAGTGCCCGGCGGATGCTGCGGTGCGGGCGGTGACGGAAGCGTGCCTGCTGGCGCGCTACCGCTTCACCCGCTACAAGTCTGCCACTCTTAAGTCCACTGTGGAGACTGACGGCGCCGTGCGGCTGGACCTGGTCACGCCGGCCGGCGACGGGGCCGGCTGCCAGCGCGCCGTGGCAGCCGCCCAGCAGGTGGCGGCGGCCGTGCTGCTCGCGCGGGAGCTGGGCAACGAGCCGGGAGGCGTGCTGACCGCGCCGGCCTTTGCCGAGCGCGCCGCAGCGCTCGCCACCGAGCACGGGCTGGTGTGCGAGGTGTGGGACGAGCATCGCATCGCCGCCGAGCGCCTCGGCGGCCTGCTGGGCGTCAACCGCGGGTCGGCGCAGCCGCCGCGGCTGGTGCGCCTCGCCTACGAGCCAGCCGGGGCGGGCCAGCCAGCCGGAGCCTACGAGCCGGGCGGGGTCGACGAGCTGGGCGGGGCCTACGCGCCGGGCGGACCGCCGGTGGGGACGGTGGCCTTGGTGGGCAAGGGCGTCACCTTCGACTCGGGCGGGCTGACCCTCAAGCCGAACCAGATGATGGTGGACATGAAGATCGACATGGCCGGGGCCGCGGCCGTGCTCGCCACCCTGTGTGCCCTGCCCGGCCTGGGCTGTCCCCACCGGGTGGTGGGCTGGCTGCCGTTGACGGACAACATGCCGGGCGGCGACGCCACCCGGCTCGGTGACGTCCTGCGTACCCGCTGCGGGGTGACGGTCGAGGTGCGCAACGCCGACGCCGAGGGGCGGCTCATCCTGGCCGACGCGCTCGCACTGGCCGCGGAGGAGGCGCCCGACCGGATCGTGGACATCGCCACGCTCACCGACACCGTGCCGATGGCGGTCGGCCGGCGATACGCCGGCCTCGCCGGCAACGACCCGGACTGGCTCGCGCACGTGCAGGCGGCGGCCGCACGCGCGGGGGAGCTGGTCTGGCCGCTGCCGCTGGACGGGGTGCCCCGCTCCCAGCTGGACTCGAAGATCGCCGACCTGGTCAACGCGACCGGCAACCGCTACGGCCAGTCCAGCCTGGCGGCGCTGTTCCTCAACGAGTTCGTGCCGGAGAGCATCCCGTGGGCGCACCTGGACATCGCGGGCCCTGCTTTCACCGACGACGATGACGCAGAGTGGTCGGCCGGTGCCACCGGCTTCGGCGTACGCACCCTGGTTGAGCTGGTCACGACCTCCAGTTTGTTCGTCGCACATGCGGGGATGCGTACGACCCCGCCCGTTCGGTAACGTGTCGCGGCGTGACAAAAGGGCGTGCTCGGCACGGCATGTCGAAGGACGGCATGGCTCCAGAGCTCCGGCGGCGGTCAGCGCGCAGTCTGGCCGGGGCGGTATTCGTCGATCGGTCTGGCCGGCGACGCCGCCTGGTCACCCTCGTCGGCGCCGGGCTCGGCGTACTTCTGATGGCGAGCCTGAGCATCCTGGTCGCGGGCCTCTTCTCCAGCGGACCGGTGGCTATCCCGGGCTGGCCGGACGCCGGGGCACGCCCCGGCGATGGGGCCGCGACCCCGCTGCCCACCGACGCCGCCAGCCCGGATGGCACGGCGCCCAACCCGGGTACGACCACCGCGCCGCCGCCGTCACAGCAGTCCCCGGCGGCTCCGGGCCAGGGCGGCGACCACCGCCGCGACCCGGGCGGACGGCCCAGCAAGTCGCCCGGAAAGCCCGGTTAGCGGCCGGTGTCCCTGCACAAGAACCGGCGCACGCCGCGTGCGCACTGGGTGCTGCTGCTGCTCGCGATGGTCGTCCTGTTCGGCGCGCTGTGCCTGGACGGGTACGTGCACGGGATCGTCGGCGGGTCCGGGCGCCCGTCCGGGAGCACCGGCAAGGCGGCCGGGCTGCCGCCCGTACCACCCCAGGTGAGCGAAGGCGGCCCGGTGCTGCGCCTGGACGGAGCCCAGCCGCAGACCCGGCGCATGCCCAGCCACACCATCGCGCTCACCTTCGACGACGGCCCGGACCCGGTCTGGACCCCACGGGTCCTGGACGTGCTGCGCAAGCACGGGGCGCACGGGACCTTCTTCGTGGTGGGCGCGAAGGTCAACGACCACCCCGAGCTGACCCGCCGGATCCTGGCCGAAGGGCACGAGCTGGGCTCGCACACGTTCACCCACGCCGACCTGGCCGGCGCGCCCGCATGGCGGCGCGAGCTGGAGCTGACCCTGACCCGCAACGCCATCGCCGGCGCCACCGGGCGCCAGGTCACGCTGTTCCGGCCGCCGTTCTCCTCCGAGCCCAACGCCATCACCCCGGCCGACCTCGCCGTGCTGCGTGCCGCCGCAGCAGAGGGGCACGTCGCGGTCCTCACCGACCGTGACACCAAGGACTGGCAGCGCCCCGGCGTCGAGGCGATCGTCCGCGCCGCCACCCCGCTGCCGCCCGGTGAGGGCGCGGTCGTGCTGCTGCACGACGGGGGCGGGGACCGGCGGCAGACGCTGGCCGCGCTGGACCGCCTGCTCGGCGAGCTGGTCGTGCAGGGGTACCAGTTCCCCACCGTCTCGGCCGCGCTCGGCGTGCCCGACTCCACCCTTCCCGCGACACAGACCGCCCAGCTACGCGGTGAGGCGCTGCGCTACGCCCAGCTGGGGGCGGCGTGGCTCGGGGATGCGCTCGGTGTGTTCTTCGGGATCGCGCTCGGCCTGCTGCTGCTGCGGCTGCTCGTCCAGCTGGTCACCGCAGGCCTGCACGTGCGCCAGATCCGGCGCCGAGGCAGGCAGCGGCTTCGCTACATGGGGCCGGTGTCCATCGTTGTCCCGGCCTACAACGAGGCGGCCAACATCGCCGCCACGGTGCGCTCGCTGGTGCACAACGACTACCCGCAGCTCGAGGTCATCGTCGTCGACGACGGCTCGACCGACAACACCGCCCAGATCGTGTGGGACCTGGCGCTACCCGAGGTACGGGTGATCCGCCAGCCCAACGCGGGCAAGCCGGCCGCCCTCAACACCGGCATCGCGCACGCCGCCTACGACCTGATCGTGCTCGTGGACGGCGACACGGTCTTCGCGCCGGATGCGGTGGGTCGCCTGGTCCAACCGTTCGCCCGCCCGAAGGTCGGTGCGATCTCCGGAAACACCAAGGTCGCCAACCGGCGCAGGCTGCTCGGCAAGTGGCAGCACCTGGAGTACGTCATCGGGTTCAACCTGGACCGGCGCATGTTCGACGTGGCCGAGTGCATGCCGACGGTGCCCGGTGCCATCGGCGCGTTCCGCCGGGACGTGCTCGTCGAGGTAGGCGGTGTCTCGTCGGCCACGCTCGCCGAGGACACCGACCTCACCATGGCGGTGATCCGCGCCGGCTGGAAGGTGGTGTACGAGGAGACCGCGCTCGCCTGGACCGAGGCCCCAGCCTCGCTGCGGCAGCTGTGGCGCCAGCGGTACCGCTGGTGCTACGGCACCATGCAGGCGATGTGGAAGCACCGGCGCGCGCTGGTGCAGCGGGGGCCAGCCGGCAAGCTGGGCCGGCGGGGGCTGGCGTACCTCGGCGTGTTCCAGGTCGCCCTGCCGCTCGCGGCGCCGGCCGTCGACGTGTTCGCCATCTACGGGCTGGTCTTCCTGGCCTGGTACCAGCTCGCCGGGGTGTGGGCCGTGCTGCTCGGCGTGCAGATGGCGACTGCCGCCTACGCGCTGCGGCTGGACAAGGAGCGGCTACGCCCACTGTGGACGTTCCCGCTACAGCAGGTGGTCTACCGCCAGCTGATGTACCTCGTGGTGCTGCAGTCCGTGGTCACCGCCCTGATGGGCAGCCGGCTCGGCTGGCACCGCATCGCCCGTACCGGCTCGGTGGCGGCCCTGGCCCGCGACGCCGAGGCGTCGGCCCAGTTCCGGGCGCGCGCCGCGCGGCTGCGGCCGGTCGGGGGCCAGCCCAGGCACCCCGGGCCTCCGCCGCCCCGGCCGCGCGCCGCCCCGGTCCCACCCGCCGACGGGTACGGCATCCCGCCCGGCACCCATTACCCCGCCCCGTACGGGCAGCCCGGGCCGCTCCGCGGCCGGATCTAGCGGCCGCGGCCGCGCGCCAGCCGCCCGCAGGCCGGCAGCCAAGCGCCCTGCCGACACGGCGGTGGGCTTCCACGGCATGGTCCGAGGCAGGCCGTAGCCGAGGTCCGACGCTCGTCACCGGGACGCGTAGCGCAGGCGCAGGACAACCGAGCCCGCCAGCGCGAGACCGGCGACCCAGGCGTGCCCGTGGTCGTGTACGTCTTCTGCGCGCATGGAGCTCACGCGTTTGTCGGGGTCGTACGCCACCTGAAGCGACTCGCCAACCTCCTTGGGCCTGGTGTCGAGGCCTATGGCGGTGGTGTGGCCGCCAGGGCACGCCAAAGAATAGTCATAGCTGTAGCCCATCACATTTTCGACGAGCCTGGGTGACGTGTACCTGATATCCGTTACAGTGCAGGCAGCTTCGATGCCACGCCCCTCCAGCACCCACACTTCAGTGGCCATTGGAATAAATAGGACTCCGACCAGCGTGTACAGCGGCAGCCAGACAGCCTGGGCGCCAGGGAGCCGCCTGCGGTACTCCACCACAAGGACAGCGACGACACAGAACAAGCCCGGCAGAAGCCATAGGCGTCCTCCGGAGGCATAGGTACCAAGCAGTGAGAAGGCCACCGCGATCCCACCAACGAGCAGTGGCGCAAAGACTGCGCGTAGAACTTTGGCGAGCGCAACAAAAGTAGACCTTCTGTAACGATCACGGGCTGCACCGATCGTTTCTCGCGGTGGACCCACTCGTGACCTCCTCCCCATAGGGAATCTGTTGGCCTTGTGTAGAAGCCGACCTTATGAATAGAAAATAACTATATCACAGCCGCCCAAACAAATAGACACCAGCGGTCCTCCGGAACTAATGGTGGCCTTGGTGGAGCACCAGGTCGGTCCCGCCCTACGAGTCTCGGCCGCGCATCGCTTTCTTGTGGTGGTCAGCCGCCAGCGACCGCGGCTCGATACCATCGGCCGTTACCTGTGCCGATACCCATGGAGAAGTGATGTCGCAGCCCCCTGAGCAGCCCTACTATCCGCAGCAGCCGGGATATCCGTCACAGCAGCCGGGGTATCCGCCACCGCAGCCGGGATATCCGCCACAGCAGCAGCATGGGCACCCACAGCAGCCGGGGTACCAGCAGCCGTACCCGCAGCCCGAGCAGTGGGGCCCACCAGCGCCGCCGCCGGTGAAGAAGTCCCGCGCCGGCAGGATTGTCCTCATCGTCCTCGCCGCGCTGCTGGTGCTCTGTGGAGGAAGTGCCGCTGTCGCGTACTTTGCGCTGAAGGACGACGTTGAGGGGGTCGTTGACGCGGCCAAAACCCGCGTCGAGGCGCCGGAGACCCTGGCCGGTCGTAAGAAGATCACCGATCCCGAGCTCGTCCGGGTCGCGGACGGGATGGTCGCGGACATGAGGAAGGACATCTCCAACGAGACCGGTGCGGTCGGCGCCTTCTACGGCGACCCGGCCAAGCAGGACCTGATCATGGTTGCCGCCGCGTCCGGGCTGGTCCGGAACCCGGAGACCCAGCTGGACGACGCGTTCCGCGAGATGGGGTCCAGTGACCTGAAGATGAGCACCCCGACGGAGGTGGACGCCGGGCCCCTGGGTGGTCACGCCAAGTGCGCCGACGGCACTGCCGAGGAGGTGCCGGTGGCCATGTGCGTCTGGGCCGACAACGGCAGCCTCGGCGTGATCGCGTTCTACTTCAAGCAGGTCGACCAGATCAAGGCCGACTTCGTGACGGTCCGCGGCGAGGTCGAGAAGCGCGAGTGACCCGCCGACCTCCCCACCCCGGGCGACCTCGTTGACGCGCCCCTCGGCCGGGCGCCGACCCGTCAACCTTGACGAAAGTCGCGCGGGAGGCGCGTGCGGGGTGGCCGGCGACGACCCCCGCACGCCCTCCCTGGCCACCGGCTGGGCGCCCGACGGCCTACGGGAGGAGCGGAGTGCCGGCCCGGCGCCGGCCGCGCCGCGCTGTCGGGGAGGGCGCCGCAGTCGGGCTGGGCACGACTGTGGGCTTCGGCGTCGGCTCCGGCTTGGGGCAGCCCTGCCGCGGGCAGGTCGGGCTGGGGCCTGGCTGCGGCTGCTGCGAAGACCGGGTAGGCGACGGTGGTGGAGCGGTGGTGCCGTTGGTCCCCGGCGACGGTGCCTCGTCCGGGAACTTCGGCTCGCCGAACCGGAACTTCTCCTTGTCCAGCTTGAGCGCTGCGGTTGCCGTGGCCATGAACTGCCGCCAGATCGGGCCCGGATAGCTGGACCCGAAGACCTCGGTCGAGCCGTTCCTGGTACGTAGCGCCTTGCCGTCGGTGGTGCCCAGCCAGACGGCCGCAGCCAGCGCTCTGGTGTAGCCGACCATCCAGGTGTGCGCGTTCTGGTTGGTGCTGTTGCCCAGCTGCCAGGTGCCGGTCTTGCCGGCCGAGTCCCAGCCGTTGTCCAGCTTGGCCGCCTCCACCTTGGACAGGGTCCAGTTGAGCTGGTTGATCCTCTCCTGGTCGAGGCCGATGTCGGCCTGGGCGAGCTGCTCGGCGTAGACCTCCTCGCCGTCGCGGGTCACCGAGCGTACGAAGTGGGCGTCGGCCCGCTTGCCGCCGGCGGCGAAGGTGGCCATCCCGTTGGCGTGGTCGAGGACCGTGACGCCGTACTGGCCGATGCCGACCTCGGTGGAGAAGTGCCGAGCCACCTCCTCACCCGGCTTGCCGCGCAGCTCGACGCGGACCGGGTGCGGCTGGCCCTTGACGTTGGCCCACATCGAGTCGATGCCGGCCCTGGTCGCCATGTCGATGACGTTCGCCGGGCCCAGCTCCTCGGTGAGGCCGAAGAAGGTCACGTTGAGCGAGGCGACGGTCGCCTCCCAGAGGGTGCAGTCGGGCTGGCACTCGGCGCTGCTCACGTTGCGGATAGGCCCGGCAGCTGAGCCCTTGGTCCGCCCGCTGTCCGGGAACTCCTTGGTCGCTGGCGAGTCCCAGCGGGACTTCACCGATATCTTCTGGCGCAGCGCCTCGGCGAGGTCGTAGACCTTGAACGACGACCCCGGCGGGTGCTGCCCGAAACCTGCCGGCTTGCCGGCTTCGTCGTAGTACCAGCCTGCATAGTCGGCGCCGGCGCCGTTGCTGCCGCCGTAGTAGCCGAGCACCCGCCCGGTGCCGGGCTCGATGGCCACCAGGGCGGCCTGCCAGTTCTTGGGCTGCCCGCGTACCACCTCGGGTGCGGTCGGCCGGCGGATGTCGGCGGCGGCCTCCGCGGCCTCCTGCACGCGCTTGTCGATGGTGGTGATGATCCGGAACCCGCCGTTGCGGATGTAGTCCGCCGGCTTGTCGCGGAACGCGTCGGTCTGCCGCAGCTCACTGAGCACGTGGCTGACGACGAGCCCGGTGGGCAGGTCAAGGCCGGACTGATGGGCGCCAGCGTCGAACTTCTTCACCGTGTCCGGGTAGCGCAGCTGGTCGGCCTGCTCCCGGGTCAGGTAGCCGAGGGTCACCATGCCGTCCCGTACATAGTTCCAGCGGGCGACCGAGTTCTCGCGGGCGACCGCGTTGCGGGTCGGGTCGTACCCGGGGTGCCCTTCCGGGTCGTTCGGGTCCGGCTCGGGCTGCTTGACCATGGCCGCCAGGACCATCGCCTCGGCGACGGTGACCTGCGCGTTGGGTGGGGCGTTGCGGTTGGCGGTCTTGCCGAAGAAGGACTGCGCGGCCGCCTCGATGCCGTACGCGCCGCGCCCGAAGGGGACCGTGTTCAGGTAGAACTCGAGGATCTGCTCCTTGGGGTACTCGTCGTCGAGCTTCCACGCCATGACCGCCTCCCGCAGCTTGCGGGAGTAGGTCACCCCCTGCAGGTCCGCGGCGATACGGGCGTACTGCTGCGTGATTGTCGACGCGCCCTGGGTCTGGCCGCCGGTGACGTTGTTCTTGGCCGCGCGCAGCACGCTGCCGAAGTCGACGCCCTCGTTGGTCCAGAAGGTCTGGTCCTCGGCGGCGACGATGCTCTGCTTGACCGCGTCGTTCATCTCGTCGAAGGCGAGGATCGTGCGGTTCTCCGTGCCGAGCTTGGCCATCGGGGTCTTGCCGTCGGCGTAGTAGACGGTGGTGGACTCCGGCAGCTCAAGCTGCGCGGGGGTGGGCACGCTGTCCACGTAGTACGTGCCGAGGGCGAGCCCGGTGCCGGAGAGCAGCAGGGTCACCGCTGCGGTGGCCGCGATGATCCGGGTCCGGTTGGCCGCCTTCCCCTCGCCCTCCTTCGGCACGCCCTGAGCATCTCCTGTAGGGCGCTGTCCTGGGGGGCGGGGTGACGCGGCGCCCGGCCGGATCGGGCGCGTCGGCTCATCGGGCTCGACCCGGCCTGCTGGTCCGAGCCGGTCTGGTCCGGGCCGGTCTGGTCCGAGATGGTCTGGGCCGAGCCGGCCCGGGCCGGGCTTGTCCGGGCCGGGGCGGCGGCCGGACCGGGCGGGATCCTCGAACGGGTTCACGCGGGACCGGATTCCCCCTGCGGAGGAGCAGGAAACGCGGCTTAGCCGATTGTGGTCATGCTTCTACTCATGTCTATATCTAGATACGAGCATTTCTCGAGTGGAACTGGAGCCCGCCATGCGCTGGACCCTTCGCTGGGCGGTGACCCTGCTCGCCGCGGTCACCGGCAGCACCCTGCTGGCCACCCCTGCCTGGGCCGAGACCTACTCGGCGCCGCTGCGTACCGCGGTCTACGACCTTCCGGTCGCGACCGAGGTGCGCACCGGCTATGACCGATCTCTCTTCCCGCACTGGATCGACGCTGACGGCGACGGTTGCAACACCCGCTACGAGGTGCTCATCGCCGAGGCCACCACGGCGCCCAGCGTCGGGGCAGGCTGCTTCCTCTCCGGCGGGCGCTGGTACTCGTACTACGACAACGTCAGCTGGACCAACCCGTCAGACCTGGACATCGACCACATGGTGGCGCTGGCCGAGGCGTGGGACTCGGGAGCCCGGCACTGGAGCACCACCCTGCGCCGCAGCTTCGCCAACGACCTCGGCGACTACCGCACGCTGGTCGCCGTCACCGACGACGTGAACCAGGCCAAGGGCGACCGGGACCCGGGCAGCTGGATGCCGCCGTACAGCTCGGCCCGGTGCCGCTACATCAACGAGTGGGTGGCGGTGAAGCTGCGCTGGCGGCTGAGCGTGGACACCACCGAGCGCAACGCCCTGGTCAGCTGGTCCAACGCCTGCTCCAACGTGACCATCACCGTGGTCCGCGCGTTCTAGCACAGAAAGCCGCGTCCTGGCGACCTGCTCTGGCGTGGCCTGGTCATAGGTTAAACGACGCAGCTCGTCTGGCAGAGCACGACGCCGAACCGAGCCACGTGTGCGGGTTGCCGGCCCAGCACCAGCCCAGCCGCGGCCGCCCGGCGCTGACCCACATCGCGGTCACCCGGCGGTCGCCGCACCGGCTGGCCAGCATCGAGAAGCAGGTCTCGGTCCTGAGGATCTCCGGGTAGTGCGTGACCAGCGCGACCCCTTCGGCGATCGTCAACGGCGACCGGCCCTCCGCGGCGATCACCTTGCGGGCCTCGTCCGGCGTGACGTTGCGGGTGCCCCGACCGGCGTCGACGTCAGTGAGCAGGTACTCGGACCCGGGCGGGAGCTCCACGTCCTCGACCGTGGCGAAGCGCCGCAGGTCGTCGGCTTCCATCTCGGTGAAGCCCTCCTTGCCGCGCAGCTCGACCAGCCGCACTGCCCGGTCCGCGGGCACGACGTCGGTCTTGACGACGATGACGAACGGCACCCGTCCCGGCTCGCGCGACGGGCTCAGGTGGGCAAGCTGCTCCTTGAGCGGGGCGAGCCGGTGCCGGAAGGCTGCCACCCCAGCTCCCGCCAGCTCCGGGTAGCCCTTCGTCACCAGGTTCTCGACCTGCCGGTCGAGCTCCGCCGCCAGATCGAGGTCGCGCCGGTCGGTCATGTCACACCTCCGTGCCAGGATCGAACCCGGACCAGGCCGGACCGCCGCGCCCGGCCCGGCCGGCAGGGTCCAGATGCCTGCCGACCAAGGTACGTCGCCGGGAGCGCACTGGCCGCTTATCTGCGCGTCGTACCTGTGCGTTGGCCCTTGCCAGGTCGGCTGCTGGCACCGATCGTCTATGGCGGAAGACGGAAGGGGGCACCGATGACCGATCCGCGCCCGAGGCGGCCATGGCAGGCCACATCGCCATGGCCGGTGCCGCCGCCTGGCGCGTACCCGCCTGGCGTGCACCCACCTGGTGCGGATCCGGCGGCCGCGCTTCCGCCGCCTCCGGCCAGTGCCGTTATAGCGGTCTGCAGCGGCAAGGGTGGCGTCGGCAAGTCCACAGTGGCGCTCAACCTGGCCGTCGCGCTCGCCGCCGAGGGAAGCCGGGTCGGGCTGCTCGACGCAGACGTGCACGCTCCGGACATCCCGCTGATGGTTGGGCTGGCCCGCCGGGTCGCCACCACCCAGTGGGTGCTGGCGCGGCGGGGCGGGCTCGGCAGGACCCCGCTGGAGCCGGTCGAGCGGTACGGGGTACAGCTCATGTCGACCGGGTTCCTCTTCGGCGAGGACCAGTCCATCGCCTGGACCGCCGACCTGGTGCAGGCGCTGCTCAACCAGCTGGTCTGGTCCACCACGTGGGGCGAGCTGGACTACCTGCTGGTCGACCTGCCGCCGGGTACCTCCGACATCACCCAGGCCATCGTCCGGCTGCTGCCAGCCGCCTCGGCGGTGCTGGTGGTGACCCCGCAGGACGTGGCCCACCTGGACACCCGGCGGGTGCTGACCATGCTGGAGCAGGCCCGCATCCCGGTGCTCGGCGCGGTGGAGAACATGAGCTGGCTGACCTGCCCGTGCTGCCGTACCCGGATCGAGGTCTTCGCGCCGGTGGCGCCGCAGCGGTCGATCTGGTCCGCCGGGGTGGCCCGGCTCGCCGCGGTCCCGCTGGAGGCGCCCGACGGCGCGACGGAGGAGACCGCGCCGGTCGTGGCTGCCCGGCCCAGCTCTCCACGGGCCGAGGCCTTCCGCGCCGCCGCCGGCGCAGTACGGGAGCTGCTGGGCCAGCGTGCCGCCGGCCCTGGCAGGGACTCGGAGGGTGAGGCCGCCGGCACCGGCCGGGACCCGGAGAGCGAAGCCACCGGCCCGGACCCTGGAGAGTGAGATGGACACGGAGATACGCCGGCTGGACCTCGGCTACTTCGTACGCCCGGCG
>DASRIS010000067.1:0-12537 GCA_035649895.1 Micromonosporaceae bacterium | reverse complement strand
GGGGCCGGGCAGCCGCTGGACCTGGGCCGGCAGCGGCGGCTGGTCACCGGCGCCCTGCGCCGCGCCCTGGTGCTCCGCGACGGCGGCTGCGCCTTTCCCGGATGCGACCGACCGGCCAGGTGGTGCCAGGGCCATCACGTGAAGTCCTGGGTCGACGGCGGCCCGACCTGCCTCAGCAATGTCGTGCTGATCTGCAGCTTCCACCACCGCCTGCTCCACCACGGCGGGTGGAGCGTCCACATCGCACCCGACGGACGACCCGAGTTCACCCCACCCACCTGGGTCGACCCCACCCAACGACCCCGCCGGAACCGCTACTGGCCCCGACGCTGACAGCAACCCAAACAGACAACGGCACCAGGCATCCTTGGCCCCAGAGGTCACGGACAAGCTTCCGGCCTGGCGCTTAGCTGGTCAGGTGTCTTGGCCGGGCGTGGCGGCAGGCGGTCCGGACGCAACGGGCATGATGGTGCAATGCTCTACGCCGTCATTCCGGCGGGTGGCAGCGGCACCCGGCTGTGGCCGCTGTCCCGCGCTGGTCATCCCAAGTTCCTGCACGCGCTGACCGGCTCCACCGACTCGCTGCTGCAGGCCACCGTGCGGCGGCTGGCCCCGCTGGCGCCCGCCGACCGCACCTACGTGGTGACCGGCGTCGCGCACGCCGCTGCGGTCGCCCGGCAGCTGCCCGACCTGCCCGAGGACAACATCCTGGTGGAGCCGGCCCCGCGCGACTCCTGCGCGGCGATCGGGCTGGCCGCTGCGGTGATCGCCCGGCGCGACCCGGAGGCGGTGATGGGCTCCTTCGCCGCCGACCATCTGGTCGACGACGGCGACCGCTTCGTTGACGTGCTCCACCAGGCTGTGGCCGGCGCGCGGGAGGGTCGGCTGATGACCGTCGGGATCACCCCCACCCACCCCGAGACCGGGTACGGCTACCTGCGGTGCGGTGCGCCAGTGGGTGGGGGTACGGCGCGGCTGGTGGAGGAGTTCACCGAGAAGCCGGAGGCGGACGTCGCGCGCTCCTATGTGGACTCTGGACGCTATCTCTGGAACGCCAGCATGTTCGTGTGGCGGGTCGACGTCTTCCTGCGCGAGCTGGCCCGGCAGAAGCCGGCCCTCGCGTCCGGCCTGGACCGGATCGTACGGGCCTGGGACAGCCCGGAGCAGGAGGCGGTGCTCGGCGAGGTGTGGCCGACGCTGGAGAAGATCTCGGTCGACTACGCGGTGATGGAGGGGGCCGCCGCGGCCGGCATGGTCGGCACGGTCGCCGGCGACTTCGGCTGGAACGACATTGGCGACTTCCACACGCTCGGCGATGTGCTGCCCGCCGACGCGGTTGGCAACGTCGTGGTCAGCACGGCCGGGGCGGGGGAGAAGCCGGGGGTGCTGCTGCTCGACGCGGAGCGGGTGGTCCTGGTGCCGCACTCCGGGCGGCTGGTGGCGGCGCTGGGCGTGACCGACCTGGTGGTCGTGGACACCCACGACGCGGTGCTGGTCTGCTCGCGGGACCGCGCCCAGGACGTCAAGAAGATCGTGGACGAGCTCAAGGAGCAGGGCGGATCGGCGTACGTGTGACGGCGGCCAGGGCGGGCGCCACCAGGATGGCGGTGGCGTGCGCCAGCGGCTGCGGCAGGTCGTCCCGGTCGAACCAGTCCAGCGCGGCGGACTCGGCGCTGATCGCGGGCTGGGCTCCTGGCGGGGCCACCGCCACGTAGCGCACGTCGAAGTGGCGGGACGGGCCTGCGGAGCAGTGCACCGGGTGGATGTCCACGCCGATCGGCTCGGGGAGCAGGTGCAGCCCGGCGATGCCGGA
This sequence comes from Micromonosporaceae bacterium, assembly GCA_035649895.1. GTDB lineage: Bacteria > Actinomycetota > Actinomycetes > Mycobacteriales > Micromonosporaceae > DASSUC01. The sequence goes on along the minus strand of DASRIS010000067.1, from coordinate 10,724 downwards.
CTCCTCGGTCGCCTCCCGCAGCGCAGCCTGTGCCAGCGTCGTGTCAGTGGGCTCGCAGTGCCCGCCGAGCTGCACCCACCGCTGCACCCGCCGGTGCAGGCAGAGCAGCACCCGGTCCAGGCTCGCGTCCAGCACCAGCGTGCTGGCGGTGAAGTGGTCCGGCGACCCGTCCCGGCGCAGCACCCGGGGACCGTTACCAAGCAGGGCGAGCATCTCGTCCCGTACCCAGGAGGCGGCCGCGTCAGGCGGCGGCCAGGAGGAGAGGACCCGCACCGCGTCGGCGTGGAGGGCGCCATCGGCATGGTCGTCGTCGGCGTGGTGGCCGCCATCGGCATGGCGGTCGTCGTCGGCGTGGCGGTCGCCAGCGTGGTGAGCGTGGTCGGCGTGGAGGGCGTCGGTCACGCCGGTCACGGTAGCGGGGGCCAGTGCCGCGGTCCCGGTCACCCGGGACCGCGGCTGGCCCCCGCGCCTGTGCTACGTACGCGTGCCTAGATCGTCACGATGTTGATCTCGTCGGCCTCGTCGCCCGCGTGCTCGAGGATCCACTCGATGACCGCCACCAGGTCGGTGCGGTACGCGAACGAGGTCCCGCTGCAGGTCATGCCCACGCCGAGGACGAACGAGTTGACGCCGACGATGACGTCGGTGTCGCCCAGCAGCACCGGGCCGCCGGAGTCACCGAAGCAGGTGCCGCCACGCCCGCCACCGGGGTTGCTCGCCAGCTGCAGGTTGAACCCGCCGGTGTTGTTGCTGACCAGGTTGGTGATGAACGTGGTCGCCATCAGCCGGCTGCGGTAGGACTCGGTCTTCGCCGGGTTGGTGAAGCTGAGCCCGTAGCCGCTGACGGTGACCACCGCGTCCTGCCCGGTGCCGTAGGCGTCGAGCGTGCCCGGGGCGGCCAGGGAGGCGTAGGTGTCGATCTCCGGGTAGACCGTCTGGACCGGTGCGTCCAGGATGACCAGGCCCACGTCGGAGGTGTTCGGGAAGCCGGCGAAGTCATCGAAGCCGTAGTCGTAGAGCGTGCTGGCGGTGATGCCGCCGGTCTCCGGGTACCCGCTCACCGGGTCGTAGCCGAGCGCCGGGTCGTAGTTGGCGCCGGCGTCCTGCTCGAAGTAGACCCGGGCGGTGACCGCACCCTCCTCGACGTCGGCACAGTGGCCGGCGGTGAGGAAGACCGTGTCGGTGAGCAGGCTGCCCGAGCAGCGCCAGATGAACTCGCCCTCGGCGTCGTAGAAGACAACCAGGCCGACGTACTCGTGCTCGTAGTCGGGCACGAAGTTGCCGGTGATCGCCTTCGCGGGTGACCCCGCGAGTAGCACACCCAGCATCAGCGCCAGGGCCACAAGGGCTTTGCGCATATTTCCCCCAGTTTACATAGTTCCCCCTTGTTCGGCCGCGTCGCGGCCGGCGGGGCGGCGACCCCGCACGAGCGTCGCAACATGACGCTGAGTCGCGGGTCAAGATTCGAACTGGTGGCGAGGGCTGACGCGAGAGTTACGCATAAGCCCAGCGTGGGGCCGTAGAGGGCGGGCCCTTGGAGGCTAGGGCGGCTGGGTCAGCGCGACGGGCCGGGGCGCAGGTGCGGAATGAGGTCACTTTGAGTGATGGTCGCCAGGCTGCCGTGCGCGATCCGACCGGTCAAGGCACCGGCCCAGGCGACCAGGCCCGCCACGTCCACCCCGTGCGGCGGGTCGTCGGCATAGGCCGCGATGCGGTCCGCAGCCCGGCGCAGCAGTCGTACCGCTCCGGTGGCGTTGCCGCGCTGGGCGTGGGTGACGCCGACGGCGAGCTGAGCCAGGCCGCGCCACAGCTCGCGTTCGGAGTCGCCGGCCGCCTTCCACGCGCTCTCCAGCACCTCGTGCGCGTGGAAGGCCCGGCCCGCGTCGAGCAGCCGCTGCGCCTGGGCGAGCGACTCGCCGGGGGACAGCGCGAGGTCGTCGGGGATCCCTTGGACTCCGGGTACGCCGCGGGGCAGGGGCCGGCCCAGCGCGTCGCGGGGCCGCGCGTTGCGGGCGCGCCCCGCGCTGTCCCGGTCGCGCGGCCGCCCTGCGCTGTCCCGGTCGCGGGGACGGCCTGCACCGTCCCGGTCGCGGCTGTCCCGGTCGCGGCTGTCTCGGTCGCGGCTGTCTCGGTCGCGGGGACGGTCACCGGCCTGGCTCATCGCGCCTCCCGGCCGCCGGTAGGACCTGGTACGCCGGTGCTGGCCTGTCGCCATCCCGGCCTGTCGATCCGACCACAGCGAGGCGGGCTGAGCAAACGGGCCCGGTACCGTCGGCGCTTATGGACCACTCGTTCCCCGTCGACCTGCCGGTGCTCGGCTGGGGGTCCCGCTCGGCCGCGCGCCGGGCGCTGCTGCTGCACGGGGTCGGGTCGGCGGCCTCGACGTGGTGGCAGGTCGCGAGCGGCCTGGCCGCGCACGGTTGGCGGGTGGAGGCGCCGGACCTGCGCGGGCATGGGGTAGCACCGGCAACCCTGCGGTACCGGCTGTCCGACTATGTCAGCGACCTGACGGCGCTGGGCCGGGGGTGGGACCTGCTCGTGGGGCACTCGCTGGGCGGGGCGGTCGCCGTGCTGCTCGCGCACGAGCACCCGAACACCGCCCGCCGGCTGCTGCTGGTGGACCCGGCGCTCTACATCCCGCCGGAGCACCACGAGTTCGTGGTCATCGCGCAGACGGCGAGGTTCGACACGCCGGATGACCCGGCCGCCACGGTCGAGGCCGACCCGCGCTGGCATCCGGAGGACATCGTGCGGCGGGAGCGGGCCCACGCGTCGGCCACGCGGTACGTGGTGGAGCGCACCTTCCGGGACAACCCGCATTGGGACCTGCGGGACGAGGTGGCGGGGCTGGCCATACCGGTTCTGGTCCTCGGCGCGGACCCCCACCTCTCCCCGGCGTTCCCGCCCGAGCTGGGGGCGATGCTGACCGCCCGCAACCCGATGCTGCGCTACGAGGCGGTGGCCGGAGCCACCCACTCGATGCAGCGGGACGACCCGGACCGGGTGCTCGCCGAGGCGTTGGCGCTCGGGGCCGAGGCGGCCGGCGGCCCGGATGGGCGGGGCTGAGCTGGGCGCTCCGTTCGTAGGCTGGCCGGGTTTGTAGGTCGGCCCGGTTCGCAGGCTGGCCTAGCTCGCAGGCCGGCGTGGCTGGCCAGCGAGGTCCGGCTGCGGACCGACGGCGAGGACGCAGACCGCCCGCCGCCCGCCTGCGGTGACACCGTCTGCGGGGAGCCACGCGCTCGCCACACCCTCCGCGGCCAGCGCCGCCCGTAGGCGCTGCACATCCGCCCCGAGCGCGGCCAGCGCCGCCGGGGTCCACTCACCGTCAAGGCAACCGGCGAGTACGGCGACGGTGCCGGCGGGTACCCGTACCGCTGAGGGGCTGATGGGGGTGAGGACCGTGCCGGGCGCGGTCACCCCGGCCACCGCGGCGGTCGCCTGCTCCAGCGCCCCCGCCGGCAGCCGGCCCGGGCCGAACGCCGGTGGCTCCGGCAGCAGCGCCGCGGTACGCAGCCCCAGCGCGGTCGCCTCGGCGGTGCCGAGCGAGAACAGGTCCTCGTCCGCCGGGCGCAGCAGGGACACCGCGCCCGGACCGTCCTGCGTGGACACCCCGGGGAAGCCACGGACGACGGTGACCGGCACCTGGTCGTACTTGTTCTTCACCAGCTCCGCCGCGCTGGCCAGCTCGTCAGCCACGGCCATCTGGGTGATGTGCAGCTCGTTGCCGTGCGCGTCGTGCTCGCCCCGGTAGTCGCGCAGCACCTCGACGCCGGCCGCGCCCAGCGCGACATCGACCAGACCCAGCCGCCATGGCCGCCCGGTGGTGTCGCTGACGATCACCGCCACGTCGACGCCGAGCCGGGCACGCAGCGCCGCACGCAGCGACCGGGCGGCGCCGTCCGGGTCGCTCGGTAGCAGCACCAGCTGGTCCCGGTCGACATTGGAGGCGTCTATGCCGGCCGAGGCCATGACGAAGCCGTGGTGCGTCTGCACGATCTCGGTCGCCCCGCGCCTGGCCACGACCCGGGCGGTCTCCGCCGCCAGGATCTTCTCCCGCGCGGCCTCCCGTTCCGGGCCGCCGGCCGGCACCTCGGCCAGCCGTCCCTCCGCCTTCGCGACGATCTTGCTGGTCACCACGAGCACGTCGCCGTCGGCGAGCCACGGCGCCGCCGCGGCGATGAGCCCGCCGATGTCGTCGCCGGGCCGCACCTCACCGATCCCGCGTACCGGGAGGACCTGCAAACCGCCGCCGCTCATCGCCGAGGGCCCGCTCATCGCCGAGGGCCCGCTTACCGCCGGAGGCCCGCTCATCGCCGGAGGCCTGCCAGGTCCAGGGCGGCGCGTACGATCGCGACCGTCGCCGTTTCGTCGGTCATCCACAGTGGAGCGTCGTGGACCTCGACCCCCGGGATGGACACGGGCGCGTCCGCGGTGTCCACCAGCCAACCGTCCAGCAGGCCGCCCAGGTCGTCGCTGCCATGGGCGCCGGTGTTGCTGTGGACGCCCGTGTTGCTGTGGCCGCCAGTGCTGGTGTGCGCGCCGGCACCGCTTGCCGTGCGGTCGCCGGTGCTTGCCGTGCGGTCACCAGTGCTGGCCGTGCGGTCGCCGGTGCTTGCCGTGCGATCGCCATTGCCGGCCGTGCGGTCGCCATTGCCGGCCGTGCGGTCGCCAGTGCGCGCGCCGTAGAAGCGGCCGACCCCGGCGGCGCTGCACTCCACACCCACCGCGGCCAGGCAGCGGTCGGCCATCCCGCGTACCGGCGCACCGCCGATGATCGGGGAGACCCCGACCACCGGAGCGGTGCTGGCGGCGACCGCGTCCCGCAGGCCGGACACGGCCAGGATCGGGGCGATCGATACCACCGGGTTGCTCGGCGCCACCAGGACCGCGTCGGCTCGGGCCAGCGCGTCCAGCACGCCCGCGGCCGGCTTGGCCTGTTCGGCACCGGCGAAGACGAAGCGCCGCGCGGGCAGCGCGGCCCGGTGCCGGATCCACCACTCCTGGAAGTGGATTGCCTGCTCGCCGCGCCCCTCGCCGGGTGCGTCCACCACCACGTGGGTCTCCACCCGGTCGTCGGTCGCCGGCAGCAGCCGCACTCCGGGCTGCCAGCGGGCGCACAGCGCCTCGGTCACCGCCGAGAGTGGATGGCCGGCGTCCAACATCGTGGTACGCACCAGGTGGGTCGCCACGTCCCGGTCACCGAGCCCGAACCAGGTGGGCTCGGCACCGTACGCGGCCAGCTCCTCCTTGACGGTCCAGCGCTCGTCGGCCCGGCCCCACCCGCGCTCCTCGTCGGCCCCGCCGCCCAGCGTGTACATCACGGAGTCCAGATCGGGGCAGATCCGCAGGCCATGCAGGACCACGTCGTCGCCGACGTTGACCACGGCGGTCACCTCCGCGCCGGTCGAGCGGGCGAGCGCCCGTACGCCGAGCAGGAACCGGGCACCGCCGATGCCACCCGCCAGTACGACGATGTGCATGGGCGCCATCCTCGCACCTCGTCCTGTCCGGTGTGCTCGGGTGCCGGCGCTATGCTCACGGGCGACCTTTGCGCGCCGCCGCCTCTCCGAGGGGGACCAGTGACCACCCAGCCGCACGACCCGACGGCACCCGGCTCCGTTCCACCCGGCCCTGCCTCGTTCGGCGCTGCGGCGCCTGGCTCCGGCATCCCCGCCTCAGGCCCCGGGACACCGGCCGTGGCATCGGACGACAAGCAGGCGAGCCGGTTCACCCTGCCGTTGCGCGAGCTGGTCGCGCTGGTTCTGGTCGGTGCCGTCGCCCTGCTGCTCTTCATCGCCGTGATCAGGCTGGTCCCCGGCGGGTACGGGGCCTCGGTAGACAGGTACCTCGACTTTGCCGGGGACCGGTTCGGCTCGTTCGTCAGCTGGGAGACGATCCTGCTGCCGCTCGCCGCGGTCCTGCTCGCCACCCACATCCGGCCGCCGGTGGGCCGAGCCAGGCTGGTCACGCTGGTCGCTCTCGTCGAGTACGCCGTGGCGATCTTCTTCGGCATCGTCTTCGGCTTCCTGCTCGGGTTCGCGGCTGACGTGAGCGACGACCGCGGCGCGGTCGGCCTGACCGGCGGCTCGGCACGCGCCGCGCTCGAGGAGGCGATCGTGAAGATCGCGTACCTGGCGGTCATCGGCGCGGCGGCCCTGGTCGTGCTCCGGGTCTGGCAGGGCCTCTACCACACCTCCCGGCCCCGGCCCGCGCCGAACCCGCCTGGCGTGTACGGCCAGCCGGCCGGCCACTCCGGCTACCCGCAGCAGGCGTACGGCCAGCCCGGTCACGCCCAGCCCAGCTACGGCCAGCCCAGCTACGGGGCTCCTGGCTACGTGCCCCCGGGCTACGGCCAGCCCGGCTACGGCCAGCCGGGGCAGGGCCAACCTGGTTACGGCCAACCTGGTTACGGTCAGCAGCCCGGCTACCCGGCCGGGTACCAACAACACGGGTACCAACAACAGCAGTACGCCCAGCCGTACCCGCAGCAGGCGCCGCAGCCGGGGTACGGCACGGGGGCCGGCTACCCGGCGGCGTCGGCTACGCCCCCGGCATCCGGCTACCCATCCCTGTCCGGCTTCCCGGCGCCCCCGTCAGCCTCGGGCTCCCCGTTCTCGTCGGCGTCGCCCGTCTCGTCCGCCCCGCCGGCGGTCGGCTCGCCAGTCTCGCCCGGCTGGCCGGAGCCGGCCCGGCACGCGATGCCCGAGCCTCCGGGGTCTGCGCCAGCAGCGCCTGCGCCCGCGCGGCCGTCGCCCGCGCAGCCCTCGGCCGCGCAGCCGCCGGTCGCGCAGCCCTCGGTCGCGCAGCCGCCGGTCGCGCAGCCGCCGGCCGCCGAGCCGGCCCCAGGCCCGGCCTTGGCTGCAGCTTCCAGCCCGGAGCCGCCGCCGCGACACGCGGCGTCCCAGCCATCGGTGGCGGAGGGCGGTGACGACACGCCAGGCGAGGCGACCCGCGTCATGCACGCGCCGGCCGGAGCCGGACCAGCCCCGGCAGAGGACCCCACCACGCAGCTCCACGGCCGCCAGGTGTCCGCGGACGAGGCGACCACGCAGCTCAGCGGCGGTGCACCGGCACCTGAGGCGGAGTCCGGCGAAGGCCAGCCCACCCAGGTGATCCGGCCGGTCACCCGGCGCGAGGATGAGCCGACCCAGCCGTGGTCGCCGTCGTAGCCCGTACTGCTCCGTCGTAGCCCGTACTGCTCCGTCGTGGGGTCTGTCCACCGTCGTGGGCCGTACCCCCTCGTAGGCCGTACCGGGCCGTCGGTGGGCGCCAGCCGGCGGCCGGAATGAGCAGGGACGCTGCCGGCCAGGGCCCGCTCCGGGTGCCTTGGCCGGCAGCCGGGGCCTGGTGCCTGTGCGGGTAGGTAGCAGGCCTGGCGGCTGTGCGGTAGGTAGCACCTGCCGCCTGGTGGTTCCAGAGCATAGGCTGCACGCGTGCCGGAGAGTGCGCTGTCGAGCCAGCCGCCCCAACCGACCGAAGCCAGCCTGCGCCGAGCGCTGCACCGCGCCGTCGACGGCCGGCCGATCGACGCGACCGAGGCCGAGACGCTGCTGCACGCCCGGGGGCCGGCCCTTGACGAGCTGCTCGCGGCGGCTGGCGCCGTGCGGGACGCGGGTCTCGTCGACGCCGGGCGGCCGGGCGTCGTCACGTACTCGCGCAAGGTCTTCATCCCGCTGACCAGGCTCTGCCGGGACCGCTGCCACTACTGCACCTTCGCCACGGTGCCGCAGCGCCTGGCCGCGCCGTTCCTGGAGCGCGACGAGGTGGTACGGATCGCCCGGGACGGGGCGGCTCTCGGCTGCAAGGAGGCGCTCTTCACCCTGGGCGACCGTCCGGAGGAGCGCTGGCCGGTCGCGCGGCGCTGGCTGAGCGAGCGAGGATACGAGTCCACAGTGGACTACCTGCGCGCCGCAGCCATTGCGGTGCTGGAGGAGACCGGCCTGCTGCCGCACCTCAACCCGGGCGTGCTCAGCTGGGCTGAGCTGCAGCGGCTCAAGCCGGTGGCGCCGAGCATGGGCATGATGCTCGAGACCACGTCGACCAGGCTGTGGTCCCAGCCGGGCGGGGCGCACTACGGCTCGCCCGACAAGGAGCCCGCCGTCCGGCTGCGAGTGCTGGCCGACGCGGGCCGGGTCGGCGTGCCGTTCACCACCGGCATCCTCATCGGCATCGGAGAGACGCTGGCCGAGCGGGCCGAGTCGCTCTTCGCGATCAGGCGGGCCGCCCGCGAGTACGGCCATATCCAGGAAGTGATCATCCAGAACTTCCGCGCCAAGCCCGACACGGCTATGCGCGGCGCGCCAGACGCCGAGCTGGTCGACCTCGCCGCAACGGTGGCCGTGGCACGGCTGGTGCTGGGGCCCCGGGCCCGCGTACAGGCGCCGCCCAACCTGCTGGGCGACGCCGGCCAGCCGGGTCCGGCAGAGGTGGCGCTGCTGCTGCGGGCCGGCATCGACGACTGGGGCGGGGTGTCCCCGTTGACCCCGGACCACGTCAACCCGGAGCGGCCCTGGCCGCAGGTCACCGAGCTTGCCGAGCTCTCCGCCCGGGCCGGCTTCGCCCTGCGCGAGCGGCTGACGATCTACCCCGAGTACGTGCGCCGCGGCGACCCTTGGCTCGACCCGCGGCTCGCCGCCCACGTCACCGCGCTGCTCGACCCGCGGACCGGGCTCGCCGACGAGCCCGCCCGGCCGGCCGGGCGGGCGTGGCAGGAGCCGGACGGCGGCCTGGCCGACACCGGCCGGGTGGACCTGCACGCAGCCATCGACACCACGGGCCGGTCGGCGGACCGGCGCGGCGACTTCGACTCGGTGTACGGCGACTGGGCCGAGGTCGCCGCGCACGCGGCGGTGGCCCTGGACGTGCCCGGCCCGGCCCGGCCCGACGCGGACACCCGGGCGGCGCTGCGGCTGGCCGCGGACGACCCGGCGGCGCTGCTGGAGCCGCGCCACGAGGCGCTCGCCCTGGCGCTGTTCGCGGCGGACGGCGCGGCCCTGCAAGAGCTGGTACGCCTCGCCGACGACGTCCGCCGGGACGCGGTTGGCGACGACGTCACCTACGTGGTGAACCGCAACATCAACTTCACCAACGTCTGCTACGTCGGCTGCCGGTTCTGCGCGTTCGCGCAGCGGGAGCGGGACGCGGACGCGTACCGGCTAAGTCTTGAGCAGGTCGCGGCGCGGGCGGAGGAGGCGTGGCAGGCCGGGGCCACCGAGGTCTGCATGCAGGGCGGGATCGACCCGAAGCTGCCAGCCTCGGCCTATGCCGACCTGGTCCGTGCCGTCAAGAGCCGGGTGCCGGGCCTGCACGTGCACGCGTTCTCGCCGATGGAGGTGGCCACCGCCGCGGCCAAGGCCGGCGTCAGCATCCGGGACTGGCTCATCCAGGTGCGCGAGGCCGGGCTGGACACGATCCCCGGCACCGCCGCGGAGATCCTCGACGACGACGTGCGGTGGGTGCTCACCAAGGGCAAGCTGCCGGCGGCCACCTGGGTCGAGGTGGTGACCACAGCGCACGAGCTGGGCCTGCGGTCCAGCTCCACGATGATGTACGGGCACGTCGACCATCCCCGGCACTGGCTTGGCCACCTCCGTGTGCTGGCCGGCATCCAGGACCGCACAGGCGGCTTCACCGAGTTCGTGGCGCTGCCGTTCGTGCACCACAACGCGCCGATCTACCTGGCCGGCATCGCCCGGCCCGGCCCGACCCGGCGGGAGAACCAGGTCGTGCACGCGATGGCCCGGCTGCTCCTGCACGGACGGATCGCGAACATCCAGTGCTCCTGGGTGAAGCTCGGTGACGAGGGCACGGTGGCGATGCTCCGGGGCGGCGCGAACGACCTCGGCGGCACCCTGATGGAGGAGACGATCTCCCGGATGGCCGGCTCGGAGCACGGCTCGGCGCGCACAGTGGCGCAGCTGCGGGCGATCGCGGACGCTGCCGGGCGACCGGCGCGGGAGCGGACCACGACGTACGCGGCCTGACCGCCCGCCCAAGCGCCGGGCCTTACGGACGTCGAATGGCCGGGAAGCTACCCGTCCGGGTGAACGGCGACCCGGGCGCGATGGCTGCCCGAGCGTCGGTAAGCCTATGACCTGGGGCGTTTCGGCCGTCAAGGGACCGGCGAGGGGGTCCGTTCCTTACGCCCTCCTTATACCCTGCTTGGTTTGCTGGTCAGAGCACGAGAAGCCGGGCCGGGCCGGGGGTCAGCCGTCGAAGCGGCCACCCCGCGGCGGTCAGACCTCCGGACCGACCCCTGGCAGGACTGTGGGGGGATGGGTCGCCGGCCGGCTGTAGCTGGCCGGCGATCCGTGTGCGGTCCCCGTTCGCGCGCCCTTTGGCCTGAGCATCCTTGGCTGGCTGCGCATCCTTGGCTGAGCGAGCACCCTTGGCTGAGCGAGCGGCCTTGGCTGAGCGAGCGGCCGTGGCTTGAGCATCTTTGGCGTACGGCCCAGCCGAGCGTTCCCTGGCTGCATGCCCTTTGCCCGGTGTCCTACGGCGACGTCGTACGCGACGAGATCGGGTGGAGACGGAAGGCGGACTGGCCTCAGCGAGTCGCGCGCGGCACGCCGCGCAGGACCGACTCATTTATCAGGTTCCGCTTGACGACGCACGCATTACACGCGTGTAATTTCACTGAGGTTGTTCAACGATGGCCGCGATAACACCATCGAACCAGACAGAAGGAGCAAACCTCCCGGTGGGGGTCCACCGGTTCGCGCGGG
>DASRIS010000066.1:0-2120 GCA_035649895.1 Micromonosporaceae bacterium | reverse complement strand
ATGAACATCGACAGATAGGCGCCGCCCCGGTTGCGGTCGAGCACCACCCGGGGCGGCAGCAGCGGGTGGGCGGCCCGGCCCTGCCAGGCCGCGAACGCCACGCCAAGCGCCACACCAGCGGCCACGAACCCGTAGGTGGACAGCGTGGCCCAGCCGTGCGTGGCCGCGTTGGAGAAACCGTACACCAGGCAGAACACCGCGCCGGAGACCAGCAGGGCGCCCGGGACATCGAGCCTGGGCTTGACCGGGGACGGCTGGCGCTGCAGCAGCAGCGCGCCGCCGATGAACGCCACCCCGGCGAAGAGCAGGTTCACATACAGCGTCCACCGCCAGGACAGGTACTCGGTCAGCGCCCCGCCGAGCAGCAGACCGACCGCCCCGCCGGCCCCGGCGATCGCCCCGTAGATGCCGAACGCCTTGGCGCGGTCCTTCGGCTCGGTGAACGTGGTGGTCAGCAGCGACAGCGCCGACGGCACCAGCAGGGCCGCGAACGCGCCCTGACAGGCCCGCGCGGTCACCAGCATGGCAAAGTTGACCGAGGCGCCCCCGATGGCCGAGACGCCGGCGAAGCCGGCCAGGCCGGTCAGGAACGTGACCTTGCGGCCCAGCAGGTCGGCCAGCCGGCCGCCGAGCAGCAGCAGGCTGCCGAACGCCAGGGTGTAGGCGGTGACCACCCACTGCCGGTCCACGGTGGTGAAGTGCAGCGCCCGCTGCGCGGACGGCAGCGCGATGTTCATCACCGTGAGATCCAGGACCACCATCAGCTGCGCCAGGCCGATCACGCCCAGGATCAGCCAGCGCCGGTCCCGGGCGTTGTCGGTGGAGGTGGCATCAGACATCAGATTCACGACCTTGTTCTTTGTTGGAGCCGACCCGGCCAGTTGCGCGGGCTGGTAGTCGATGAGTAGGAGCGCTGCGTTCTTCGGCGCGATGAGATGGTCTGAGAGCGGGTCCCGGACTGGCGCACTAGTTTTGGAGCGGCACCTTCTCCTAGCCGGGCTGGGTGCGCCTGAAGGTAGTGGCCATCAAGGTGAGCGGCGATCACCTGATCCTGGTGATTTGCGGTCTGGGGTGAGCTTTTGGACCTCGAGCAGGTCCAGACCGAGCGCCTCGACCTCGGCCAGGACGCCGTACAGTGCCGACAGGTCCAGGAGGCCGGTAAGCACAGTGTCGGCGCCGTGCCGCTGCGGCACCAGCTCCGGGAACGCAGACAGCACCGTGGCGCCGAGGTGGCCATGGATCCGGATCGTGTACCGGGCGGGTGCTGGGTCCATGACGGCATGGTCGAATGCGGGCAGGTGAGCCCGCATCACCAGGATCAGGTGATCGCCGCGCTAGCTGTAGTGTCCCGCGGGGTTGTTGATGCGGGTGCTGGGGTGGCCGCCGAGCGCGGTGTGGACACAGTGACGGTTGTACAGGTGCAGCGATGGGTCCAGGGCGGCGGTGCGTTCCTCGTTGGACTCGTAGGGCCGCTGCCCGGTCTGGCGGTGCGGACCCGGTGCTGGGCGGACGCCCGGCCGTGGACGCGGTGGCCACCGCCGGGACGCAGCCGGCCGAGCTTCTTGACATCGAGGTGGAGCAGCTCGCCGGGGTGGGCGCGTTCGTAGTGGCGGATGACCCGGCCGGTTGGCCGGTCCATGACGGCCAGCCGGTTGAGGCCCAGCCGGCAAAGGACGCGGTGGACGGTGGAGGCCGGCCGGCCGACCAGCGCCTCGATCCGTGCCGGGCCGAGCTTGCGGACCCGGCGTAGCCGCGCGATCTCGGCCTCGACGCTGGTGGGCAGGCGCCTGGGATGCGTGTGGGCGGTGCTGGGCCGGTCGTGCAGGCCGGCCGGGCCGTGCTGGTGGTAGCGGGGCCTACCAGCAGTAGGCGCAGGTGCAGGAGATGCCCATTTCGCTGGTGACGTTGGCGACGGGGCGGCCGGCGGCGACGCGCTGGCACAGCAGCAGCCTTCCCGCTGGGGTCAGGCGGGCGTTAGCGTGGGCCACGAGGGACCTCCGAGTGGTCGGGAGCCGACAGACAGCCCCAAACCTCGCCCGGGGTCCCTCCTCATGTCAACAACCCTCGTAGTCAGTACGGCTAGCGCGTGCGGCTGGCCGCCAGCAGCCGCAGTTCCCGGG
>DASRIS010000065.1:0-2224 GCA_035649895.1 Micromonosporaceae bacterium | reverse complement strand
CACCAACGGCGTCCCGCCCCGCCACCACCAGGTCCCACAGGTCCTCCGGGCAACGCACCCCACCCGGGAACCGGCACGCCATACCCACGATCGCGAGCGGCTCGTCACCGGTGACCGCGACGACCGGCGGGGTCGGCGCGGCCCCGGACCGGGCGCCGGACACCTCCTCGCGCAGGTGCCGGGCGAGCAGCGCCGGGGTCGGGTAGTCGAAGACCAGGGTCGGCGGCAGCCGCAGCCCCGTCACCGCGCCGAGCCGGTTACGCAGCTCCACCGCTGTCAGCGAGTCGAAGCCGAGCTCCTTGAACGCCCGCCTCGGCTCGACGCTCTCCAGGGAGGTGTGCCCGAGCACCGTCGCGGCGTGCGTGCGTACCAGGTCGAGCAGGACCCGGTCCTGCTCGGCCTCGGACCGGCCGGCCAGGCGCGCGGACAGCTCGGAGGCTGCCGCGGCCTCGTGCACCGCCCGCCTGGCCGGGGCGCGCACCAGGCCGCGCAGCAGCGCCGGGACGGCGCCCGCGCCGGCCTGCGCCCGCAGCGCCGCGGTGTCCAGGCGGGCCGCCACCAGCGCCGGCTCGTCCAGCATGCAGGCGGCGTCGAACAGTGCCAGTCCCTGCCCGGCGGGGAGCGGGAGCACGCCGGTACGGCGTACCCGGGCGAGGTCGCCCTGCCCCAGGTGCCCGGTCAGCTCGGTGGCCTGCGCCCAGTAGCCCCACGCGACCGACGTCGCGGGCAGGCCCTGGGCGTGGCGGTGCGCCGCGAGGGCGTCGAGGAACGCGTTCGCAGCGGCGTAGTTGCCCTGGCCCGCGGTGCCGAGGACACCGGAGGCCGAGGAGTAGAGGGCGAACATGGCCAGGTCCCGGCCCTGGGTCAGCTCGTGCAGGTGCAGCGCGGCGTCGGCCTTGGGGCGCAGCACCCGGTCGATGTGCTCCGGGGTGAGGGAGGCGAGGGTGGCGTCGTCGAGCGCGCCGGCGGCGTGCACCACCCCGGTCAGCCTCGGCAGCTGCCCCACGAGGCGGCCGACAGCGTCGCGGTCGGCCGCGTCGCAGGCGGCCACGGTCACCTCGGCACCGAGCGTGGACAGCTCCGCGCACAGCTCGCCCGCGCCGGGGGCGTCCGGCCCGCGGCGGCTGGCCAGCACCAACCGGCGTACGCCGTGCGCGGTGACCAGGTGCCGGGCGAGCAGCCCGCCGAGGGTGCCGGTGCCGCCGGTGATGAGCACGGTGCCGTCCGGGTCGAGCCGTGGCGGCAGGGTGAGCACGATCTTGCCGACGTGCCGGGCCTGGCTCATGTGCCGGAACGCCTCCGGCGCCCGCCGGATGTCCCATGCGGTCACCGGTGGCGGCCGCAGGGTCCCGGTGTGGAACAGCTGCATGACCTCGGCCAGGATCTGCCCGAGCCGCTCCGGGCCGGCGTCGAGCAGGTCCAGCACGTGGTAGGTGGCGCCCGGGTGGCCGGTGCCGACGTGCTCCGGGTCGCGCAGGTCGGTCCGGCCCAGCTCCACGAACCGGCCGCCGGGTGCGAGCAGGGTCAGGGACGCGTCGACGTACTGGCCCGACAGCGAGCTCAGCACCACGTCCATCGCCGGGAACCTGCTGGCGAAGCCCGTGTCGCGGGAGGAGGCGATGTGCTCCTCATCCAGGCCCAGCCCGCGCAGGGTGTCCCACTTGGCGGGGCTGGCCGTGGCGTAGACCTCAGCGCCCAGGTGCCGGGCCAGCTGCACCGCGGCCATACCCACCCCACCGGCGCCCGCGTGGACCAGCACCCGCTCCCCCGCCCGCAGCCCGGCCAGGTCCACCAGCCCGTAGAACGCGGTCAGGAACGCCACCGGCACCGACGCCGCCTGCACAAACGACCAGTCCGGCGGCACCGGCACCACCATCCGCACATCAGCCACCGCCGCCGGCCCGAACACACCCGGCACCACACCCACCACCCGGTCCCCGACCGACAGACCCGCCACACCCGGACCCACCTCGGTCACCACACCGGCGCCCTCGTTGCCCATCGCCGCCGGCCCCGGGTAGACCCCGAGCGCGATGAGCACGTCCCGGAAGTTCAGCCCGGCGGCCCGTACCCCGATGCGCACCTGGCCCGGGGCGAGCGGCGCATCCACCTCCGGCGCGGGCAGCAAGGCCAGGTGCTCCAACGTCCCCGCCCCGGCGGTGCCCAACCGCCACGCACCCGCCGGCGGCACCAGACCACCACCACCGGAGTCCGCCCGCACCAG
>DASRIS010000064.1:0-64744 GCA_035649895.1 Micromonosporaceae bacterium | reverse complement strand
TGCACTGCGACGGGGCCCGGATCTGGCACGCGCACGTGGCCGACGGGGTGCCGCTTTCCACGTACGGCCGGCTGTTCGACACGCTCTCGGTATGCCTGTCCAAGGGGCTGGGCGCTCCGGTCGGCTCGCTCGTCGTCGCCTCCGCCGAGCGGGTCGAGCGGGCTCGGTGGCTGCGCAAGCGGCTGGGCGGCGGCATGCGGCAGGCGGGGGTGCTCGCCGCCGCCGGGCGCTACGCCCTGCGCCACCACATCGACCGGCTCGCCGAGGACCACGCCCGGGCCCGGCGGCTCGCCGACGCCCTGGCGCCGACCGGCGTGGTGGACGCGGCAAAGGTACGCACCAACATCGTCCCGCTGGACCTCACCAAGTCCACCGTGGACGCGCCAGCGCTGGGTGCGGCGGCGCGGGAGCGCGGCGTACTCGTGTCGGTGCTGGGCCCGCGGACCGCGCGCCTGGTCACGCACCTGGACGTGGACGACGCCGGGGTGGAGCGCGCGGCCGAGGTACTGACCAGGGTCATCCCCGGCGGCTAGCAGAGCGACCAGAGGTCCAGAGCGACGAGAACCCAGAGCAGTAGCTGGATGCCGGTAGCGGACACGGGCACCCAGCCATGTCAGGAACCGCGCACTGCATCGATCTCAGGCGGTCGGCCCGCTTAGATCTTTGTGCGTGGACGGTTCCCAGGTTCGTGATGGTGCTCCTACCAGCTTCAGGGCTTCACGGCTACGACCCCGGGCAGGTCGCCGAAGCGGGCTGCTGCGTCACGACTTACGATCATGCGATCGGTCTCGGCGGCGTGAGCAGCAATGACCAGGTCGTGGGCGCCTCGGGGCGTTCCCAGCCGCCGTACGTGTGCGATGAGCCGTGCGTGGTGTGCGGCTGTGCTTTCGGTGTAGTCGAGGACGTCGAGTACGGAGGTGATCGCAGCCAGCGCTCGGGCACGATCGGCTGCCCGCGCTGCGGTGTCAGCGAGCTCGATGCCGACCCGGTACTCCGCAATGGACACCGCGGCGACAGCCAGCTCGTCGTTGTCGAACATAGTCCGGTCTATGGTGCCGCGCTCGTAGGCGATGAGCACGTTCGTGTCGAGGATCAGGCGTCGGCCCACGGGTCAGTCCGATCAGTGGTGAGAAGCGCCAGGGCGTCGACTATCTGCGTCTCGAACCGCTCGTCCGGTGGTGAGGTCCCGGTTAGCGCCTCTCTAAGGTCCTTGCCAGTGCGGCGGCGAGCCGGCCGGATCTCGGCAATGGGACGGTTACCCCGGGTGACCGTGATGCTCTCACCTCGCTCGATCGCGTCAAGGAGGTCGGAGAACCGGCGGGATGCTTCGGTAGCTGTCATGGTCCGCACGTAGAGCAGCTTATCTGATAATCAGATAAGCTGCCAAGCGCACATTGTAGATATCGGACACGGTAGGTGGTCAAGGCTCGCGCGGACCTGGTCGCGGACCGTTCACGCGCGGGCGCGGGCGGCCGAGATCCGCGCGCGAGGTGTGCGGTGCTCAGCTCGGGGCCGGGTGCTCGGTCACGTGCTGCAGGTAGAGCGCCTCGCCGAGCTTGTCGATGAGGGCCAGCTGCGTCTCCAGGTAGTCGACGTGGGACTCCTCGTCGGTGAGGATCTCCTCGAAGATCCGGGCCGAGGTGACGTCGCCCACCGAGCGCATGTACTCGATGCCGCGCCGCAGCCGGTCGACCGCCTCCAGCTCTATCTTCATGTCGCACTCGAGCTGCTCGCGGACGGTCTCGCCAATACGCAGCGCGGACAGCCGCTGGTAGTTGGGCAGGCCCTCGAGGAACAGGATCCGGTCGGTGAGCACCTCGGCGTGGCGCATCTCGTCGATGGACTCGTGCCTGGTGTACGCCGCCAGCTTCGAGTAGCCCCAGTTCGCCTGCATCCTGGCGTGCAGGAAGTACTGGTTGATCGCGGTCAGCTCCGCGGTCAGCTGCTCGTTGAGGAACTCGATGACCCGTGCGTCACCCTGCATGCGCCAGACCCCTGTCTTCGATGATCGGGTCCAGCCTAGGCGGGCGGGCAGGCCTATGCAGCGACGCCGGTCAGCGTGTCGGCGCGCGTCTCCTCGTCGATCAGGTCGCCGATGCGGTCCAGGCAGCTGCCGCAGCCGGTGCCGGCGCCACAGGCGTCGCCGACCGAGTCCTCGCTGCGGGCACCGCAGCGGATCGCCGCGCGGACCTCGCAGTCACGCACGCGCTTACAGATGCAGACGTACATGGCACTCCGTCATCTGGTAAAGGCTTCAGGTAAGGCTGCCCTAAATAGATGACCGATGCAAGGGTCAGGTCGTGGTCCCGGCCACACTCCTGACAACATCGCCGCACTCCGTACGCAGGCTCCTCAGCCGGGCGATGTCGGCGGCGTGCCCCGCGAACCCGGTGGTCGGGGTCTCCACCACCACGGGTACGCCGGCCGTGGCCGGATGCCTGAGCAGCTCGGCGAAGGCGGCCTCACCGATGGAGCCCTTACCGACGTTCTCGTGCCGGTCCCGGGTGGAGCCGCAGGCGTCCCGGGAGTCGTTGGCGTGTACCAGCCACAGCCGGTCCGCCCCGCACGCCGCCACGAGAGCGTCCAGGGTCGCCGTCATCCCGCCGGGGGCGGCCAGGTCATGGCCGGCTGCCCAGGCGTGGCAGGTGTCGAGGCACACGCCCAGCGCCGGGTGCCGGTCGACCGCGTCCAGGTACGGCCCGAGCTGCTCCACCCGGGCCGCGAGCGACCGGCCGCCACCCGCGCTCGGCTCGACCAGCAGCGGTGGCCAGCCGCGCGCCGAGGCCTCGTCGAGCAGGGGGAGCAGGGCCCGCCGGACCTGGCGCAGTGCCGCGGCGGCGTACCCGCGACGGGTCTGCTCGCCGGGGGCGGCGGTGACCGCGCTGCCGGCGTGGAAGACCACCCCGCGGGCGCCGATCGCGGCCCCGCGCCGCAGCGCGTGCGCGAGCGTGGCGACCGACCGCTCGACCGTGGCCGGCGTTGGCGAGCCGAGGTTCACCAGCAGGCAGGCGTGGATGTAGGCGGGAACGCCGCGCGCCGCGCAGCCGGCCCGGAACTCCTCGTCCTGGGCCGGGTCGCCGGGTGAGAGTGCCCAGCCCCGCGGGTTGCTGACGAAGACCTGCACCACCTCGGCCCGGGCCGAGTCGAGGTACGGCAGCGCCGAGCGGGCCAGGCCCCCGGCGGTGGGCACGTGCGCGCCGACCGGCCGCGCCGCCGCTGGCATCACAGCCGCGTCCCGACCGGCATCACGACCGCGTCCCGGTTGGCATCACAGCCGCGTCCCGGTTGGCATCACAGCCGCGTCCTGGCTCGCGTCACAGGCAGACGATGGTGACCTGGGTGCCGGAGGGCACCTGCGCTCCCGGCCCTGGGCTCTGCACCCGGGCGATGGCGTCGATGTTGCCCTGCACCGCGACGGTCAGCCCGGCGTTGCGCAGCGCGGCCTCGGCGTCGCGGCACGGCACGTTCTGCCCGCTGGTCACGTCCGGTACGGCTACCATCGGCGGGCCCTTGCTCACCTTGAGCTTCACCGTCGCGCCGGGCTCGACGCCGGCGCCGTCGGCCGGGTTCTGCTCGACCACCTCGCCCTGCGGCTTCGGGCTGTCGACCTCCTCGACCTCCACGACGAGCCCCATGGCCTGCAGGACCTGCCGGGCGTCGTTGACGTTCTTGCCGGTCACGTTGGGAACCGTGAGCGGGGCCTTGCCCTTGCTCACCGTGACCGTCACCTTGTCGCCGGGTTTCAGTGCGGTGCCGACCTTCGGCTCCACCGCAAGCACGCTGCCGGCTGGGACGGTGTCGCTGTAGCGGTCGTTGGCGCGCTGCACCACGAGCTTCATCTCCCGCAGCTGCGCCGCTACCACCTCGTACTCCGCGCCGATGATGTCCGGCACCTGGTAGCGCTCCGGGCCCAGGGACAGGGTCAGGGTGACCTGCCCGCCCTTGCGGATGCGCTCGCCCGGGCCGGGCCGCTGGGCGAGGACCACGTCCTTGGCGACCTTCTCGTCGTATCGACCGTCGTCGAAGACCAGCTTGAAACCGCCCGTCGCCGCCTTCTGCTCGGCCTGGGCCCGGGGCAGGCTGGCGAAGGCCGGGGCGGTGGTGTAGCGGCCCAGGGTGAACCACCAGCCGCCGGCCGCGAGCAGCAGGGCGACCACGGCGATGCCGGCGACGATCCCGGTGCGGCCCTGCGGGTGGCCGAGCATCCGCTGGTGCAGGTGGTGCAGCCGGTCCCGCCATGAGGACGGGGGCGCCAGCGCGGCCCGCCGGCCCGGGCCGGAGCGGGACGAGGGCAGCCGGGCCCACGGTGGGCGCTGCGCCGGCTGCACCGGCGCCACCATGACCGTGGGCTGCGCCATCGGCTGCAGGATGGCGGTGGTGGCGTTGGCCATGCCGATGTCGTCCCGGGCCGCCTGGACCTCGGCCAGCATCACCCCGGCGTCGCTGGGTCGGGCCCCGGGCTCGCGCCGGGTGGCCCGGGCCACCAGCTCGTCGAGGGCCGGCGGCAGGCCCGCCACGTACTTCGACGGGGCCGGCACGTCCCGGTCGACGTGCTGCCAGGCGATGTCGACCGGCCGGCCGCCCTCGTACGGGACCCGGCCGGTGAGCATCTCGAACAGCACGATGCCGGCCGAGTAGACGTCGGAGCGCGGGTCGGCGTGGCCGTCGGTGACCAGCTCCGGCGCGACATAGGCCACGGTGGCCATGAGCTGGCCTCCGGCGTCGTGGGCGCTGGCCTCCACCGCCCGGGCCAGCCCGAAGTCGGCCACCTTGACGACCGCGTCGACCAGGTTGCCGGCGCCGCCGCTCGGCGCCTCCGCGACCAGCACGTTCTCCGGCTTCACGTCGCGGTGCACCAGCCCGGCCCGGTGCGCCGAGGCGATGGCGGCCAGCATCTGCTCCAGGATCGCCAGCGCCTCCACCGGGTTCAGCCGTCGCCGCTCGGCCAGGATCTCCCGCAGGGTGCGGCCGCGCACGTACTCCATCACCAGGTACGGCAGGCCGGCGTGGCTGCCCTGGTCGTAGACGGCGACGACGTTGGGGTGGGTGAGCCGGGCGATGGTCTTCGCCTCGTCGGTGAAGCGGTCCACGAACCGCGGGTCGCGCGCCTGCGCCGGATGGATCACCTTGAGCGCGACCATACGCTCCAGCCGCTCGTCGGTGGCGGTGTAGACGGTCGCCATCCCGCCCCGGGCCACCCGTGCCCGGACGCGGTAGCGCCCGTCGATCACGGTACCCAGCAGCGGGTCGGCGACTTGCGTGTCCATCGGGAGCGAGTGTAGGAGCCCCGGGCGCGCGGCGACACAGGGGCAGGCTGGCTGGCACGCTGCGACTACGACCTGGCGCGCCCGTGGCTACCGCGAGTTGTGGCAGGGTAGGTCCGTGACCGAACCCGCCGCCGAGCCAGCCGAGTGGCTCACGCTGCCCGACGTCGCCGAGCGCCTGGAAGTGCCGGTCACCCGGGTCCACCAGATGATCCGGGACGGCGCGCTGCTCGCCCTCCGCCGGGACGGCGTCCAGCGGGTCCCCGCGGAGCTGGTCGCCAACCGCACCGTGCTCAAGCACCTGCCCGGCGTGCTGACCTTGCTGCACGACGCCGGCTACAGCGACGAGGAGGCGCTGCGATGGCTCTACCGGCTGGACGACTCGCTGCCCGGCACGCCTGCCCACGCCCTCGCCGGCGACCAGGCCACCGAGGTCAAGCGCCGGGCGCAGACCCTCGGCTTCTGACCGCATGCGGCACTGACCTGGCCTTTCAGTCCATGCGGCGCCTAACCTACCTTTTTGTGCCATGTGGCACCTGACCCACCCCTTTGTGCCATGCGGGACCTGACCTACCTTTTTGTGCCATGCGGCACCTGACCTACCCTTTTGTGCCATGCGGCACCTGACCTACCTGTTCGTGCTCGGCGGCTGCCTGCTGGCCGCCATCTGGCTGGAGCCGCTGCTGCGGGTGGGCGTGCTGTGCCGCTGGCGGCGGCTCGGGCTCACCCTGGTGCCGGTGGCCCTCGGGTTCGCGCTGTGGGACATCGCCGCGCTCGCGGCCGGGCACTGGTCGCTGGACCCGGCCCAGACCACCCGGATCGTGCTCCCCGGCGGCCTGCCCCTGGAGGAGCTGCTGTTCTTCCTGGTCGTGCCGTTCTGCGCGGT
The DNA here is from genome assembly GCA_035649895.1 of Micromonosporaceae bacterium. Classification (GTDB taxonomy): domain Bacteria; phylum Actinomycetota; class Actinomycetes; order Mycobacteriales; family Micromonosporaceae; genus DASSUC01. Next base: position 58,594 of record DASRIS010000064.1, on the reverse strand, counting down.
GCTCGGCTTCGAGGCTGTGCGGACCGTGCTGGACTGGCCCGCCGGGGACGAGCCGTGATGAGCTACACGGCCGCGGCGCTGCTCGGCGTGGCGGTCACGGTGGTGCTGGACGTGGCGGTCCTGCGTACCCGGCTGGTGCTGCGGCGCGTGTTCTGGGCGACGTACCCGGTCGTGCTCTTCTTCCAGCTGCTCAGCAACGGCGTGCTCACCGGCCGCCGGGTGGTTCGCTACGCACCCGACGCGGTCCTCGGGCCACGGGTCGTGTACGCGCCGGTCGAGGACCTCGCGTTCGGGTTTGCGCTGGTCCTGCTCACGCTCTCGCTGTGGGTCTGGTGGGGCCGCCGCGGTATCGACGCCCCCAGCCGCCATGACGGCGACGCCACCACCAGGTCGCCACGGCGATGACCGCGAGCACGTCCAGCAGCGCGCCGGGCAGCTTGGTGAGCACCGCAAGGCCCAGGCCGAAGGGGAGCACGAGCAGCGTCAGCGCGGCGGTCAGCGCGGCCAGCCAGCGGCGCGCCCGGTCGTCCACGGTGCAGGCGGCGAGCACGGCGAGCGGCGCCAGCGCGTACCACGGGTAGAAGACCGGGCCGAGCACCGCGGTCGCCGCCATCGCCACGCCACCGGCGGCCACCACCTCGCGCGCCCCGGCCGCCACCCGCCACGCCCGCCACCACAGCACCACGAGTACGGCGGCCAGCGCGGCCAGGCCCAGCGCGCGCGCGACGGCCACCGCCTCCTCGTACGCCTGGGGCCAGCCGAGCGCCCGAAGCGCGTACCCGGCGGCCATGCCCACCCCGGTCGGCAGCGAGGTCCACTGCACCAGGCTGCCGGTACGCCCCAGCGCGGCGACCCAGCCCAGGCCCGGCCCGACACCGGGCAGGGCGGCAAGGGCGGTGGACGCGGCGGCGAAGGCCAGCGCGCCGGCGCCGAGGACCAGCGCCCCGGCCCGAGCCAGCGCGGCGGGCGGGCTGGGCGCCCCGCCCCGGCTCGGGCACCGCCCGGCACTGGCGGCCAGCAGCACCGCGAACGGCACCGCCACGACCGCGGTCACCTTCACCGCCGCGGCGAGCCCGAGCAGCACCCCGGCCAGCAGGGCGGCACGGGCCTGCGGCTGCGGGCGGGTCCCGGCGGCGGTCGAGAGAGCGGCCGAGAGGGCGGCCAGCACCAAGCCGGCGACCAGCGCGTCGTTGTGCGCACCGGAGACGGCGTGCACCGCGACGAGCGGGGTCACCGCACCGAGCCAGACGGCCACGACCGGGTCACCACCGATCCGGGCCGCTAGGCGGGCGCCGTACCAGGCCATCATGGCGACGCCGGCCAGGGCGAGCGCCCGCAGCAGGCCGACCGCGACGAGCAGCTGGGCGTCCGGGGCCACCGGCAGCGCGCGGGCGAGCGCCGCCACGCCGGTGGAGGCCGCGATGGCGACCGGGCCGTACGGCGCTGGCGTGTCCCGCCACAGCTGCGGCACGGCGTCGGCCCATGGGCAGCCGGCCGCCGCGCCGACTGCGTACGGGTCGTGCCCGGCCAGGACGAGCGCCCCGTGGCAGGCGTAGGCGTAGACATCGCGGCTGCCCAGCGGTGGTGCGACGAGCAGCAGCAGCGCCGCCAGCCCGCCGGGTACCGCGAGCCGCCCGATAGCGCTGGGCACTGCGAGCCGCCCGGTCGCGCTGGGCACGGTAAGCCGCCCGGTCGTGCTGGGCACTGCGAGCCGCCCGGCGGTACGGGTGCCGCGCCGGGCCGCGTCCCCAAGCCGCCACCAGGCGGCGACCAGCAGGCTGCAGCCGGCCAGCCACGCGCCGAGGCCGGCGAGGTAGCGGGCGGGGGCGTCGGGCAGCCCGGTCCGGCGGATCTCCAGGGCCGGGTCGGTGCCGGGCAGCGCCCCGGCGGCGAACGCCGCAGCGGCGAGCAGCCCGAGCCCGGCCGCTGCGGCACACCACCACCCGCGCGGCGTTGCTGGCCTGGGCGCCTGGCCGGCCGGCAGCGGGGGCTTCGGGGCAGGGTCGGGGTGCAGCTAGTCCGCCCGGCAGGTGGCTGCGGTGGCGAGCTCGGTCAGCGCCTCCATGGCGGCCGGCTCCAGCGTCACCCAGGCCAGCGCCTGCCGGGCGGCGGTGGTCAGCTCGTCGATGCGACGCTCGGTCCGTTCCAGCGCGCCGGTGTCGACGATGAGCCGGCGCAGCGCGGCCACGCCCGCCTCGTCCAGCCAGCGGTCACCCAGGCAGCGGGTGAGGGTGGTCCGGTCCGCCTCACCTGCGGCCTCGTACGCCGCGGCGACCATGAACGTGCGCTTGCCCTGGCGCAGGTCGTCGCCGGCCGGCTTGCCGGTGACCGCCGGGTCGCCGAAGACACCGAGCACGTCGTCGCGTAGCTGGAACGCCTCACCGAGCGCCAGGCCGTACCCGGAGTAGGCGTCGACCACGGCGGCCGGGGCGTCAGCCAGCGCCGCGCCCAGCAGCAAGGGACGCTCCACTGTGTACTTGGCCGACTTGTAGCACGCTACCTGCGCCGCGCGCCGCACCGACAGCTCGCCGGTGGCCTGGGTCAGCACGTCCAGGTACTGCCCGGCCATCACCTCGCAGCGCATCTCGTCGAAGACTGGCCGGGCCCGGGCCAGCGTCGCCGGGTCCAGCCCGCCGGAGTGCAGCAGCTCGTCCGACCACACCAGGCTCAGGTCGCCCAGCAGGAGCGCCGCGGCGGCGCCGAACGCTGCCGGCTCGCCGTGCCAGGCGCCGCCGCGGTGGAGGGCCGCGAACCGCTGGTGCATGGACGGCTCACCCCGGCGGGTGTCGGAGGAGTCGATGATGTCGTCGTGGATCAGCGCGGTGGCCTGCAACAGCTCAAGCGAGGCGAGCGTGGCGACCACCGCGTCCGAGTCGGTCCCGCCGGCACCCCGGTAGCCCCAGTAGGCGAACGCCGGCCGTAGCCGCTTGCCGCCACCTAGCACGAAAGCGTCCATGGCCTCGGCGACCGCCAGCAGCGCCGGGTCGATCGAGACCAGCCGGTCCCGCTGCTGTGACAGGAACGCGGCGAGCGCCTTCTCGATCCGCTGCCGCAGCTCCGCAAGGTCCATTGATGCAAGGATCACGGTTTATGAACCTAGCCGGTGTACTGGTGTCCTGCCTGGTCGGCCCCTGTGGCCGGCAGCAGGGGCCGGGCGAGTGCCAGCAGGTCGGCGTACTCCTGCGCCGGAGGCAGGTCGCGCAGCCGGGCCAGCCGGGGACCGGGGGCCAGCGCCCGTGCCGCGGCCCGCGCTGACCCGGCTCGCACCGCGGCCACCAGCGCCTCGGTCGCGGTAACGCACGCCTGGGTAGCCTCGCCCGCGTCCAGGTAGGCCTGTGCCAGCCAGCCGCCGTCGATGGCCACAGTGCGCGGCGGGACCGTCCCGGACCGCCCGGCCAGCCGCGGCCGCAGCAACGGCTCAGCGCGCAGCGGCCGGCCGAGGGCCGCGAAGCACCGGCCGCCCATCGCGGTCAGCTCAGCGTCGTCCAGCCAGTAGAGCCAGGACGGCTCTCGGCCTGGCTCGCGCCGGTCCGCGGTGCGTTCCGCGGCGGCGAGCGCCCGCTCGCTCACCCGGCGCTCACCCGCGACCGCCGCGGCGAACGCGATCCGGTGCAGCAGCAGGGCCTGCAGGGCGGCGGTGGCGGTACGGCGCGTGCCGGCGTAGGCGGTCTGCGCCAGCAGCAGCGCCTGCCTCGGCTTGCCGCTGCCGGCCAGCAGGTGGCTGGCTGAGCCGAGCAGGTGCGCAGCGAGCGCCCGGTCGCCGGCGGCCACCGCCGTGCGCAGCCCCGCCCGGTAGGCGCGGGCCGCCACCGCGGCCCGCCCCGAGTCGGCCAGCACCCACCCGGCCAGCTGCGCGAACCCAGCGACGAGGCGCAGCGCGCGGCGGTGCCGCCCGGCCGGGCGGGGCGGGCGCAGCAGCGCGAGACAGGCGTGCAGCTCGCGGTTGACCAGGTCGGCCAGCGCCAGGCCGCCGAACAGGTCGTCCATGCGGCGCAGCTCCGACAGCCGGGCGGCGGCGAGGTCCAGGCTGGCGCCGGTGGCGGGCACGGATCCTGCCGCGCCCGTCCCCGCCAGCGGCGCACCCGGTCCCGATCCCAGCCCCAGCCCCGGCCGCGTCGCTGGTGCTGGTGGCGGTGGCGTGGCGGGCCGCTGGTGCCCTGCGGCCGGCAGCGGGTGGGCGGTGGGGCTGCCGGAGAGCACCTCGGCGAGCCAAGCGTGAGCGAGGCGGGGCAGGTCGTCGGCTGCCGCGCGGTCGAGCTCGGCGGCGACCGCATCAGCGGTCGGTGGGGTCCACAGCGGGGCTTCGTGCCGGGGCGGCTCCGGGGCGCGCCGCCGCCGGGCCGCCGCGGCTCCCGCCTCGAGCTCCTCCAGCGGGACCTCCAGCACCAGGGCGAGCCAGCGCAGCCAGTGCCCGGTCGGGATGCGCTCCTCGCGCTCCCACCGCGAGCACTCGTGCCGGGTCACCGTCGCCACGCCGGAGGCGGCGCAGAGCAGCTCGGCCAGGCGCAGCTGGGACATGCCCCGGGCGGTGCGGAGGCGCGCCAGCAGGGCACCGATCGACTCGATGGCCGGACCGTGCGGTGTCTCAGGCATGCAGGGCTCTCCTCCGGCGACCAGCCGTGCTCGGGAACCCCCTCGTAACCCCCGGTTGTTGCCGGCACGGGGGCGCCTGGGCGAGCGCGGCTCCGGCCCCACCGGGCCGGCACCGCGCTGGCCCCTGGGCCGTGGCCCACAGTCGCTCCCGGGGCCAGTGGGGGCTGGCCCCGGGAACGGCCCCCCGTGCTGGCTCCTTCATACCGCGCCGGTACGACGGTTTGCTGGCGTCGGCACGGGGCCCAGGCACCGGACGGTGGCGGCTCCCGGGCCCATCACCGCGGTCTGTGCCCGCCTCGCCGGCAGGAGACGCCAATGAGCCAGCTACCCTTCGACCCCGAGAACCCGCCCGACTCCCCACCGCCGTCGGCGGTGCAGCCGCTGCTGTGGCGCCTCGCCGTCCGGGTCTATCGGGACCACGTTGTCTACCGGGACCACGGTGTCTACCAAGATCACGGCCACCGGGACCATAGCCGGGACTGGCACCACGGCGGGGACCGGGACCACAGCGGGGACCGGGACCACAGCGGGAACTGGCACCACGGTGGGGACCGGGACCACGGCGGGGACCGGGTTGGCTGGACCCGGCCCGGCGCCTGCCGGGCCTGCCGCAGCCCCTGGCCCTGCTACCCGCGCCGGATGGCGGAGCGGGGCCTGCTGGTGGCGTGCCGGGCGCCGCAGCTGGGGCGCGGCGCCACAGCGTACCTTGATGACCTTCCCGGGCTGGACTGATGACGGTGTGCGCGGCCGTGAAGGCGCTCGACGCTAGAGTCGAACAATGGCTCTTGGACTCCCCTCGGTGCTCCCCAGCAGACACCCCTCGGTTGCCGAGCTGATCCGGGCACCCGAGCCGACGTTCTCGTTCGAGTTCTTCCCGCCCAAGACGGCCGAGGGTGAGCGGGTGCTGTGGCAGGCCATCCGGGAGCTGGAGCCGCTGCGACCGTCCTTTGTCTCGATCACGTACGGGGCTGGCGGGTCGACCCGGGACCGTACGGTGGCCGTCACCGACCGGATCGTCGCTGAGACGACGCTGCTCGCCATGGCGCACCTGACGGCGGTGAACCACTCGGTCGCCGAGCTGCGTAACGTGATCGGTCACTACGCTGCGGTTGGCGTGCATGACGTGCTCGCCTTGCGGGGCGACCCGCCGGGAGACCCGCAAGGCGAGTGGGTGGCGCACCCGGCCGGGCTGAGCTACGCCGAGGAGCTGGTCCGGCTGCTGCGGGAGAGCGGCGACTTCTGTGTCGGGGTGGCTGCCTTCCCCGAGAAGCACCCGCGCTCTCCCGACCTGGCCACCGATGTCGACTTCTTTGTCCGCAAGTGCCGCGCGGGCGCAGACTTCGCCATCACGCAGTTCTTCTTCCGCTGGGAGGACTGGGTGCGGCTGCGGGACGGGGTGGTGGCCCGCGGCTGTGACGTGCCCATCGTGCCGGGCGTGATGCCGGTGACCAACGTGTCGCAGATCGAGCGGATGGCCCAGCTGTCCGGTGCCGCGTTCCCTGCCGACCTGGCCAAGCGGCTGCATGCGGTCGCCGATGACCCGCACGCGGTCCGGTCCATCGGTGTCGAGGTGGCGACCGGGCTGTGCCAACGGCTGCTCGCCGAGGGCGCGCCCGGCATCCACCTCATCACCCTCAACCGCTCCACCGCGACCCGCGAGGTGTGGCGCAGCCTCCAGGCCAGCCGACCGGTGGCGCGCGACGGGGACGCCCAGGCCAGCGGTGCTGCGATGGCGCGCGGCAGGGAGGTGCAGGTCGGCGCCGCCTGATGAGCTGCGGCTGGCGTAGCAGGCGTGGCGGGCCATAGCGGCGTAGCGGTGCAGCCCGGCGTAGTGGTAGCGGCGTAGCAGGCTTGGTCAGAGCGGCAGCTGCCGGCCCAGGATGGCGAAGGCGCGCTCGTCACCCGGGAAGTAGAAGTTGCGTAGCAGGTCCACGAAGCTGAACCGCCGGTAGAGCCGCCAGGCCCGGGACGCTGTCTCGTCGGCCTCGGGCGTAGACAGCAAGGTGGTCTGGGCGGTGGTCAGGTACAGCAGGGTGCGCAGCTGGCTGGCGCCCAGGCCGTGTCCCTGCGCCCCCGGCCGCACGTGCAGCTCCACGACCTCGAAGCAGTCGGTCAGCCACACCGTGCGCTGCTCCCGGCTGAGCGCTGCGCGTACCTGGTCATGCCACCACTGGCCGGCTGCGGACCGGTAGCCGTACCCGAAGCCGAGCAGGCGCCCGTCTGCGGCGATCGTCGCGACCGCGCGGAACCCCGGCCGGCGGACGTGTGTGGCGATGTACCCCCGGCGGGCCTCCAGCAGGTCACCGTGGTAGCCCATGGCCTGGCCGTAGACCTCGATGACATCGTCGAGCCGCCGGGCGACGTCGTCGGGGGTCCACGGTACGAGCCGCATGACGTGGGCGGTCACGCGACATCCGCCGGGGTGCCGGCGGTGATTCGGACCAGCTCCCGGTAGGTGGTGGGGAAGATCGCCCGGGGTACGCCGCCCGCGGCCCAGATCTCCTCGTACCCGGCGAGCGCCCGGTCGACCAGGGTGGGCACCGGTTTGGGGTGTCCGATCGGGGCGACCCCGCCGATCGGCTGGCCAGTGTGCCTGCGGACGAAGTCGGCACTGGCCCGGCGCAGCGCAATGACACTGACGATGCCCGCAACCTTGTCGGTGTCCACCCGGTGCGCCCCGGAGGTGAGGACCAGCAGGGGCTCGCCGTCCGCGTCGAAGACGAGCGAGTTGGCGATCTGCCCGACCGCCACGTTGAGGGCGGCTGCCGCGGCCGGCGCGGTGTGTACGGCATCAGGGAGCAGGCGGACCCGGCACCGGGCGCCGGAGGGGTCCCTGGCCCCGATGGACTCGAGCGCGTCCTGGACTGCCTGCACGTTGGGGTGCGGGTGCATGCCCCTATCTTGCTAGGTCCGGCAGTCCGGCCGGCATCGTCCCACCAGGGAGCCTGTCCTCAGGTCTCGCGATGCGTAGTGCATAGGCCTCGCGGTGCCCCTGGTGCGTTGGGCTCGCGGTGCGTGGGCAGGAGCGGCGCGAAGGCAGAGGCCGCCACGCCGGGCAGGGCGTTGCGGTCTTGTCGTACCCAGGGTTTACTGTACGAGTAGTTCGAACGGGTGTTCGACTGAGGAGTCGGAAGAACGTGCGTTCGAGCGTGAGGGAGCGTGCTGCCGTGGCGCCGCGGAGCGACGCGTCCTTCAAAGCGGTCCGCGGGCAACCCAGGAGGTCCGGACATTCGCGGGTCTGGTCCTCAGGCAGGGCCGCTGTTCGCCGCCCCCGACCCCCGGGCGGCGGGCAGCGGCCCGGCCGGTCGGTCGGGTGTGGCGTGGGGAAGCACCACGCCCGACCGGCGGGCCACCCACCGCTGCGACTTCCTCTGCAGCGGCCGGTCGGCACAGCGCGGAGGAGAGGAGCTTTCCATGCAGACCTACGAGGCCACGCCACCGCTCCCGGTGCCGCCGCCGCCCTCGGCACCTGGCCGTGTTCCGGCGGCATCCGTCCGGCCGGCGGCGTCCGCTCCACCGGCATCCGCCAAGGCTCCGCCGACGGTGCCGATCTCCGCACTGCCCCATCGCCCGCCAGCCGAGCTGCTCCGCCTCTCCCGGCACGGCCTGGCTGAGGCGGCCCGGACGGGCCCCGACGGCCTGCGGTACGCCGCGGCCCACCTCGCCGCACTACGGGCCGCCGCGGCCGTGCTGGCCGCGCGGGCCCGGCCGGCTCCCGGCCGGCGTGGCCGGGTGACCAGCGTGTGGGCTCTGCTTGTGCTGGTCGCGCCGGAGTTCTCGGAGTGGGCCACGTTCTTCGCGGCTGGCGCCTCGAAACGGGCGGCGGCCGAGGCGGGCATTCCCCGGGTGGTCACCGCCCAGGAGGCCGACAACCTGCTGCGGGCTGCGGAGCAGTTCGTGGGGCTGGTCGAGGTCATCCTCGGGCTAGCGCACCAGCCGACCCTGGACGGGCTCGCGGCCTAGGGAGAGGTCATGAGACCCGCGCGCGTGGTGAGCGGGGGAGCGCTGGAGCTGATCCGCTCGACCGGGCTGACCGGCCTGGTGCGTCGGGCGAGCGACTACGCCCTGCGGGCACCGGGCGGCGACACCCGCGCCGGGGCGGTGGGCGCCACTGACCGCATCCTGCCGGTCGTGCCCGAGCTGCGTTCCCTGCTCCCAGCCGGGGGGCTGCGGCGGGGGACCACCGTCGCGGTCGCGACCGGGGCCGGCGAGCCGTCAGCGGAGCCGCCCGGTCCGGATGGCGCCGGGCCGGGGGCCGGTGCGACCTCCGTGCTGCTCACCCTGCTCACGGCGGCGTCCCGGGCTGGCTCGTGGTGTGCGGTGGTGGGCATCCCCGCGCTCGGGGCGGTAGCCGCGGCGGAGGCCGGCATCGAGCTGTCCCGGCTCGCGCTGGTGCCCAGTCCCGGCCCCGACTGGCCGCGCGTGGTCGCGGCGCTGCTCGACGGGGTGGACATCGTGGTTGCCGCCCCGCCCGGTCCGGTGGCGCCGGTGGTGGCGAGCCGGCTGGCGGCCCGGGCCCGCCAGCGCGGCGGGGTGCTCATCCCGTATGGGCAGTGGGACTCGGCACACGTAGTCCTACAGGCGAGCGGCGGGCGTTGGGAGGGGCTCGGTCCCGGCCGCGGGAGGCTGCGGTGCCGGCAGCTCACGGTCGCCGCAGTGGGCCGCGGGGCGGCGGCCCGCCGCCGGGAGGTCCACCTCTGGCTGCCCGCCAGCCAGGACGGGGCGACGACCGCCGGCTCCCCGGCCGTCCGGCTAGCCCCGACCGCCCGTCCGGCCGATCCCGGGCTTCGGCACGTCACGGGGGCTGAGGCCGGAGGGTACGACCGCCGGGACGCTGCGCGGGCCGAGGACAAGGATGCCGGCTGAGGTGGCCCACCCCCGTACCCTGGTCGTCTGGTGTCCGGACTGGCCGGTCACCGCGGCCGGGATCGTCGACGGCGTGCCCGCCTTCGCGCCGGTGGCCGTGTTCTCCGCCAACCGGGTGGTCGCCTCCTCGACCGCTGCCCGGGCCGAGGGGGTCCGGCGGGGCCTGCGCAGGCGGGAAGCGCAGAGCCGTTGCCCGCAGCTGGTGGCCGTGGCGTACGACCCGGCTCGGGACGCACGCGCCTTCGAGCCGGTCGTCGCCGCTGTCGAGGCGCTGGCGCCCGGGGTGGAGGTGCTCAGGGCCGGCGTCTGCGCGCTGGGTGTGCGGGGGCCGTCGGCGTACTTCGGCGGCGAGACCCAGGCAGCCGAGCGGATCGTGGAGCACGTGGCCGTGGCCTGCGGTGTGGAGAGCCAGGTCGGGGTGGCTGACGGGGTGTTCGCCGCGGTCCTCGCCGCCCGGGCCGGGCAGCTCGTGCCCCCCGGCGGCAGCGCACAGTTCCTCGCCGGTCTCGATATATCCACGTTGGACCGTCCACAGTTGACCGGGCTGCTGCGGCGCCTCGGCATCCGTACTCTCGGTGACTTCGCCGCCCTGCCCGCCGCCGACGTGCTGGCACGGTTCGGGTTCGACGCGGCGTACGCGCACCGGTTGGCCGCCGGCCAGGACACCCGGCCGCTGGCGGTGCGGCGCCCCCCGCCCGGCCTTGACGTGGCAGAGACCTTCGACGAGCCGCTGGAACGGGTGGACGTGGCCGCCTTCGCCAGCCGGGCGCTGGCGCGGCGGCTGCACGAGCGCCTGGCAGGGCATGGGCTGGCGTGCACCCGGCTGGGCATCGAGGCGGTGACCGCCCACGGGGAGGAGCTGCACCGCACCTGGCGGCATGACGGGCTGCTGACCGAGGCGGCCATTGCGGACCGGGTGCGCTGGCAGCTGGACGGCTGGCTCACCCGGGCCGCGCGGACGGGCCAGGGCGCGCCGACCGCAGGCATCCTGCGGCTGCGGCTGGTGCCCCACGGGGTGCTGGCCCACGCGGGTCTCCAGCCCGGCCTGTGGGGAGAGGCGGGAAGGCAGCGCGACCGGGCCGGCCGGGCACTCGCCCGGGTGCAGGGCATCCTCGGGCCGGATGCGGTGGTCACCGCGGTGCTGGCCGGCGGGCGGTCCCCCGGCGACCAGGTGCGCCTCATCCGCTGGGGCGAGGACCGGGGAGATGGCCGAGGCGAGGACCGGGGAGAGAAGCGGGGGGATGGGCGGGGTGCGGACGGACCTTGGCCTGGGCGCCTACCAGGCCCAGCGCCCGCCGTCGTGCTGCCCGAGCCGCTGCCCGCCGTCGTCGGTGACGAGGCGGGTGGCGTGGTCGGCGTCAACGGCCGGCTGGCGGTCAGCGCACCGCCGGCCTGGGTCAGCGTGGACCGGGCGGCGCCGGTGGAGGTCGTCGCCTGGGCCGGGCCGTGGCCGGTGGACGAGCGTTGGTGGGCGGCTGCCGAAGCCCGGCGGGGAGCCCGGTTCCAGCTCTGCCTGGCCGACGGGCGGGCGCTGCTGATGCTGCTGAGCGCCGGCCACTGGGCGGTGGAGGCCATCTACGACTGAGGAAACCAACGGCTGGCAACCAACGGCTGCGGCAGTCAACGGCTGAGGCCAGCTACGACCAACGGGGTGGGCCCTATGGCTAGGGCGGGGACGGGGTGGGCCGATGGACTGGGACAACCCTCCGGTGCGCTGGTCGGAGCTGGAGCGGCGGCTCTCCGGCCGGCCGCCGTTGGAGGCCGGCCCGCTGGTGGTCGACCCGCTCGCGGTCGACGCCGGCGGCGGTGGCTCGCCCGCCGCCCACTCCCGCAAGCGCCCGCGCTACCAACCGCCGGAGCTGCCGGAGCCGCCCGCCGACCCGGTGCCCTACGCGGAGCTGCACTGCCACTCCAACTTCAGCTTCCTGGACGGGGCCAGCCACCCCGAGGAGCTGGTGGAGGAGGCGGCCCGGCTCGGGCTCGCCGCGCTCGCCATCACCGACCACGACGGGTTCTACGGCGTGGTCCGCTTCGCCGAGGCAGCGCGCGAGCTGGGCGTGGCGACCATCTTCGGCGCGGAGCTGTCGCTGGGCCTGCCGCGCCCCCAGCACGGCGAGCCTGACCCGGCAGGCCACCACCTGCTCGTCCTCGCCCGCGGGGCGGGTGGGTACGCCCGGCTGGCCCGGGTGGTCTCCGAGGCGCACCTGCGCGGCGGGGAGAAGGGCAAGCCGGACTACGGCGGCGTGGAGCAGGTCGCGGAGCAGCTGCGGGACCACGTACTCGTGCTCACCGGCTGCCGGAAGGGGCACGTGCCGGCGGCGCTGGCGACCGGTGGCGACCGGGCGGCGCGGCGCGAGCTGGACCGGCTGGTGGCGCTCTTCGGCGCCGGCTCGGTGGCGGTCGAGCTCACCGACCACGCCGACCCGCTCGACGACGAGCGCAACGACGCCCTGGCCGGGCTGGCCCGCGGCGCCGGCCTGCCGGTGGTGGCCACGACCAACGCGCACTACCACGCCCCGTCCCGGCACCGGCTGGCCACCGCGCTGGCCGCGGTACGGGCCCGGCGCAGCCTGGACGAGATGGACGGCTGGCTGCCGGCGGCGGCAACCGCCCACCTGCGCAGCGGGGCGGAGATGCGGGCGCGGTTCGCGGCCTACCCCGGCGCGGTCGCCCAGACCGCCGCGCTGGGCCGCGAGCTCGCCTTCGACCTCAAGCTGGTCTCCCCGAAGCTGCCCGACTACCCCACCCCGGCCGGCCACACCGAGATGACCTGGCTGCGCAAGCTCACCTGGGACGGCGTACGGGAGCGCTACGGCGACGACCCGAAGGCCCACCGGCAGATCGAGCACGAGCTCAACATGATCGAGCAGCTGCAGTTCCCGGGCTACTTCCTCGTCGTCTACGACATCGTCCGCTACTGCAAGGAGCACCGGATCTACTGCCAGGGGCGGGGCTCGGCGGCGAACTCAGCCGTCTGCTACGCGCTGGGCATCACCAGCGTCGACGCGGTAGCCCATGAGCTGCTCTTCGAGCGGTTCCTCGCCCCGGAGCGGGACGGGCCGCCCGACATCGACGTGGACATCGAGTCCGACCGCCGCGAGGAGGTCATCCAGCACGTCTACGCCAAGTACGGCCGGCAGCACACCGCCCAGGTGGCCAACGTCATCTCGTACCGGCCCCGGTCGGCGGTGCGGGACGTGGCCAAGGCGCTCGGCTTCTCACCCGGGCAGCAGGACGCGTGGAGCAGGCAGATCGACCGCTGGGGCGCCCAGGCGCAGGCGGAGTACGACGACATCCCGGCCCAGGTGGTCGAGCTCGCGAACGAGCTGCAGACGTTCCCGCGGCACCTGGGCATCCACTCCGGCGGCATGGTGATCTGCGACCGTCCGGTCATCGAGGTGTGCCCGGTGGAGCACGCCCGGATGCCGGGCCGCACCGTGCTCCAGTGGGACAAGGACGACTGCGCCAGCGTCGGCCTGGTCAAGTTCGACCTGCTGGGGCTCGGCATGCTCTCCGCCCTGCGGTACGCGTTCGACCTGGTCGCCGAGCACGAGGGGGTGCGCTACGAGCTGCACACGGTCCCGGCCGAGGACCCCGAGGTCTACCGGATGCTGTGCCGCGCCGACTCGGTCGGCGTGTTCCAGGTGGAGTCCCGGGCACAGATGGCTACGCTGCCCCGGCTCAAGCCACAGCGCTTCTACGACCTCGTGGTGGAGGTGGCGCTGATCCGTCCCGGCCCCATCCAGGGCGGCTCGGTGCACCCCTACATCCGCCGCAAGAACGGGCAGGAGGAGCCGACCATCCCGCACCCGCTGATGGAGAAGGCGCTACGGCGTACCAAGGGGGTCCCGCTCTTCCAGGAGCAGCTGATGCAGCTGGCGATCGACGTGGCCGGGTTCACCGCGGACGAGGCCGACCAGCTGCGCCGGGCCATGGGCGCCAAGCGCTCGACAGAGAAGATGCAGCGGCTGCGCGACCGGCTCTACGCCGGCATGGCGGCCAACGGCATCACCGGCGCGCTCGCCGACGACATCTACCTCAAGCTCTCCGCGTTCGCGAGCTACGGGTTCCCGGAGAGCCACGCCTACTCGTTCGCCTACCTCGCGTACGTGTCGTCCTGGCTCAAGCGCTACCACCCCGCCGCGTTCTGCGCGGCCCTGCTCAACGCCCAGCCGATGGGGTTCTACCCAACACAGTCCCTTGTGGACGACGCCCGCCGGCACGGGGTCACCGTCCGCCGGCCGGACATCAACGCCAGCCGGGCCAAGGCCACGCTGGAGCCGCCGACGACAGGCGGCGGGCCGCGCGGCCGGAAGCCGGCGCTGCGCAACAACCCTGGCCGGAAGCCGGCGCCGGGCAACGACCCTGGCCGGGAGCCGGCGCCGGGCAACGACCCCGGCCGGGAGCCGGCCGAGTGGGGTCTCGGCGGGCCGGTGGTACGGCTGGGGCTGGCGGTCGTGCGTACCCTCGGCGACGCGGTGGCCGAGCGGATCGTGGCCGAACGCGACCGCGGCGGCCCCTACCGGGACCTGGCCGACCTGGCCCGGCGGGCAGAGCTGACCACCGCGCACCTGGAGGCGCTGGCCACCGCCGACGCGTTCGCGTGCCTCGGCCTCACCCGGCGCGAGGCGCTGTGGGCGGCCGGCGCCGCGGCGCAGGAGCGCGCCGGCCGGCTGCCGGGCACGGTGACCGGGCTGACCGCGCCGGCCCTGCCCGGCATGGACGAGGTGGACCGCCTGGTCGCCGACGTGTGGGCGACCGGGCTGAGCCCGGACAGCCATCCGGCGCAGTACGTGCGGGGCGAGCTCGACCGGGCGGGTGCGGTGCCGATCAGCGACCTGCCGGGCGTCGAGCACGGCCGGCGGGTCTGGGTCGGCGGCATCGTGACCCACCGCCAGCGCCCAGCGACCGCGGGCGGCGTCACCTTCCTCAACCTGGAGGACGAGACCGGCATGCTCAACGTCACCTGCTCCCCAGGGCTGTGGCTGCGCTACCGCAGGATCGCCCGGACCAGCCCGGCGCTGCTGGTGCGGGGCGTCCTGGAGAAGCACGAGGGCGTGCTCAACCTGCGCGCCGACCGGCTCGCCGCGGTTGCCGTGCCGGTACAGCCGCCGTCCCGGGACTTCCGCTGAGCAGGGACCTCCGCGGAGCAGGGGGCCTCCGGCGGGCAGCGGAACCTCCGGTGAGCATGGGTACCGGTGGGCATGGCCTACCCTCACAGGGATGAAGGGCGCATCCACCCGGGCCGCACCGCGGGCGACCCCGCGTACCGCGGTGGTCTGGGCGGTGCTGCGCCGCGAGCTGGACCAGCTGGGTGCCGCGCTCACCGTCGTGGACGTCGGCGGGGGCACCGGCGGGTTCGCGGTGCCGCTGGCCGAGGCCGGTCACCGGGTCACCGTGGTCGACCCGAGCCCGGACGCGCTGGCCGCGCTCACCCGCCGCGCCGCCGAGGCCGGAGTGGCCGGGCGGGTCACCGCCGTGCAGGGCGATGGTGACCGGCTCGCCGACCTGGTCCCGGCCGCAGGCGCCGACCTGGTGCTCTGCCACAGCCTGCTGGAGGTCGTGGACGACCCGGTCGCGGTAGCCGCCGGGCTCGCCACCGCCCTGCGCCCCGGCGGCGCGGCCAGCGTGCTCGTCGCCAACCTGGCCGCCGCGGTGCTCGCCCGGGCCATCGCCGGCAACCTGGCCGCGGCGGGCGCGCTGCTGGCCGACCCGCCCGGCGCGGCACCGGCCAGAGCCCGCCGGGACCTGCCCCGGCGCCGCTTCGACGCGGCGTCAGCGAGCGACCTGCTCGCCGGTGCCGGCCTGACCGTGGAGCAGATCCACGGGGTACGGGTCATCGCCGACCTCGTCCCCGGCGCGGCGGCCAGCGCGGACCCACAGGCCCTGCTCTCGATCGAGATGGCGGTGGCGGCCCGGCCGCCGTACCGGGACATCGCCACCCAGCTGCACCTGCTCGCCCGCCGGGCGGGCGGCTGACATGTCGGGCAGGCCGGACGGGCCCAACCAAGCGGGCGGAGGCTGACGGTGGAGCATCGAGCAAGCTCAGCGGCTGGGACCGGGCTCCGGGAGGTGCCGGCCGACGCCCTGGTACGGCCGGCGTACGGCACGGCGAGCCTCGCCGACGTGCTGCCCGCAGCACTCGCCGCGCTCGGCCTGCCCGGGGCGCCCGACCCGCTCGGCCTCACCGAGCAGCTGGCCGGCGTGCGCCGGGTCGCGGTGCTGCTCGTCGACGGGCTCGGCTTCCACCAGCTGCCGCTCGCCGCGCCGTACGCCCCGGCGCTCGCCGACGCGCTGGCCGGCCGGCTGGGGCAGCTCCGCCCGCTGACCGCCCCGTTCCCGTCCACCACCCCGACCAGCCTGGCCACCCTCGGCACCGGCGCGGCGCCCGGGGCGCACGGCATCCTCGGCTTCACGCTCAACGTGCCGGGCACCGACCGCGTGCTCACCCATATCAACTGGTGGGAGGACCCGGACCCGCTGCGCTGGCAGCCACTGGAGACCAGGTTCACCGCTGCGGCGGCGGCCGGGTTCGACGTGACCGTCGTGTCCAGCCCGGAGTTCGTCGACAGCGGGCTGACCAAAGCGGCCAACCGCGGCGGCGCGTACCGGGGGGCCAGGGGCGGCGACGAGCTCGCCGGGGAGATGCTGCGGGCCCTGGCCGGCGCCGCGGCGCCCGCGCTGGTCTACGGCTACTTCCCGGACCTGGACCGGGTCGGGCACCTCTGCGGGGTCGACTCGGAGCCGTGGCGGGACCAGGCAGCGGAGGTGGACCGGCTGGTCACCCGGGTCGTGGCCGGGCTGCCCGCCGATGCGGCGCTGCTGGTCACGGCCGACCACGGCCAGCTCGACGTGCCCGGCGACCACCGCTTCGACCTCGACGCCGACCCCAGGCTGCGGGCCGGCGTACGGGTGGTCGCCGGCGAGCCACGCGTGCGCTACCTGCACACCCGGCCCGGGGCCGCCGATGACGTGGTCGCGGCATGGCGGGGCGTGCTCGGCGACGCGGCCTGGGTGGCGCACCGGGCGGAGGCGGTGGCGGACGGCTGGTTCGGCCCGGTGCCCGAGCGGCACCTGGAGCGGGTCGGCGACGTGGTGGTCGCCTGCCACGACCGGTACGCCGTGCTCGCCACCCGCACCGAGCCGGTGATGGTCGCCCAGCTGGTGGCGTACCACGGCTCCTACACCGCCACGGAGATGGTCATCCCGCTGCTGGTCGTCCGCAGCGTCGGACGGAGTGTCGCACCCGCGGGATAGCCTGCCGGCATGGGGCGCAGCCAGGCCGTGCCACGAGGTGAGGCCGACGGCGGCGGCCGGTTCGGTCCCGACGCCGACGACACCGGCTGCCCGGTGCTGCACGTCGACATGGACGCGTTCTTCGCCTCGGTGGAGGTGCGCCGCCGCCCGGAGCTGCGCGGCCGGCCGGTGGTGGTCGGCGGCTCGGGCCCGCGCGGGGTCGTCTCGTCGGCCAGCTACGAGGCGCGCCGGTTCGGGGTGCGCAGCGCCATGCCCGGCGCGGTGGCCCGCCGACTGTGCCCCTCCGCGGTGTTCCTGCCGCCCGACTTCACCGCCTACACCGAGGCCAGCCGCGCCATCATGGCGGTCTTCCGGGACGTCACCCCGCTGGTCGAGCCGCTCTCGCTGGACGAGGCGTTCCTCGACGTCGCCGGCGCCGCCCGGCTGTTCGGCCGGCCGGCCGGCATCGCCGGGATGCTGCGCCGCCGGATCGCGCAGGAGCAGCAGCTGCCCTGCTCGGTCGGGGTGGCGCCGACGAAGTTCCTGGCGAAGCTCGCCTCCACCCGAGCCAAGCCGGACGGGATGCTGGTCATCCCGGCCGACCTGGTGCTGGAGTTCCTGCACCCGCTGCCGGTGGCGGCGCTGTGGGGGGTGGGGGAGCGCACCGGCGAGGCGCTGCGCCGGCTCGGGCTGCGTACCGTGCGTGACGTCGCCCACGCGCCGCTGCCCATGCTGCGAGTGGCGCTCGGTGACGCGGGAGCGAGCCACCTGCACGAGCTGTCCTGGGCCCGGGACCCCCGCCGGGTCACCCCGCACCACGCGGAGAAGTCGATCGGGGCGGAGACCACATTCGATGAGGACGTGGCCGACCCGGCCGTCATCCGCCGCACCCTGCTCGCCCTGGCCAACAAGGTCGCGACCCGGGTACGCCGCGCCGGGCTGACCGGGCGGACCGTGGCGCTGAAGGTACGGCTGAGCGACTTCCGCACGCTGAGCCGCTCCCGCACCCTGCCGGTGCCCACGGACGTGGCGCGGGAGGTCTTCGCCACCGCGTGGGCCCTGTTCGAGGCGCTGCACCCGGGGGAGCGCATCCGGCTCGTCGGCGTGCGGCTGGAGGGCTTGGCCGCCGCTGACGGCACGCCACGCCAGCTGGTCCTGGGCGCGCCGGAGCACGGCTGGCGCGAGGCCGAGCGCGCGGTTGACGCGGCGACCGCCCGATTTGGGCAGTCAGCGGTCCGTCCGGCGAGCCTACTTGCCCGGGATGATCACGAGTGGTCCGAAAATTCGAGGGGGCCACGCAACCTCTCGCTTTCCGACCCGGAGAGCCCCTCGTAGACTTGCGGTAAGCAGCCAGCCTGGCTGCCACGGTCCGCCGGTCACTTTCCGTGCCCGGCCAGATGACCGGGGAGGAGTACCGTGCCGCTCTCCGAGCACGAGCAGCGGCTGTTCGAGCAGATCGAGCGGTCGCTTGCCGAGGACCCAAAGTTCGCCTCGGCGGTGCGCGCCACCGACCCGCGCTTCCACGCGCGGCGGCGGCTGCTCGTCGCTGTGGGCATCGGCATCATCGGCCTCGCGCTGGTCGTCTACGGGACCGTCAGCAGCAGCACCCTGCTCGGTGTGGCGGGGTTTGTGGTGATGTTGGGAGCAGCCGCGTTCGGTGCCCAGTCCCGGCGCCGGGCACAAGGCACCAACCTGCAGGTCGTGGGCGGCACAGCTACCCGGCGTACCCGGCAGCGACGTTACTCGATGATCGACCGCCTCGAGGAGCGGTGGCGCCGGCGCCCGCAGGGCGGCGGCTGATCCTCCCTGCCAGCGGTAGTGCACTCGGGCGGGCCCCTCTGCAGGGCCCGCCCGCGCCATACCCGTCACCGGGAGCCCGTCACCGGGAGCGGCTCACCGGCGGGAGGACTCCCGCCGGGCTCACCGGCGGGAGGGCAGCAGCCGCCGCGGGCTGAACACGCGCAGTACGGAGTCGCGGGCCTGCGCCAGCATCGTGATCGTCTGCGTGCTCCGGGCCACGGACACCGCCCGCCACCGTTGCAGCACCGACGGCGGCAGCAGCATCGCCCGTAGCCGGGTCCGCAGCGACACCCGCTCGACCAGGGCCCGCCGCACCGACCGCAGCGCGGACGCGAGCCGGTCCGTGACAAGCGGCTCCCGGGCGTAGCGGGCGCGCTCCTCAGCCAGCCCGAGCAGGCGGGCATCGGCGGATGCGGCCTGCGGCAGCATGCTGTCCCGGATGATCCGCTCAGCGGTGGTCCGCGGCGTCTCCGCCGGGTCGACCGGCAGCCTCAGGTCGACGAGGGTGTCGACGAGCTCGTCCCAGGCGGCGTGCGCGTCCCGCCGGGCATGGGCGGCCTCCGGGCCGTCGCCGACCACGATCCGCGGCCCATCGGGCGCATCGGGGCCGCCGCCGGCACCCGCCACGCGTACCGCCCGGGCAGGGGTGGGCCGGCGCCGCCGGCGCAGCCCCACCCGGCGCAGCGCGGGGCTGACGAGCAGGAGCAGCAGCAGGGCGCTACCGATCACCAGGTAGCCGGGCCAGCGCGGGTCCGCGGGCGTGGTGCCGCCACCACCGCCCTCCTGGTCCTCCTCGCTCAGCGGGCGGTCCCGCTCCTCACCAGGGCCGGCCCCTGGGCTGGCTGTGGCGCCGGGGCTCACCGAAGGGTCGGTCGGGTTCTCCGCGTCCGGGGGGTACACATCCGGTGCGTACGCCGGCCGCACCGCACCGCGGATGTAGGTGCTTGGCGTGGCGTCGAACGGCACCCAGCCGAACTTGTCGAAGTAGACCTCGGTCCACGCGTGCAGGTTGAAGTTCGTCAGCTTGGCGACGTCGCCTTCGCGCTGGCTACCGCGGGTGAAGCCGAACGCCACCCGGGCCGGTATGCCGGCCGCCCGCACCATCCAGGCCAGCGCAGCCGCGTACTGCACGCAGAACCCGGTCTTGTTGGTCAGGAAGGCCACTATGGCGCTGCCGCTGGTGTCCTGCTGGGTCTCGAGCGAGTACTGGTAGCCGTTCTCGGACGAGAACTGGTTGTAGAGCGCCCGCACCTTGTCGTACGGGTTGGCCAGGCCCCGGGTGAGATCTGCGACCCTCTCCTCGATCAGCGCGACCCGGCTGGGCAGCCTGGTGTACTGCTGCTGGACCGGGTCGGTCGCCGGGAGTGGCGAGGCGGTGCGCAGTGCCTCCGGGGTGAGCTCCGGACGGACGTAGGTGAAGTCGTACACCCGCTTCTGGGTCGTGGTCCGGTTGGTGTAGATCACCTGCATGGCGGAGTCGTACTGCCACGCCGAGTCGAGGTTCGTGGTCAGCGGCTGGGAGTAGACCGGCAGCAGCTGCATGTTGAAGTTGACCGCCCTGACCCTGGCCTGCCCCTCGGTCCAGGCGACGCTCTGCGGTGCGGTCCGGCGCGGGTCCGGCAGCCTGCTGGCCGATGACCGCAGGCTCGGCGCGCGGTTGCGGAAGCCGTCGGCGGAGAGCACGTCCGCCACGCCGAAGCGCAGGTAGCCCGGGTTCGGGTCCGCGCTCCTGACCTCGAGCATGACGAACTCGTCGTTCCGGTTCAGCTGGTCCTGCAGCAGCGCCCACAGGTTGACCTGGTTGCCGCCGGGACCGGTGCCCGTCCCGCTGCCGTTGCCGGCGGGGCCGAACCGGTCGAGCAGCCCGGTGGTCATGCCCGGGATCGCGACCGGCAGGGCGATCGCCGCGACCACGCCCACCGCGGCCAGCCGCCGGCCGGCCGCGGCCAGCGGGGACGGCTCCCACAGGTCCACGTCGCGCCCGTCGCCGGTGAACCGGCGGCCGAACCGCCGTACCCGGTCGACGTTGTCGCTCACCAGCAGCCACAGGAAGCCGGTCGCCCCGACGATGAACGGGATGGCCGGCACGCTGTTGATGTGCACGGCTACCGGCACCGAGTAGATGGCGAGCATCGGCAGCCCGGCCAGGGCCGGCCGGCGCAGCGCGACCGAGAAGAGGTCCACCAGCACCGCCACGCCACCGACCCCGAGCACGGTGAGGAAGAGCAGCCCGTCGGAGTCCTCGACCGGGATGCCCTTCTCCCGCATGTCCGCGCCCGCCTGGTTGAGCAGCGCCCCGAAGTGCTCGAAGGTGCGGTCGGTGGGGATGACGCCGAGGATCTGCCCGCCGTCTGCGGCCGGGAAGATCCAGGTCAGCCCGGCGAGCAGGGCCCCGGCCATCGCCGCCACCTGCGCCCAGACCGGAGCGCGCAGGGTACGGGCCAGCGCCGCGGCCCCGGCGACCAGGCCCACGCAGATGATGCACTGGATGAACCAGGTCCACCGCTGGAAGATCGTCGACAGCGGGAACGCGGCGAGCAGGGTGGCCGCGGCGGCCACCAGGCCGAGACGGCGGCGAGAGGTCATCGGACACCTCCGGCGACGGTTTCGGCCATGGCGGCCCGCCAGGCGAAGCCCTGCGAGCCCCGGGCGGCCTGCGGCCACAGCGCGGGCAGCTTGGCGCTATGGTCGGCGCCGACCACCCGCCACCCGCTGCGCAGCAGGCCCAGCGCTGCCGCCGAGCGCGCCCGGTCGGCCTCCTCGCGGGCGCTGGTCGGCAGGTTGAGCCAGGTGGTCGCGTCGACCAGCAGCCCGATGCAGGTCGCGTTGTTGGTACGCAGGGCGGCGAGCAGCTCGGCCTCGGGCGGGCTGAGCAGCCCGAAGATCGCGATCACCAGGCCGCCGTCGGAGCGGCGGCGGACCCGGTCGACGAGCGTGGCGACCTCGCCGCGGTGGTTCAGCTTCACCTCGGCGAGCTGGTCCAGCAGCAGGCCGTCGCCGGTGCTGTCATTGGCGTCCACGTCGATGCCGCCCTCGGTCACCAGGCGCAGCTTGTAGCCGGCCTGGCGCAGGTGCACGGCGATGCTGGCGGCGGCCGAGACGGCCCACTCGAAGCTGGCGGTCGGGCCCTCGCCGCGGTGTGCGTACCCCCGGGTGTCCAGCACCACCGTGGCCCGGCTCTCCCACGGCTGCTCCTCGCGGCGCACCATCAGCTCGCCGACGCGGGCGGTGGAGCGCCAGTGCACCCGGCGCAGGTCGTCACCGTGCCGGTACTCCCGGGTGGCCGCGTCGTCCTCGCCGTGCACCGCGACCGAGCGGGCCCGGCTGTCGCCGGTGCCGGCGTACTCCCCGGCCAGCCGGACCGGCGGCAGCGCGACCACCTGCGGGATCACGGTGAGCCGGTCGACGCTGGGGAACGCCCGGACCAGCTCGCACAGCCCGAACGGGTCGGTCAGCCGCACCACCAGCGGCCCCACCTCGTAGCGGCCCCGCACGTCGGCGCGCACCGTGTAGGCGACCGAGCTGGCCTGGCCCGCGCCGAGGCGCTCCAGCACCAGCCGGGGCCGGCTGCCCAGCGCGTACGGCAGCCGGTCCTCCAGCAGCAGCGTGCCGGTGGGCAGCCGGGACAGGTTCTGCAGGCGCAGCACCACGCGGGCGGTCGTGCCCACCTGCACCCGGTGCGGGTCGAGGGTACGGGTGCAGGCCAGCTTGTAGCGGCTGCGGCCGACGTAGGCCGCGGCCAGCAGGGGCAGGACCGTCAGCAGCACGGCCACCCGCAGCAGGTCCTTCTCGCCGAGGACCAGGGCGGACAGGGCCGATGCGGCGGCCGCGGCGAGGAAGGAGCGGCCGCGCGTGGTCAGCCCGCGCAGCGCCTCCCGCACGTCATCGCCTCCGCTCGTACTGGTTGGGCCGGGTGTCGTACGGCGAGCGCTGGCGGTCGACCGGCAGGGGCAGCCGGTGCACCACGTCGGCGAGGATGGCGTCGGTCGTACGCCGGGACAGCTGGGCCTCGGCGGTGGGGATGATCCGGTGGGCCAGCACCGGCACGGCGAGCGCCTGAAGGTCGTCGGGGAGCACGTAGTCGCGCCCCTCCAGGGCGGCCACCGCGCGGGCCGTGCGCAGCAGGTGCAGGGTCGCCCGGGGCGAGGCGCCCAGCCGCAGGTCCGGCGACTCGCGGGTGGCGGTGACCAGGTTCACCGCGTACTGCTTGACGGTGTCGGCGACGTGCACGTCGCGCACCGTCGCGATCAGCCGGCGCACGGCGGCGGCGTCGGAGACCGGCACCAGGTCGTAGACCGGGTCCTGGCCGCCGTGGATGTCGAGCATGGCGATCTCGGCGGCGGCGTCCGGGTAGCCCATGGCGACCCGGGCGGTGAACCGGTCGCGCTGCGCCTCGGGCAGCGGGTAGGTGCCCTCCATCTCGATCGGGTTCTGGGTCGAGATGACCATGAACGGCACCTGTAGCTCGTACGTGGTGCCGTCCACCGTGACCTGGCGCTCCTCCATGCACTCCAGCAGCGCCGACTGGGTCTTGGGGGAGGCCCGGTTGATCTCGTCGCCGACGACCAGGTTGGCGAAGACGGCACCCGGCTTGAACTCGAAGTCGTGCGTCTCCTGGTTGTAGACGCTGACCCCGGTCACGTCGCTGGGCAGCAGGTCGGGGGTGAACTGGATACGCCGCACGGAACAGTCGATGGAGCGGGCGAGCGCCTTGGCGAGCTTGGTCTTACCGACGCCGGGCACGTCCTCGATGAGGAGGTGGCCCTCGGCGAGCATGACCGAAAGAGCCAGCCGTACGATCGCGGTCTTGCCCTCGATCACCTGCTCTATGTTGGCCACGATCGCCTCGGTGGCGGCGCGGAACTCGGCCGTGGTCATCGGCTCCCCGAGCTCGCTGTTGGTGCGTGGGTTCGTCACTGGCCCCTCCTCGTCGTCCCCGCGGCATATGACCTAGACGCGGCCGGCCCGGACCAGGTTCCCGGGAGAGCCGCCGGCCCCAGGCCGCGGCGCGACCCTGACCTCCCCCACCACCCGGCGCGGTGCATGCTCACAGGCTATCCGCGCTTGGCCCGATCGCCGAGCAGAAGCCGCAGTGACCGGGTTCCCGCGCCCTGGCCACCGGCTCGGCACCGGTGTCGGCGGGAGCTCAACGTTGGCAGCTACGTCGTGCTCAACCTCGCGCGGACGAATGTGGTAGCCGCCTGGACCACCGCTGGTTGCAGCGGCCGCCTGATATGTACATGTCAGTCCTCTTGCGCCATTGAGAAGAGCGTCTCGCCCCCGTACTGGTACGGGATGTCCACCCAGACGCCATCCACCCGCTTGCCAAGGGGAAACTTCGTGTCGAAGGTCATCAGGACATCTGCGCGCCCTACCACGGCCGATGCCATGTGGATCGCGTCAGCTGGCTTGAGCCCCAGCGCCCCGACAAACGTTCGCGCCTTCAGCGCTACAGTGCGGTCGAACTCCACAACGAGGAACCGAGGGTTGTCCAGCAGCCGGCGTACCCGGCTGTCCGTCGCCGGGTCGAGTGGTTTGTCCTTGGGCTTGCCGATGACCTCGACGAGGGTGAGAGGGGACATCATGATGGTGACCTTGCCGGACTCGGCAACATGGAGAAGATCGGCGACCGGCTCGTAGCCGGTCGTCTTGTTGATCACGTAGAGAAAGGCGCAGGAGTCCAGATAGACCAGGCTGGGCGTGTCAGGCCGACCCGCGAAGGGCCTCCAGGTACTGGACGGGCTCCATCCCACCCGTGATATCGGGGTCAGCCCCGACGAGGTGGGTCAGCGGCGGCGCGTACGACTCGTCAGGCAGTACCTCGATCGTGGTGGCCCGAAGGTGCAGGATCTGTCCGGCCTCGTTGCGACTGATCCGGCCGTGCACCTGCACCCGCTGGCCCAGCGCATGGCGTGCCTGTTCTACCAGGTCGCCATTGGGAAGCTCGATGATCACGCGGTTGCCCCCCCGGACCCGCCAAAGCCCGGCGTACGGCTTGGCATGCAGGCTCATCGAGTCGATCCGGCCCGTGAGCGAGCCGATGGACTCCCGCCGGACCTGCAGCGCCCGGCTGAGGTTGACCGCCGCCCGGCGGGTCACGTGCACGGCCGTCCGCTGCTCCCCGTTGACGAGAAGGGCCAGCCTCATCCCGGTCTCTGGAGTCGCCCCGAAGTGTGCGGCGAGGGTCCGCGCCTTCCTCGCGGCGTCGACGCTCCAGCCGTCTGGCAGCCGCTCCTCGTCCTCCACCCGGGCGAAGCCCTCGACGGCCCGAAGCGGCACCTGGTCGAGGTCGTCGAACGAAGCACCCGGCCGGGGCTCCAGCGGGGCGAGCGCCGCACGCACGCTGCCGAGACCGAGATCGGAGAACGTCCACTTGCTACGAGCGGGAGGCCGGCGGGTGGCATGGACATCGACGCTGGCATGCTCCAGCGCCGCAAGCAGGTCGAGCAGCTCGGACAGGCGGACCAGCGCCTGCCGGGCATCCACGGCGCCGGCCGGCCCGGCCAGTGTTACCTCGATTCCGGTCCGCACGCTTCGAGCCTCGCACAGACGGCCCGCAGCCGACATCTCTTGCATACGGGCGAGTCGCGCCGGTCGGGCATCGAACGGTGAGCTACAGGTCGCCTCCGGACGAGGCGGACCTCCACCGGATGCTCAGGGCGCGTATGGGACGACGTAGGCCAGCGCCCGGTGGCCCGCCGAGGTGGAGTCGTCCCCGCAAGCGCGGGGGTAATCCCGATCGTCCAAAGAGAGCCGCCGCAGGGACGGTCGGACCCGCAGATACCGGTGTGCGGGGTCGATACGCCAGGGGTACACTCCGGGCATGACCCGGGGCTTCCTCCTTAGCGAGCCGTGCTGACGCGACCACGCGACGGCACGGCAACCCCTCGTGTGAGGGGTTTTTTCTTGCCCTGGAAGTGACAGACCCCGAGTGAGGACTGATGACCCAGATCGAAGCGGACATCCCGCCCTTCCGCTACACCGCGACAATGGCCGGCGAGATCGAGCTGCGCTGGCAGGACTACTGGGAGGAGCGCGGCACCTTCCACGCCCCCAACCCGGCCGGTGACCTGGCCGACCCCGACCATCCCCGGTTCGGCGCGGAGAAGCTGTTCGTGCAGGACATGTTCCCGTACCCGTCCGGTGCCGGGCTGCACGTCGGGCACCCGCTGGGCTACATCGGCACCGACTGCTACGGCCGGTTCCAGCGGATGGTCGGGCGCAACGTGCTGCACACGATGGGCTTTGACGCGTTCGGGCTGCCGACCGAGCAGTACGCCGTACAGACCGGCACGCACCCGCGCAAGACCACCGAGGAGAACATCGAGCGCTACCGGGCGCAGCTGCGCCGGCTGGGCCTGGCCTACGACGCCCGGCGCTCCATCGCAACCACCGACGTCGCGTTCTACCGCTGGACCCAGTGGATCTTCCTGCAGATCTTCAACTCCTGGTACGACCCGGCGGCCGACCAGGCCCGCCCGATCGCGGAGCTGGTCGCCGCGTACGAGTCCGGTGCCCGCCCCACCCCGGACGGGCGGCCCTGGGCCCAGCTGTCCGACGTGGAGCGCCGGCGCATCGTCGACGACCACCGGCTGGCCTACGTCAGCGAGGCGCCGGTCAACTGGTGCCCGGGCCTGGGCACGGTGCTGTCCAACGAGGAGGTCACCGCCGAGGGCCGGTCGGAACGCGGCAACTTCCCGGTCTTCCGGCGCAGCCTGCGCCAGTGGATGATGCGGATCACCGCCTACGCCGACCGGCTGCTGGCCGACCTGGACGTGCTGGACTGGCCCGAGCAGGTCAAGCTGATGCAGCGCAACTGGATCGGCCGGTCCACGGGCGCGTATATCGACTTTCCGGCAGACGGCGCCAAGATCCAGGTCTTCACCACCCGGCCGGACACGGTCTTCGGGGCGACCTACATGGTGCTGGCCCCCGAGCACGAGCTGGTGGACGCGCTGGTGCCGGACGCCTGGCCGGAGGGGACCAGACCGGCATGGACGGGCGGGCACGCCACGCCGCGCCAGGCGGTCGGCGCGTACCGCGCCTTCGCCGCCGGCAAGAGCGAGGTGGAGCGCCAGGCCGACGCGCGGGAGAAGACCGGCGTGTTCATCGGCGGCTACGCCACCAACCCCGCCAACGGCGCGCCGATCCCGATCTTCATCGCCGACTACGTGCTGCTGGGCTACGGGACCGGCGCGATCATGGCGGTGCCCGGCCAGGACCAGCGGGACTGGGACTTCGCCGAGGTCTTCGACCTGCCGATCCTGCGTACCGTGCAGCCGCCGGACAGCTTCGACGGCAAGGCGTACATCGGCGAGGGGCCGGCCATCAACAGCGGGCTGCTGGACGGGCTGGGCGTGGCCGGGGCCAAGGCGCGCATCATCGAGTGGCTGGAGGAGCACGGGCACGGCGCGGGCGCGACCACGTACCGGCTGCGGGACTGGCTGTTCAGCCGCCAGCGCTACTGGGGTGAGCCGTTCCCGATCGTGTACGACGAGACCGGCCTGCCGGTCGCCCTGCCCGAGGAGATGCTGCCGGTCGAGCTGCCCGAGGTGGCCGACTTCTCGCCGCGCACCTTCGACCCGGAAGACGCGGCCTCCAACCCGGAGACGCCGCTGTCGCGCAACGCCGAGTGGGTCGAGGTCGAGCTGGACCTGGGCGACGGCCCGCGGCGCTACCACCGGGAGACCAACGTGATGCCCAACTGGGCCGGCTCCTGCTGGTACCAGCTGCGCTACCTGGACCCGACCAACGACAAGTCCATGGTGGACCCGGAGAACGAGCGGTACTGGATGGGCCCGCGGGCGGCCGGCGACTGCGGCGGGGTCGACCTGTACGTCGGCGGCGTCGAGCACGCCGTGCTGCACCTGCTGTACTCCCGCTTCTGGCACAAGATCCTGTACGACCTGGGTCACGTCTCCTCGTTCGAGCCGTACCGCCGGCTGTTCAACCAGGGCTACATCCAGGCGTACGCGTACACCGACCCGCGCGGGGTCTACGTCCCGGCCGAGGAGGTGGTCGAGCGGGACGGTCGCTACTTCTACGGCGAGACCGAGGTCCGGCGCGAGTACGGCAAGATGGGCAAGTCGCTGAAGAACGTGGTGACCCCCGACGATATGTGCGCCGCCTACGGCGTGGACACGTTCCGGGTGTACGAGATGTCGATGGGCCCGCTGGATGTCTCCCGCCCGTGGGAGACGCGCGCGGTGGTCGGGGCGTACCGGTTCCTGCAGCGGGTATGGCGGCTGGCGGTCGACGAGGAGACCGGCGCGACGCGGGCGTCCGATGTGGAGGCTGACGCCGAGACCCGGCGGCTGCTGCACCGCACCATCGAGGGCGTCCGGTCGGACATGGTCGGGCTGCGGTTCAACACGGCCATCGCCAAGCTGATCGAGCTGACCAACCGGGCCACGATGGTCTCGGCCGCCGGTGGCACCCCGCGCGAGGTTGTCGAGCCGCTGGTGCTGATGCTGGCCCCGGCGGCGCCGCACATCGCCGAGGAGCTGTGGCGGCGGCTGGGGCACGAGGAGTCGCTGGCGTACGCGCCGTTCCCGGTCGCCGACCCGGCCTGGCTGGTGGCCGCCGCGGTCACCTACCCGGTGCAGGTCAACGGCAAGGTCCGGGGGCGCGTCGAGGTGTCGACGGAGGCCACCGAGGAGGAGGTACAGGCGGCCGCGCTGGCCGAGGTGGCCGGGCACCTGGCCGGGCGGGAGCCGCGGAAGGTGATCGTCGTGCCCGGTCGGATGGTCAGCGTGGTGGTGTAGGCGTGGTGAGGTAAGCCCGGTCGGGTAGGTAGCCCGGGCCGGGTGGGCTGAGCCCGGTCGGCCGGCTGAGCTGACCGGGCTCAGCCGGCCTTGACCGGCTCAGCCGGCCTTGACCGCGGCGAGCCGCTCGGCGCGCAGGCGGCCGGGCCAGGTGTCGTCCAGCGGCACCAGCGGCTCGTCGCCGGTAGCCCAGCGAAGCAGCAGGTCGGCCAGTGCCGGGTTGCGCGACAGCGCGGGCCCGTGCGAGTAGGTGCCGAGCACCCGGCCGTGCCAGGCGCCCTCGGTCTGTCCGTCGTTGCCGACGCCCACGCTGACCCGGGCCAGTGGCCGGGCGTCGGGGCCGAGGTGGGTGCGCCCGCCGTGGTTCTCGAACCCGGTCAGCGCGGGCAGGCCCAGCTGCGGGTCGACCTCGCCGGCCAGCTCGCCCACGGCCCGGGTGGGCCCCCGGTCGGAGTACGCGTCCAGCAGCTCCAGCCCGCCGCAGCGCGCGCCCTTGGCGAAGAACGACGCCCCCACCAGCTGGTAGCCGGCGCAGACCGCGAAGAGCACGGCGCCGCGGGCGACCGCGCGGTGTAGCCCGCCGTCGGTGGCCAGCCGCTGCGCGGCCAGC
Source organism: Micromonosporaceae bacterium (assembly GCA_035649895.1). GTDB lineage: Bacteria > Actinomycetota > Actinomycetes > Mycobacteriales > Micromonosporaceae > DASSUC01. The sequence goes on along the minus strand of DASRIS010000064.1, from coordinate 29,725 downwards.
GCCTGCGGGCCGTCCTCACCGCCACCGAGCAGGTAGATGTCGGCGGAGTCGGGGACCGGCTCGTGCGAGGCCACCTCGAAGGCGTGGACCGGCAGCCCGCGCCGCTTGGCGCGGTGGGCGAGGACCAGCAGGTTCCCCCGGTCGCCGTAGGTGGACAGCAGGTCGGGGTAGAGCCACACGATGCGCAGCGCGCTGACGCAGGCCCGCCGGCCGGGCCGGGACTCAGTTGACACGGTCCAGCTCCGCTCGGATGTCCTGGAATGCGGTGTAGTTGGCGATGACCTCCAGCCGCCCCGGTGGCACCGCGGCGACCGCCTGGTCGAACGAGCGCACGTGGGTGAACGCCACGCCGTCGACCTCCAGCCGGACCGCGAGGTCGTACGCCCGGTCGCCGGTGACCAGCACGCGGCGCCCGCGCAGGCTGGAGAAGTCGACGTCGAACAGCCAGGAGGTGTCCAGCCCGTCCGGGTCCCGCGCGTTGATCGACAGTAGCGTCGGCGCCTCCTCGGCCATGTCGAACGCCTCCAGCCAGCCGGCCGGGTTCTTCGCCAGCAGCAGCCGGATCGTGCGCCCGTCGCGGGCCACGGTCGCGTACCGCCCGGCGATCGAGGTCACCTCGGCCAGCCGCGGCACGGCCCGGGCCACCGGTACGCCGAGCTCGGCGGCGACCGCGAGCGCGGTCGCCGCGTTGGCGAGGTTGACCCGTCCGGGCAGGCGCAGCGCGACGTGGTGGCGGATGCCGCCGGGGTCGACCACCGCGTCGCCGTCGACCGTCCACTGTGGATCCGGCCGGCGCAGCGGGCAGCCGGTGCACCACCACTGCCCGCCGGCGCGCTCGATGTGCGCGCCGCAGCGGGGACACACCCAGGAGTCGTCGTGCCACCGCTGGCCGGCGGCGACCCAGGTGACGGCGGGCCCGTCACCGGCTGGGCCCTGCGGGGTGGCGGCCCAGGTGACCATCGGGTCGTCGGCGTTGGCGACCACCTGCACGCCGGGGTGCTGGGCGAGCGCGTCGCGCCACAGCTGGGCCATCATCGCCACCTCCTTGGCCCGGTCCAGCTGGTCCCGGCTGAGGTTGAGCAGCGCGACCACCCGCGGTGAGGTGGACGCCAGCACCGCGGAGAGGTAGTGCTCGTCCACCTCCAGCACCGCGTACGGAGTATTTCCGGCGCGGGCCAGGGCCGAGGTGTGGCCGCTGGGCATGTTGGCCCCGAACGAGTTGGTCGCCACCGGCCCCAGGACGCCGAGCGCGGCGGCGGTCAGCCGGGTGGTGGTGGTCTTGCCGTTGGTCCCGGAGATGAGCGCGACCTGCCGGCCGGCGGCCAGGTTGGCGAGCAGCTCCGGGTCGATCAGCAGACCGAGCCGGCCGCCGATGACCGACCCGTCCCCGCGTCCGGTCGCCCGGGACAGCGCGGCGGCTCCCCGGGACACCGTGCTGGCGAGCCTGGTCCGCAGCGGCAGCTTCCCGTCTGTCACGGACGGAAGGGTACCGAACCGCCTCACCCCGCTTTTGCGGCAGCCTGAGCAGGTCCCCACTCTCCTCCACGGCAACCGCGCGGCGCGGGTGTCTGCGCTTTTCTGTGGGTTGATGCCTGGTTCGTTCCGTACGCCGAGGCTGTCAGATAGCGGACCGGTGAGGCCGTGCCGACCGCTGCCCTCCACTCGGCTCCACCCATTCTGAGCAGGGCTTTTACCGTTCGGATGAGGGCGGTTATGGCCTCTTTTCCATTGACGGTGGAGGGAAGTGGAGTACAGTGGGGCACTGTGGCAGGGCGGGGGTGTCCTGCCACACGGGGGGTGCGCCGAGGGGGGTGGGCCGAATGTTTCTCGGCACCCACACCCCACGCCTGGACGACAAGGGCCGGCTGATCCTGCCCGCGAGGTTTCGAGACGAGCTGGCGGGAGGTGTCGTGATCACTAAGGGGCAGGAGCGCTGCTTGTACGTGTTCCCGATGCCTGAGTTCCAGCGCATCGCGTCACAGCTGCGCGAACAGCCGATGACGCACAAGGCCGCCCGGGCGTACAGCCGGGTGTTCTTCGCCAGCGCCCACGACGAGGTGCCCGACAAGCAGGGCCGGGTGACGATCCCGGGCCACCTGCGCCAGTACGCCGGGCTGGACCGCGAGCTTGTCGTGATCGGGGCGAGCACCCGGGTGGAGATCTGGGACCGACAGGCCTGGGACACCTACCTGGCCGAGAGCGAAGAGGACTTCGCCGGCATCGAAGAGGGGGTGTTGGCAGGCGGGCTGTGACGGCCGCAGCGACACCGGCCGCCGTCGTACCGCCAGATCTCCAGGCGCTTGCGGCTCCTGACGCCCCTTCCCCGGCGCCAGGCGCATTATCCACAGTCGACAGTCACGCCGTTGACGGCAAGCGGATGGAGATCTGGCAGTGCGGCGCGCGGCCGTAGTGCACAGGGGAGCACCAGGGGGTCGGACATGGGCGAGCCGCGTGGTACGCACGTACCGGTGCTGCTGGCGCGCTGCCTGGAGCTGCTCGCCCCGGTGCTGTCCCGGCCCGGCCGCCGCGCCGTGCACCTCGACGCCACGCTCGGCCTCGGTGGCCACGCGGAGGCGGTGCTCGCCGCGTACCCGCAGGTCCGCCTGGTCGGGATCGACCGGGACCGGGAGGCGCTGGACCATGCCGCCGCGCGGCTGGCCCGGTTCTCCGGGCGCACCCATCTGGTGCACGCCCGCTACGACGGGCTCGCCGAGGTGGTGGCCGGGCTCGGCTACCCGGGCGTGGACGGGGCGCTGTTCGACCTCGGCGTGTCCTCGCTGCAGCTGGACGCCGCCGACCGCGGGTTCGCCTACGCCCGGGACGCTCCGCTGGACATGCGCATGGACCAGACCGGCGGGGTGACTGCGGAGGACGTCGTCAACGGCTACTCCGCCGCCGAGCTGGCGCGGGTGCTGCGGGAGTACGGCGAGGAGCGGTTCGCGGCACGGATCGCCGCGGCGGTCGTACGCGAGCGGTCCCGGGCGCGGATCACCTCGTCGGCGCGCCTGGCGGAGCTGGTCCGGGACGCGATCCCGGCCGCCGCCCGGCGTACCGGTGGGCACCCGGCCAAGCGGACGTTCCAGGCGCTGCGCATCGAGGTCAACGGTGAGCTGGCGGCGCTGGAGCGGGCGATCCCGGCCGCGCTGGACGCGCTGGCGCCGGGCGGCCGCCTGGTGGTGCTGTCCTACCACTCGCTGGAGGACCGCATCGTCAAGCAGGCGCTCGCCGCCCGGGCCAGGTCAACCGCGCCGGTCGACCTGCCGGTGGAGCCGCCGGGCAGCGGGCCGACCATCCGGCTGCTCACCCGCGGCGCGGAGGTGCCGAGCGAGGAGGAGGTGTCGGCGAACCCGCGGGCCGCCTCGGCCCGGCTGCGCGCCGCCGAACGCATCGACGAACGCGCGGCGAGCCGCGCCGGCCGGCGGGCCGGGCAGCGACCGCGGCGGGTCCGGCCGCTGCACCAGCCCCGTCCGCTCGCGCCGGAGCGGTCGGAGCACCTGGAGGGCCCGGAGCACTCGGAGGACCCAGAGCACTTGGAGGACCCGCAGCGCCCGGAGCACTCGAAGCCGCGGGCGGGCGAAGCCGGTCCCGCCGCTCCAGCCGATCGACAGGAGACAGACGTGGGGAGGGGTGGATGAGATGACGACAGCACGCGGCGGGCAGCGCGTGCCGCGGTCGGGGGGCCGGACCGCGGAACGGGCAGAGCGCCGGAGTCTGATGCGTGGTGCCGCTACGGCACGGAGCGAGCCGCCGGTGGCGGCGGAGCTCCCCACCCAGGGCAGCTCGGCGCTGAAGCCGGCGCCAGTGTCCAGCTCGGCGCTGCGGGCCCGGCTGCGCGTGGCGCCGCCGACGCCCGTGGTGGCCCCGCGGATGCCGTTCGTGCTGCTGGTGCTCTCCGTCGTGATCGGTGGGGTGCTCGGAGTGCTGGTGCTCAATACCAAGATCAACGAGAACGCGTTCCGGCTGCACGACCTGGAACAGCGGCAGACCGTACTCAACGTGCAGGAGGAGCAGCTGCAGCAGGAGATTGCCGAGCAGGAGTCCCCGGGCAACCTGGCCGCCGCCGCCCGGCGGCTGGGCCTGGTGCCGGCGGGCTCGCCGGCCTTCATCCGGATGCCGGACGGCCGCGTGCTGGGCGTGCCGCAGCCCGCCACCAGCCAGCCGAGCATCACCAGCCAGCAGGCGCCGGCCGGCGGGGGCTGACCCGTGGCCGGGAAGCCGGACCCCGACGGGCGGCGCCAGGCCGGGCGGGCCGAGACCGGCGCCAAGGTGGTGCCGCTGCGCAGCGCGTTGTCGCAGGCTCGGCGCTACACGCCCAGGGGGCGCAGCGTTCGGGAGGCGGCGCAGGCAAGGACCGGCCGCGCCGCCGACCCGTTCCGCCCGGCGCTGGAGGTGGTGGCCGCCGGCCGAGGTGCCGGGGACTCCGGCCGTCAGGCCGCCACCCCTGGGCGCCGCGCCGCAGCGTCTGGTCGCGGTACGGCCGGGTCTGGTCGTGGTACGGCCGGATCTGCCCGCGGTGCGGCTGGGTCCGGGCGCGGCTCGGCTGGGTCTGGTCGTGGCGCCGCCGGCCGGCAGGGGCGGGCAGCCGCCCTGGGGTCGGGCCGCGCGGCCGCGTCAGCGGTCCGCCTGGGCGAGCTGCTGCCCGGCCAGGCGCCCCGGCGGGGTGCGGGCGGGCGGGGCACCGGCACGGGTCGCCCTGGCCGCCCCGCCCGGCGCGTCTCGCGCAGGCCGGTGCGCCCGCCGCGGCTGGGCGAGCCGAAGCGCCGGCTGCGCGTGGCCACGGTGCTGGTCTTCGCGCTCTTCGCGGTCATCGGGCTGCGGCTGGTACAGCTGCAGGTCACCGACGCGAGCACATACGCCGCCAGGGGCCTGGCCGACCGGCTGCACACGGTGCCGATCGCGGCGCCCCGTGGGGCGATCTACGACCGTTCCGGCGCCGTGCTGGCGCGCAGCGTCGAGGCGCGCTACGTCTACGCGGACCCGAGCATGATCGACAACCCGGCGGAGGCGGCCGCGAAGCTGTCCCCGCTGCTCGCCATCCCGCCGAGCGAGCTGCTGCCGAAGCTGCTGCCGCACAACCGGACGGACGGGCGGCCGTCGCAGTTCGAGTGGCTGGCCCGCAGCGTGGACATCGCCACCGGCGACGCGGTCAAGGCCCTCAACATCAAGGGCATCGGGGTACGCCGCGACGAGCGGCGTGAGCTGCCAGGCCACGACCTGGCCGCGAACCTGCTCGGCTTCACCGGCGACGACCTGCACGGCCTGGCCGGGCTGGAGGCCCGCTACGACGACGTGCTGGCCGGGGTCAACGGCGAGCGCACGTACGAGATCGGCGTCGGCGACCTGGCCAAGGAGATCCCGGGCGGGTACCGGCGGGAGACGCCGGCGCAGCGGGGCAGCTCGCTGCAGCTGACCATCGACCGTGACCTCCAGTACGAGGTGCAGCACGTCCTGTCCGCGCAGATGCGTACCGTGAACGCGACCTTCGCCGCCGCGGTGGTGCTGGACGTGCGTACCGGGGAGGTGCTGGCCCAGGCGAGCTACCCGCCCTACGACGCGGCAGACCCGTTCAAGGTGCCGCCTTCGCAGCGCGGCGACGCGGCGACCGGGATCGTGGTCGACCCCGGGTCGGTGCACAAGGCGGTCGTGCTCGGTGCCGCGCTGCAGGAGGGCGTGGTGCGGCCGGACTCGACGGTCGTGGTCGACCCGACCATCCGCAAGGGCGACACCACCTTCTCCGACGTGCACCCCAACCCGCCGGGCGCCCGGATGACGCTGCCCGGGATCCTGGCCTACTCCTCCAACGTCGGCACGATCCGCATCGCGGACGCGCTCACGCCGCGCAAGCTGTACGAGTACCAGCTGCGTTTCGGGCTGGGCGTGCCGACCGGCGTCGGGCTGCCCGGCGAGGCGGAGGGCCTGGTCCAGCCGCCGGAGAACTGGAGCGGCTCGTCGTACGGGTCGATCCCGGTGGGGCACGGGGTGTCGGTGACCCCGCTGCAGATGGCTGCGGCCTACGCTGCGATCGCCAACAACGGGGTCTGGGTGCAGCCGCACCTGGTCCGCGCCACCATCAAGCCCGGCGGCGAGGTCGTCAACGCCGCCGCGCCGGCCACCCGGCGCGTGCTGAGCCCCGGCAACGCGGCGGCGCTGCGGGAGATGCTGGAGGCGGTAGTGGTGGTGCCGGACGCGACCGGGACCGCGGCGGCGGTGGCCGGCTACCGGGTGGCCGGCAAGACCGGCACCGGCCAGCGGGTGGAGAACGGCCGGTACGTCAGCGGCGAGGTGGCCTCGTTCATCGGCATGGCACCGGCGGATGCGCCGCAGTACGTGATCGCGGTCTTCGCGCATACCGCGGCCGGTAATGGCGGGACGGTTGCGGGGCCGGCGTTCCGGCAGATGATGCAGTTCGCGCTGCAGCACTACCGGGTGCCGCCGACCGGGACCCGACCGCCCCGCTTCGCCGTCTACAAGTGAGGCGCGCGTGTGCTCACGTGTGCGCTCAGCAGGGCCAGTGCTGGTCGATCGCCGCCTCAGCCCGTTGAAGATCCAGCGACTGAGCCGGTAGCGCGTCTCGCAAGGCATCGCGCAGGCTTTCTTGACCGTCTGAGGCGTCGATGCAGGTCTGAACCATCGCCAGCACGTGGAGCCGAGCGGTGGTGTTGTCGGGCACCATGGTGCGGATGTGCTGCGGTAGTAGCGCCATCACCGCGCGGCGCTGGTAGTCGTCCCGGAACGCGGGGATGGTCAGCAACGCCTCGACCAGGGTACGCAGGTAGTTGCGCCCGGGCACCGGGCCTACCGGAGGATACCCATCGGAGCCATAGGTGTCAGCGAACGAACGGCACTCAGCGAGCAGCGCGCGCACGTACGCAGTCGCAGCCAGCGCGGCGTAGGGATGCCATACGTCGTTCTTGGTCTCGTCACAGTAGTCGACAACGCCACGGACCACGAACCACCCTTTGGCGTGCAGGCCGGCGCCGACGGCAACGCCGGACGCCTCCATCTCCACCGCGCGGACCTGGTACCGGCTAGCTATCTCGTCGCGCAGGACCGCGTCGCGTAGCAGCCGGTCAGCGCTGGCGATCGCGCATCGGTGCACGCGTGGCCAGCTGGCGACGTGCCCCGAGTGGCTGCGAAGTGGGTGGTCGATCTGTCTGCCGAACCGCATCAGCACGTCCGCCTGGTCAGGCGGTTGGGCGAAGCCGGGTGCCCTCGCCGCACTCTCCAACCATTCACGCCAAGGCCAGTGACCGGTGAGTTCCTTCACCTCCAGCTCGCGGTCGGCCCGTAGCAGCTCGCGGGAGACCCCTTCGACCGAACGCCGAAGCTCACTGCGGCCGTTGATGGTGCGCGCATGGTCGTAGTCGATGACGCCGTGGGTGGCGACAACGATGTCACCGAGCCGCACGTGCCGTTCGGGCGTCGCCGGGGCCGGGATTCCTCCGGCGACCCCGCACATGATGATGCATCGCATGGTGGGGAAGCTGCGGCTCAGGTCGGTGCAGATCGCGGCGGCGTTCCTGGTGCCGTCCTGGGTCTGCATGGCTACCACGACCCGGTGCGGCTGGCCCTCGTCCTTGCTGGGAAGCAGGCCGGTCAGGTAGTGGTTGGGGTCGCCGGGCGCGGGCTCGTAGCGCAGCTCGTCGACGAGCAGCCGGACGGCGGCGGACTCGACGGGAAGCGCCGTCACTATGCCGACGTGGACATCGGTCTGACTATGGCTCATCGGCGGTGTCCTTATCTCAAGGTCCCGGAATACCCGAGAGATCCGCCGAACCGGACGCGGTCGATGGCGGCGATGGAAGCGGGCCGGCTGGCCGCATGCGGTCACGTCGCCGGCCAAGGCCAATGCTGCGATAACCAGATCTCATTCTGCGCAGCCACCAACCCTTCTCCGGTGCGCGGATCGGCGCGGTCACGGCCACCGTCCAGGGCGGATGGTTCGAGTGAGCGTCCCATGATAGGTAGCCGTCCCACCATTTGTCTTCCACCTTGTTGACACCGTCGCCGTCGCCAACCGTATTGCGCCTGGATGGAGGTAACCTGCGTGGTCCCCGCGCCGTAGTGCCGGCTAACCGGCGGCTCCGGTGGGTCGGTTTGGCTTGACCTCGATGCTCGGGGAGGCGGGTGACACGAATGAAGTGATCAATTTCTGCCCCTTTCGTGTCGGCCCCTTATGGTGTGTACAGTTACAGATCAACTAACTTCACGCGGCCAGGGGGGACCAGTACCGTGGATCCATCGTATCGACATGTACCAACTGAATTGATCGACATCGCCGGACTCTCCATCGTCGAGCTGCGCCACTGTGACAAGAATGTCCTGCGTCCATCCCTTGATCGTGTTCTGCGTCAGGTCGAACGCCCACGCGCCAATATCAACGAATCGGGGCCCCCAGGGAGAGTGGACTGAGGCGGCGGCGAATTCGACCCGAGAGGAGTCGATGTGCCCGAGTCGCGTCGCCAACAGGCCGGTCCGCCGGCCAACGTCGCGCTTCCGATCGAGCACTTCGAGGCACTCGCCCATGGTCTGGGCGGGCCGGCAACGGTGCGGCTCCTGCTGGCCGGTGAGCACAGCCGACGGCTCCTCCTGCTTCGCGAGCTGCTCGACCGGGCAACGGCGCGGCCCGCGCTCCTCGGGCCGCTGCCATCCGCCGAGACGGCGTGGAACGCGTTGAGCGACATAGATGCCAGAGCGCCGCAGGCGCTCGACAGCGTGCTGCTGCATCCGCAGGTCGGGATATGGCTCTCGTATGCCCTCCGAGAGTCCAGGAAAGGCGCCGAGAGGACGAACCTCTGGGCCGAGGTGGGACAGGTCCACGCGGTTGCCCTCGCCGCGGCGATCCGCGCCGGGATGCCACTGCGCACTCGGGTGCCGGTCCACTGCGGCGGTGTCCTGCTGCCGACCTTGGGGCTCGCGCGCTTTCCAGCGGTGACCGGATGCGCGGTTGCGGAGGCCGACAGTGCCCACGGCCTATGCCGCCTGCGTGTGCACGGCCATGAGGTGGTGGTGCCGGCGGACCCCGAGGCCGACCAGCCACACTGGTGGGGACTGCGCTCGGTCGGATGCAGGGCCAACGGCAGGGGGCTCACCCTTAGCCTCGACGATATCGACCCGTACCGCAACATGGCTGACCCGGTCGCACCGTGCCGCCTCGACGACCACGCTGTGGACGCCTGGCGAGACCTGCTGCAAGCGTCGTGGGAGATACTGAGCCGCTGGCATCCGGCTACGGCCGACGCTATGGCCGCCGGGCTGACGTCGATCGCCCCGCGCGCCTACGACGCGTCCTGGACGATATGGAGCGCGTCCACCGGAGACGGTTTCGGCGCAGCAATGATCTCACCTCCCCCTGACCCGGTGAGCCTTGCGGTGGCGCTTGTACACGAGTTCCAGCACACCAAGCTCGGTGGGCTGCTGCACCTGACCACTCTTTGCCATGAGGACGAGCGTGAGCATCTCTATGCCCCATGGCGCCCGGACCCGCGCCCACTCGGCGGTCTGGTCCAGGGAGTTTACGCCTTCTTCGGCATCACGGAGTTCTGGCGCAGGCAACGGCACGAGGGCGCGGAATGGGACCGGAGGATCGGCGACTTCGAGTTCGCGTACGCCCGCCGCCAGACCTGGGCGGGCCTCTATGCGTTGGCGCGGTCGCGTCTCCTCACTGATCTGGGAGCCAGGTTCGTTAACGGCCTCACTGCTCGGCTGCGTCCTTGGCTCGCGGAGCCCGTCCGCGCTGACTCGGCGCGAGCCGCATGGGCGGCCTTCGCCGACCACCGGGCGGGCTGGCGCATCAGGAACGTCCCCGCCGACCCGCCATGGGTGGAGAAGGCCGTCGTGGCCTGGCGCCGTCGGTACGAACCCCCGCTCGCCGCGACGCCGGTGGATCCGAACGTCGGCACAGCAGGCTCAACCTGGGCGCATGGCCGGCTGACGCTGTACCGCGCCTGGCTCGCAGGTCGGGGCGGTCTTCGCGACCTTGCTGCTCTGGCACAGGATGTGGACCTGCCGGTGCCTGGCGTGACGCGTGACGACCTTGCCCTGGTCAACGGCGAGCCCACCCGGGCGGTCGCGGGATATCTGAGGCGCATCGCCCGCGATCATTTTGACCTCGACGCGTGGACGGGCTTGGGGCTGGCGCTCGCCGCAGCGGAGGACGCGTCAGCGTGGCGACCCCTGCTGCGCACTCCAGAACTCGTATATGCGTTATACCGGGAACTCGCTAATGAACACGCCTCACCCTCGCCATTGGAGCTGGCCCGGTGGCTGGGCCGGCGGGGATCAGCGTAGTGCAGACCGGAGCTACAGCGTCAACGGGTCGATGTCGCAGTCCGCGCGGATGCTCTGCAGAGCATTGAGCGTGGCGGGATGCCTGTCACCGAGGCGGCGCCGGAACCGTACCATCGTATCGGCGTGGATCTTGTCAGCCTCCTGGGTCCGGCCTAGGGCGTGCAGGTCCAACGCGAGGTTAAGGCTGCACGCAAGCGTTGACGGGTGATCCTCGCCAAGCTTTTGACGGGAGCGCTCCCGGGTGTCGCGATCTCGCTCATAGGCGGCTTGGTGCTCACCGAGCGAGTGGAGGTCGCTGGCGAGGTTGGTGGCGCAGACGAGACTGATCGGATGGTCCGGGCCGAGCGTGGCGTGAAGGGCCTCCAGGGTTTCCTCGTCGGACGCGCGAGCGCCGCTCACGTCACCCAGCAGGCGCAGCACGATCGCGAGGTTGACCCGGGCCGAGAGGGTGTGGGGATGCGTGTCGCCAAAGACCTTCACATACCGTTTGAGGGTCTGCTCCCCCAGCTCGCGGGCACCCTCCAGATCTCCGGTCTGACGCAGGTCAATGGCGAGGTTGAGCGCGGTTGCCATGGTGTCCGGGTACTCGTCGCCGTAGCGGACCCGGAACTTGCCGAGCGCCTCCTCGGCGAGCTTGCGCGCGCCGTCGTGGTCTCCGGCCTTTCGCCGGGCCACCGCAAGGTTACGGGCGGCGCGTACGGTCGCTGGGTTCTCGGGTCCGAAGACCTTGACGAAGCGCTCGTAGACGCTCTCCTGAAGCATGCGTGCGCCGAGGTAGTCTCCCGACTCTCTCAGGCCCATCGTGGAGTAGTTGAGCGTACGCATGGTCTCGTCGTGGTTCTCGCCGATCACCGCGGACTGCCGCCGGTATGTGTCGCTGTCCAACTTCCACGCCTCCGCGAACCTACCGACGTGACGCAGGCTAATGCCCAGGTGGAAAGCGGCTCTCAGCGTTGCCGGGTCGTCCTCCCCGAGTTCTCGACGACACTTCTCTACCGCTTCCTGGTCCAGCTTCAGTGCTCCGGTGAAGTCACCGGCAGTCCGCAGGTCGACCGCGACCCGAGTCATCGCATCAAGGGTGGCCTCGTCGTTCTCGCCGAACGCGGCACGGGACAGCTCCAACGAGCGTTCGTTGATCTGCCGGGCCTCCTTGAAGCTTCCCAGCACCCACAGGATCCATGCCCGCCACTTTGCGACGGCGACTGTGTGCTCGTGGTCGTCGCTGAGGTCGGCCCGCCGTTGTTCGTGAACCTCCTTGGCGAGCGCGGCTCCGCCCTCGTGGTCGCCCCAGTAGAAGAGGAACTGCAGCATGTTGAAGACCAGTTGGTGCACCCTCGGGTCGTGCGACATGACCGCCCGGGAAACCGTGACGTGCGGACCCAGTGCCTGGTAACGCGCCCAGTAGCTAGGCAAGGCAGGGTTGTTGGGGTCTCCGTTTGCTAGCAGCGTGTGCGCCCCGCGTCGCATCACCTCCCGACGTTCCTCGTCCATCCGGCCAGACAGCACGGCCTGCACCAGGCGGTGCATCTGCAACGTGCCGTTGCGGTGGTCGAACTTGGCCAGCGCGTACCGCTGGATGTCACGGATCGCCCGAGCCAGCTTGATCGGGTCACGCAGCGTCTCATCGAGCGGATCGGTGATCGGGGCGCTGGGAGAGCCGGCGAACAGCTCCCGGGAGATGGGCTCTGGCGCGAAGAAGGAACAGACCTGCAGCAGCTGCAGCGCGGCCAGGTTGACCTGCTCCAGCTTGTCCAGCGAGACGTTCCACGCGGCAGCGACGGACAGCTCGTAGTTGGGGGAGGTGCCCAGCGCGAGCAGCTCGATGCGCTTCTCCTCCAGTAGCTGGAGGTATTGGTCGACCGACATGCCAGTCGCCACCCGCCACGCCGCTGCCTGTTCCACCGCGAGCGGGAGGTCGCCGAGCGCCTCGGCGAGCCGGTCGGCCTCTTCCTCGGTCAGCTCGGGCGTGCGTTTTGTCAGAAAGATCTTACTTTCCGTACGTGTAAATACATTAACCTCAAGCGACCGGGCGACCTCGGCCCACTCCGGGTTGCGTGAGGTAACCAGAATCTTCCCGGCCCCACCGGTCGGGAAGTGTGGCCGGACCTCGGACAGATCCTCGGCATTATCAAACACGAGCAGCCAGTTCTGGTACGGCGTACTTCCCGTGCTCAGAGCCTCACGCACTGCCGGGACCGCGGTGTTGGCCTCTCCGATATCCCTGACCTCCAGGCCCAACCGGCGCGCCAGAGCGGTCAGCGCCGACAGGATCTGGCCGTCGTGCTCTGCCGGAATCCACCAGATCAGGTCATAGTCCCCGCGATGACGGTGCACGTACTCGATCGCCACCTGTGACTTCCCGACACCACCCATACCGTGGATCGCGTGCGGGAGGACAGCCGTCTCACGTTCCACGGCGAGCCTGTCGTGAAGGTCTCGAAGCAGGCTCTCGCGCCCAGTGAAGTTGGGGTTACGTGGCGGCACGTTTCCCCACACCTGGGGCAGCCTCTCAACGTCACGGAGCGCGACCGAGGCGGGAGGTGACATCGATTCTCCTATGTGGCCGTAGCCCTCAAGGGTTTCCGGCAGCGTGAGGTGTCGAAGTGCATCTGAGTCAGCGGGAGCAGCCAAACCAGCTGAATCTACCGTGTTTTGCTCCGGGCCGCTGGCTCGGGTGGCCTGAGGAGCGGCGGGCTCCCCCTCGACGGTGTGACCTACCAGCGTTGGTGTGTCGACCCCAGCGTCGCTCGCCGCTTGCGGGGACAGCCGTTCGCGTACCGCGCGTAGCTGACGCTGAACCTCGAGCCGTTCAGCCTGGTTGTCCAGCCACTCGCGCAGCTCCACTGCGAGTTGGCTGTTGGTGCAGCCTGAGGCTGCGCGCTCAAGTAAGAGCATTGCTGGCGGCAGCCCATCGGAGCCGGCCTGCTCTGCTGCGAGATCGTCGAAGATGTCGGGTGGTGCGACCGGCTTTGGCGAGGTGCCTGGGGTGGGAAACTCGTCAGCAAGCGCTGATCGCAGGCGCACGTCGCGTCCGACCCGCCGAAGAAGGTCCCGCGCCCGATCAAGATCACCCTCAGGCAACAGGCTCGACAGGGTCGCCGACTCGATGAGCTGGCGTACCCGTTGGGTGCTACTGGCATGGGGCGCCATCGTCTCCAGCGCGGTGCCCAGCGCACGTAACCCGCCTGGGTTGCCCAGGCAGGCGAGCACGATGTCGATTACGTGCAGGCGCGCCTCTGTATGCTCCTGCACGTCCGGAAAGCGAACGACGTCCCCTCGTATCAGGGTAAGCAGCATCCGGCGGTTTGGAAGAGCATTCAACAAGGTCAGATCCATCAGCGCCGCAACGAGGGAGGAGCGCAGCTCTGTTGCGGGATCCTTCCTCCCTGGGCCCGGCACCGGTCCTTCCCCATCCTTAGTCAATGTAAAGACATTGCTGGCGCCCAAGAATCACCTAACGGCGGGTGCACCGCTTCACCCGCTGTTGTCGAGGATGAGCACTCAGCCGAAGCCTACTTCGCGTGCATGCGTGAGCGCCAGACGACCCACAGCATCGGAGATCTCGCTGGTTAATGACGCTGGACCGTAGTGGGTCCTGGGTCACGCCGTGCCGTGTCTGGTGGGTACTACCTTCCATATCGATATGTATCGGGATAACACGTCCGGGGTGGAACCCGCGTCCGCCTAGTCTACGAGGTCAAATGATCTTTCATGAGGTGCTTTGTCGGTTGGCTGAGCGGTGTGCTCCCGGGCGTCAAGGTGCTCAGTGCGATGCTCGCCCACTGCCCCTGAGCATCGTGGAATATGGATTTCCCGTCGACCGCCAACGAAGAGCAATGTCACCCAGATGGGTGAATGACCGTACTCCTTCGTAGGTCTGGCTGAAGCCGGATCTTGCCTGGAGCAATCGGTGCGTTACGTTACGCGAACGGCAATGGGAGACGGGGCAACGGTCGCAGCGGGGATGCGCCGGAGGCTGTGTGAGGATGCCCGCGCGATAGTAGGGCATGGGGCCGGGATCGGGACACGGTGCGCCGTCCGCGAGACACCGCTTGCGGATCTGTACGACTCCGCGCATACCACCGTGACTCTCGGTAGCCGCAGGCGGGCAGGCCCCCAGAAATGAGGAGCCTGCCCGCGGTCGATGGTGGGTGGTCGTGTCAACCGGCGACCTGGTCCAGAAGGTCAGCAGGTTTATGGCCGTAGGTCACCGGCACTGCTGCATCACGCTGTCCCAGTTGGTGCCTGCGGGGCACGGCGGTGGGTCATCGGCCATGGCCGGAGTCGCGCTGGCAAGCAGCGAGACGGCGACCTGGAGCACGGCGACGAACACGAGACGGTGCAGCCAGGTGTTGATGCGGGTGCGCATGGGAATTCCTTTCACAACACTGTTGGGCTCAGGGGTGCGCGCTGGGTGTCGGGGCGGGAGACGGGAACGCGGCGCGCTGTTTCGCGAGACGTGGCCGTCAGGCCCGATGTCCACTGTGTCTAGACACAGTGGGTGAGGCGATGCCAGCGTGGCGGGCGCCCGTCACGCCATGGTGTCGACGCGCTGTCCGGCTCGGCTTTCCCGGTAGGGCGCGGCGGCTGGGTGCCGCGGCGCCGAGTCGAGCGGAAGCCTGACTTCGTGTCCAGTTGACAGTAACGCCGAGCCGGTCTTTGTGTCAACATGACACTTATCTGGTTAAGTGGATCCACCCCAGGAGATCATCGGCGCGATTGGCCAGTGCTACGTAGCGGACGGGCAGCAGAGGCTGCACCTTGTCAGTTCTCGGTCCTGCGGCCTTCGAGGCGGTCGCGGACCTGGTCGGCCTCGGGTAGACCCATCTCGGTGTACAGGCCGAATGCCGTGGTCCAGGCGGCCCGTGCCTCGTCCGGTCGGCCGAGCTCGGCGTGCGCTTGGCCGAGGGCGGACAGTGCGGTGGCCCGTAGGTAGGCGGCGTCGTGCGCCTCGAAGAGGCTGGCGGCGCGGGTGAGCGCGGCCGCCGTACGCGCGGGCGCTCCGCACGCGCGGTGCAGCGCGGCCAGGGACAGCTGGACGCGGCCCTCGAGGACGTTGTCGCCGGCCTGGCACGCCAGCTCCGACGCGGTGGCCAGGTGCCGGTCGGCCTCGTTCCAGTCGCCGGTGAGGCGGGCCACGTCACCCAGGCCGTGGGTGGCGTAGGCGCGGCCGGTGGCGTCGACGTGGCCGACGGTGTCGAGCACGTACCGGAAGCGCCGCTCTGCCTCGTCCACCTCGCCCCGGGCCAGGTGGGCGCGGCCGATCCAGTATGCGTTCTGGGCCAGCAGCCGGGGCCATCCGGCCGTACCGGCGCTCTCCTGGGCCTTGCGCAGGATGCGCAGGGCCTCGTCGTGCTGGCCGAGGTCGAGGTGGGTCTGTCCGACATAGCGCAGCGCCTGCCAGGCGCCGACCTCGTCGCCGCAGGCTTCGTAGAGGCGCTGGGCCCGGGCGAAGGTGGCCAGGGCCTGCTCGAACTGGCCGCGGCGGCGTAAACAGTTGGCGAGCGCCCGCAGCGCGATGGCCTGCCCGTGCCCATCCCCGAGCCGGTCGAGGACGCGGGCGGCCCAGGCGAGCTCGTCGGGGCCGGGCAGGTCGGCGCCGCGGCTGGCCACCAGGGAGGGCTGGGCCAGGATCATGGTGACGACGGCCTCGCCGCGCTCGTCTCCGGCGCGCCGGCAGGCCTCCAGCGCGGTCATGTGGGTGGCGTACCAGTCGTCGAGGTAGCCGCGGATGGAGTAGAACTCGTGCGCCGAGACGGCCAGGTCCCAGCAGGTCCCGGTCAGGTCCAGCTCGGCGGTGTGGCGTACCGCGGCGCGCAGGTTCAGCCGCTCGGCCTCGTACCAGTCCAGCGGGGCGTCGTCGAGGTCGGCGAGGACGGCCGGCGGCACCGGATGGTCCGGGACGGTGCTGTGCACCACCTCCACGTCGCCGCCGTAGATGGCGCGGTGGGCCCGGCGGGCCAGGGTGAGCAGCGCGGCGTGGGCCCGCGCCGGGATGGCGCGCCGGTCCGGCTCGGGGAGGTCGCGCTCGCCGCGGCGGCGGGCGTACTCCCGCGTCAGGTCGTGCAGCCGGTAGCGTATGCCGCCGTCGACCGGCTGGATCATGTGGCAGCGGGCGAGCCGCAGCAGCGCGTCGGCCGGCTCCCCGTCGGCTGGCTCGGCGTCAGCGCGGTCGAGCACCGCGGCGGCGGTCCAGAGCGCGATGTCGGGCAGCTGCAGCAGGCCCAGGGCGAGGAACAGCCTCCGGGCAGCTGGGTCGAGGCGGTCAAAGCCGGCGCCGATGCTGCGTTCGACGCTGCGGTCGCCGTAGACAAAGGTGTCCAGCGGCTGGTTGGCCAGGCGTTTGGCCAGCTCCGCGGTGCTGCGGTCGGGGTCGCGGGCGCGCAGGGCGCCGGCGATGCGCAACGCCAACGGCAGGCCGGCGCAGAGCGCCACCACGCGGCGGGTCGCCTCCGCCTCCGCGCCCGGGTCGATGCCCGCGTGGCGGACCACCCGCCCGAACAGCTCGGTGGCGGCCTGCTCGTCCAGTGGAGGCAGGGTTGGTACGTGGTGGGCGCCGTCGATGCCGGGCAGCCGCTGGCGGGCGGTGACCAGGACCGCGCAGGCCGGGTTGCCCGGTACCAGGTCACGCACCTGCTCCTCGTCCCGGGCGTCGTCGAGGACCAGCAGCACCCGCCGGTCGGCCAGCAGGCTGCGGCACAGGCCGGCCCGTTCGTCCCGCGTCTGGGGCAGCTCTGTCACCCCGAACGCGCGCAGCAGCTGTGCCAGCACCTCGATGCTCTCCGCCGGATCCGCGGCGGTGCCGCGCAGGTCGACGTAGAGCTGCCCGTCGGGGAACTCCGCGCGGACCTCGTGCGCAACCCGTACCACCAGCGTGGTCTTGCCGATCCCGCCCGGTCCGGTCACCACGACCACCGGCGGTGTGGTGCGCGGCCTGCGGGTGAGCCGCTGGCACACCTGCGCCAGCGGGCCGTCGCGGCCCACGAGGTCGGCCAGGCCCGCCGGCAGCTGCCGCGGCACGACCACCGGCGGCGCCACGGCACCCACCTGCCGTGCCACCCGGTCCTCGTACCGGGCGACCGCCGCCTCGTCCCCGCTGGCGACCGCGTACCTCAGGTTGCGCAGCCCCGCGTCCGGCCGGCCGCCGGTCTCCTCGGCCAGCGCGTCGGTGTGGCGCTCGTAGGCGGCCAGCGCCTGCGTGGCGTGGCCCCGGCGGTAGAGCGCCAGCATCACCTGCTCGCACAGCCGCCGGTCGGTCGGGTGGTAGCCGAAGACCGTCTGCAGCTCGCCGAGGACCCGCTCGTGGCGGCCCCGCGCCAGCTCCAGGTCGAACAGGCGTACCGCGGCCCGCTTGCGCCGGTGCTCCAGGTCGAGCGCCTCCCGCCGGACCGGCTCGCCGGGCACCCCGGCCAGCGCGTGCGGCCCTCGCCACAGCTGCAGCGCCGCGCGCAGCAGCTCGGCCTCTTCACGGGTACGGCCCGTCGCGGCGGCTGCGTCAGCGTCGCGGACCAGCTGTTCGAACACCAGCTTGTCCAGGTCGTCCGCCTTCACCCGCAGCTCGTAGCCGTACCCGGAGCGGGTCTTCAGGTCGTTGCGGCGCCCGATGGTGGCCAGCAGGCCCCGCAGGTACGAGACCGACTTGTGCAGCTGGGTGTCGCTCACCTCGGTGCCTCCCCATACGGCCCGCAGCAGGTCCGCGGTCGACACCCGCCGGTTCGCGTTGACCAGCAGGATCGCGAGTACGCCCAACCGGTGTCCGCTCGGCAGCGGCAGTGGCGCATCCGGCGGCCCGATCTCGAGGTCGCCGAGGATGCGGTAGATCACGAGCGGCTCCCAGTGATGCGGAAACAATGCGTGTTAGTTGCATCACGGAAGGTACGTCAGGGTCTCTCGGTCGCGCCAGCGGGCACCGGTAGCCGCGTACGGGGATTATGTCGCTTTGACATTTAGGTAGCCTGTCGGGATGCCGAACCGCAACCGCCAGCATGCTGGCCTCCGCCTCACCGTCGACCTGGCGATCCTGACCGTCCGACATGGACGGTTGCAGGTGCTGCTGGTCGAGCGGGGCAACGAGCCGTACCGTGGCCAACCAGCCCTTCCCGGCGGGTTCCTGCGGACCGACGAGGACCTCGACAACGCCGCCCGGCGTGAGCTGGTCGAGGAGACCGGGCTCGACGGCACCGGCCTGCACCTCGAGCAGCTGGCCGCCTTCAGCGCGCCCGACCGGGACCCGCGCGGGCGGGTGGTCACCGTGCCGTACCTGGCCATCGCGCCGAACCTGCCGGTGCCAGTGGCTGGCTCCGACGCCAGCGGCGCGCGGTGGGAACCGGTCGACGCGGCGCTGTCCGGCCGGGCGCGGCTGGCCTTCGACCATCGCGACATCCTGCAGGCGGCCGTGGAGAAGGCGTGCCGGGAGCTGGAGTACACAACGGTCGCGACGAGGTTCTGCGGCGAGACCTTCACGATCGGCGACCTGCGCGCGGTCTACGAGACGGTCTGGGGCATGCGCCTCGATCCGCGCAACTTCAGCCGCAAGGTGACGAAAACCGAGGGCTTCATCGAGCCGGTCGATGCCAAGCGCACGCCGGACACGGGGCGTCCGGCGCAGCTCTACCGCGCCGGGCCGGCTAGGCGGCTGTACCCGCCGATGCTGCGCACCGGCGCGGGTAGCAGCGACGTTGCCGGTCCATGAGCGTCACCGGGCTGGGCTGGCCGGGCGAGCTTACCGGCAGCCCAAAAGAGCTCGCGGGAAGGTAGCCGGTAGCGGGCTCTGGGTCCATGGAGTGGTAGTCGGACGAAGACTCTGTGAGGAGGCGCCGACGATGGCTCCGCGGGTCGAACGTCGTACCCCGTTGTTGGTCCGGCACCTGCCCGGTCGGCCACCCGGATGGCTCACCGTCGCGGGGGTGGCGGGTCCCTGCCTGGCCATGCTGGTCGTCTTGGTGGCGGCGGTCGTCAGCGCGCTGCCGCCGGACCGCGTCGAGATGCTCACGCTGACTGTCGTGTGCGGTCGCTGCATACTCCCGGCACGGCACGCCACCCGGCCGGTCGGCTGGGTGGTCGTCACCGGCGGGGCGAGATGGCCAGGTCCCACCCGCCGGAGCCGACGCTACCGCGTCCACGCGTGACGCCGCAGCGTCGTCATGCTGTCAACGCGGGCCGGGCCAATCGATCCGCGGTCCGGGCTGGGTGAACCAGAGCCCGCCGGGCGGCAGCGCGACGAGCGTGAAGTGCTCCTTCAGCCACGGCAGCAGGCGCCGGTACGCCTCGGTGGTGTCAGGTTTCCAGTGGTCGTGTGAGAGCACGATCGAACCCGGCCGGACCTCGCTGCGCAGCACGTCGATGATGTGGTTCACCATCGCTGGGCCGCGGCCGTACACCTCGCTCTGCCAGTCGCTCGGGTCGACGTCCCAGTGGATCGACACCATCCCCAGCTCGGCGGCGACCGTGACGTAGTCGTCGGTCCACGCGCCGCCCGGCGCCCGGAAGTAGCTGACCGCCGCGTCCGGGACGACCGCGCGGATGGCGTTGTTCGTGTCCAGCAGGTCCCGCCTGATGCGCGGCTGGCCGTACGTGCCCAGCTGCCGGATGTGCCGCCAGCTGTGGTTGCACAGCGCGTGCCCCTCGGCGTGGATGCGCCGGACGACCTCGGGGTAGCGCTGCACCTTGTCCCCGTTGACGCAGAACGTGGCGTGGACACCGGCGTCGGAGAGCACGTCGAGGAGGCGGGGGGTGTTGACCGGGTCGGGTCCGTCGTCGAAGGTGAGCGCGACCGCGTAGGACCCGGTGGTCAGGTGCGACCCGTTCGGGCCGGTGCCCCTGGTCGGATGGATCGGCACGGTGGGCGCCGCCGTCACCGGCGGTGCCGGCGCGGCGGGGCTGCCTTGGCTTGGCGCGGTCGCGGCGGGGGCCTTCGTCGGCGTCGTCTCCGCCGACATCGCCGCCGCAACGGCGAGGACTGCCACGACCGCCAGAGCGATACGGCGCATTCAGGACTCCCGGGACGGGCTGGGGGTCCCGACCATACCGCGCGGGAGGTTTCGCCCGAAGGAGTCCGATTAGGAGCGTCTCGGGTATCCGGCAGAAAAGGTCGCCCCAGCATCAGGCAGGCCGAACACGGACAAACTCCTCATACAGATAGACGCATAACGCGGACAGGCTCCTCGCGGCCAGCCGGTCATGCCGTCTGCGGCAGGCTCCCCCGCCCGTGGCCGGCGATGGGCTCGATCTCGCGCCTGTGGTCGGCGATGAGCTCGGCGACGAGACGCCGGGCGCTGGCCGCGCGAACGGGGTCGGTGTCCGCGAAGGCTGCCGGGGAGGGCAGCATCATGGCCAGGCCCCAGCCGCGCCCGCGCGCCCAGGTCGCCTCGTCGACCGGCAGCGCCGCGCGGAACGCGGCGCGGCCTGCTGCGGACAGGAACGTCCACGCGACCATCAGGTCGCATGCAGGATCACCAACGGCCAGGCATCCGAAGTCGATGACCGCGCTCAGCCGGCCGTCGACGGCCAGCAGGTTCCCCGGGGCCAGGTCTCCGTGGAGCCAGGCGGGCCGGCCGTCCCACGCCGATGCCGCCGCCAGGGCAGCCTCCCATGCCGCGGTCAGCGCGTCAGTGTCCGCCAGGCCGTCCAGGGCCGCGATCCTGCGACGGACGCCTGCGTCCTCGGCCGTTGACGGGCGGGGGTCGCCCATGTGTACACCGCGGAAGGCGTTGCTGGGCTGGGGTGGCGGACCGCCGGTGGGGTCGATCTGTTGCAGCGCGGAGACGAGCTCCGCCAGGTCCCGCGCTGTCTGGCATGGGTCGGCCATCCGCTCGATGACCGGGTTCTCGCCTGCCAGCCAGGGGTAGACGGACCAGTGGAACGGGTAGCCCTCGGCAGGAACCCCCATCGCGAGCGGCACTGGAACGGCCAGTGGCAGCTGCGCGGCGAGCCGCGGTAGCCACCGCTGCTCCCGGTGGACCTGAGGAGCCCACCGGGAGAACCGGGGCAGGCGTACGGCCTTGTCCCCACCCAGCCGGTACATCGCGTTGTCGGTGCCGAAGCGCTCAGCCCGCGCGATGGGCAGGTCCGCCCAGTGTGGAAACTGTGCCGCGAGCAGCCGGCGTACTAGAGCTACGTCGATGGGTACCTCGTCGGGGCGCCGGTCGTGGAGGGCCACACGACCTCCTGTCGCCGGTCGGATGCTGTCGCTATCAAAGGACACCTATCCCACCTGCCGTGGCGTCGCCTGTCCACTCGTTTGCGGCCGGGTGACCGACGCGGTCCACGGTAGGTCGTGGCCCGGAAGTGCTCGTGGCCTCGGAGCGGGTAGGGTCTAGCGCCGTGCCCGGCTATCCGCGTCCCCGGAGTGTGACCGCGAGCTCATTGCCGGATCTCGCGACGCTGCTGGACGCGGTGCTGCGCGAGCCAGCCGGGCTGGCCACCCGGAACGCGTCGGGCCCGACGCCGGCCGTCACCGGGATCACCCACGCGAGCGACGAGGTCCGGCCCGGTGACCTGTTCGCCGCCCTGCCCGGCGCACGGCGGCACGGGGCGGACTTCGTACCGGTCGCTGCGCGGGCCGGGGCGGTGGCCGTACTCACGGATGAGGCTGGCGCTGGCGTGGCGGCCGCGGCTGGCCTGCCGGCGCTGGTGGTCGCCGACCCGCGGGCCGCCCTCGGACCGGCCGCCGCCCGCGTCTACGGCGACCCGACGGCGACCCTCACCGTGCTCGGGGTGACCGGTACGGCCGGCAAGACCTCGACCACCTACCTGATCGAGTCGGGGCTGCGCGCGGCCGGGCACACCGCAGGGCTGGTCGGCACGGTGGAGACCCGCCTGGGTGACCTGGTCGTGGACAGCGTGCGTACCACGCCGGAGGCGACCGACCTGCAGGCGCTGCTCGCCGCGGCGCTGGAGGCCGGGGTCACCGCGGTGGCCATGGAGGTGTCCAGCCACGCCCTGGCGATGGGCCGGGTCTCCGGCACCCGGTTCGCGGCCTGCGGCTACACCAACTTCGGCCTGGACCACCTGGACTTCCACGCCGACGCCGAGGAGTACTTCGCGGCCAAGGCGATGCTGTTCGACGGGCGCTGCGCCGTGGAGATCCTCAACCTGGACGACCCGGCGCTGCGCCCGCTGCTGCGGCCGGCGACCGTGACCTACTCCGCTGCGGGGGACCCGGCGGCGGCATGGCGCGCTGTCGACATCACCGGGCACGGCTACGGGCAGCGGTTCACCGCGGTCGGGCCGTCCGGGGTCGCCGTGGAGACCGGGGTCGCCCTGCCCGGCCGGCACAACGTGGCCAACGCGCTGCTCGCGATCGCCGCGCTGGTCGCGGCCGGGGCCAGCCCCGATGTGGCGGCCAAGGGGGTGGCCGCCTGCCCGGGGGTGCCGGGCCGGCTGGAGCGGGTGGCCGCGCCGGGTCCGGTCACCGGCGTGGTGGACTACGCGCACAAGCCGGACTCGATCATCGCGGCGCTGGCCGCGCTGCGGGCGCTCGTCGCGCGGGAGGGCGGCGGCAGCGGCCGGGTGATCTGTGTGATCGGCGCGGGGGGCGACCGTGACCGCGGCAAGCGCCCGCTGATGGGCCGGACCGCGGCGCAGGGTGCGGACCTGGTCGTGGTCACCGACGACAACCCGCGCACCGAGGACCCGACCGGCATCCGGGCGCAGGTGCTCGCCGGGGCACGCGCTGCGGGCGGTGCGCAGGTGCTCGAGGTCGCCGGCCGGCGGGAGGCGATCGTCGAGGCCGTCGCGCGAGCCGCCCCCGGCGACGTGGTCGCTCTGCTGGGCAAGGGGCACGAGCGCGGGCAGGAGGTCGGTGGTGAGGTGCGCCGGTTCGACGACCGGGCCGAGCTCGCCGCCGCGCTGGGCGCCCGGTTCGGTGGGGTGGTGCCCGGCGCGGCGGCCATCGGTGGAGCGGCGATCGGCGGGGCCGCATGATCCCGATGCCGCTCGCCGAGGTCGCCGCCGTGGTCGGCGGCCGGCTGGTCGGGGCCGACCCAGGGGTACGGGTCACCGGGCCGGTCGAGTTCGACTCCCGGGCGGTCGGCGCCGGGGGGCTGTTCGTGGCCTTCGCCGGGGCCAACGCGGACGGGCACGACTTCGCGCCGGCGGCGCTGGCCGGCGGTGCGGTGGCCGTGCTCGGCACGCGGGAGCTGCCCGAGGTGCCGATGGTCCTGGTCGCCGACCCGCTGGCCGCGATGGGCCGGCTGGCCCGCGCGGTGGTGGACCGGCTGCCCGAGCTGACCATCGTGGGGCTGACCGGATCCTCCGGCAAGACCACCACCAAGGACCTGGTGGCCCAGCTGCTCACCCGGCTCGGGCCGACCGTTGCGCCGGCCGGGTCCTTCAACAACGAGCTGGGCCACCCGCACACGGTGCTGCGCGCAGGTAGGGACACCCGGTTCCTGGTGCTGGAGCTGGGCGCCCGGGGGCTGGGGCACATCAGCTACCTGTGCGACATCGCTCCGCCGCGGGTCGGTGTGGTGCTCAACGTGGGCGTGGCGCACCTGGGCGAGTTCGGCTCGGTGGACGCGATCGCCCGGGCCAAGCAGGAGCTGGTCGAGGCCTTGCCGGCTGGGGGAGAGGCTGGGCCGGCGGGCGGGGTGGCGGTGCTCAACGCCGACGACGAGCGGGTGCGGGCGATGGCCCGGGCCACCCCGGCCCGGGTGGTGCTCTTCGGCGAGGCGGCGCAGGCGACGGTGCGGGCCGAGGACGTGGCGCTGGACGAGCGCGGGCGGGCGTCGTACACGTTGGTCACGCCCTTGGCAAAGGCGGCGGTGCGGCTGGGCGTGAGCGGTGCCCACCAGGTGGGCAACACGCTGGCCGCGGCGGCGGTCGCCCTCGAGGCGGGGCTGCCGGTGGACGTGCTGGCCGAGGCCCTCGGCGACCTGCGGGTGATATCGAGCCGAAGGATGGATGTCTTCGACCGGCCTGATGGGGTCACGGTCATCGACGACTCGTACAACGCCAACCCGGCGTCCGTGGCGGCGGCCCTGCGGGCCCTGTCCGCCATCGGGCGGGGCCGCCGCACGGTCGCCGTCCTGGGCTACCTCGCCGAGCTGGGGGAGTACGAGCGGTCGGGGCACGAGGAGGTCGGTCGGCTCGCCGCGCAGCTCGGCATCGACCGGCTCGTCGTGGTGGGCGAGCCCGCCGCGCCGATCCACCACGGCGCGGCGGCGGTGGCGACGTGGGGAGGAGAGTCGGTGCTGGTTAGCGATCAGCGCTCGGCAATGGCGGTGCTGCGCGACGAGCTGCGGCCGGGCGACGTGGTGCTGGTGAAGGGCTCGCGGTACCGCACCTGGGACGTGGCGGACTTCCTGCGTGCGGACTTCCTGCGTGCGGAGGTGGACGGGTGAGGGCGGTCATCGTCGCCGCGGCGGTGGCGTTCCTGGTCAGCCTGCTCGGCACGCCCCTTGCGATCCGCGCCTTCACCCGGCTCAAGGCCGGGCAGCCGATCCGTGCCGACGGGCCCGCGATGCACCACGTCAAGCGCGGGACCCCGACCATGGGCGGGGTGGTGTTCATCGTGGGCACGGTTGCCGCGTACGCGGCCAGCCACCTGGCCCTGACCACGCTGCCGGAGGCGCAGATCGCGCAGGTGGACCCCACGGTCAGCGCGCTGGTGCTGCTCGGCCTGATGGTCTTCTGCGGCGCGGTGGGGTTCATCGACGACTTCCTCAAGGTGCGCAAGCGCAACAGCCTCGGCCTCAACAAGCGGGGCAAGCTGGTCGGGCAGCTGCTGGTCGGCGGCGTGTTCGGGGTGGTCGCGCTCTACTTCCCGTCCACCAACGGGGAGACGGTCGGCAGCACCACGATCTCGTTCGTCCGCGACACCTGGCTGGACATCGGCAAGGTGGCCGCGGTGGTGCTGTTCGTCGCGATCGTGATGGCCAGCACGAACGCCGTGAACCTCACCGACGGGTTGGACGGGCTGGCCACCGGCACCTCGGTCATGGTGATCGCCTCGTACGGCCTGATCGCGTTCTGGCAGTACCGGCACTGGTGCGGCGACCCGGCGTACACGGTGGACTACTGCTACCGGGTGCGGGACCCGCTGGAGATCGCGCTGATCGCCGCCGCGGCGGCCGGCGCCTGCGTCGGGTTCCTGTGGTGGAACGCGGCCCCGGCGCGGATCTTCATGGGTGACACCGGCTCGATGGCGCTCGGCGGGCTCATCGCGGGCCTGGCCATGGCGACCCGGACCATGATGCTGCTGCCGATCATCGGCATGCTGTTCGTGATCATCACATTCTCGGTGATCATCCAGGTGGTGTCGTTCCGGACCACCGGGCGCCGGGTGTTCCGGATGTCGCCGTTGCAGCATCATTTCGAGCTCGCCGGCTGGAGCGAGGTCAACATCGTGATCCGCTTCTGGATCATCGCCGGGATCGGGGTGGCCGTCGGGGTCGGGCTCTTCTACAGCGACTTCCTCGCCGCGGTGACCTGAGCATGCCGCCACGTCCCGGCCCGCCGGCCCCCACCGCCGCTACTCCCCAGGGGTACGCCGGGCGGCGGGTGCTGGTCGCCGGGGCGCGGGTGGCCGGCGCCGCCGCGGCCCGGGCCCTGCTGCGGCTCGGCGCGGAGGTCGTCGTGGTGGACCGGGCGGCGTCGGCTGAGACCGAGGCGCTGGCCGCGGCCGGGGCGCGGGTGGTGGTCGCCGACGCTCCGCCGGCCGGGCTGCTCGACGGAGTCGCTGACGTGGTGGTCTCACCCGGCTTCGCCCCGCACCACCCGCTGGCCGTGGCCGCACTCGCCGCCGGGCTCGACGTCTACAGCGAGCCGGAGCTGGCCTGGCGGCTGCGCGGCCGGCGGTCCCCGGCGTGGCTCGCGGTCACCGGCACCAACGGCAAGACCACCACGGTCACCATGCTCGCGGCGATCCTGCGCGCGGCCGGCCTGCGCACCGGCGCGTTGGGCAACATCGGGGTGGCGCTGGTGGACACCGGGGCGGCCGGCTACGACGTGCTCGCCGTGGAGCTGTCCAGCTTCCAGCTGCACTGGTCGTCGACGCTCGCTCCGCAGGGCGGGGCGCTGCTCAACCTCGCCGACGACCATCTGGAGTGGCACGGCGACTTCGCCGCGTACGCGCACGCCAAGACGGCCGTCTGGCGCGGGGCGGTCGGGTCCGGGGGGGCAGCCGGCGGTGGGGTCGCGGTAGGCAATGTGGACGATCCGCAGGTGGCGCGGTTGCTCGCCGCGGTGCCCGGGCGGACGGTCGGGGTGACCCTCGGCGAGCCGGAGCCGGGCCAGCTGGGCGTGGTCGACGGGGTGCTGGTCGACCGGGCGACCGGCCCGGGTGCCGAAGGGGTCGCGCTCGCCCTGGCCGCCATCATCCGCCCTGCCGGCGCGCACAACGTCGCCAACGCCCTGCACGCCGCGGCGCTCGCCCGGGCGTACGGGGTGCCGGCCGAGGCGGTACGCGCCGGTCTCGAGGGGTACGTGCCCGAGCCGCACCGCAACGCGTACGTGGCCACGGTCGCCGGGGTCCGGTACGTCGACGACTCCAAGGCCACCAACCCGCACGCGGCACTGGCCTCGCTGACCGCGTACCCCCGGGTGGTGTGGGTGGCCGGCGGCCAGCTCAAGGGCGTCGCGGTGGACGACCTGGTCGCGGCGGTCGCCGACCGGCTGGTCGGCGCGGTGCTGCTCGGCGTGGACCGGGCGCAGCTCGCGACGGCACTGGCCCGACACGCGCCGCGCCTGCCGCTGGTGGAGGTGTCGAGCACCGATGATGGAGCGATGGGGGAGGTCGTACGCGCCGCGGCGGCGCTCGCGCACCCGGGCGACACGGTGCTGCTCGCGCCGGCTGCCGCGTCGCTGGACATGTTCGCCAGCTACGCGCGGCGGGGGGAGGCGTTCGCCGATGCGGTGCGGGCCCTGCCGCGGGCCCGGGAGGCGCTGGCCAAGGGGCCTTCGTGACGGGCCGCCAAGGGAGCACCGGGGCCGGGCGCCGCGACCCGCCCTCGCCCACCGCCCGCAGCGAGCCCGCCATGGCGACTGGACGCCGCGACCCGTCGGCGGGTACCACGCGCCGTGAGGCGCCGGTGGGGGCCGGGCGCAGGGAGACGCTGACGGGGACCGGGCGCCGGGAGCCGCCGGTTGCCGGAGCCGGCCGGCTGGGCGGCGGTCCGGCCTTCGACCCGGCGTGGGGGCTGGCCACGCTGCGGGGCCTGCTGGCCCGGCCGCTCGCCTCCTACTACCTGCTGCTGTCCAGCACGGGCCTGCTGCTGGTGATCGGGCTCGCCATGGTGTTCTCGGCCACCAGCGTGCAGTCCTACGCCGACGACGGCAACGCGTTCGCGCTCATCGCCAAGCAGGCCACCTACGCGGTGTTCGGGCTGCTGGCGTTCTGGGCCTGCCAGCGGCTGCCGGCCCGCACCTACCGGACGCTCGGCACCCCGCTGCTCGTCGCCTCGTTCGTGCTGCTGGCAGTGCTGGACCTGCTGACGCTGCTGGCGGCGGCGCGCGACGATACCGAGACCGAGAAGATGCAGCTGGGCCCGATCGTCGCCGACAACCTCTGGCTGCACCTCGGCCCGTTGCAGGTCCAACCCTCGGAGCTGGCGAAGTTCACGCTGGTGCTGTGGGGGGCGGACGTGCTGGTCCGCAAGGGCGCGGCGATCGGTTGGTGGCGCGAGCTGGCCACGCCGCTGTTCGTCGTGGTGGCCCTGCTGTTCGTCATGGTCGGCTACACCGACCTGGGCACCATGCTGTGCCTGATCGTCCTGTTCCTGGGCCTGCTGTGGGCGGCCGGGGTCCAGCTGCGGGTGTTCTCCGGCATGGTCCTGGCGGCGCTGGCCGGCGTCGTGCTGCTCATCAAGGCTCCGGGCAAGGACGGCTACCGGATGGACCGGTTGGACGCCTTCGTCAACCCGACCTCCGAAAGCTGCCAGCAGATGTACTGCTACCAGGCGATGCAGGGCCGGTACGCGATCGCCGACGGCGGCTGGTTCGGGGTGGGCCTGGGCAAGGGCAGCCTCAAGTGGGGCTACCTGCCCAACGGGCACAACGACTTCATCTTCGCGCTGATCGGCGAGGAGTTGGGCGTGGTCGGCTGCCTGGTGGTGCTCGCCCTGTTCGGCGTGCTGACCTACACCGGGCTGCGGATCGCCCGGCGGGTGGCCGACCCGTACCGCCGGCTCGCCGCCGCCGCGGTCACCGCGTGGCTGGTCGGGCAGGCGACGATCAACATCGGCGGCGTGGTCGGCCTGCTGCCGATCACCGGGCTGCCGCTGCCGTTCATCTCCGACGGGGGCAGTGCGCTGGTGGTGACCTTCGCGGCGGTCGGCATGCTGGCCTCGTTCGCCCGGGCCGAGCCGGATGCCGCGCGGGCCCTGCACGCACGCCCGCCCGCCCGCTGGGTACGACTACTCTGGGCTCCGTTGCCGCCACTGCCGGCGGCGGCGCGGGCTTCTGGGAGTGTCGGGCCGGTGGCGCGGGCTTCCGGGGGCGCCAAGCCGGTGGCGCGGGCGCGTCCGGGTGGGACAGGAGGGCGGAGCTGATGGGCGAGGTGCGGTCGGTGGTGCTGGCCGGCGGCGGGACCGGTGGGCACGTGTACCCGCTGCTCGCCTTCGCCGACTGCCTGCGCCGGCACGACCAGGCCCTGCGCATCACCTGCCTCGGCACGCCACGGGGGCTGGAGAACCAGCTGGTCCCACCCCGCGGGTACGACCTGCGCCACGTCCCCGCCTACCAGCTGCCCCGGTCGGTCAACCTGGACCTGGCGCGCACCCCGGACCGGATGTGGCGCTCGGCGCGGGCGACCCGGGCGGTGCTCGACGAGGTCGCCGCCGACGTGCTGGTGGGCTTCGGCGGGTACGTGTCGGTGCCGGCGTACCTGGCCGCGTGGCGGCGCCGTACGCCGATCGTGGTCCACGAGGTGAACGTGCCGCCCGGGGTGGCCAACCGGCTGGGCATGCGGTTCACCCGGCATGTCGCGGTCGGCTTCCCGTACCAGGTCGAGCAGGTGCCCGCGCTGCGCCACGCCCGGGTGGTCGGGGTGCCGCTGGGCCGGGCCATCGCCACGCTGGACCGCCCGGCGCTGCGCGCGCAGGCCCGGGCGCACTTCGGGCTGGCACCCGACCTGCCGACGCTGCTGGTCTCCGGCGGCTCGCAGGGCGCCCGGTCCATCAACGTCGCGGTGGCCGGCGCCGCCAAGCAGCTCGCCGCGGCCGGCGTGCAGGTGCTGCACGTCACCGGTGCCCGCAACGACCCGGTGGAGGTGCCGGCGGACCTGCCGGTGCCGTACGTGAGCGTGCCGTACCTGACCCAGATGGAGCTGGGGTACGCCGCGGCCGACCTGATGGTGGCCCGGGGCGGCGCGATGACCTGCGCCGAGCTCGCCGCGGTGGGCCTGCCTGCGGTGTACGTGCCGTACCCGCACAGCAACCAGGAGCAGTCCCGCAACGCCCGGCCGGTGGTCGAGGCGGGCGGCGGCCTGCTGGTCGAC
>DASRIS010000063.1:0-3099 GCA_035649895.1 Micromonosporaceae bacterium | reverse complement strand
CGGATCCTAGCTTCCAGCGCGAGGCCGACGCGCCACAGGACGTACCGACCCGGTGGCCCCACCCACAGCGAGACAATCCACGGCGCGACGCCGATGCCGGTCTGGACGGCCAGGCGAGCAGGGTCTGCCGGGTCTGGGCCCGCCGCGGCGGACCCGACCGCCCGGTCGCCTCCGGGACCGCGGCGGCCATCACCGCGCTGCCGAACATCCCGAACAGCATGACCAGCAGGCGGTGACGGAATCCCCCAGGGCAATGCAAGGGGATTCGCTCCAAGGTCGAACGGCCCGTGCGGCCACCACATGCAACCGCCGGGCCGTTCTACCGCATTTCCGAGCTGACCGGCACTGCCGCGCGCCAGATGAGCGCAGCATCGAGGTACTTCTGCACCGGCCCGAACAGCGGGTACGGCACGCGCTCGGTCAGGTCCGCGCGGTCGCGCGACGCCACCTCGGTGACCTCCCGGTTGTCCATCACCTGTGCGCGGCCGGCCACCAGCTCGCACGCCACATAGACGATGGTTCGGCCGGTTCACCGGTCCAAACAAGATCGGCCCGGACCGGGTTTTTCCCAGGTCACGGGCCGAACATGAAGTGAGTGGCGGGTAGTGGATTCGAACCACTGTAGCTTTCGCGACGGTTTTACAGGGCACGCGGGATCTTGCTCCTCGTAGGGCTGTGACCTGCGGTTTCTCAGCGCCGGTCCAGTCGTGGCCGCCGGTGTTCCCGTCATGTTCCCGTGGCCGGTCACCGGAGCGCGTCCCAGATCCGGTCGTTCATGCCGTCCTCTCCCCCGTCGATGCAGTTCGCGTAGACCTTGAGCAGGACCGCGACGCCGTGGCCGAGCC
Source organism: Micromonosporaceae bacterium (assembly GCA_035649895.1). Classification (GTDB taxonomy): domain Bacteria; phylum Actinomycetota; class Actinomycetes; order Mycobacteriales; family Micromonosporaceae; genus DASSUC01. The sequence continues at coordinate 2,254 of DASRIS010000063.1, read as the reverse complement.
GGCGGGCGACCTCGGTGGCCGGGACGCCCGCGTTGAGCCACAGCGACGCCGCCGCGTGCCGCAGGTCGTACGGCCGCCGGGCCAGCGGGGAGGCGACCTGGTCGGGCCGGAGCACCTTGACCCGGGCCAGCTTCCACCACCGGTCGTAGACCGACTCGGACAGTGGCCCGCCGTGCAGCCCGTAGAACAGCCGGCCGTCGTCGGCCGTGCCGTACCGGGCGAGATGCGTCCGTAGTAGCGCGACCAGCTGGGGCGGGATGGGGATGGTGCGGGTCTCCCGCCTGGCCCGGTGCTTGAGGCCGCGCCGCTCGTGCGGACGGCCGTCGTCGGTCCAGTGACATCCGGCCCGCGAGTCGGTGTCGGCGAGGGTGACCCGGCCCCAGCCGCACTCGGCCTTGTCGTGCCGGCACTCCTCGGCCGGGCCGATCGCGTCGGTCAGGTCGGCTTTGCAGTCGGGGCAGCTGGCCGGCAGGACGCAGTCGGCTTGCCGTAGCCCGGCGGCCTCGGCGGGGCGCATCCCGGCGTAATAGAGGCAGCCGAAGAACGCGGTGAGGCGGCGGGCTCGGTTGCCGAACGATTCCACGGCGTCCAGCAGCGCGGCGACCTGCGCGGGGTTGGCCACGACCCGCCGGTCGATCGCCTGCGCCACCTCCGGGGCGGTCCACTGCACCCGGTCGACCGGGTTGGACTCGAGAATGCCCAACTCCACGGCGTACCCGAGCGCGTTGTAGAAGACGGCCCGCTTGCGCTGCACGGTGGTGGCCGCCGCGGGCTGGCCGTCCAGCCGTACGCAGAAACTGTCGAGGACCTGGCGGACCAGCGCCACCGACTCCAGCTCCACGACCGGCAGCGAGGCCCGCGCCAGCCAGCCGAGCGCCGCCGCGTGCTCCGCCGGCACCTCGCCGGCCCACCGCCGCGGATTCAGTCCATATAGATACAGCGCCTCGCGTAGCGTCTCGTCTGCCGGTCGGCCCCGCTGCCCGGGCCGCACCAGCATCGTGGTGACCGTGGTCAGCGCTTCGACGATCGACCGGCGGGAGCGGGCCGCGACCCGGGGCCACTTCATCCCGACGTACGCCCGGGCATGCGCGTACCAGGTGGTCGCGTTCCTGACCCGCGCGGCGGCCACCGGCCGGCCGGTCACCGTATCGAAGGGCTGGCCGTCATTGGCGGCCTTCACCAGCTCCGACCGGAACGAGTTCGCCAGCGCCTTGGTCCGGTATAGCTCCTCGAACGAGCTGACCGCGCCCTCGACGGTCCACCGGACCCGGTAGCGGGTCTTGCCGCGCAGCGTCCGCTGACCGACGTCCCAGATCTTGACCTGGTAGCTGTTCACGCCGCGTCGCTTTCCAGGCCGGCCAGCCAGGCGTTGAGCACGGACCGGCGGATGCGAAGCTCCCCATTGGGCAGCTTGAACACGCGCGGCGCCTTGCCAGTCTGCCGCCACTGGTACCACGTCGAGCGAGGCACCCGCAGCTCCGCCAGCACCTCCTGGACCGTCAGCAGCTCATCCTCCACCCTGCGCCACCTCCCCCGTGGCTTGCCTTCGTGCTTGATCGAGTTGGCTGCGGTGCTGGAGGCGTTCGGAGATGGCGCGGAGTAGCCGGTGGGCGAGCGGTGGGACGTCCGGGTCGGTGGGTGGGGCGAGTTCCCAGGCGTACCGGGACGCCGGCCCGCTGCCTCCGTCCGTGGCCGCCTGGTCGAGGTCGACGGTGAGGCCGAGCAGCTGGCGGACCCAGGCCCGATTGTCGGCGCGGTGGTCGGCCAGGGTCTTACCGGACCACTGCCGGGAGACCAGAACCCGCCGGCCGCCGAGCCCTAGCGTGGCCCGCTGGTGGACCCGGCCCTTGCACCGACCGGGTGCCAGCTTCCGATGGGCCTTGCGGGGTTGGATGCCGTAGAGCAGCCAGTTGGCGCAGCGGTCAGTGCACGGGGTGATCCGCAGCTGCTGCCACAGCCGGTCGAGGTGGGCCTGTTGCCGAACGCTGCTGGTGTCATGGCAGTCGGCGGCGTGCTTGGCCAGGTACTTGGTGATGTAGCGGACGCAGCGTTCGGCGTCGGTGCTGCCGGCCAGCACCCCTTGGGCGTGGACCTGGTCGCCGAAGCGGACCACGTGCGCCGGGGCGGCGTCGGGGTCGGCGTCGAGCTGGTCCAGCGCGGTGTCCCAGGTGGTCAGGGGTTGGCCGGTGTCGGGGTCGACCCAGGCGGCGTGATCGGGGTCCCAGCGCGGCGGCGTGTTCACCGGGTAGCGCTG
>DASRIS010000062.1:0-20323 GCA_035649895.1 Micromonosporaceae bacterium | reverse complement strand
CGCAGTTGCTCGATCTCGCCGCCGCGCTGGTCGCGCGGGCAAGGGCGGTGGTACCAGCCGGGTCGACACCCCCGAACTCAGTTGAGGCGCGTGGCAAGCCGGCGATCCCTGTGATGATCGACCTCGCCGAGTGGTCGCGTCCCCGGACGCGAAAGTTCGCACTGCTCGGCACCGTTCAGCGCGGGCCTCGTGACTTTGCCGCCTGGCTGCTCGCCAGCATGCGGGAGCGCTACCGCATACCAGAGGAGATCGGCAAGGCCTGGCTGCGCGAGAACCGGCTCACGCTCCTGCTGGACGGGCTCGACGAGGTACGAGAGGCCGATCGTGAACGGTGCGTAGCGGAGATCAACGCTTTGCAGACACGATGGGGGGTGACCCGCCTGGCTGCATGTAGCCGCGAGGCCGACTACAGCCGGCTCGCTGTGCAGTTGAGCCTCCAAGGCGCCGTAGTGATCCGGCCCCTGACTAAAGAGCAGGTCAACGCCTACTTCACCGCAGTCAGCCCGCGCTTGGCTGGCGTCGCCACGGCGCTGAGCGCAGACGAAGAGCTGTGGGAGCTGCTCACTACCCCGCTGATGCTCAACATCATGGTGTTGGCGCAGGGGGACCGCACCTGGCAGGCACTGTCCGCGGAGGGTGATCCAGCCGCCCGGCGCCGGCTCCTGTTCGATGCGTATGTAGTCGAGGTGCTCGGCCGTCGACGTGTCCATGAGGTAGGCGGCCCCGAACGAACCCTGTCCGCAGTACGCACGCTGGCGACCGCCTCAGTTCGACTCGACTCTGGTGACCGTGTAACGCGGCTCAATGCAGACACCACGGAGCACATTCTCGACAAATCGGTTGGGAACATCGTGGGTCTTTGGCTCTTCCCGATGGCATTCGCCATCTATCTTCTGGCGTCGGTCGCCGCCATGACTATACAGTTCAGCACTGCGGCCGGTGCTGTCGTTGCGATCATCGGAACGTTCTCCCTATGGATAGGCATCTTAGATTACTGGCCCGGCAAAGTCACGATCGCGAACCACCTGGTACTATTCGCATACATAGTCCCCGCAGCCGTGCCGGCAGTCGGCCTCACTCTTATTTTGAGATGGCTGGCCAGGACACCAGAACAATCGCCGCCAACGATCGCAGTAATCGCCTTCGGACTGGCACTGGCCCTAGCAGGGGGGGTCCTTTTATTTAGAAAGGCATACGATGAATTCGCACGAAACGTAATGATTGCGATCGTCCTCACGGGAGTCGCCACAGCGGCAGCAGTTCTTCTGTTTGGAATATCTCCGGAAGCGCTCGGCGGTTGGGTGGTGGGTTTCGGCAACGGAGCTTGTCTCATCGCCTGCATGTCTTTCTGGGCCGGAATTCCAGTGGCCTCGGATGGCCTGACCGCCGCGACGCGCCGAGTCCTCAGCACACAGCTTTTTTTATACCCGACCGCAGCTATAATCGTTTCAATAGTTTGGGCCAGGTCCTGGACCACGCCTTTCTTGCTGCCACTCATCGGTTGGCTGGTAGGAGTCATTTACGCATTCATTCCTGGGATGATCGCTGGCATTTTTCTCATCGGGCCCGTCGCCCGGGTCGCGATGGTGGTCGCTGGTGAACCGGTACCCTGGCGGGCCGCGTTCCTCCGGTTCGCCACCGACCGGAGCCTGCTTACCTTCGCCGACGGCGAGTACCGGTTCATCCACCTGCTCGTCCGCGACCACCTGGCCCAGTGCGACCCGGCGCAGCTAGCACCCGCGGTGCTACGGCGCCGCGCGGAACTCGCCATCGCTGCCCCGCGGCGGGACACACGAAATGGCTAGGCCTGGCCGGCGTCGTACTGCTTGATCAGGCGCTTCGGCGCGGTACGCCGCCACATCCCCCACGTTCACCACGGCGGATACGAACCCACCGTCGTGACCCGCGTCAGTTGGGCATGAGTCCTTGCTGGACAGCCCATGCCTCGAACCCATCCGGCCGGAACGGGTAGCGTGCGCCGCAGCGCAGCAGTGTGTTGACGAGCGAGTTGGCGCTCGACCGCTGGGTCTTGCCATTGTTGACGGCCTCAGCAATGACCCACAATGTCCCATGCACAGGTAGGCCATGCCTCGTTGCCGTCCGCCGTGCACTGCGGTCATCAACGATGGCGATGCCCGCATGGACCTCGGCCCATGCCAGCACCGTTGCCTCGCCCCGGCTGTGCTCGCCGTTTGAGACCACACCGAGCCACCGAGCCAGGGACTGCAGCTCATTCAACGCGTCGACGTGCACGACCTCCAGATATGGGGCACATACCGTCCACAGCTCGTTACGGTGTAGCTCCTCCGCCACTGCGGCCGTTGTAACATGCTGCGCGGGCGCCTGAGGTACCCCGCCTACCACATCGAACAGCACATCAATGCGATCGGCTGCTGCCGCGTGGTGCAGGGCTGACGCGTCCCACACCCACTGTGGTCCGCCTGCGCCGCCGGTGGTCACCAGCAGTCCTCTTCAGGCAGCTCTTCGAGGGTGATGCGCCCGCCGAGCAGCTCAACCGCGCGCTGGCCGGTAATAAGCCCTTCGCGGTGCGCACGCAGTACCGCTTGGGTCCACAACGGCCCCCGGTCTCCGACCGGCAGGTCTGGGTACGGCTCACGTCCGCACACAGCGAGGAAGTCGCCCTTCATCGGCGTCCGCGCCCGAAGGCGCTGGGCTTCCTCGGCGCTGACCAGCCCCGCACACCGTGCCCGGTCGACAACGGCCGACCATGACAGTCGATACGCAGCTGCGACCCCGATCAGGAACGTGCGGGTGTCCTCCCCCATCTTCTCTGCTTTGGCGAGCAGGTCGTTCTGAGGCAGGAGGAACTCGCCGGCGAACGTGTCGACGAGACGTTCGCGCTCGTCACGACTGGTGGCCACTCCCACATCGGTGTGGTACTCGTCGCGTATCAGATGGTGACCGAGCTCGTGCACGGCAGTCCAGCGGCGGCGGCCGGGGTCTCCACAGCCGGTGACCGCGACGCCGTATGTGTCCAGGAACATGGATGCGCCATCTGCGTCCAGGTCAACGACTGTAAGAAAGAGGCCAAACCTCTCCGCGACCTCGGCCACAGATCCCAGAGGTCCGGACTCGTGCCCCAGGATCCGGCGCGCGTCGCGGGCCAGAGCCGCGGCGTCGTCCGGCGTACTGACCTGCCGAACCGTAGGCGGCACAGGAGGGACCAGAACCCCATCTGCGACAAGCTGTTCGGTGTCGCGTAGCTGCATCTCCAAAGCGGCATCGAGCTGGAGCCGATCTCTCGCTGCGCTGTCCGCCTCGTCCGCCAGAGCCTGCCGCCGCGAGCGCATGGCCTCTGGCGGGCGGGTGACAAAGTGGGCCAACGGCAGACGTAGCGCGTCGGCCACCCGGAACAGCTCCAAGGCCGTCAGCTGCCGTTGCCCGGCCTCCACCCTGACCAGCGCGGTCCGTTCCAACCCGACGGCCAGCGCGAGCTGTCCCTGCGACAGGCCGGCCGCGAGACGGGCTTCGCGGATACGGTCGCCGACCTCGGCCCAGGTCTCTACGGTGGTCATGTGTGCAATAATCACACACCCTTGCCATCCGTCGCCATCGCTCTCGCTACGACCCGCTCACGTCACACGTGCCTATCAAGGCCGACGGCATGACGCGCACCAAGACAACGCGGACCGATGGCTACCGTGACCGGCCGGCGTCGTACTGCCTCACCAGCCGCTTCGGTGCGGTACGCCGCCACGCCGCCACCACCAGGTCACGCAGCTCGTCCTCGTCCACAGTAGACAGCTGCACCTCGACCCAGCCGAACCGGCCGACGTACCCGGCGACCGCGAAGGTCTCCGGCTGCTCGGTCACCAGGATCTCCTGCTCCTCCTTGGTGGCCTTCAGCGACATCGTGGGCAGCCCAGGCCCGCCGGAGGCGAACATCTTGTCCCCGACCCGCAGCGTCGGATGGCCCCAGGACTCGACCATCACCTCACACCCGCCGGGCAGCGCCAGCACCCAGTCCCGCACCTGCTCGTAGGAGACGCCCATGCCTCACCGCACCGAGGGCGTCACGAACGGCGGCTTGACCACGCGCGCCCGGCAGCGGCGCCCCCGCACGTCCAGCTCGACCTCGTCCCCCTCGCCGAGCCCGGCGGCGGTGTCCAGCAGCGCCAGGGCGATGCCCACCCGGCGGGTCGGGGAGAAGGTGCCGCTGGTCACCTCGCCGACCGTGGAGCCGTTGCGCAGCACCGCCATGTGCGGCCGCGGGATCCCCCGATCGAGGGACTCCAGACCCCACAAGGTACGCCGGGCGCCGGCCTCCCGCTCCGCCAGCAGAGCCTCCCGGCCCCAGAACGACGGCTTCTTCCAGCCGACCGCCCACCCGGCCCGGGCCTGCACCGGGGTGATCTGCCGGGACAGGTCCTGCCCGTGCAGCGGGTACCCCATCTCGGTGCGCAGCGTGTCCCGCGCGCCCAGCCCGCACGGCCGGATCCCGTCCGCCGCACCCGCGTCCAGCAGCGCGTCCCATACCCCGACCGCGGCGGCGGCCGGCACCACCAGCTCGTAGCCGTGCTCCCCGGTGTAGCCGGTGCGGCACACGACCAGCGGGGTGCCCGCGGCGGTGGCCTCGGCGAAGCTCATGTACTCGTGCTCGGTGGGCAGCCCGAGCGCGCCCACCACCTCCGCCGAGCGCGGCCCCTGCACCGCCAGTACGGCGTGCGCCTCGTGCTCGTCGGTCACGCCCACCCCCGCCGGCGCCGCGGCGGCCAGCCGGCGCACCACCTCGGCGGTGTTGGCCGCGTTGGGGATGAGAAACACGTGGTCGTCGGCGTAGAGGTAGGCGATGAGGTCGTCGACGACCCCGCCGTCCTCGGCGCAGCAGAGCGTGTACTGGGCCCGCCCCGGCTTGATCCGGCCGAGGTCGTTGGTGAGGCAGGCGTTGACGAAGCCGGCCGCCCCGGGTCCGCGTACCCGCGCCTTGCCCAGGTGCGACACGTCGAACACGCCGACCGCCTCGCGCACCGCGGCGTGCTCCTTCAGCACGCCGCCGCCGGCGTACTCCAGCGGCATCTGCCAGCCGCCGAAGGCGGCGAGCTTGGCACCGAGGGCGAGATGGCGCTGGTGCAACGGGGACCGGCGGAGCTCGTCGCTGGCTTCGCTCATGGGGGAAACTTACCGTGGCCCGTTTCGCTCGTTAGCATCGGCGAAGCCGAGACCGCCCGCTTACCGCAGGAGCCGCCGCGTGACCACCCTGACCCTCGTCGATACTGACCCGGCTGACCTGACGGCCGACGCGATCGTGGTCGGGGTGCACAGTCCGGACGGCGACGGCGGGCTCCTGCTCGCCCCCGGCGCGGAGAGCATCGCCGCTGCCTTCGACGGCCGGCTGGTGCCGACCCTGGCGCTGCTGGGTGCCACGGGCGCTACCGGCGAGGTCACCAAGCTGGCCACCCTCGGCACGGTGACGGCGCCGTTGGTGGCCGCGGTTGGGCTCGGGCCGGCGCCGGCGGCCGGTGTGCCGGCCGCGGAGACGCTGCGGCGGGCGGCCGGCAGCGCGGCCCGGGCGCTGGCCGGCTGCGAGGAGATCGTGCTGACCCTGCCGCTCGACGAGGCCGACGAGCCGGCCGGGGTACGGGTGCTGGCCGAGGGCGCCCTGCTCGGGGCCTACCGGTTCGCGGGCTACAAGACCAAGCCGCAGCCCGGCCGGCGGGACCCGGTCCGCCGGGTCGCCGTGCACGTGCCGGACGCGGCGGACAAGGCGGTAAAGGCTGAGCTGCGCCGGGCGGCGGCGGTGGTCGAGGCGGTCGCCCGGGCCCGGGACTGGGTGAACACCGCTCCGAACGTGCTGCGCCCGCCGGACTTCGCCGACGAGGTGGCCGCCGCTGCGGCAAAGGCCGGCCTCGAGGTCGAGGTGCTCGACGACAAGGCGCTGCGCCGCGGCGGGTACGGCGGCATCATGGCGGTGGGGCAGGGCTCGGAGGCCCCACCGCGCCTGGTCCGCATCGCCTACACGCCGGATGGCGGCCCGCGCTCCGCCGGTGGCCCGCGCTCCGCCGGCGCCGCTCGGGTGGCCCTGGTCGGTAAGGGCATCACCTTCGACAGCGGCGGGGTCTCCATCAAGCCGGCCCAAGGCATGTGGGAGATGAAATGCGACATGGCCGGCGCCGCCGCGGTCGCGGCCACCATGCTGGCCATCGCCGCGACCAAGCCGCGGGTGGCCGTCACGGCGTACCTGCCGATGGCCGAGAACATGCCGTCCGGCTCGTCGTACCGGCCCGGCGACGTGGTGACCATGTTCAACGGCAAGAAGGTCGAGGTGCTCAACACCGACGCCGAGGGCCGGATGATCCTGGGCGACGCGATCGCCCGTGCCTGCGCCGATGGTGCCGACTACCTGCTGGAGACGTCCACGCTCACCGGTGGCCAGGTGATCGCGCTGGGCAAGCGGGTGGCCGGGGTGATGGGCACGGCAGAGCTCTGCGAGCGGGTCCGCGCCGCCGGCGACCGGGTGGGCGAGCCGGCCTGGCCGATGCCGCTGCCGGACGACGTGCGCAAGGGCATGGACTCCGACGTGGCCGACATCGCGCAGGTCAACGCGGGCATGGACAGGGCCGGCCACATGCTTCAGGGCGGCGTGTTCCTGAGCGAGTTCGTCGCCAGCGAGGTGGCGTGGGCGCACATCGACATCGCCGGCCCGGCCTACCACACGGCGGAGGCGACCGGCTACTGGGCCAGGGGCGGCACCGGCGTGCCCGTACGCACGCTGCTGGAGGTCATCGAGGACATCGCGGCGCACGGGTGACCGCGCACAGGTGACCGCGTACGGGTGACCGCGCACGGGTGAGCCGGGAACACGGGAGCGCTGGACGGCGGCGCCGGGCCGCTGGCCACTGCCGAGCGGCTAGCCGGCCTCGCCCGAGCGCCGGCGCCGCTCGTCAAAGTCCCGCTTGCGCTTTGGATAGCCGACGAGGTTGACGTCGTAGACCGGGATGCCGAGGCGGTGGGCGAAGCGGCGGGCGCCGTCCGGGCCGTCGATGCGCCGGCGGGTCCACTCGCCGTCGTAGGCGACCAGCAGGATCGTGGTCTCGGTGACGGTGGTGCGCGGCTCGATGAAGGCCTCCACTCCCCGCCGGGAGCGGACGAACTCCTCAAGGTACTCCGTATCGGCGCGGCTCGCCCCGCGATCCGCCGTACCCTTCCTCTGCCGCCGGAACCAGGCCACCGGCCGACCTCCTCCTCACCGCCGCCCAGGGCCGCCGCGTCGCGGACCTCGACTGCGGCAAGGGTACGTCTCATCGACCGTCTCCCGGCAGTGCTTGGTCCCAGCAGGTACGCGGTCCGGGCGGTGCACGGTCCGAGGCGTGCACGGTCCGAGGCGCGCACGGTCCGAGGCGCGCACGGTCCGGGGCGGTGCGGGCGGCGGGCACCTCGCGTCGCCGCTGTCGTCCACAAGTGACAAGATGGCCGACGGAGACACCGATGGCCGACGAGGTGGCCGGGGCCTGTGCGCAGCACGTGGCACACCTCGGGCCGGCGCTGAAGGAGATCACAGTGAGCGACCAGGGTTTCGATGTCGTCGTCCTCGGCGGGGGCAGCGGCGGGTACGCCACCGCACTGCGCGCCGCAGAGCTGGACCTGTCTGTCGCGCTGGTCGAGAAGGACAAGCTCGGCGGCACCTGCCTGCACCGCGGCTGCATCCCGACCAAGGCGCTCCTGCACGCCGGCGAGGTGGCCGACACCGCGCGGGAGGCCGCCCAGTTCGGGGTGCGCACCTCGCTGGACGGCATCGACATGGCCGGGGTCAACTCGTACAAGGACGGCGTGGTGTCCCGCCTCTACAAGGGGCTCCAGGGCCTGGTCAAGTCCCGCAAGATCACATATGTGGAGGGCGAGGGGCGGCTGGCCGGCCCCGCCGCCGACGGCTCCACGCCGGCCGTCGAGGTCAACGGGGAGCGCTACACCGGGCGCAGCCTGGTGCTCGCCACCGGCTCGTACTCGCGCACCCTGCCCGGGCTGGAGATCGACGGCGAGCGGGTCATCGCCTCCGAGCACGCGCTGACCCTGGACCGGGTGCCCGCGTCAGTGGTCGTGCTCGGCGGCGGCGTGATCGGCTGCGAGTTCGCCAGCGTCTGGCGCTCCTTCGGCGCCGAGGTGACCATCATCGAGGCGCTGCCCCGGCTGCTGGCCGCCGAGGACGAGGCGTCGAGCAAGGCGCTGGAGCGCGCGTTCCGGCGCCGCGGCATCGCGTACAAGGTCAACAAGCCGTTCGAGAAGGTGGAGCGCGCCAGCGGCGGCGTCCGGGTGACCATCGCCGGAGGCGAGCTGGTCGAGGGCGAGCTCATGCTGGTCGCGGTCGGCCGCGGCCCCACCACCACCAACCTGGGGTACGAGGAGGCCGGCCTCACCCTCGACCGGGGCTTCGTCCCCACCGACGAGCGGCTGCGCACCAACCTGCCCGGCGTCTACGCCGTCGGCGACATCGTGCCCGGCCTTCAGCTGGCCCACCGCGGCTTCCAGCAGGGCATCTTCGTGGCCGAGGAGATCGCCGGGCACAACCCGCCGGTGATCGACGAGGCCGGTATCCCGCGCGTGGCCTACTGCGACCCCGAGGTCGCCTCGGTGGGCCTGACCGAGGCCAAGGCCCGCGAGCAGTACGGTGACAAGGTCGAGACGTTCACCTACGACCTCGCCGGCAACGGCAAGAGCCAGATCCTGAAGACGTCCGGCTTCGCCAAGCTGGTCCGCGTCGCCGACGGCCCGGTGGTGGGCCTGCACCTGGTCGGCAGCCGGGTCAGCGAGCTGGTCAGCGAGGCCCAGCTGATCTACAACTGGGAGGCGTTCCCCGCGGACGTGGCCCAGCTCATCCACCCGCACCCCACCCAGACCGAGGCGATCGGCGAGGCGCACCTGGCGCTGGCCGGCAAGCCGCTACACGTGCACGGCTGATCACGAGGAGTCAAACGAAATGCCGGTATCGGTCACCATGCCCCGGCTCGGCGAGAGCGTCACCGAGGGCACCGTTACCCGCTGGCTCAAGCAGGAGGGCGAGCGCGTCGAGGCCGACGAGCCCCTGCTCGAGGTGTCGACGGACAAGGTCGACACCGAGATCCCGTCGCCCGCCGCCGGCGTACTCGAGAGGATCGTCGTACACGAGGACGAGACCGCAGAGGTCGGCAGCGAGCTCGCGGTGATCGCGGGTGAGAGCGAAGGGCAAGGCGGGGGTACGGCGACCGCCCAGGCCGTGGCTGCTCCCGCTGCCGCGTCTCCCGCTGCTGCTCCGGCCCAGGAGGCTCCGGCTGAGGCGCAGCAGGCTGAGCCCGAGGCTGAGCCCGCCGAGCGGGCTGGGCAAGCCCAGGCGTCCGCGTCCGCGGGGCCTGCCGGGGCGGCGCAGCCAGCCGTGGCCGAGGCCGCCGCTGAGCAGCCCACCGAGGGCGCCCCGTCCACCGAGGCGGCCCAGGCCCAGCCGGCGCCGCAGGCCACCGCATCGGGTACTGCGGCGGCACCTGCCACGTCCCGGGCGGAGGCCGCCGGCGGCGCCCCGGCGACCGTGGTCACCATGCCGGCGCTGGGCGAGTCGGTAACCGAGGGCACGGTCACCCGCTGGCTGAAGCAGGTGGGCGAGGCTGTCGAGGCCGACGAGCCCCTGCTCGAGGTCTCGACCGACAAGGTGGACACCGAGATCCCGGCGCCAGCAGGCGGCACGCTTCTCGAGATCAAGGTGGCTGAGGACGAGACGGCGCCGGTCGGAGCCGAGCTAGCGGTGATCGGGGCCGCCAACGGCGCCGCACCGACCCCCGCGCCAGCGCCAACCCCCCCGCAGGCCGCAGCCCCCCCGCAGGCCGAGGAGGCGCAGCCAGCTCGGCCGGCCCCCGCACCGGCCCGGGCCGTGGCGGAGGCACCGGCACCCACCGCCGCGGCTGCCGACGAACAAGCCACGCGCCCTGCTCCCCCGGCCGGCGAGGACGGTGCGGGCTATGTCACGCCGCTGGTCCGCAAGCTCGCCTCCGAGCACGGCGTGGAGCTCACCGCGGTGAAGGGCACCGGCGTGGGTGGGCGGATCCGCAAGCAGGACGTGCTGGAGGCTGCGGACCGCAAGCGGGCGGAGGCAGCCGCCCGGACCGCAGCCCCGGCCCGGCCGGCCGAGCCCCAGCCAGCCGAGGCGACGCCTGCGGTGAAGCCCGAGCCGAGCCCGCTGCGCGGCACCACCGAGAAGATGTCCCGGATGCGGGCCTTGATCGCCCGGCGCATGGTCGAGTCGCTCCAGGTGTCCGCCCAGCTCACAACGGTCGTCGAGGTGGACGTCTCGCGGATCGCCCGGCTACGCGACCGGGCGAAGGCGGACTTCCTCGCCCGGCACGGCGTGAAGCTGTCGTTCCTGCCCTTCTTCGCGCTGGCCGCCGTTGAGGCGCTGCGGATCCACCCCAAGGTCAACGCGTCCATCGACGTGGACGCGGGCACGGTCACCTACCACGACGCCGAGCACCTGGGGATCGCCGTGGACACCGAGCGCGGCCTCATGGTGCCGGTGATCCACAGCGCCGGCGACCTGAACCTTTCCGGCCTGGCCAAGCGGATCGCGGACCTCGCCGACCGCACCCGGACCAACAAGATCAGCCCGGACGACCTGGCCGGTGGCACGTTCACGCTGACCAACACCGGCAGCCGGGGCGCCTTGTTCGACACTCCGATCATCAACCAGCCGCAGGTGGCGATCCTCGGCACCGGCGCTGTGGTCAAGCGCGCGGCGATCGTGGAGGACCGCAACCTCGGCGAGGTCGTCGTGCCCCGCTCGATGGTCTACCTCGCCCTGTCGTACGACCACCGGCTAGTCGACGGCGCGGACGCGGCGCGCTTCCTGGGCACCATCAAGGAGCGGCTGGAGGCCGGTAACTTCGAGGCCGAGCTGGGCCTGACCTGACAGCACTGTCTGAGCTAACGGCAGGGGTGGCCCTCGGTCTGGCACCGGCGGCCACCCCGGCGGGCCACCCCCACCCCGCGGGCCACCCCACTCCGGCGGGCCACGCCGGTCGGCTGTGGGCCGCCCCGGTCGGCCGCTGGCCACGCCGGGCCGGCCTCAGCATGCCGCGACGGCGCAGAGCCGGGTGGCTACCCGGGTGGCGAGCGCCCGCAACCGGTCGGTCGTCCACCGCTGGTCGCTCAGCCAGACGCTGGCGACGACCGAGCTCTGCCGGACAACCACGAAGAAGTCCACATTGAACAGCTCTCCGCCGCGGCGGTTCTCCACCCGTACGAGCAGCGACTCCTGGCCGGCAACGCCAGTGGCGAGCACGGTCCACCTGATCACCACCGGCACGTCCCCCTCAACGAGCTCCTCCCGGGCACACCGGCGAAGCTGCTCGCGTACCTCGGCCAGAGCCGTCACCGCCCCCGCGGCGCGGAACCGCCAGACGGCCATCGAGTCGAAGTGCCCCCGCGGAGCGGCGTAGAGCTGTCGCGCCTGGTCGAGTACGAGGGCCGCGCTGCCGCCGGACCCCGGCTGCCAGGCCGGGCACTCCATCGTGTCCAGCAGGCGCACTGATGGGGTGGCTCCGGTCTCCGACAGCACCGGCCCCGACAGCGCGTACGCCGGGCCGAAGTCGGCCGCCAGGAGCAGCGCGGCCGGCAGCGGCAGTAGGACGGCGGCCGTCACCCCGGTCGGTGGAGCGGTGGGCGGCTCCCCAGCCGGTGTGACCAGCGTGGGACCGGCCCCGGCTGGCCCAGGCGCCGGACCGCAGCCGCACACCACGAGCGCCAGCGCAGCACCGGCCAGCGAGAACAGACGCGTGCGCGTGCCCATGGGCACACCTCCGTTCGGCATCACCTGCCACACACACGCCCCGGCACGCGACCATGTTGCGCCACCGTCATCAGCGCTTTTGGCAGGATGGGGCCATGCGGATCGCGATAGCCGGCTCGTCCGGGTTCCTCGGCTCGCACCTCGCGGACCGGCTCACCAACGGCGGGCACAAGGTGACCCGGCTCGTGCGGCGGGAGCCCCGGACAGCCGGAGAGATCCGGTGGGACCCGGCCGGCGGCGAGCTCAACCCCGCAGCGCTGTCCGGTATGGGCGCGGTGGTCAACCTCGCCGGCGCCAGCGCCGCCGGCCACCGGTGGACCGAGCGGTACAAGGCGAAGTTCCGCGCCAGCCGGGTGGACGCCACCTCCACCCTGGCGCATGCCATCGCCGCCCTGCCGCCCGCCGCACGCCCGTCGCTGCTGATGAACGCGAGCGCCGTGGGGTGGTACGGCGACACCGGTGACCAGCCAGTGACCGAGGAGGCCCCGGCCGGCGAGGGCTTCCTACCCGACCTGTGCCGGGCCTGGGAGGCGGCCACCCGGCCCGCCGAGGAGGCCGGGGTACGGGTGGTCCGGCTGCGTACCGGCCTCCCGTTGCACGCCAGCGGCGGCATGCTCAAGCCGCTCCTGCTGCCGTTCCGCCTCTTTGTCGGCGGCAAGCTCAGCACCGGGCGGCAGTACATGCCGTGGATCTCGCTCGCCGACTGGCTGGGTGCGGTCGAGTTCCTCATGTCCCGGGAGGACATCGCCGGCCCGGTGAACCTGGCCGGGCCCGTGCCCGTCACCAACGCCGAGCTCACCTCGACGCTGGCCCGGCTGCTGCACCGGCCAGCGCTGTTCACCGTGCCGCGGCTGGCGCTGCGGATAGTCCTCGGCGACTTCGGCGACGAGGCGGTACGAAGCCAGCGGGTGCTCCCCGGCGTGCTGGAACGGCAGGGCTTCAGCTTCGCCCATCGCGACATCGACGCAGCCCTGCGCGCCGCCCTACGCTAACCACGCCACCCGCACCAACGGCACCGCCCGCGCTAGCCGCACCGTGGCACGTGCTCATGATCGTTGGACGCATACCGACAATATTCCCGGGCGTTTTTCTCGGTAGGCGTCCAATGATCATGCCCTCACCCCGCGGCGTCAACCACCCGCCCCGGCCCACCGCTCCCCCACGCTGCCGGCCGCCATCCGCGCTGCTAGCGTGCGGCGGGTGGCGACTCTCACCGCACGGCCGGCACCTCCCGCGCCCACGCCGGACCAACCCGCACCGGACCAACCCGCACCGGACCAACCCACACCGGGCCACCCAACATCAGGCCACCCAACATCAGGCCAACCCGCATCGGGCCAGCCCACGCCGTCCCGCGCTGCGCCGGTCCGGCGCCACCGCCGCGCGGACCTGGTGACGGCGCTGGCGAGCCTGGCCCTTGCGGGGTGGGTGACGGGCGCCCTCTGGCTCGCCCCGAACGGTCGGGCGATCCGGGTCAACTCCGGTGACCAGGCGCTCTTCGAGTGGCTGCTCGCGTACGGCGCCCACGCGCTGCGCACCGGCGAGAACCCGATGTTCACGTACCTGCTCAACGTGCCGGACGGGGTCAACCTCGCGGTGAACACCTCGATCACGGTGTACGCCCTCGCGCTCGCCCCGGTGACCTGGCTGATCGGCCCGCCACTGACCTTCCTGCTGGTCCTCACGCTCAACCTCGCGGCCACCGGGTACGCCTGGTACTGGCTGCTCTCCCGGCACCTGGGCGCGTCCGCGCCGGCCGCCGCACTCGGCGGGCTCTTCTGCGGGTTCGCCCCGGGGCTCGTCTCGCACGCCAACGCCCACCTGAACTGGACCGCCCAGTGGCTCGTCCCGATCGTCGTCTGGCGCGTGGTCAAGCTGCGCGAGCCGGGCCGGGCGGTACGCAACGGCGCGCTGCTCGGCGTACTCGTCGCGGTGATGTTCTCGATCGCCGCGGAGGCGCTGTTCTTCACCGCGCTCGGGTGCGGCATGTTCGTCGGGGTCTGGGCGCTGGGCCGGCGGGCCGAGGCCCGCGCGGCGCTGCGGACGTTCCTGGCCGGTCTCGGCGTCACCGGGCTGGTCGCCCTGGTGCTGCTCGCCTACCCGCTGTGGCTGCACTTCCTGGGGCCGCAGCGGTACGCCGGCATCGGCTTCGACCAGCGCATCCACGCCGAGGACCTGGCCGCGTACGGCGCCTACCCGGAGCGGTCCGTGGCGGGGTGGCTCGGGCTCGACACCCGCCTGGCCCCGAACCCGACCGAGGAGACCTCGTTCTTCGGGGTACCCCTGCTGGTGCTCTTCGCGGTGTGCTTCGCGCTGCTGTGGGCGAGGACCCGCCCGGCGGCGGACCCCGCACAGCGGCGGGCTGTCCTGCGGGCGCTCGCGGTGACCGCCCTGGCGTTCACCGCGCTGTCGCTCGGTCCCCAGCTGAAGTGGCTCGGCGAGATCACCGAGATCCCCCTGCCGTACGCCCTGCTCGCGCCCCTGCCGGTGTTCAACGCCGCGCTGCCCGCCCGGCTGGCGCTCGGCGTGATCCCGGTCATCGCGATCGTCCTGGCCTGGACGCTGGACCACATCCGAGCAGCCCCACGCCGTCCACTGTGGATCGCAGCGTTCGCAGCAGCGCTCCTCCCCCTGGTTCCGGTCCCGCTGGTCGCCGTCGAGCGGGGCCCGGTGCCGGAGTTCTTCGCCTCCGGCCAGTGGCGCTCGTACGTGTCCCCGGGCGGTACCGTGGTCCCGGTCCCGCTCCCGTCGGACCTGCTGCCGGACGGGCAGCGGTGGCAGTCGACGGCGCTCGCCGCGCGGCACGGCGAGTTCGCCATCCCGTCCGGCTTCTTCCTCGGGCCCGGCGGCCCGGACGGGCGCGGGCGCATCGGCCCGGTGCCCCGCCCCACCGAGGAGCTGCTGGTGCAGGCGGCCCACACCGGCGTCGCGCCGGTCGTCGGCGAGGCCGAGCGCCAGCGCGCCCGGGAGGACCTACGCTACTGGCGCGCCGAGGTCATCGTCCTCGCCGACCAGGTACACGGCTCAAAGTGGACAGTCCAGTACGCCGCCCTGCGCCAGACCGCCACAGCCCTCTTCGGCGAGCCGCAGCGCGTCTCCGACGTATGGCTGTGGCGGGTCGCACCGAGCTGAGCGGCCAGACGGAGAGAGCTACGGGTCGGCCCGGCGCAGCCGACCCGGCCACCACACCGACCGTCCGATGTCGACAGTGAGCGCCGGCACCAGCAGCGACCGCACGATGAGCGTGTCCAGCAGCACCCCGAAGGCGACCGCGAACGCCATCTCGGCCAGGAACACCAGCGGCAGCACGGCCAGCGCCGCGAACGTGGCCGCCAGCACCACCCCGGCGGAGGTGATCACGCCGCCGGTGACCGACAGCCCGGTGAGCGTGCCGGCCCGGTGCCCCCGGCGGGCGGTCTCCTCCCGGACCCGGGTCATCAGGAAGATGTTGTAGTCCACCCCGAGCGCGACGAGGAAGACGAAGGCGAACAGCGGGAACCCGGAGTCCGTCCCGGCGAAGCCGAACACGTCGCGGAAGACCACCCCGGAGACGCCCAGCGTCGCCGCGAACGACAGCACCACGGTCGACACGAGCAGCAGCGGCGCGACCAGCGAGCGCAGCAGCAGCACCAGGATGACGAAGACCACCGCCAGCACCAGCGGGATGATCACCGTCCGGTCCCGCTGGGAGGTGTCCTGCACGTCGACGTTGATCGCGGTGAAGCCGCCCACCTGCGCCTCGGCACCGGGCACCGCGTGCACCGCGGTACGCAGCCGGCGCACCGTCTCGAACGCGGCCGGGGAGTCCGCCGCGTCGGCCAGCGTCACATCGACCCGCACCAGGCCGTCGACGACCTTCGGCCCCGCCGGGGGCGGCGCGCCCGGCAGCACGATCCCCGGGTACGGCGCCACCGCAGCGACCCCGGGCACGCCCTGCGCGGCGCTGACCACCTCACCGACCTTGTCCTGGCGTACGACCACCTGGGCCGGGCTGCCGCTGCCCGCGGGGAAGTGCCGGCCGATGAGGTCCTGGCCGATCTTGGAGTCCTTGGTGGTGGTGAACGCCTCGGTCTGCGGGATGCCGTCCGCCTCCAGACGGGTGATGCCACCGGCGAGGGCGAGCAGCACCAGCGCGGTGACCGCCCACACGACGCGCGGCCGGCGGCCGACCACACCGGCGATGCGCGCCCACACGCCACGCTCCTCGGCCGGCGCCGACCCGTACGCCGGACGGAACGGCCAGAACGCGGCCCGCCCCAGCAGCGCCAGGACGGCGGGCAGCAGGGTGAGCATGGCCAGCAGCGCGCAGCCGATGCCGATCGCGCCCACCGGGCCCAGGCCCCGGTTGGCGGACAGGTCGCTGACGAGCAGGCAGAGCAGCCCGAGGATGACGGTGCCGGCGCTGGCCAGGATCGGCGCCACGACCGCCCGCCACGCCACCCGGATGGCGTCGTGCTTGCTGTCATGGCGGCGCAGCTCCTCGCGGTAACGGGAGACCAGCAGCAGCGCGTAGTCCGTAGCGGCGCCGAGCACGAGCACGTCGAGGATGCCCTGGCTCTGCCCGGACAGCGTGATCACCTCGGCCTTGGCCAGCAGGTAGACCACGCCGTTGGCCAGGCCCAGCGCGAGCCCGGCGACGCCGAGCACGACGAACGGCAGCAGCGGGCTGCGGTAGACCGCGACCAGGATCAGCAGCACCACGATGCCGGTCACCAGGAGCAGGATGCCGTCGATGCCCTGGAACGCCTCGATAAGGTCGGCGAAGATGCCCACCGGCCCGGTGACGTGGGCCTGCAGCCCCGGCGACGACGACACCAGCCCCCGCAGCCAGGCCACCTCGTCGGACGCCTTCTCCGCGTCCGACCCGGCGAACTGCAGGATCACCTGGGCCGCCTCGCCATCGGTGGAGTAGACCGGCCCGAACGCCGGCCCGACCAGCTTGTCGCCCAGGTACGCCGACGCCTGCGCCAGGTCCGCGCCGATCTTCGCGCGGTCGGCGCCGGTCAGGCCGCCCGGGCGGGCGTACACGATGATGGCCGGGCTGGCCTCGGTCTCGACGAACCGCTCGTTGAGGTCGAGCACCTTGGTCGACTCGGAGTTGGCCGGTAGGAACGCGGAGTTGTCGTTCTTCTGCACATCGCTGGTCTTGCTGGTGAGGCTCGCCAGCGGGCCGCCGAGGCCCAGCCACAGCACGATCGCCAGAGCGGGCAGCACCCACCGCCACGCCCGCCGCCGCCGCGGCGCGCCGGTCTCGCCGCCGGCCTCCCGCTCCCGTACGACCGTCATCCCCGCGACCTCCCCCTGGTCACCCTCGTGAAACCTTTCACAAACAAGGACCAAGCCAGGGTACGGGGACCGCCGAGGCCCCGCATCCAGGTGGTGGGTGACCGGGCTCACGCCGGCTCGGGCCGGCTCTCGGAGCATGGCCTAGGCTGAGCATGTGACCAGCACAGTTGCGAGCCTGGAGATCGTGCGGGCAGGCACCGTCGACTATCTGACCGCATGGGCCGAGCAGCGCCGGCTGCACGCGGCAGTGGTCGCCGGCGAGCAACCGGACACCGTGCTGCTGCTGGAGCACCCGAGCGTCTACACCGCGGGCAAGCGCACCGAGCCGGCGGACCGCCCGGTGGACGGCACTCCAGTCGTCGACGTCGACCGCGGCGGGAAGATCACCTGGCACGGCCCGGGGCAGCTGGTCGGCTACCCTATCGTCCAGCTGGGCGACCCGGTCGACGTGGTCGTGTACGTCCGCCGGGTCGAGCAGGTGCTCATCGACGTGTGCGCCGAGCTGGGGCTGGCCACCACCCGGGTGGAGGGGCGCAGCGGGGTGTGGGTGCCGGCCGACGCCCGGGGCCCGGAGCGCAAGGTGGCCGCGATCGGCATCCGGGTCGCCAGCGGGGTCACCATGCACGGCTTCGCCCTCAACTGCGACTGCGACCTCGCCCGTTTCGGCGCCATCGTGCCCTGCGGCATCACCGACGCCGGCGTCACCTCGCTCTCCGCCGAGCTGGGCCGCCCGGTCACCGTGGCAGAGGCACTGCCCGCGGTCGAGCGCCACCTGCCCGCACTCATCGCCTGAGCCGGCTTGAGGGAGAGCTCGGTCCGCTCCTAACTCGTACGCCGCCGGGCCTATCGCACGGTCCGTAGGATGAGGCGACACAGCAGCAAACGCCCGGAGCGTGCGGAGACCATGGGCTACGAGTTTGACGTCTTCCTCAGCTATACACGCAGGAGCGACGCTGGCCGGTGGGTCCAGGACCACTTCCACCCGGCGCTACGGTCGTGCCTGGACAATGCGATGCCCCGTGACCCATCTATATGGATTGACTCCGAACAGGACAGTGGGCGGGCCTGGCCGCAGAACATCGAGTACACGCTGCGCCGGTCCCGGGTCATGGTCGCGGTGCTGTCGCCGCCGTACTTCCGCAGGCCCTGGTGCCTGGCCGAGTGGACCAGCATGCGCGAGCGGGAGAAGCTGCTCGGGTTGGGCACCGCGGACAACCCGACCCTGCTGGTGCACACGGTCCGGTTCGCCGACGGAGACCACTTTGCCGAGGATGCCAAAGACGTCCTGCACAAGGACTTCACGCCGTGGAACGTGCCGTTGCATCCCGACACGTTCCAACGCACGGAGCACTACTGGCACTTCTACAAGGCGGTAGAGCAGTTCGCGATAGGTGTCGCCAAGGGGCTGGAGCACTCCCCGGAGTGGGACGCCAGCTGGCCGATCATCAAACCCGACCCACTGCCGCACCCACCACGCGGCCCAGTCCCCCGGCTGTGAGGTTATGACGTGATAGTCACGTTCTACTCGTACAAGGGTGGGGTTGGCCGCTCCTTCTGCCTGGCGAACGTCGCCGTGCTGCTCTCGCGTTGGGGCCGTCGCGTGCTCTGCGTCGACTGGGACCTGGAGGCGCCCGGACTGCACAGCTACTTCAAACCGTGGCTGGCGCGCACCCCGCAGGCCGGGCTGGTCGAGCTGGTCGCTGGCGTCCGCGCCGGCGGCGAGCTGCACTGGCGCCCGGCCGTGGTACCGGTCAAGGTTCCCGGGGCTCGCCGTCTGGACCTGCTCGCCGCCGGCCGGGTGGACGACACCTATATCGATCGAGTTCAGCAGATCTCATGGACCGAGCTCTACGACCAGAACGACCTCGGCAACCACATCGAGCGCCTACGCCGGGAGCTCCTCGACGAGTACGACATCGTGCTGGTGGACAGCCGTACCGGCATCACCGACATCGGCGGGATCTGCACGGTCCAGCTCCCGGACCTGCTCGTGCTGTGCTTCACCGCCAACCAGCAGAGCCTCGGCGGGGTGCTGGAGGTCGCCCACCGCGCGGCCGCAGCCCGCGACCGGTTGCCCTACGACCGCGCCGGGCTGGTAGCGCTCCCCCTGCTCGCCCGCTTCGATGCGCGGGAGGAGTACGACCGGGCCGGGGAATGGCGGGCGAAGGTCGCGGACGGGATGGCCGAGCTGTACCGGCGATGGGCGCCGAAAGGGGTGGAGCCGCTCGATCTGGTGGAGCGCACCACGGTGCCGTACCTGTCGGTCTGGAGCTTCGGCGAGGAGGTGCCAGCGGTCACCGAGCGCACCGGCAACCCCGAGCTCGTCACCTACTCGCTGGAGACGGTGGCGGCGCTGCTCGCGCACGGGCTCCGCGACGCCGACACGCTCGTCGCCAACCGGGACAGCTATGTCCAGGCCGCCCAGTCCGGCACGGCGCATGAAGCTCACTTTGAGTACGACGTTTTCATCCCGGAGGAGTCCGGGCACGGCGAGCGCGCCCGCGAGGTCGGCGCCGCGCTGGACCGGTTCGGCCTTCGGGTTCTCCGGACCGTGGACGTCGGCGCGGGAAGCCAGGTGTGGTCGCCGGCGCAAGCGGTCGGCACCGCCCAGCATCTGCTGCTGGTCCACCCTGACGGGCGCCGGCCTTGGACTGCCGACTTGATCCGGCGCTTCGAGAGCGCTGCACGCAGCGCCGCCTCCCCGCGCCTCATCATGCCGGTCTACGGCACAGACGCTTCCGGCCGAGAGCGGCTGCTGCTGTCGTACCAGGCCATCCGGGACGAGGGTCAGGACGCCGCAGAGATCGCCGCGGTGGTGGTCGACGCGGTGACCAATGCTGCACTCGATGACGCGGCGCAGACCGACCGGGACCGCTGGGCTCAGGCCCTCGTCGCGGCAGGGCTGTTCGCAAGGGACCGAGGAGCAGACCAGCTCGCGGAGGACCGGCTGCGGCGGGCGACTTTTCTGTCTCCCCACCGTCCGGAGCCGTACGCTGCCCTCGGCGAGCTTCTCGTCGAGCGGGGTCGCTTCGAAGAGGCGGACAAGCAGCTCCGACGGGCGCTGGGGACCGCACCGCGACATTCGGCGATAGCCCCCGTCGTGAGCTACCGCCTAGGCGTGGTGGCCCGCCAGCTTGGGGCGATGGACTCGGCGCGGGAGCATCTCACCCTGGCAGTGGAACAAAGCGACAGGACCAACCCGGTGCGCATCGTGGCTCTGCAGGAACTGGCAGACCTCGCTCGCAGCGAGGGCAACCTGGTTGAGGTGGAGCG
>DASRIS010000061.1:0-17363 GCA_035649895.1 Micromonosporaceae bacterium | reverse complement strand
GCGCACCTCCCTTGGAGCGCGCGGCGGCGATGCGGGTGTCCAGGATCGTGCTGCCCTGACGCAGCGTCGCGAGGAACGCCTCCTCCTCGCCGTACGCGTACTGCGAGATCCGGCCGAACTCGGTGGCCAGCTCGGGGTAGGACGGCGCCATGGCGTCCCGGGCCACCGGCAGCAGCTGCGGCAGGACCGGCCCCTCCTGCCAGCCGAGCAGGCGCATCGCCCGGACCGCGCGGCGCATGATCCGGCGCAGCACGTAGCCGCGCCCCTCGTTGGCCGGGGTCACCCCGTCGCCGATCATCATCAGCGCGGTACGCACGTGGTCGGCGACCACCCGCAGCCGTACGTCGTCCGGGTGGGACTGGGCCGCGGCGTGGCCGGACCGGGCGCCGTAGCTCTTGTCGGTCAGCTCCGCCGCCCTGGTCAGGATCGGCCGCACCTCGTCGATCTCGTAGAGGTTGTCGACGCCCTGCAGCAGGGCCGCGACGCGCTCCAGACCCATGCCGGTGTCGATGTTCTTCGCCGGCAGCTCGCCGAGGATCGGGTAGTCCTCCTTTGTCGTGCCCGGGCCCCGCTCGAACTGCATGAAGACCAGGTTCCAGAACTCCAGGTACCGGTCCTCGTCGACGTCCGGGCCGCCGTCGGGGCCGTACTCCGGCCCGCGGTCCAGGTAGAGCTCGGAGCACGGGCCGCACGGGCCGGGGATGCCCATGGACCAGTAGTTGTCCGCCTTGCCCCGGCGCACGATCCGCTCCATCGGCAGGCCGACCTGCTTGTGCCAGATGTCGATCGCCTCGTCGTCGTCGAGGTAGACGGTGGCCCAGATGCGCTCCGGGTCCAGGCCGAACCCGCCCTCGGCCGCCGGCTTGGTGGACAGCTCCCAGGCCAGCGCGATGGCGCCTTCCTTGAAGTAGTCGCCGAACGAGAAGTTGCCGTTCATCTGGAAGAACGTGCCGTGCCGGCTGGTCTTGCCGACCTCGTCGATGTCCGGGGTGCGCAGGCACTTCTGCACGGAGACCGCGCGGCGGTACGGCGGCGTGCGCTGGCCCAGGAAGTACGGCACGAACTGCACCATGCCTGCGTTGACGAACAGCAGGTTGGGGTCGTCGATGGCCGGCAGTGCGGCGCTGGGGACGACCGTGTGTCCGTTCGCCTCGAAGTGGGCCAGGAACCGTCGCTTGATCTCCGCGGTGCGCATCAGTGGAGCTTGCCTCTCTGGGGATAGATTTCCATCTCTTCGGTGGCCAGACCGTCCGGCTCCAGCGCCACGCCCTCGGTGAACGCGGCGTGGATCTGCGCCTCGCGCTCGGCCATGCCCTCACGGACATCGTCGACGAAGCCACGCACCGAGTCGAGCAGGTTACCCGCTGACGCCCGGGCCGTGCCGGCGATTCCGCCCGGGGTGAACGCCTGCGCCTTCTTGGAGACCGCCCGCACCACGAGCGTGCCGATCGCCAGCCCCACCCCGAGCCACAACAGCCTTCTCATGTCGTCCTCCTCGCCGGCTCACCTACACCTCGGCCTACCGGCTGCGCCGGGCCGCCCTGCGCTGGTCCTTGAGCACGTCCCGTACCTGCCGCTCCTCGTCCTGGCGGCGCCGGGCGCTGGCGGCCTTGCGCACGCCGTAGCTGAACGCGGCCACCTTCACCAGCGGGTTGGCCGCCGCCGCGCTGACCACTGTGGACAGGTTCGCCACGTTCGCGGTGACCTGCTGGGCATGCCCGGTGATCGTGTCCAGCCGCTCCAGCTGCACGTTCACGCCGTCCAGGGAGGTGTTCACCTGGCTCAGTGCCACGTTCATGTTGTCCAGCATCGGGCCGGTGCGGTCGGTCACGTCGTTGATCGCCCTGGTGGCGGCGTCCACTGTGTGGCGCAGCCGCAGGATGGGTACGGCGAGCACGAGCACAAGCATCACGAATGCCCCGGCCGCGACCAGGGCCGCGATCTCTCCACCGGACACGCCTGTTCCCCCTTCGTCGTGAGGTGTTGGCTTACGCACCGCCGGCATACCCATTGCGCGGAGGGTTCACTCCGCGCCCCGACGGCACGACCCTACCGTCCGTGACCTCTGGGCACAGCGCGGCTACCCCGGCGAGCCGCTCGGCCGCGGCGTACCGGCCCGGCTGGCGCCCGGGGACGGCCCGCCGGGGCCGGCGCCACCGGGCTCGGTGTCGGTGGGCACGACCTGGCCCGGGTCGCCGCGACCGCGCTCGTCGTCGATGCGGTTGCGCACCTTGAGGGTGACCGCGGCACCCTCGCACACCTCGACCGGGGAGGCCTGCTGGGTCGGCGTGCGGTTGGGCGCCACGGTCGGCCGCCGCCGCAGCGGGTCGTCGGCGCAGGCCGGGTCGCGCACGTACAGGTCGAGGGTGTACTCGTCCCGGGTCCAGCAGGTGTAGTGCCCCGGCAGGTCGGTGGGGCACCCCTCGACCGCCCAGGGCTGCCAGCCTCCGTCGCGCAGCGCCTTCTCGTACGCCTGCGCGGTCTCGTCCGGGCTGCGCTGGGACTCCAGCGTGCGCTCGCGGAACCGGCACTCCTTGATGCACCAGCGGCTGCCGAAGACCACGTCGGTCGGGGCACCGTCGGCCCAGTCCGGCACGTCGAGGGTGTCCAGCGCGTTGAACACCGGGTCGCGGCTGGCGACCTGGGTGGCCAGGTAGAGCGGGTACGCCCCGAGCACCAGCAGCACCACCGCGACCAGGGTGATCTGGCGCATCCGCTGCGCCTCGCGCAGCTGGCGGCGCAGCTCGGAGCGGGCCCCGGCGCGCCAGCGGTCCATCGCCGCGCTCATCCCGGCCCGATCGACGTGCTGCGGCCGGTCCACGGCACTGGCCCGGACCTTGTTGCCCCTGGGCGCGGTCCACCTCGGCGCCTCCCGGACAGGCACGTCCCGGACTGGCATCTCACGGATGGCCGTGTCCTGGTCAGCCGGGCCCCGGCCAGGCGCACCTCGCGCGGGCGCCGGCTCCGGACGGGGCAGGGTGCCGGGCGCCGCGCCACCACCGCGCAACCCATCCGGGGGTACGGGTCCCGCCCCCGGCCGGCCAGCGGCTGGCGGCGGCGGGACGGCCGGCCGGGGACCGGCGCCGCCCGGCTGTGCCATCGGCGGACCCGGCGGAGCAACCGGCGGGGCGGCGGGGCGGCCGAGACGGAACCGGAAGCCTGAGGCCTGACCCGCAGGAGGGGCGGGTGCGACCGGTGGGACCGGGCGGGACCGCGGGCTGTCCGGGGGCGGCATCGACGACCTGGGCGGCGCTGCCGGAGAGCCGGGCGGGGCGGCCGCCGCCCCGGGTGACGGCTCGTTCCACCTGCGGCGCAGTGGGACGAACCGGCTCAGCCCCTGGACGGGCGGGCCAGAGACCGGGGGCGCACCCGGCGGACCCGAGATCGGCGGCGCACCCGGCGGACCGGACGTTGGCGGCGCAAGCGGCGGACCTGAGGTCGGCGGCGCGACCGGCCGCGCCGGTCGCCGGGGTGGCGGCACCGGCGCCGGACGCTGCGGGGGCGGCGCCGACCGTTGGGGCGGCGGCACGGACACGGGCGAGGCAGGAGGCGCCGACCGCGGGGGCGGCGGCACCGAGACGGGCGAGGCAGGAGGCGCGGCGCGCTGGGACGGCGGTCCCGAGGGCGGCACCGGGCGGGCTGGCGGTGGCGCCATGGGACGGCCGGCACGGCCGGACCCGGCCGGCGGCGGCTCCGATGCGCGGCGCGCCCCGCTCACCGGCTCGGCGTCAGGGCGTGACCGGGGCGGGTCTGCCGGGCCTCGGCCGGTGCGCCGGGGTGGCTCCGGCTCGTCGCGGGACGGGCTGTGGCGGCGCCCGCCGGGCTGCCCCGGCACCGGGCCCGGCCCGATGTCCGCCTTCTCCTCCCGGGCGCTGCGCAGGTCGGCGAGCCAGCCGAGATCCTCCTGGCTGACCTCCTCGCCCTCGCCCCGTCCACGGCCCCGCCGGCGGCCCTTACCCCTGCCGCCGGTCTCCTCGAGCCGGTCGCCGGAGCCGTCGTCGGGCTCGTCCGAGCCGCCGCGCGCCCTCACTGTCCGTCCTCCCCGCTTCCCTCGCCGGCGCCAGCCGGCTCGGTGTCGGCCAGCCCTCGCACGACCCGGCGCAGCCTCGGCAGCCGGTCGGCGACCGCCCTTTCGGCGCCGTGCGCCCCGGGCTGGTAGTAGTCGCGCCCGACCAGGTCGTCGGGCGGGTACTGCTGCGTGACGACCCCACGCGGGTCATCGTGCGGATAACGGTAACCTCGGCCGTGGCCGAGCCGGCGCGCGCCCGGATAGTGCGCGTCACGCAAGTGTGCCGGCACAGACCCACCAACACCGGACCGTACGTCCGACAGCGCCGCGGCCAGGGCGGTGGTGACCGTGTTGGACTTCGGGGCGGTGGCCAGGTGGACCACGGCGTGGGCGAGGTTCAGCTGCGCCTCGGGCAGGCCGACGTGCTCGACCGCGTGGGCCGCGGCGGTGGCGGTGAGCAGCGCGCCCGGGTCCGCCATACCCACGTCCTCGCTGGCGAAGATGACCATCCGCCGGACGATGAACCGCGGGTCCTCCCCGGCCACCAGCATCCGGGCCAGGTAGTGCAGTGCGGCGTCCACATCGGACCCCCGCATGCTCTTGATGAACGCGCTGGTCACGTCGTAGTGCGCGTCGCCCTCCCGGTCATAGCGGACGGCCGCCACGTCGACCGCCTTCTCCGCCATCGGCAGGTCGACCTCGGTGACCCCCTGCGCCTGTGCCGAGGCGGCCGCCGCCTCCAGCGCCGTCAGGGCCTTGCGCACGTCGCCGCCGGCCAGGCGTACCAGGTGGTCCTCTGCCTCGGGCGCGAGGGTGACCGCCCCGGAGAGGCCCCGGGGGTCGGCGGTGGCGCGCCGGACCAGCTCCCGCACCGCCTCGTCGTCCAGGGCGTGCAGGGTGAGCAGGACGCAGCGGGACAGCAGCGGGGAGATGACCGAGAAGTACGGGTTCTCGGTGGTCGCCGCGAGCAGCGTGATGATGCGGTCCTCGACCGCGGAGAGCAGCGAGTCCTGCTGGGTCTTGCTGAACCGGTGAACCTCGTCGATAAACAGGACGGTGGGCCGGCCACCGGCGCGGCGCTCGCGGCGGGCCGAGTCGATGACCGCGCGCACGTCCTTCACGCCCGACGACAAGGCGGATAGCGCGACGAACCGGCGGTCGGTCGCGTGCGCCACCAGGTGGGCGACCGTGGTCTTGCCGCTGCCCGGCGGGCCCCAGAGAATCACCGACATCGGGCTCGTGCCGCCGACCAGCTGGCGCAGCGGGGCACCCGGCGACAGCAGGTGGTCCTGGCCGACCAGCTCGTCCAGGCTGCGCGGGCGCATCCGGACCGGCAGCGGGGAGTCCGGCCCCGGCTCGACAAAGCCGGACCCGCTGGCGGTGGAGCCGACGGAACCGTCGCGCCGGGCAGGCGCGGCCTCCAGGGAGAACAGACCTTCGGGTTCCACCACGCAGACCCTACCGTCCCGGTCACGCCGGACGGCACGACCAGGACGGGGGACCTGCACAGACGGGTCAAGCCAGCGCGGGCCAGGTCACGGGCCTGCGCCGTCGCGTTCCTTCGTCCGTACCGCCCATGCCCAGGTACGGCACTGTCGGGGTCGCGCCGGTGCCAGGGGATCCGCTGGTACCTAATGCTCTGCACCATCCGTGCTAGCAGAGAATCCGTCGCTGGCCAGCGCCAGGTCCTGTGGCATGGCTCTGGGGGCGGACTCTGGCGCCAAGACCTCTGGCTGCAGGACTCTGGCGCCAGGGCTCTGCTAGCGGCAATGGTGCAGAGCATAAGGTCCGCACAACCCTACCCAAGCCGACCCCGGAGCGGCCCGGGACCAGCGCGCAGCTGACCCAGTGCCCCACCCGCAGGACGTCAGCCCGGGCCGGGCCGCCGGCCGCGGTACGAGCGGCGCCAGCCCCAGCCGGTGCCCACACCGGCGAGGTGCAGCGCCAGGAACAGTAGGCCGCCGTAGAGCAGGGTGGTGGGCGTGATGATCTCGCCCAGGTTCTCCTTGATCCATACGAGCAGGAGCGCCAGCCCAAACATAATGGCTGCGATGACTGCGAACACGTGTCCTCCTGAGGGGTGTCCGAGCCGGTCCGGCAGCATTGCCGGAGATGGCGCTAGCGGATACCCGAGGCGGCGAGTTCGTAATCATCCACAGTGGAGCACCTGCAGCCCATTGACGCAGGTCACGGCTTTGGCTTGGCGTCCACTCCGGCCTCGGCGCGCTGCTGGGGGGTGATCGGCGCCGGGGCGCCGGTCAGCGGGTCGAGACCGCCCCGGGTCTTCGGGAACGCGATGACCTCGCGGATCGAGTCGACGCCGGCGAGCAGCATGCAGATGCGGTCCCAGCCGAAGGCGATGCCGCCGTGCGGCGGCGGGCCGTACCTGAACGCATCCAGCAGGAAGCCGAACTTGTCGGCGGCCTCCTCGGGCGCGATGCCAAGCAGCTTGAAGACCCGCTGCTGGACGTCGGCACGGTGGATCCGGACCGACCCGCCGCCGATCTCGTTGCCGTTGCAGACGATGTCGTACGCGTACGCCAGCGCGTCGCCGGGAGCCTCCTCGAACCGGTCCACCCACTCGGCCGTGGGTGACGTGAACGGGTGGTGCACCGGCGCCCAGCCGCCCTCGCCGTCCGGCTCGAACATGGGCGCGTCCAGGACCCAGCAGAAGGCCCAGGCGTCCTCGTCGACCAGCCCGGCCCGGCGGGCGATCTCGACGCGGGCCGCGCCGAGCAGCTCCTGCGCCTCACGCCGCTGCTCGGAGGCGGCGAAGAAGACCGCGTCGCCGGGCTTGGCGCCGACCGCGTCGGCCAGCCCGGCCAGGTGCGCCTCGGAGAGGTTCTTCGCCACGGGACCGCGGGCCTCGCCGGTCTCCGCGTCGAGCACGACGTAGGCCAGCCCGCGCGCGCCCCGGGCCCGGGCCCACTCCTGCCAGCCGTCCAGCTCCTTGCGCGTCTGGGCGGCCCCGCCCGGCATGACCACCGCACCCACGTAGCCACCGGCCGCGATGGCGCCAGCGAAGACCCGGAACTCGGTGCCGCGCAGGTAGCCGGTGAGATCGGTCAGCTCCAGGCCGTAGCGCAGGTCGGGCTTGTCCGAGCCGTACCGGGCCATGGCGTCGTGCCAGGTCAGCCGCGGGATCGGGCGGGAGATCCCGTGCCCGGCCAGCTCCCGCCAGAGCGCGGCGACGATCTCCTCGGAGAGGTCGATGACGTCCTCCTGGCTGACGAAGGACATCTCGATGTCGAGCTGGGTGAACTCCGGCTGCCGGTCGGCCCGGAAGTCCTCGTCGCGGTAGCAGCGGGCGATCTGGTAGTACCGCTCCAGGCCGGCCACCATCAGCAGCTGCTTGAACAGCTGCGGGGACTGCGGCAGCGCGTACCAGGTGCCGGGCTGGAGCCGCACCGGCACGAGGAAGTCGCGGGCGCCCTCGGGGGTGGACCTGGTCAGCGTCGGCGTCTCGACCTCGACGAAGCGCCGCTCGTGCAGCACGGTGCTGGCGATGCGGTTGGCCTCGGAGCGCAGCCGCATGGCCGCCGCCGGGCCCGTGCGGCGCAGGTCCAGGTAGCGGTAGCGCAGCCGGATGTCGTCGCCGGCGTCGACGTGGTCGTCGACCGGCAGCGGCAGCGGCGCAGCCTCGGAGAGCACGGCCAGCTCGGTGACGGTCACCTCGACCTCGCCGGTGGGCAGCTCGGGGTTCTCGTTGCCGGCCGGTCGCCGCTCGACCGTGCCGGCCACCTGAATGCAGAACTCGTTGCGCAGGTGATGAGCTGCCGCGGACTCCCTGAACACGACCTGGACCACGCCGGACGCGTCGCGCAGGTCGATGAAGGTGACCCCGCCGTGGTCCCGGCGCCGGGCCACCCAGCCGGCGAGCGTCACCGTGTTACCGGCGTCGGCGGCCCGCAGGGTGCCGGCCTCATGGGTACGGATCACTGTCTCTCCCTGTCTCGCGGCTGCCCCGGCATTCTCTCAGCCCCTGTCACCAACCCGACCACCGGCTCATCCCGTGTCTCATGCATGGGGCTCGGCATGGCAGATCAGCCACCCTGCCGTTTCGTACAGTACCCACGGCTCGCAGTACCCACGGCTCGATGGAGCCACGCGGATCCCTTTAAAAACATTTCCACACAGCGATGTATCTCTGCCGTCACAGCTGTAGAGGGCTCGGGCGTCCCGGATCAATTGACATACGAGAGAGCCAATCAGGTTCGGCTATATTTAGCTCGCGACAAGCTGCTTTCGCTCCAAGCACAAGGGCAGGGGCGCCTTGAGGGACCATTGACCATGGCCTGACAATATTACTCCAGTACGGATCGTCCACCGCTAAGGTGGTAACTCGCTCAAGGGTGGTACTCGCCCCGTCGTGCTCGGCCGTACGGAACTCTTCATTGAGACACAGATAACTCAGGCCAGCGCCCGCCGCTAGGAAGCGGTCTTTCTGGGTCTCAAACCATCTCTCGTCCTCAATGATCAGCAAAGTGCAGATTTCCGGCCGGTGGCTTAGCAGGTTGAAGGACAGAGCGATGCCCGATAGGCGTGCGCCACCCTCGGCGAGGAGGCTGCGAAGATAGAGTAGGTTTGGATGCGCATAAAAATACTCTGCAGACATGGACCGCTTGCTCATCTGCGCCTCTGGTACGTCGAAGAGCTCCTCAAGATACTCTCTAAAGATGTTGTGCTGAATGCACCACTCGGTCTTGAGGTTATCCCGCGTCGGGCTGACGACAGGCTGGAATATGAACGAGGGAGCGACGTGGTACAAAGCCCCGTACTCGGCAACCAAGTCTGATCGCACCTCACATATCATCCAGTATCGGTCACGCCGTTTGTATACAACGAGAGTCGAGATCGAAATAGCAGCATCGACTCCGCCTCCACCCAGAAGGCAGGACATGGGGTCGGCCGCCCGTGCCAACGCCCTACTCCGGGCGGGCAAATCATCGAGCCCGATCGACCGGAACGACGAACGAACCAATGCTGCAAGCATTTCGTACTCGAGATAATCGGCTGAGCACACCATATCGAAGTAGCTGCCGAGGTACGCGTCCATGGACACAGCTCGTTCTTGTGCATCGATGCGGAGCTCAGCGAGAGAGAAAGTCCTGCCGTTCCAAATAGTAGCACCTCGCTTTTTTATAGCTTCCAGCACCTTCCGCTCGTAGACCGGCCGCTCGATGGGCGGATTGACAACCCTCCCCAGTAGCAGTTCCGGGTCAGCTTGCGCCTCAGGGGTGAGCGGCAGGACGCCCATAGGGAAGGGACCGTCGGGCCCTGCAAGGACTGGAACGTCGTAGTACAGCACACGGAGAGAGTCATACAGCTCAGGGAGTGCACGGGCTCCTGTCGCGCCAGCCGCAATGTCTCTCGTCCTCTTTGACCGCACGTAGCCGTAAAGGCTCCGACCCTTTTCTACGAGTGCGATGATGTCGCCAGCTCCAACTGGGATCAAGGTCTTCTCCTATTGAGGTGGTCTCAACAACGACTCGTATATGTGAGCCAGCACCGCTACATTGTCCGCGGCACGACCGAAGTCGTCGGGCGCGACGCCGAGCAGCGGAGCATCCCGGTAGAAGTCGAGGCTCCGGGTATGACGGTCGTAGAACTCCGACAGCCTTTCCGTGGCTGCGCCGACGTTGCGCTCCAGCATGGACAGCTGCTCGAAGGCCCCGTCGGCGCACGGCCGTGGCCGCGGCCAGCGCGGCGGCGACAGCGGGGCGTGGACGGGGCACGGATCAGCTCGACCGCCTTCTGCTCCCGGGTCCGGCTCAGCGCCTTGGCGAAGCAGAACCCCCACTACAGACGCCCACGAAGTCCTTCTGGGCCTCGTAGATCGCTTGTAGGTTAGCGACCGACATCGCCACGACGCGGAGAAACCTCGTAACGGCACGCGGTGAAGCTACCGAAAGTCGCTAGCCTTGATCATTCGCGGGTCTGGTGGGTTGGTCTGACCCAACCGCTCCGCATCGCCTGAGATCGATGCTTTGTGGTGGTGGGTATGGTGGTGGGCCGTCTGTCGCGGCGGCGGGCGTGGTCTCCTATGGTCCTCCGGGTCGTTGGGTCAGGGCTGAAGGTGGTCAGCCGGGTGCGGGGATGGCCGCGATGCGACGGAACGCGGTGGTGGTCTGGGCGGCCCAGGGCCAGGTGGTGGGATGCGTAGCCAGCGGCGGCGCTGGCCCCGGGTCAGGCGGGCGGCGGTGTGCAGCAGCCGGTACCGCAGTCGTCTGGGCTCGGCGGTGGCTAGGTCGCCGTCGAGGGCGAGCAGCTGTAGCCAGGCGATGAGGTCGGTGGCGATCGCGGCGGCCAGGCACCATGCCTGGTTGACGTCGAAGTCCCGGGATCGCAGCCGGCCCAGGCCGGTGTCCTTGCCGCACCGGATGCGGTCCTCGACGCGGGCGTGGGCGCGGTGGCGGGCTTCCAGCCACTGCAGCTGGCCGGTGGTGGTGTTGGTGACGAACGCGGTGTAGCGCCAGCCGTCGGCCTCCTCGAACAGTGACAGCTGAGCGCCGGGGTGTGGACGCTCCCGGCGCACGAGCACCCGCGTCCCCGGTGGCCAACCGGACGGGTCCAGCAGCCCGGTCAGCTCGGCAACGTCGGCGCCGTCGCGGACCCCGCCGTCGGGGTCCAGGGCCGGTGACCACGCGCGGGTGGGCAGCGCGGTGACCGCGGCCCGTTCGGGCTCGCCGATCGACCAGCCGATGGAGTACTCCACGACCCGGCCCCGCCTGCGGCCCTGCTCGTACAGCCAGTCCAGCACGGCGTGCGACGCGGCTGCCGAGTCGCCGCGGACCAGCAGGTGCCGGCGGTGCGCGGTCGGGACCTGCGCGAAGGCCTCCGCGAGGACCTGCAGGTGGTCGGCTGCGGTGTTCGCGCCCGCGTTGCCCGGCCGCAGCGTGATGGCCAGCAGCTCGCCTGTGTTGTCACAGGTCACCAGGATCGGATGGAACCCGTAGGTGTGTTTGTAGGTGGGTGCGGCGCCGTCCTTGTCGCTGTGCGCGATGACGATCGTGGAGTCCACGTCCAGCACCACGAACCCCGTCGCCGATGTCCCGGCCGGCGGCCCGGGCACTGGGCACCTGGCCCAGCAGCGTCCATACCCGGGCTCGGGTCCTCGCCCGAGTCCGGCTGATGCGCCGTCGTTGTGGGCGGCCGACCTCATCAAGGGCCCGCCAGCACGTCGCTGGCGAGGCCACCGCCCCGAACAGCTCGCCCTGGTGACGCAGCACGTCGATATCCGCGATCGCCTCGCCCCCGTCGGCGGTCATCGCAGCCAGGTCCGTGAGCACCCGACCCCGGTCATGCCCCGGCCACCAGCCCCGCCGGGCCAGGGCGCCCGACAGCGCCTGGGTCAGCCCGCACCGGTCGGCCAGCATCCGCAGCAGCGCCGTACCCGCGACACCACACCCGTACCATCCGCGGTGACCCGCGGGTCCTTCGACCACGCCGTAGACTGCACCTCGAAAGTGCCTTCCTGGTAGAGAAACCTGTAGATGTTGTAGTCACAAGTTTCCCCTACGGGACAGGCACTTTCGCTTATCTACACGCCGACAACCGGCCCAACTCAGCGATCACCACGAATCACGCAGGCTAGGGCGGGACATCAGACCTTGCGGCCGAGGCCGCAGAGGATGACCGGCCGGCCCAGCTTCCCGTCCGAGCCGCCGGCGGGGTCCGGACGCCACTCATGCGTGCACACCACCCCGGGCTCGACCAGCTCCAACCCGGTGAAGAACCGCTGCACCTCCGACCGGGAACGCGGCGCCATCTCCATGCCACCGCGCTTGGCTGTGCCAGTTCTCCCGGCGGTCTGCCTCGGCCTGGACTCCTGGGACAAATGGGAGATGGCCAGGTAGCTGCCTGGGACAACAGCGTCCCGGAGCGGCGACGACGCCTGACGGGTCCTCCAGTACGAAGTGCAGCAGGCCGCGTACCTCAGGGCTGCCGAGGACGCGCTCGGACTGGCGCATGTCCGCCTGGACCGCCCCGGCCAGGTTGTTGCCGGCCAGGACTATCCGCGGATCACGTCGACGACGGTGGTCGCGGTGACGGCGCGGCTCAGCCAGACATCGAGCTGGGCCAGGTCGGTGCAGGAGAGAACCTGCTCACGGACCGCCTCAGGAACCGGCACGCCACGCGCTTTGAGCACAGCCAACACCGCCCGCGCCTCGCCGCGCGCCTCACCACGGGCCTCGCCAAGCTCCTCATGCTGGGCGGCGAGCTTCCGCAGCAGCTCGCTGCGGTACTCATAGCCCACAGTTGTGGTCATGAAAGCCTCCCAACGGGCCCGGGCCGCCACCGGCAGCCCAGCCAGCACAACGTCATAGTACAAGATCGCTCTACTTGAGCCGAGTGAGCGCAGCGCCTCCACCAGCGCCGGGAACATGTCATCCACCTCGGCGTGCTCGCCATGGCAGATCACCGAGAGCACCGCCAGCGCCGGGTACGCCCGAGCCGTCTCCACATCCATGACCAACGGCACCTCGTCAGGCGTGAAGATGAAGGGCCGCAGCTGCAGGCTGAGCCCTTCGAACTCGAACATACTTCGATACCACCGGGCGACCGCGAGGTCGGGGCAGTAGACCAGGAGCGCGGTGTTGACGTCCAGCTCGGCCTCCAGCTGGGCCACGTACAGCTTCCACGTGCGACGCTTGGTCCGGTCCCGACCGCGCTGAACCTCCAGCACGACTGCGAGCAACGGCTGGTCGACCGGATCGCAGAACAGCAACATGCTGTCGGCGTGGTATGTACGCGGGACCAGCACCCGCACATCGGTGGCCTGGGTCCGGGTGTGGTGGTAGTCGGGAACCTTGACGTCGAACAGGTTGGCCAACAG
The DNA here is from genome assembly GCA_035649895.1 of Micromonosporaceae bacterium. Lineage (GTDB taxonomy): Bacteria > Actinomycetota > Actinomycetes > Mycobacteriales > Micromonosporaceae > DASSUC01. Next base: position 4,518 of record DASRIS010000061.1, on the reverse strand, counting down.
CCAGGCCACCAGGTCCGGATCCAGCTTGGCCAACGCGACCGGGGACTCGTGCTCCGCACTCGGCATGGCCGACACGGTAGACATGAGGTCTGACAAAACTGCGGGCGGTCAACGGTAGCTGGTCTGGTGCCGCTTGCGGACGAGCTGGAAGACCGGTGACGCGGCTACGCCCCCCACCTGTTCAGGTCCGGCCGGTCACCTGGGGCCAGCGGTCCGCCTCCGGTGGCTCCCATGTGGACACTGACACCTCGGCCTGCTCGCCGGAGCGGATGTCCTTGACCGTGTCCGGCTCCCCCGGGAACCACACGTACGGGATCCCGCGCCGCTCCGCGAACCGGATCTGCTTGCCGTACTTGGCGGCGCCCGGCGAGACCTCGACCGGGATGCCCCGCCCCCGCAAGGCAGCCGCGATCCGGTCGGCAGCGGCCCGGGACCCCTCGTCCGGCAGGGCCACCAGCACGCACGTCGGCACCGGCCGGGAGACGGCCAGCGCGTCCCGCCCGAAGAGCAGGCCGAGCAGCCGGGTCACCCCGATCGAGATCCCCACCCCCGGGTAGCTCACGTCACCCGAGGAGGCGAGGTTGTCGTACCGGCCGCCGGAGCAGACCGAGCCGAAGCGCTCGTACCCGCGCAGCTGCGTCTCGTACACGGTGCCGGTGTAGTAGTCCAGCCCCCGCGCCACCCGCAGGTCGGCCACGCACAGCCCGGGCGCGTGCTCCGCCGCCGCCTCGACGACCCGGACCAGCTCGGCCAGGCCCTCGTCGAGCAGTGGGTCGCTGACCCCGAGCGCGCGCACCGCGTCGACGAACGACGCGTCGGAGGCGGAGATCTCGCCCAGCGCCAGGCACGCCTTGGCCTGCGCCTCGGTCGCGCCCGCGGTGGTCACCAGCAGCTCGGTCACCACGGCCGGCCCGACCTTGTCCAGCTTGTCCACGGCCCGCAGCGCCGCCGCCGGGTCGGGCACGCCCACCCCGCGGTAGAAGCCCTCGCACACCTTGCGGTTGTTGACCTGGATGCGGATCGGCGGGATCGGCAGGCCGCCGAGCGCGTCGGCGACGACCAGCGGCATCTCCACCTCGTAGTGCAACGGCAGCGTGTCGCGGTCAACCACGTCGATGTCGGCCTGGGCGAACTCCCGGTAGCGCCCCTCCTGGGGCCGCTCGCCGCGCCACACCTTCTGGATCTGGTAGCGCCGGAACGGGAACACCAGCCGGCCCGCATTTTCAAGGACAAACCGAGCAAAGGGTACGGTCAGGTCGAAGTGCAGGCCTAGCGCGTCGTCGGACGGGTCGGTCTCGTCCGCCTGGAGCCGGCGCAGGACGTACACCTCCTTGGCGGTGTCGCCCTTGCGCAGCAGCTGGTCCAGCGGCTCGACGGCGCGGGTCTCCAGCGGCGCGTAGCCGTAGAGCTCGAACGTGCGCCTGATCCGCTCCAGGGCGTACTGCTCGATCATGCGCTGCGGCGGCAGCCACTCGGGAAAGCCCGAGAGGGGCCTGGGCTTGCTCATATCGGTAGAGCTCCTCGGTGTCTCGCGCCCGCGCAGTCGGGCGCGAGCGGGGGTTACCAGCCTCGGGTGGGTCCGGCCCCGGCGGCCACCCCGGTCAGGAAGGGGTTCGTGGCGCGCTCGCGGCCGATCGTGGTGGTGGGGCCGTGGCCGGGCAGCACGAGCGTCTCGTCGGCGAGCGGGAGGATCTTGTTCCGCAGGCTCTCCAGCATCGTCGGCATGCTGCCGCCCGGCAGGTCGGTGCGGCCGATCGAGCCGGCGAAGAGCACGTCCCCGCTGAAGCAGAGCGGGCGGTCGTCACCGGGCGTACGGAACAGCACCGACCCCCTGGTATGGCCCGGGGCATGGTCGACGGTGATCTCTAGGCCCGCGATCCTCAGCACCTCGCCGTCGGCGAGCAGGGCCACGTCGTCCGGCTCGGAGTAGGGCAGGCGGCCGCCGAAGAGCTCGACCGGGTCGAGCGAGAGCGCCTTGGCCGGGTCGGCGAGCAGCTCCCGGTCGTCCGGGTGGATGTAGGCGGCGATGCCGCGGGCGCCGCAGACCGGCGCCACCGAGAAGGTGTGGTCCAGGTGCCCGTGGGTGAGCAGCACCGCGGCCGGGTGCAGCCGGTGCTCGGTGAGCACCTCGTCGAGCCGGGCGACCACGCCGATGCCGGGGTCGACCACCACACACTGCTCCCCCGGGCCGACCGCGACCACGTAGCAGTTGGTCCCGAAGATGTCCGAGGGAAAGCCTGCGACGAGCACCGGTAGCGGGTCCCTTCTCGCCAGTCCACAATCGTCGTTCCGGGCACGGTTCCTGGGCCCAAGCCTATCCGGCCGGACGAGCTGGTTTCCGCGCCGCCCGCCGCTTGGGCACCTGGTTCGGCTGGCGGGTCACCAGGCGGTCACCTGGCGCACCCGTGTCCCAGCTTGTGCCCGTACACTCTGGCGGGCGAAACCGACCAGCGACGCGACAGGGGGAGCACGGTGGCTTCCAGCAAGAGCCGGCAGCGTGAGCTGGCCCGCGCCAAGTACCACCGCCAGATGGTGCGCAAGGCCCAGGCCGAGCGGCGGCGCCGCCAGCTCCAGGCGGGCCTGGCCGGCCTGGTCGTGGTGCTGGTCACCCTCGGCGGCTTCTGGCTGGGGGGCGCGTTCGACCCCGACCCCAAGCCGCAGGCCTCGGACGTGTGCCTGTGGACGCCGAAGCAGAACACCGACGGCACGCTCAAGGACGTGGGCACCCCGTCGACCACCGACGTGCCGACCGCCGGGAGCCGGGCCATGAACATCACGTTCGCCCAGGGGCTGGTGGAGACCTCGCTGGACCTCGCCTCGGCGCCCTGCACCTCGGCCAGCTTCGCGTTCCTGGCCGGCAAGAACTTCTTCGACAACACCAAGTGCCACCGGCTCACCGACGCCCTGCTGCACTGCGGCGACCCCGCTGGCACGGGTGGCGGCGGCCCCACGTACCAGGTGGTTGACGAGAACGTGCCACCCGAGGCGGCGCCGGCGGCGCCGACCCCCGCCCCGACCCCGGCGGCGAGCCCGTCCCTGGTCGCCTCGGCCAGCCCCTCGCCGACCCGCGCGCCGAGCCCGTCGCCCACCGCCTCAGCCGCGCCCACCCCGGACCCCAAGGCCGGCAAGGCGTTCTACGGCAAGGGCACCATCGCGACGTACAACACCGGTCCTGGCACCAATGGCAGCCAGTTCCTCATCGTCTACAAGGACACCTACCTGGACCCGCGGTACAGCAAGTTCGGCACGGTGACCAAGGGACTGGAGATCGTCGAGAAGATCGCCAAGGACGGCGCGGTGGGCGCCGATGGCAAGCCCGCCACCGAAGGCAAGCCAAAGAACGACGTCGTCATCCAGTCGCTGACGGTCGGCGATGTGGTCGCGCCGACGCCGGGGCCGACCCCGGGCCTGTCGGTTCCCTCCGACGACCCCGACGACAGCCCGGCGCCGACGCGGTCGGCCACCCCGTCACCCTCGCCATCGAGCAAGTCCTGACGCCGCCGTCGAGCAGTCCTGACGCGGCACAGACGCGGCAACCGAGTAAGGAGAGCACCGTGAGCCCCACCAAGGATCGCCAGCGCGCCGCGGCCCGGGCCAGGCTCGAGCGGGAGATGGCCGCGCGCGCGGCAAAGGCCCGCAAGCGCCGCCAGCTCCAGGCGGGCATCGGGGCCGGGGTGGCCGCGCTGCTCGTGATCGTCGGGGCGGTGTGGCTGGTCACCAGCCTGGGCGGCGATGACTCCCCGGCGCCGACCGCGCAGGCGTCGGGCTCGGCCGCCCCTGCCGGCTGCAAGTGGAACCCGCTGGTCGACCCGGCGGTCACCCCACAGCCGACGCCGCCGGCCACCGTGCGCGACGTGGGGACACCGCCGACCAGCGGGGAGCCGCGCACCGGCACCCAGATCCTGAACATCACCACGAACCTCGGCGTCATCAAGGTCAAGATGGACCTCACCAAGGCGCCGTGCATCGCGTCGAGCTTCGCCCACCTGTCGGCCAAGAACCTCTACAACGACACCAAGTGCCACCGGGCGTTCACTGGCATGCTCCAGTGCGGCGACCCGTCCGCCAAGGGCAAAGGCTGGCGTACGACCGACGGCACCGGCGGCCCGGCGTACCGGTACGCGGACGAGAACCTGCCGGTCGGGCAGCGCCCGGCCTACCCGCGCGGCACGCTGGCCATGGCCAACAGCGGCGAGGCCACCAACGGCAGCCAGTTCTTCTTCATCCTCAGGGACACCGACCTGGACGGCCCCAAGTACTCGGTGGTCGGCACCATCGTCGAGGGGCTCAACATCCTCGACGACGTGGACAAGGCGGGCAACGACGGCTCCGGCGGCCAGGGGACCGGCCACCCGAAGAAGGAGGTCGTCATCAAGTCGGTGACCCTGGACCCGCCCCAGGCGTAGCCATAGCCGGGCAGCACAGCCAGGCGCCTGACGGCAGGCCGTCAGGCGCCTGAGGTCACCCGGTACGCGTCGAACACCCCGTCCACCTTGCGCACCGCGGCCAGCAGGTGGC
>DASRIS010000060.1:0-19606 GCA_035649895.1 Micromonosporaceae bacterium | reverse complement strand
ACCGACGCGGTGGCGGCCTTCCGCACCCAGGCGACGAGGCACTGGTACAAAGCGCTCCGGCGTCGAAGCCAGCGCACCCGGCTGAACTGGGAGCGGATGAGCCGCCTTGCCAACCGATGGCTACCACCCGCCCGCGCGAAGCATCCATTCCCAGACGTGCGCTTCAACGCCAGAACCCGAGGCAGGAGCCCAGTGCGGTAGTTCCGCTCGCTGGGATCTGTGCGGGGGGCCGCCCGTGAGGGCGGTCCCTACCGCGACCGCTACGCGGCCTGCCGGAGCGGATATAGGAATGGGGCAGTCTGCAAGGCTCCTGCGCCGTAGCGCAGATACGTGAACAGCACCGCATGGCACCAGGCCGAAGGGCCGTGCAGCCGTAAGGGATCGGTGTCGCGGAACGTGAGGATGCAGGACTGGTTGGCGTCGAGCATGTATTGCTCGACCGCAGCGTGTTCAAAGCACAGCCACCAACCGCCCCCCTGGCACCACGTGGCGGTACTGGTGACGACGACCCGAGCGAGGCGGTGGTCCCGCCATCGTTGACGGGACAGGCTGGCGGCCCGCGCGTAGCCGATAGTTGTCCCGATCAGGCTGCCGATCGCCGCGCTGGCCACGAGGGCGGGTGAGCCGACGGCGAAGCTGACGCCGGGCTCGTAGGTGACTTCCATGGCGTAGAAGCGTGAGTAGCTGAACCGCACATCCATGTAGACGGCGTCGGCGATCATGAGATCCGGCGCGAATACTGCCGGGGGTTTCTGCCCGCTGGCCAGGGTGGCGTAGAGCTGTACTGCCTGCTGCCAGCCACCCAGGCGCGTCTGCTCTATCAGGCTAGAGCGCGGGGCGGGCAGCAGCCGGCCCAGGCCATAGCCGAGTGCGTACGCCAGCAGCGCCCATGGCGCGCAGAGTCCGACGACGCTCATGCTGGTCCAGCGGCCGTGGGCGAACCGTCGGCGTCTGCGGCCCTCCACGACTCCGATCGCCAGGCCAGTTATGGTCGCCGCGAAGGCCAGCACGTAGAACACGAGCATCGTCAGGCCTAGCCAGAAGTAGTTGGCCGCGCATGGGCCTTGTGTCGGCGCGACTGGCAATGAGTGACGGGCAACGCAGGCGTGCCATGCTTGGTTCTGCTGGACTGCGACCCCGAACATCAGCGGCGACAGCGGAATGGCCATGGCGGTGAACAGCCAATGTCGGCCGCTGTGCCGTGACCGCTTCGCGAGCCGCTGGTCATTCATCGTCTACTCCGTCCTCGACTTGGCCCCGTCACGGCCGGAGATGGATGCTGGGCACTGGCCTGACCACGCGCTGGGCGACGGCCATGTAGCGCGGCGTGCGCCCGGTCGGCCCGGCGGCGGGAGGTCGACAGGCCGCGTAATATGTTAGCTCCGCCACCATTCATCGAGCCGGTGGGGAGAGGGCGCCATGGGGTTCGTGGAATCTCGATGACGAACCAGTCTGAGTGCTACGTCGAAGCCACCTCTCCGATACTGCCAGGCATTGAAGCCTGGTCCGTAGTGAGGCGACGCGGCTGGATACCGGCACACGGCGATGAAGCTCCTTCACGGCGACGTTAAGGACGGCGAGGAGCGAGCTGGCGTGGGTACCGGGTCGACGCAGTGCACGCGACCCCAGCTGAGGCCGCGTCCGGGCTGGGGCGATGGTCATTCGCGCCAGCCGGCCAGCTCCACGCCCTTGGCCACCTCGACCCGGAAGCCCAGGTGGACCTCGCGGGACTCGCCTGGCGCGAGCTCCAGCCGCCAGGTGTAGACCCCGAGATCGGTGCGCTCGGCCGGGGCCGGGTCGGCCCGTAGCTCCTTGACGGTGATCTGGTCGTCGCGGGAGACCGGCAGCTGGTCGAGCACGGTGACCCGGGCGGCGCGCGGCGTGTGGTTGGCCACGGTCGTCTTGTACTCCACGTCGCGGCGCCGGGTCGAGCTCAGCGTGGCCTTGGTGGCGGTACGGCGGACCAGCTCGCGCTCGACCCGTACCCGGTCGTCGACGCCCAGCGCGAGCTCGACCTCCTCGCCCGGCGCCCAGGTGTCCAGGCGGGTGCTGCCGACGAAGTCCGCGCCGTGGAAGACCGCGGCCGGCCCGGGCGGCAGCGTGTGCGTGGAGGTGTTGACCACGGTGGCGCGCAGGTGCGCCTCCTCGGCCCGCAGCGGTGCGGTCACGTAGTCCACAGTGGACTCTACTTCGGCGACCGCCACAGTCGCCCGGTGCGCGCCGCCGTCGGAGGGCACCGCGACCGGCCGCGCGGGCTGGTACGTCGCCGCAGCGAGCCCCTGCTCGGCCGTTGCCACCTGCTCGCGGACCGGGGGTGGGGGCGCCGCCATCTCCATCGCCGGCGCGGCGACAGCCCCCGGCGCGGGCAGCGCGGCCGGTGCGTACATCATGTCGGCCGCCCCGGCGGCCCGGGCGCGCATCGGCCGTGGCGGGCCGATCGGGCGTACCCGGTCCAGGTACCACGGGTCCAGCTCGGGCACGGTGACCGCGCCGGACGGCCGGGCGGTGGACAGCCGCAGGTCGCACTCTGGCCAGTCCTCACCCGTCTGCTGGCGCACCAGCCCGTACCAGGTCAGGCTGAGCCGGTCCGCGGCCGCCTCGTCCAGGCGCAGGTCGTAGGAGGACTGCCAGCCCGCGTTGCTGACCACGTAGGACAGCTCCAGCTCGATATCGGACTCCTGCGCCACGCTCAGGCCGATGGTGGCGGCCAGCCGGTCCGGCTCCCGGGCGGCGCCCAGCTCGGCCAGCCGCCGGTCCAGGGCGGCCAGCTCCTCGCCGAGCTCCTCCCGGCGGCGGGCCAGCGCCCGCTGCCGGGCCTTCCCCGCGCCCAGCTGCTCGGCGAGCGCGTCGGTGAACGCCGCAACGGCGGTGGCGTCGGCGTCGCCGGCGGCCAGGGCCCGCCCGTAGCTGCTTCCGGCCCGGCTGGCCAGGCGCTGCAGGAAGCCGACCCGCTGCGCCTCCACCGCGTCGGCGTCGTCCAGCTCGGCCACCTGGGCGACCAGCTTCCGCCGCTGCTGCTCCAGGTCTGCCGCGCGAGGGTCGGCGGTACGGGGGCGGTGCCGGCGGGCCACGTCGACACCGAGTACGGTGGCCGGCCCGCGCCCGCCGACGCGTACCGAGTCGGGCTGCATGGTCAGCGGCAGCGGCTCCACCACGACGGTGTGGTCACCGGCCGGCAGCCGTACCGTCTCGCGCCGGGTCACCCGGGCCCGGTCGGGGTAGACGGTGACCGCCACAACGGGCGGCGTGGTCACGACCGGCACGGTGACCACCACGGGCTCAGCCAGTGCCGCGGCTGCGGGGAGCTCAGTCACGGGCCAGAGGCTACCTCGTCAGCCACCCGCAGGGTCGCGGCCAGGCTCCCGGCTGTGTCTGGTGCGCGTTGCTGCGCCGGCTCACTTGGGCGGACGGACGCACTTGCGGGGATCCGCCGCTCCGCACACCCGCACGTCCGCAACTGGAGCGCCGGCCAGTTAGTTGCCTGGTTGACCTGCCGATGTGGCGCGAGCGCAGTAGCACTTCCACGTTTTGCCCTGCTTTGCCCTTGGCTTGCCGTTCCCCAGGGTGCACAGATGGCCGCAAGCGATCGGGATGTGGCCAACGCCCGGCCCGGGCCACGCCAAGATCATGATAATTGCAGCAAAAGTGCGGCGAAACTTCATTTTCTCTGTACAGATCGCAATCTTGAAGCCACGCCGGTGCGGGGACGGACACCGGCTGATACTTGGTCGGCGCTCTGGGGAGTCCCGGCGCTGACCGGCATGTGAGCTGGTTGGCCACTGGCAGGTCACCCGGCCGGGCTCTGCTGGCGGCGATGGTGCAGAGCATTAGGTTGGCGCAACCCCTACCCCGAGGCTGGCCAGCAGCAAGGCTGGGGTCGGTCCGATGACTGGACCTGGCCCGGCCGGTCCACGGCGCCCTGCCCGGACATCACGTCATCGCGTCCGGGCAGGGCGGCTACTAAGCGAACGAAGCAGGACCAGGCGAACCAAGCGGGACCGCACAAATCAAGCGGGACCGCACAAATCAAGCAGGCCAAGCGGTCAGGGGATCGCTGTCATGGTGGGTGCCGGTGTTGGGTCGGGTCCGGGGATGGCTATCGGGCACAGCGGCGGGAAGATGAAGTGCCCGACCCGGGTGTTCCACGTGCCACCCGTAACGGCGTAGTACTCGTTGACGTACCAGAACCGGCAGTCATCGCGTGGGTCGATATTCATCGATGTATAGTCACCCCAGCGTGGGCTACCCAGCTGCGAGCCTGTGCCGGGGAACAGCACGGCCTCCCCTTGGGGCATGGTGCCGAGCGGGTCGGTGGCGAGCCGGCCGGTGTAGCGGATGCCGGGGAAGACGGTGGTGGCGTTGGAGACGCTGTAGCCCAGCGCCATGTTCCCCCGGCGGTCCTGGGCGATGCTGCCCATCCACCGGTGCACCCCGTCATTGGCGGCCACCGTGCCCTGCTGGAACACTGACGGCGCCGCGGTGGTGTTGGCCAGGTTACGCAGCTCGTACCAGCGCACGCCCGCGACACCCGGCAGTGCCTCCACCGACTGGTTGGTCACCAGCGACTCATAGCCGGAGAACCGGCGGTACGCCGCCCGGTGCATCGGCCGTTGTCGGTACGACAGAATGTCGATCTTCTGAGTGGTGCCCGGTTGGGGGATGCAGTCGCGTGAGGTCGGCGCGCACGGGAAGACCGAGTCGAACGGGGCGACCGGGATCGACCTGACCAGGGTCAGCGCGGCCGCTGGCGGGGCGAACGAGAACCGCAGGTGGAACACGTTGACCCCGTCGAACGGCGCACCGTACGACGCGCCGCTGTCCATCGTGCCGATGAAGTAACCGACGTTCGCAAACGGCGGCAGCACCTTGCCGTCCAGGTCGGCCGGGAGCAGGCCGTCGCCGGGCTTCCACGGCTCGGCGCCGGGCGCCAGCAGCACCTTCACCCCGACCGCGGTCGGGTCACCGACGAGCATCTTGGACCGCTCGAACGCCCACGTACCGACCCCGACGAACGCGCCGCCCAGCCCGTTGAAGTCCCGGGTGGACCCGAGGTACCCACCGGACCAGACGCCGTACTTGGGATAGTCCGGGAACAGCGCGCCATTGGAGAAGGCGTAGAGGTGGTACGCGCCGGTCGGGTCGGCCGTCTGGGACACGGCCATGCAAAGGTAGAACGGTGCCACGCTCGCGGTGAACTGGGTGAGCAGCCACCGGTCGGCCAGCTGGTCGTGCAGCACGATCGGGTCGCCGAAGCTGCCCTCGCACGGGTGCACGCCCGGCAGGCCGGCGAAGATGGCGCCGAGGGGCACGTTCAGCAGTGGGGTGCCGTCCCGCTTGAACACGCCCACGGAGAGGTTCACCATCTCCACGTAGTGGTTCGGCCCGATGTCGCCGACCGGGTCTGGCGGCTTGGCCGTGCCGGTAAGCCCGGGGAACGTCGTCGCCGGCGGCATCGCCGTGATCCCAGGGCCGGTCCTGGACGACACCGCGCCGTCGCGGTCATGACCACGACCGGGTACGGCTGCACCGCGCTCACCCCAGGTCGTGGCCGGTGCCGCTGGGGCGGCCACGGCGGCCATGGCGCGGGCCAGCTTGGTCAGCGATGGGGACGTGCCGTGGTCCGCCGTGACCACCTGAGCGCCTGGCACGGCAGCCGCAGTTCCTCCGAGCGCGGTTACGACAAGCCCAGCCGGCAGCAGCACGACGGCTGCAGCTGCCGCGCCGAGCCGGACTCTGGATCTGGACATGCCAGCTCCCTTCGGGAGAGTAGGTCCTCGTCCAGACAGCTCATCGCCGCCCGGCTGTGATTCGGTTGCGATGCGGTTGTAACGCCCCGCTGGCTACCTGGCACTGTTCGCGGCCTTCATGTACGCGGCGTCCGAGGCACCGATTGATGAGAAGCAGAATCCGGTGATCGCGACGCTGGGCGCGGTCGCCCGGGTGCCAGCCATCGGTGACCTGGATGAGATCGGTACGAAGGAGCCCTGCCCCGCGCGCCCCAACCGGCAGTGACCTGGTCAGGGCTGCTCCGAGCCTGCGACCTCCACCCGCAGGGGTGCCGGCGCCTCGACCCGGACCACCTGGCCGGCCTCGTCCACGTCCACGTGCAGCGTGCCGGCGTAGCCGAGGCGGATGTTGCGGACCGAGTACGCCCCGACCGGGGACGGCGCCATCGGGCGCAGCCGCAGCCGGCCGCCGGGCACGTCGACCTCGAGCCCGAGCAGCGCCTGGACCATGGCCAGACCGGCCGCCGCCGCCCACGCCTGGGGCCGGCAGGCGGCCGGGTACGGCACCGGGGGCAGCGGCGGCTCAGCCCGCTGGCCCCCGTACAGCTCGGGCAGCCGGTAGCCGAACCCCGGCGCCGCCGCGAGCAGGCCGCACAGCAGCGCCGCGGCCGGCGCGGAGTGGCCAGAAAGCGCCAGGTTGCGCACTGCGATGGCGGTGTCGTGCGGCCACACCGAGCCCGCGTGGTACGAGAGCGGGTTGAACCCGGCCGCCGTGTCAGCGAGGGTACGCAGGCCGTACCCGCTGTCCAGGGCCGGTCCGGCGAGCCGGCGGGCGACCAGCGCCTCCTCCGGCGGCGTCAGCAGGCCGGTGCCGAGCAGGTGCCCCATGTTGGACGACGGCCCGTCTACCGGTTTGTTACCTGCCTCAAGCGCGATCGCCGGGTAAGATCCGTCCACATCAGACACCCAGAAGGCGTCCCTGAACCGGGCAGCCAGCTGCCCGGCCCACTCGCGCCAGCGGTCGCCGCCCGGCTCGCCGAAGGCGTCGAACAGCGCGGCCCCGTCCATGGCCGCACGGTAGGCGTACCCCTGCACCTCCACCAGCGCGACCGGCGGCGTGGCCAGCCGCCCGTCGGCGTGCTGCACCCCGTCGGAGGAGTCCTTCCAGCCCTGGTTGACCAGGCCGTGCCCGGCCGGGAGGTACTTGATGAAGCCGTCGCCGTCGGGGTCCCCGTGCGTGGTGAGCCACGCCAGCGCGGCGCGGGCGGCCGGCAGCAGGGCGGCGACCTCGGCGGCCGGCAGGCCCCACCGCCAGGCCTGGGCCAGCAGCACGACAAAGAGCGGGCTGGCGTCGACCGTGCCGAAGTAGACCGCCGGCAGGCCCACGGCGGCGTTGGCCGGCCGCAGCTCGTGCGGGATCTTCCCGGGCGCCTCCTCGGTCTCCGGGTCGACCCGGCTACCCTGCCGCCGGGCCAGCGCGCGCAGGGTGCCGCCGGCGAGCTCGGGGCCGAGCGGCAGCGCGAGCGTCGAGACCCACAGCGTGTCCCGGCCGAACAGGGTCAGGTACCACGGGCTGCCGGCGGCGGGGTACGCGTCGGCCGGCTCGTCCGGGTCGGCCAGGCGCAGCGCGGCAAGGTCGGACATGCTCGCCGCCACCAGGGCGTCCAGCCGCCGGTCGCCGGCCCGCACCCGCAGCGGCGCCGCGTGCCACGCGGGGGCGGTGCCGGGCGGGACGGGGCGGAAGCCGGGGGAGGGCGGCCGGTGCGCGGCCAGCGCCACCCGTCCCCGCCAGGCCTGGCCCGGCGGCACCACAACGGACCAGCGCAGCACCTGGCCGGCGAGGTCGACCGCTGGTGGCGGGTCCGCCCGCAGCAGCACCCGCGGGCCGTCCGCGGTGGTGCCACCCCAGCTCAGCCCATCGGGGCTGGCCTGGGCGGGCGCCGGCGCGAGGCCCGTCCCGTCGTGCTTGACCGCCATCACCGGGGCGAAGTCGGCCCCGACGGTCACCGACAGCTCGACCTGGAGCGTGCCGCGGGAGGCGTTGCGCAGCTCGATCGCCTCCTCGCCGCCGTCCGGGCCGGCCGTGCGGGTCCGCTCGCACCAGACCGTGGGGTCGGGCCCGCAGTCGCCGAGCCCGCGCAGCACGCCGAGGAAGCGGGCCCGCCCCGCGTCCAGGTTGCCGGCGCTGACCGGCTCCGGCTCGGCGCCGTCGACGCGCACCTCCAGCCGGGAGAGGATCCGCAGGTCAGCCAGGTAGAGGCCGGCGACGCCGCCGCGGACCTGCGCGTCGGGCGGCGAGAGCCAGGTGGTCGGTGCGGACAGGCAGGTGACGTGCTGATGCAGGTACGGCTGGCCCATCGGCTACCCCTTGACAGCGATGCGGGGTGGTGACATTGTCCCGACAAGCGTATTTGATCGTTCAAACCTGAGGCCCGCAGACTACCCGAGCGGGGGTCCGAAGTGAACCAGGCAATGGAGGCGGCTGACCGGCCAAGCCCTACGGTCGCCGACGTTGCCGACACCGCAGGCGTGTCCCGCCAGACGGTGTCCAATGTGCTCAACGCGCCCCAGCGGGTGCGGCCGGAGACCCGGGCGCGGGTCGAGGAGGCCATCGCCACCCTCGGCTACCTGCCCAACCGGGCCGCCCGCGCGTTGCGGGTGCAGGCCTCGCAGCTCATCGGGTACCGGGTCGAGCCGGTCCACGAGGAGTCGCTGGCGAGCATCCACGACCGTTTCCTGCACGCGCTGGCCGAGGCCGGGCGCGAGGCAGACCACCACCTGCTGCTGTTCACCGCCGACGACGCCGAGGACGAGCTCGCGGCGTGCGCCCGGCTCTACCGGGCCGGTGGCGTGGACGGGTTCGTGCTCTACGGCATCGGCCACGGCGACCCTCGACCGCAGGCGCTGCTGCGGCTGGGCGCCCCGTTCGCCGCTTTCGGGCGGACCGACTTCGACGCCGGCCAGCACCCGTGGGTGGACGTCGACAACGCGGCCGGCACGGCGGCGGCCGTCGACCACCTGGTGGCCCGCGGCCACCGGCGCGTCGCGTTCCTCGGCTGGCCGGAGGGGTCGCAGGTGGGCGACCACCGGGCGACCGGCTGGCGTACGGCACTGGACAAGCACGGGCTGCTCGCCGAGTCGGCCGAGCTGGACATCCGGGGGGACGACTCGGTGGCCGGTGGCGCGGCGCTCGCCAGCTACCTGCTCGACCGCGACCACCCGCCCACCGCCATCGTCGCGGTCAGCGACACGCTCGCGGTCGGCGCGGCCCAGGCCGCGCGGGTCCGCGGCCGCTCGCTCGGCCGCGACCTCGCCATCGTCGGCTTCGACGACACGCCCACCGCCAGGGTGCTCGACCTGTCCAGCGTGCGCCAGCCCATCGAGGCGGTCGGCCGGGCCGTCATCCGGGCCCTGCTGGAGATGCTGCCGGCCGCCCCGCCTGCCCCGGCGCCCGCTGCCCCGGCCGCGGACGGACGGGCCGATGCGCCGCACACCGGCCGCCTGGTCGTGCCGACGCTGGTGGTGCGGGCCAGCAGCGCCGCGCCGGTCCACCGATAGCCACTCGCATCCGTGTAGTCCCTACGCAGCAAGGAGATATCCATGTCCATCTCGGCCGACCTCCGCCGGCGCCGCCCGGCCCGGGCCGCCGCAGCGGCGCTCGCCGCGCTGCTCTGCCTCGCCGCCGCCGGCTGCGGTGACGACGGTGACTCTGACCAGGGCGCGCAGCCAGCCAACGCCAAGCTTTCGATGTACGCGTTCTCGTCCTCGCCCGCCGAGGACGCGACCCTGCGCAAGGTGATCGACGACTACAACAAGCTGGGCCGCAACACGGTCACCCTGAACGTGCTGCCGGAGTACGACACCGCGCTGCAGACCGCGCTCGCCGGCGGCGAGCCGCCGGACGTGTTCTACGTCAACGACAACAAGCTGCCCGACCTGGCCAAGGCCGGTGCCCTGGAGCCCATCGGCGACAAGGTCGACAACCCCAACGACTTCTACGAGAGCCTGCGCCAGTCCTTCACGTACGAGGGCACGTACTACTGCCCGCCCAAGGACTTCTCAACGCTCCAGCTGGTCTACAACGTCGACGAGCTGGCCAAGGCCAACGTCAAGCCGCCGACCACGTGGGACGAGCTGTCCGCCGCGGCCCGCGCGCTGACCAAGCCCGGCCGGCCGGGCCTGGTGATGGGCCCCGAGTTCTACCGCTGGGGCGTGTTCATGGCCCAGGCCGGGGCGTGGCCCACGAACGACGACGTCAGCAAGATGACCATGGACACGCCGCAGATGGCCCAGGCCCTGCAGTACGTGGCCGACCTGCACAAGGGCGGCTTCATGGCGAGCCCGCAGAAGGTCGGCGCCGGCTGGGGCGGCGAGGCCCTCGGCAAGGGCAAGGCCGCCATGACCATCGAGGGCAACTGGATCGTCGGCGCCATGAAGAACGACTTCCCCAACCTCAAGTACGCGGTCGCGGAGCTGCCCGCCGGCCCGGCCGGCAAGGGCACGCTGGCCTTCTCGGTCTGCTACGGCGTGGCCAAGGCCAGCAAGAACAAGGCCGCCGCGATCGACTTCGTGAAGTTCCTGGTGTCGAGCGAGAAGCAGCTGGAGTTCACCAAGCAGTTCCCGGTCATGCCGTCGCGCAAGTCCCTGGCTGAGCAGTGGCTGGCCGACAAGCCGGAGCTGAAGGCGTTCGTGACCGGCGCCGACTACGCCAAGAAGGCGGTCTTCATCCCCGGCTTCAAGACCGTGATCGACACCCTCAACGACGGCATCCAGGGCCTCGCGGCCGGGAACAAGCCGGTGCCGGAGGTGGTGACTGCGGCGCAGAACGCCGGCAAGGAGGTCGTCAGTGGTTGATGCCGCGAGGGCAGGTACGGCGGCTCCGGCCGCCGTACCGCCCCCGGCGGGCCGGCCGGGCCGGCGGCTACGGCGACGCCCTAGCCGCATCCGCGGCCGCCAGGCGCTCGCCGGCTGGCTGTTCGTCGCGCCCGCGCTGCTCGGGCTGGGGCTGTTCCTTGTCGCCCCGATCCTGATGGCGTTCTGGGTGAGCTTCCGCGACTGGAGCGGCCTCGCCCCGCTCGACACGTCCACGCCGACCGGCACGGAGAACTACCGTGACCTGCTGGTCGAGTCGGGTGTCGTGCAGAGCGACTTCGCCAAGAGCCTGCGCAACAACTTCTACTACGTGCTCGGCGTCGTGCCGGCCCAGACCGCGCTGTCGTTCTTCCTCGCCGTGGTGGTGAACTCCAAGCTGCTGAAGGGCAAGACGTTCTTCCGTACCGCCTTCTACTTCCCTTCGGTGACCAGCTCGATCGCGGTCGCGTTCATCTTCATCTTCCTGTTCAGCCCGAGCGGCGTGGTCAACGTGCTGCTCTCCGCGCTGCTGCCCGGGACGGTGGAGACCGTGTGGCTCAGCGAGTTCAAGGGCGTCGTGCACACCGTGCTCGGCTGGCTCGGGGTCGACACCGCCCCTGCCTTCCTGGGCGAGCACCGGCTGATGGGGCTGTCCTACTGGGACTGGCTGTCCGGGCCGAGCGTCGCCCTGCTCGCCATCATGATCCTGGCCACCTGGACCACGACCGGCACGTTCATGCTGATGTTCCTGGCCGGCCTGCAGAACATCCCGGAGGAGCTGGACGAGGCCTCGCTGATCGACGGGGCGACGCCGCGGCAGCGCTTCTTCCGGGTCACCCTGCCGCTGATGCGACCCACCTTGTTCCTGGTGCTCACGCTCGGCCTCATCGGCACCTGGCAGGTCTTCGACCAGATCTACGCGATGACCGCGGGCGGCCCGCAGAAGACCACGCTCACCCCGGCGTACCTGATCTACCGGGACGGGTTCGAGAACTCGGCGATGGGCCGGGCCGCAGCCATCGCGTTCATCCTCTTCGCGCTGATCCTCGCCTTCACCGGGATCCAGCGCCTGCTGCTGCGCCGGGAGGACTGACTCCATGAGTCCCGTGACCGCCGCCCGCCGGGCCACCGGATACCTGGTCCTCACCGCGTTCGCCCTGATCTTCATCTACCCGTTCATCCTGTCCCTGGCCACCACGTTCAAGTCCCGCGAGGAGGTGGCGGCCGAGCCGGTGCTGCCGTGGCCGCTCAACCCCGAGTGGCGGGCCTGGGAGAACGTGCTCGTCCATGGCGACTTTCCCATGTGGACACTCAACTCGGTCATCGTCACCGTCGGGGCCACGCTGCTGCGGATCTTCCTGGACTCGCTCGCCGGCTACTCGCTGGCCCGGCTCGACTGGCGCGGCCGGGGCCCGGTCTTCGCCGCCGTGCTGGCGGTGCTCGCGGTGCCCCCGATCGTGCTCACCATCCCCAGGTTCCTGGTGCTCAAGGAGATGGGGCTGCTCAACTCGTACGCCGGGCTGATCCTGCCGCTGGCGGTCGACGCGGTCGGCATCTTCATCATGAAGCAGTTCTTCGAGGCCTTGCCGCGGGAGCTGGAGGAGGCCGCGCGCATCGACGGGGCGAACATCTTCCAGACCTACTGGCGGGTGGTGCTGCCGCTGGCCCGGCCCGGCATCATCACGCTGGCGATCCTGTCCTTCCAGGGCACGTGGAACGAGTTCCTGCTCCCGCTCATCGTGGTCCGGGCCAGCCCGGAGCACTGGACGCTCCCGTTCGGACTGTCCACCCTGGGCAGGGGTGGGGCCGGCGGGCAGACCTTCGACTACCCGGTGATGCTGGCCGGCTCGATGCTCACCATCCTGCCCGTGGCGATCATCTTCATCGTGCTGCAGCGCTTCTTCGTACGGGGCATCGCGGCCGGAGCCGTCAAGGGCTGACCTGTGGCATGAGGTGACACGCTGCCTGGTCGGCAAAGCACCTGTGATCATGAAGCTGCCTACGCTCCGTGGTCGCCAGAGGTGCCTGTGCCTGCCTTGCCCATCGTGGCTGGGAGCCGGCAAGGCTGGTTTCGACATTGCTTCCACGGCCCGGCGCAAGCCATACGCAAGTTAGCCGCAATCTCGGTCGCCTACGGTCTGGTCCGAGCGGGATCCCTGCATGGAGTTGGTACTCCGCACCGTCACATACTTCCAGCGCCCGGGCGACGCTCCGGGGCCGGCGCTCGCCGCTGCGATCTGCCGTTGTCACTGCGACCTGTTCGGCCGACGGGGTGATCGGAATGTCCATTACTCGGCGTCGCACATTCGCGGCGGGTCTCGTTGCCGCCTTGGGGGTTTCGTTGCTCTGGGCGCCCCCGCTGGCAGCGGAGCCTGGGGACCCGGCGCCGGGGGTGTCGCAGCGCTCGGTGCCGATGGGCAAGCTGACGCCCCGGGCCGCGAAACCCGCGCAGTCACAGCAGGAGAGGTGGTCGCCGGGCAGGGCCGTGTGGCCGGCGGCGGGCAGCATCGAGGTCGATCTTCCCGCGCCCTCGTCCGCCGGTGGGGCGGGCGCCCGCGTACGGGCGGGAGCCGGTCCGGTCTGGGTCGGCCGCGGTGCGGTCGGTGCGCAGGCGGGTACGGCCGTCGTCGACCAGCCCGGACGGGTGCGTCTGGACGTGTCGGACCAGCGTGCGGCCGAGGCTGCCGGCGTGAGCGGCATGGTGTTCCGGTTGAGGCGAACCGACGGTGGGACGGCTCCGGCGCCGGTCGCCGTGGACGTGGACGTGTCCGGGTTCGCTGGTGCGTACGGCGGCGACTGGGCATCGCGCCTGCGGTTGGTGCGGCTGCCGGCGTGTGCGTTGACCACCCCGCAGGTGTCGGGCTGCGCGACACCGACGCCGGTGGCGTCGCGGGTGGACTCCCGCCGGATGCGGCTGTCCGCGACCGTCGAGGTGGGCGCGGCGGCCGTATCGGAGCGTAGTGCGCTGACCGGCAGCGAGCGTGACGGAACAACCGGGGGCGCCTCGGTCCTGGCGGTCACGGCGACCGCGACCTCATCGGACACGGGCGACTTCGGGCAGACGCCGTTCTCCCACTCGTACGAGTGGACGGGTGGCACGTCGAGCGCGGACTTCGGCTGGTCGTACGAGCTCGGTGTTCCCCCGTCGCCGGGCGGCCTCGATCCGGAGGTCTCGTTCGGCTACTCGTCGGGCGCGGTGGACGGGCAGACGGCCGGCAAGAACGTGCAGCCCGGGCCGATCGGCGAGGGCTGGGAGTACCAGCCAGGCTTCATCGAGCGGTCATACCGGGCCTGCCTCGACGATGTCCAGACCTTCAAGGACGTCAGGATGTACCCGGGCAACGGCGCCGGTGGGTTCGCCCCGCCGTACCCGGTCGTCGGGCAGGCGTTCGACGCGACCAACTCCGTGCTGAGCCCGGGCGACTTCGACGGCGACGGGAAGCCGGACCTGATCTTCCGCCGCGCCTTGTACAACGGCATCGGCAACACGCTGCGGCTGGTGCGCGGCAACGGCGCCGGCGGCTTCATCGACGAGCCCCGGCCGCTGGCGGCCGGTGACTGGTCGGGGGCGCAGTGGCTGCACTCACCCGGCGACTTCACCGGCGACGGCCTGCCGGACCTGATCTGGCGCGAGACGACCGGACGCCTCATGCTGCGCCGGGGCGCGCCGGGTGGCACGTTGGCGGCCGTCTCTGAGGACATCGGCTCGTTCAGCTCGGCGAGCTTCATCTTCTCGGTCGGCGACTTCTCCGGCGACGGCAAGCCGGACGTGCTGTGGAAGCGCGCCTCGGACGGGCTGCTGTTCATGATGCGCGGCAACGGCGTCGGCCGCTGGGTCACCGGCCAGTCCGAGCTGATCGGTGACTTCAACGGAGCCAACTACCTCTTCGGCCGCGGCGACTTCTCCGGCGACGGCAAACCGGACGTGCTGTGGCGGCGGACGACGGACAACGCCCTGCTGATGATCCGCGGCAACGGGACGGGTGGCTGGGTCACCGGGCAGTCCGAGCAGATCGGGTCAGGTTGGGGCGGCTTCGGCGCGATCGTCGCGCCGGGCGACTTCTCCGGCGACGGCAAGGCCGATGTGCTCGGCACGCAGGCGTCGACCTGGGACCCCGAGCACGCCAACGCTACCGGGGACCTGTGCTGGCGCCTGCCGAACGCGCGCATCGTGTGGGGTGGTAAGTCCACCGAGCTGGTCATCGGCGACGACGGCACGTGGCGGATGGCCGATGACGACGCGGCAAAGGTCGAGCTGTTGACCGGGGCCGGCAACGGCGACAACGACGGCGAGTACTGGCGGGTCACGACCACCGACGGTACGCAGCTCTACTTCGGCCGGCACCGGCTGCCCAACTGGTCGACGGGCAACCGCGAGACGAACTCCACGTGGCGGGTGCCGGTTTTCGCCAACCACGCGGGCGAACCGTGCTACGTCGCGTCGGCGTTTGCCAGCTCGTACTGCCTGCAGGCGTGGCGGTGGAACCTGGACCACGTCGTCGACCGGCACGGCAGCTCGATGACGTACTTCTACACCCGCGAGGGCAACCGGACGGGTCTGGCCGGCAGCCCGTCGTCTACGGTCGGCTACGACAAGGGCGGCGCCCTGACGTCCATCGAGTACGGCACCCGGACGGGACAGGAGTACTCGACCACCGCGCCAGCGCGCGTACTCTTCAACAACCTTGAGCGGTGCTTCACGTCGTGCTGGGCCGGCACGCCGTGGCTGTCGGCGCCGAACAGGCCGAACTGGCCGGACACGCCCTTCGACCTCGCCTGTGACGCCGCCCCCTGCACGAGCAACGTCAGCCCGTCGTTCTGGTCGGCGATGCGGCTGGCCAGCGTGGTCACGCAGGCGTGGTCCGGATCGGGCTCGACGTACCACACCGTGGACCAGTGGGATCTGGGACACCAGTTCCCGTCGACCGGCAACGGCACGTCGCCGGTGCTCTGGCTCGAGTCGATCACGCGAACCGGCAAGGCGGACGGCGGGTCGGACGCGCTGCCACCCGTCACCTTCGGCGGTACCCGCTTCGACCAGCGGGCCGACTACGACCCGAACGCCACGATGGCCCAACCGCGCAAGTACCGCATCACCACCGTGAGCACGGAGACCGGCGGCCAGCTCGTCGTCGCGTACGACGGGCAGGACACGGGGTGCCAGTTCGGCTCGCCCTTCCCCAACCCGGACCTCAACTCCAGGCGTTGCTTCCCCCAGTACTACTCACCCCAGCAGGCGCCACCGGGCTGGTCCTGGTGGCACAAGTACCGGGTCAGCTCCGTCACGGAGAGGGATCTGGTGGGTGGCTCGCCGGACGTGGTCCACGCCTACGCCTACGCGACCACGGGAGCCTCCACCGGCGTGCTGTGGGCACACGACGACGGTGCCGCCACGTTCGGCGCACGGACTGGGCGGAAGTCGTGGTCGCAATGGCGCGGCTACCCGAGCGTGACCGTCACCACCGGCCCGGCCGGGAACCAGTCGCAGGCCAGGTATTTGTACTTCCGCGGCCTGCACGGCGACTACACCGACAATGGCGAAGGCACGCGCACCTCGACCATCACCAACGCTCTCGGCGAGGTCAGCCAGGACCACGAGCAGTACACCGGGTTCCTCCACCAGAAGATCGAATACTCCGCGCCAGGCGGGCCGGAGCTGCGCCGCACGATCTACGACCCGACCCGCTTCCTGACCGGGCAACGACACCTGCCCGTGTCGTGGGCGATCCCGTCGACGCAGCCGTCCTACGTGGTACGCCCGGCCAAGGAACGAACCCAGACGTGGCTCGCCGCGTCGAGCGCCTGGCGGACCATGCAGACAGTCAACGCCTGGGACACCACGTACGGGGTCATCACGACGGTCGACGACCAGGGTGACGTCTCGACGACGTCCGACGACCGCTGCACCCGCACCTGGTACACGTACGGCACGGGCGCCGGGGCGTACCTCATCGACTATCCGAACCGGACCGAGACCGTGGGCGTCGCGTGCTCCGCGGTACCGGTCTACCCGGACGACGCCGTGTCCGACTCGCGGGTGTACTACGACGGCGCGTCCGCCCACGGCACCGCGCCGAGCACCGGCAACGTGACCAGGAACGAGGCGGTCGTCTCGTACTCCGGCACGACGCCGGCGTGGATCAGGACCGGAAGCCTCGGCTACGACCAGTGGGGCCGGGTGACGTCGGCCTCGGACGCGCTGGACAAGACGACGAACACGACCTATACCCAGGGAACGCACGGCCTGACCGCCACGGTCGAGGTGCGCAACCCGATGTTGCACGGGACGGTCACCACGTTCAACGTCGCTCGCGGAGTGCCGACCACGGTCACCGACCCGAACGGCAAGGTGACGACCGCGTCCTACGACGCGCTCGGGCGGCTGGTGAAGGTCTGGCTGCCCGGACGGGCGACCAGCCTCACCCCCAGTACGGAGTACGGGTACACCGTCTCCAGGACGGCCGCCAGTAGCATCGTCACCAAGACGCTGAGCCCGAACGACACGCAGATCCTGTCGTACGGCATCGTGGACGGGCTGTTGCGCCCCCGGCAGACCCAGACGACTGCGCCGGACGGCAACCGGGTCATCGCCGACACCGCATACGACGGTCGTGGGCTGGCGGTCAAGGCGTCGGAGCTCTACAACAACGCGTCCGGCCCGACCGGAACGCTGGGGTCGTTCACCGACGCTGCGGTCGGGCGGCAGGTTCGCTCGACGTACGACGGGCTCGGTCGGGTGCTCACCGGGCAACTGTGGTCGCAGGGCGTGGAGAAGTGGCGCACAACCACCACCTACGGCGGCGACCGCGTCGACGTCGACCCACCAGCCGGCGGAACCGCCACCACCGCCCTCGCCGACGCCCGGGGCCGGACCACGGCGCTGCGCCAGTACAGCGGAGGCGCCCCGACCGGCCCGTACGACGAGACGGCATACACCTACGACGACGCCGACCGGCTGACCCGCGTCACCGACCCCGTCGGCAACCACTGGGACTTCACCCACGACCTGCTGGGCCGGCAGCTCACCGCGGTGGACCCGGATACCGGGACCCGGACCAACGCGTACGACAACGCCGGCCGGCTGGTCCGTTCCACCGACGGACGAGGGCAGACGCTGGCCTACGCGTACGACGATATTGACCGCCGCGTCGAGACGCGGGACACGTCACCGACCGGGACGCTGCTGGCGTCGTGGTCGTACGACACCCTGGCCAGGGGCCAACTCACCTCGTCCACCCGGCTCGACACGGGCAACGCCTACACCAGCGCGGTCACCGGCTACGACGATGGCTACCGCCCGCTCGGCACGACGGTAACGATCCCTGCGGTCGAGGGCGGCCTCGCCGGCACCTACACGACGGGGTACACCTACAAGGTCAACGGCGCCCCAGCCACGGTGACGCTGCCGGCCATGGGCGGGCTGCCGGCCGAGACCCTCGTCCATGGCTACAACGCCGCCGGCCGGCCATCATCGCTGAGCGGCGCCAGCCCGTACGTCGCGTCGACGGCGTACCACTGGGACGGGCAAGTCTCACAGCAGCTACTGGGTGCCGGCGACAAGCGGGTCCGGCTCACGACGGCGGTCGACGAAGGCAGCCGCCGGCTGCTCACGCAGCAGGTGGACATCGAGAACCCGACCACACCCGACACCTGGGACGACAAGTCCACCAACGAGTACGCCTACGACGCGGCCGGCAACGTGCTGTCGGTGGCCGGCAACACCGGTGGAGTACGCGACCAGGTCGAGTGCTTCGCGTACGACCACCTGCGGCGGCTCACGGAGGCCTGGACGCAGGCGAACCTGGCCTGTGGCACCCCGCAACGCACCGGTGCCGACCCCTACTGGCTGACCTGGACGTACGACAAGACCGGCAACCGCACCTCGCAGGTCGACCACGGGGCGACCGGCAGCACCACGTCCACATACGCCTACCCCGCCGCGGGCGGCGTCCGGCCACACGGCGTCACTCAGGCCACGCGGTCCGGAGCGACAACCGGGACAGACGCCTACAGCTACGACAACGCCGGCAACACCATGAGCCGGGACCTTGTCGGCCAGCCGGACCAGACCCTCACGTGGGACGCGGAGGGACACCTGGCCAGGTCCACCCAAGCCGGGCAGGACACCACGTTCGTCTACAGCGCCGGCGGCAACCGGCTGCTCCGCCGGGAACCGGGCGCGACCACGCTGTACCTCGGGTCCGACGAGTACCGGCTCAACACGGCGTCCGGACAGGTCACCGGAACCCGCTACTACGCCGGCGTGGCCGTGCGCACCGTCACCGGGGTCACCTGGCTGACGGCCGACCACCACGGCACCAACCAGCTGGCCATTGACTCGACCTCCCTGCAGATGACCCGTCGGCGCAGCCTGCCGTTCGGCAGCCCGCGCGGCAGCCAACCCGGAAGCTGGCCGGGGGAGAAGGGCTTCGTCGGCGGCACCAAGGACGCCACCACCGGCCTGACCCACCTCGGTGCCCGCGAGTACGACCCAGCCACGGGCCGGTTCGTCTCGGCCGACCCGATCCGGGACTTCACCGATCCGCAACAGATCCACGGCTACTCGTACGCGCACGCCAACCCGCTCGCGTTCAGCGACGCCGGCGGTCTGGCCGACTGTGCCGACGACGACTGCCGGCAGAGGGCAACTCCGAAGCCCGGCGGCGGCAAGAACATCAAGGGAAAGGTTCCACCGCCCCCGCGGCCACTGTGCAGCTATACCGACTCGTGCGGCGACGACGGAAATCCGCACAAGCGCAAGAAGAAGCCCAATAAGCCGTTCAAGCCACGCGATCTGTCGTGCTTTGAGCTCCGCACGTGCCAGGTGGGAACCCTGGACACCGGCAGTAGTGATAACTGCAGCGACTGGAACCGCGCGAGCGCCACATGCTTTGGGTGCGGCTCTTCTGGAGTGACTGCTGGTCACGCGGCAAGGGTGTAGTCCTCGCGGCGCTGCTGGTATCGACTTTGATGTGTGCGTTGGTGTTCTTGTCGCAGGTGGAAGGCCCAGTAGGCGTCGAAGTCGCCGT
>DASRIS010000059.1:0-5997 GCA_035649895.1 Micromonosporaceae bacterium | reverse complement strand
GAGCGCTCCCGGTCGCCGCAGGACCGGCGGGTGGTGGCGGTGGCGGCAACCGCTGCCGGGCGGCGGCTGCTGGAGCGGGGCCGGGCGGCCCGGGTACGCAGCGTCGCCCGGCTGCTGGACGGCCTGCCCCCGGACGAGCTGGCGGTGCTGCGGCGGGCGGCCGACATCATCGCGGACCGGCTCGCCACGGCGTAGCCGGCTGCTGGCTGCCGTCCCCCGTCTGCCGTCGAACCCTGCCCGATGCGGCCTATGCGCCCCATAGACGTTGTCGTCTACAGTCGTAGATTCGCCCCTACTCCTCATCCGAGGACCACCAATGCGCCAACTGGCCACCGAGGGTACGTCGAGACCCAGCCGCCGGCGTACCGCTCTTACCGCGGTGAGCGCCACCCTGATGCTGGTGCTCGTCGGTGCTGTCGCCTGCACGCAGGACGCCAAGCCAGACGAGACCGTGGAGTCGCTGCGGGCGGGCTCCCCGACGCTGCGGGACAAGACCCGGTGGCGGATCGTGGTGCGGCACAGCCTGCCCCTGCTGGGCGAGCAGGACAAGCGGACCGGGGAGTACAAAGGTTTCGACATCGAGATCGCCAAGGCGGTCGCGGCCGAGCTCGGTTTCGACGAAAGCAAGATTGACTGGGTCAGATTCTCCACCAACGACGAGCGGCTTACCCTCCTGCAGAACGGCACGGCCGACATGACCGTCGCCACGCTGTCCATCACGGACGAGCGCGAGAAGCTGGTCGACTTCGCCGGGCCGTATCTTCTCGTGCCGCAGGCGGTGCTGCTGAGCAAGCGGCGGACCAAGACCCTCGACACGATCGCCGACCTGCGCGCGAAGAACGTGCGGGTGTGCGCCCTGATCGGGTCGACGTCGGCGAAGGCCCTGGAGACGAAGGGCATCGTCCCCGAGCACGTCAACAACCACGACAAATGCATGGACGGGATGCGGTCGGGCCGGTACGACGCGTACAGCACCGACCTGACCATCCTGCTCGGGTTCCTGTCCAACAAGGCGGACTTCGACACGTTCGAGATCTCCGACCTCGCCATCGCGGACACCGTGGAGCGGATCGGCATCGGCCTGCCGAACAACGACGAGAACCTGCGCAAGCTGGTCTCGTACATCCTGGAGCGCTGGCGCACCGGGCCGAAGGAGAACAGCCCGTGGCTGCGCGCCTATGACCGCACCATCGGGCCGCTGCTGGACCTCAAGTACCGGTCGCAGCCGCTGGTGGACAACCCGCCCAGGCTCGCCGACTACGACTCCAAGGTGCCGCGGCAGTGAGCGCGGACCCCGGGCACGGGGTGCCGCCACGCAGTGGCGACAGCGCCGTCGACGGGGACCAGCCCCAGCGACCGGAGGACCGGCGCGAGACGCGGACCTGGTCAAGCGCTCTGAACAGGTCGGCCGAGAGCAACGTCGCCTTCTGGACGCTGGTGGTGGGCACGCCGACGGCCTTCTCCATCCTGCGGCTGTGGGTGGAGGCCGGCGGGGAGCTGCAGACCACCCTGCTGCTCGTGTCGAACGTCGGCCCGCTGAACCTCGTGGCGGCGCTGTTCGCCACGGTGACCAAGCCGGTCACGATCGCTCTGGTCGCGCTCTTCGCGGTGGGCGCCATGCTGCGGGTGACGGCGGAGCACGCACCAGAGGGGGACCGGCTGCGGGAGCACCCGCCGCTCGCGGCGCGGATCGCGGGGATGGCGCCGGGCTGGCTCATCGTTTCGGTGTTCTTCCTGGCGGTGCTCACCTGGGAGATCTTCTACCTGCCGCTGCTGCTGCCGGCCGCGGTGGCGACCCTGCAGGTCCCGCCCTGGCGCATGTACGACCGCCGCCTGGTCACCCCCGCGGCCTGCGCGGCGGCGCTGGCCTTGTACTACTGGCTCGTCGGCCCGGCCGTGCTCGACGCCTGGCAGGGTGACGAGAAGGTCATCGCGGTGCTGCTGGCCCTGCCGCCGCTGGTCGCGTTCGGCATCGCCGGCCCGCTGCCCGTGCCGTTCGCCCGGGGCTTCGTGGTCGCCGCGCAGGCGGGGATCCTCTGGCTCATCATCCAGGTCGGGCTCCAGGCCGTCAGCGCACCCATCCTGCCCGTTGTGGTGACGGAGGTACGGACGGCCGAGGGGAGCGTCCCGCTGCGTGGCCACGTGGTCAACGTGAACGACATCCATACGGTGATCCTTCAGGAGCACGGTGGCGTGCAGTACGTGGCCAACGGGGCGGTCGAGTCGATGGTCCTGTGCGGCACGCCGCAGGAGATTCCCACGTTCGCCACCCGGGTCCGCGACTATCACGTCGAGGACTCCCTGCTCAGTGCGCTCGGCCGGCACCTGCGGCCGCGGATGGAGATCGACCCGATCTGCCGCGTGTCGCACCTTCCGCCGCCGCGCCCGCTGCGCCCGGACGCCGACGCGTCCCCGCAGCCCACGGCTACCGCGCCACCCCCGCCGGCGCCGTCCGCGGAGCCCCAGGCGCCGCCATCACCGACACCGTCCGGGCCGTCCCCGGCCCCGCCGTGACGGTCCCCCGGCCGCCGGCGGGCTCACAGGCGGAAGCCGGCCGGGAAAGGGTCCTCGGGATCGAGGAGGTACTGCGCGGTCCCGGTGACCCAGGCCCGTCCGGTGACCGTCGACACGGCGGCCGGCTGCCCGGCGACGGTGACCTGCTCGACCAGCCGGCCGACCAGCCTCCGGCCGAGCAGTGACTCGTTCGCGAAGTCCCGGCCGAGCGGCAGCTCGCCGCGCGCCCACAGCTGCGCCATCCGGGCCGAGGTGCCGGTGCCGCATGGGGAGCGGTCAAGGTAGCCCGGGTGGATCGCCATGGCGTGCCGGGACAGCGTGGCGTTGGAGCCGGGCGCGGAGAGGTACACGTGACGGCAGCCGGCAATGTCCGGGTCCTCGCCGTGCACCGGGCGGGCCGCGGTGTTCACCGCTTCCATTATAGAAAGACCAACTTCAATTAGTTTTGATGCGACGGCCGGGTCGAACGCCAGGCCGAGCTGGGCAAGGTCGACAATGGCGTAAAAGTTGCCACCGTAGGCCAGGTCATAGCGCACCGGCCCGATCCCCGGCACGTCGACGGTGGCGTCCAATGCGACCACGAACGCCGGCACGTTGCGGATCGTCACCGCGGTGGCCGCGCCGTCCGCGCGGACCGCCACCTGGGCCACGACCAGCCCGGCCGGGGTGTCCAGGCGTACCGTGGTCACCGGCGCCGCCACCGCGACCATGCCGGTCTCCACCAGCACGGTGGCCACCCCGATGGCGCCGTGCCCGCACATCGGCGGGTATCCCGAGCCGCCGGCGAACAGCACGCCGTAGTCGGCGTCCGGGCGGGTCGGCGGCTGCAGGACCGCGCCGAACATGGCGGAGTGCCCGCGCGGCTCTTGGATCAGCAGGGTGCGCACGTGGTCCAGGTGGGTCCGGAAATACGTACGGCGAGCGGCCATGGTGTCTCCCGGGACCACTCCCACGCCGCCGGTAACCACCCGGGTCGGCATTCCCTCGGTATGCGAGTCGACCGCATGGAAAAGATGCCGGGACCGCATGGCGGTCATCGTACTAAATGGTTGTTAGGTCGGGATGCGCGGTCGTGCCGCGCATTTCCCGATGGCTGTCATGCGGGGTGGCGGGGCGCTGGACCGGGGCAGCGGCGGTGGGCTGTGACCCCGGCTCACGGCTGGAGCCCGGATGGCCGACCAGGTCGGATGGCCGGCCAGATCTGCCGGATCGTGGGATCCGGCTCCTCCGGTAGGCCGACCCGCGGTGCCGGCTCGGTGGCATCGGGCTCGGCGGCGTGGTGCGGGAGCCAGCGGGTGGGGCACCGGCCGTACCCTGAGCACCATGCGCCAGGAGTGGCACGAGTTTCGTAACCCCGGTCTGGAGACCGGACGGGTGGCGGGTCCCCAGGTGGACGCCCGGTCGTTGGGTCTGGACCAGTGGCGGGAGCTGCCCCGGGCGCAGACGCCGCCATGGCCGGACCAGGCCGTGGTGGACGAGGTGTCGGCCGTGCTGTCGGTGGTGCCGCCGATCGTGGCGCCGTACGAGGTGGAGCAGCTGCGCTCGCGCCTGGCGCTGGTGGCGCAGGGGCAGGCTTTCCTGCTGCAGGGCGGGGACTGCGCGGAGACGTTCGCCGACAACACCGAGGCGCACCTGCTGGCCAACGCGCGCACGCTGCTGCAGATGGCGGTGGTGCTGACCTACGGCGCGTCGCTGCCGGTGGTGAAGGTCGGCCGGGTGGCCGGGCAGTTCACCAAGCCCCGCTCGCAGGACACCGACGCGCTGGGGCTGCCGGCGTACCGCGGGGACATGGTCAACTCGCTGGAGCCGACCGCGGAGGCCAGGGTGGCCGACCCGCAGCGGATGATCCGGGCGTACGCGAACGCGTCCAGCGCGATGAACATGCTGCGGGCGTACCTGGGTGGGGGCATGGCCGACCTGCACCAGGTGCACGACTGGAACAAGGGGTTCGTGCGGGACTCGCCGGCCGGGGAGCGCTACGAGGCGATCGCCCGGGAGATCGACCGGGCCTTGGCCTTCATGCAGGCGTGCGGGCTGGACGAGGACGCGGCGCTGCGCGTGGTGACGCTGTACTGCTCGCACGAGGCGCTGGCCCTGGAGTACGACCGGGCGCTGACCCGGGTGGTGGGCGACCGGGCGTACGGGCTGTCCGGGCACTTCCTGTGGGTGGGGGAGCGCACCCGCCAGATCGACGGGGCGCACGTGGACTTCATCGCCCGGATCGCCAACCCGGTCGGGGTCAAGCTCGGCCCCACGGTCACCCCGGAGGACGCGCTGGAGCTGTGCGAGCGGCTCAACCCGGACAACATCCCCGGCCGGCTCACCCTGGTCGCGCGGATGGGCAACCACCGGGTACGGGACGTGCTGCCGCCGGTGGTGGAGAAGGTGACGGCGGCCGGGCATGCGGTGGTGTGGCAGTGCGACCCGATGCACGGCAACACGGTGGAGTCGTCCAACGGCTACAAGACCCGCCACTTCGACCGGATCGTGGACGAGGTGCTCGGCTACTTCGAGGTGCACCGCGAGCTGGGCACCCACCCCGGTGGCCTGCACGTGGAGCTGACCGGGGAGGACGTCACCGAGTGCCTCGGCGGGGCGCAGGCCATCGCCGACCACAACCTGCCCGACCGGTACGAGACCGCCTGCGACCCCCGGCTGAACACGCAGCAGTCGCTGGAGCTGGCGTTCCTCGTCGCGGAGATGCTGCGCGGCTGAGCGTTATCCTGGCCCGGTGACCAGCCCCGTTGACCTTCGCAGCGACACCGTCACCAAGCCCACCGCGGCCATGCGCGAGGCGATGGCGAACGCCGACGTCGGCGACGACGTCTACGGTGAGGACCCGACCGTCAACGCCCTCCAGCAGGAGGTCGCGGCGCTCTTCGGGCACGAGGCGGCGCTGTTCACGCCGACCGGCTCGATGGCCAACCAGATCGCCGTGCAGCTGCTCGTCCCGCGCGGCGAGGAGCTGCTGTGCGACGCCGACGCGCACGTGGTGACGTACGAGATCGGCGCCGCGGCGGCGTACGGCGGCGTGTCCACCCGCACCTGGCCGGCGGTCGGTGCGGAGCTTGACGTCGACGCGGTGGCCGCGCTGGTGCGCCCGGACGGCTACTGGGCGGTGCCGACCCGGGCGGTCGCGGTCGAGCAGACGCACAACCGGGCCGGCGGGGCCGTCCTGTCGCTGGCCACGCTGGAGCGGCTGCGGGCGGTGGCCGACGCCGCCGGGGTGGCCCTGCACTGCGACGGGGCCCGGATCTGGCACGCGCACGTGGCCGACGGGGTGCCGCTTTCCACGTACGGCCGGCTGTTCGACACGCTCTCGGTGTGCCTGTCCAAGGGGCTGGGCGCCCCGGTCGGCTCGCTCGTCATCGCCTCCGCCGAGAAGATCGAGCGGGCCCGGTGGCTGCGCAAGCGGCTGGGCGGCGGCATGCGGCAGGCAGGGGTGCTCGCCGCCGCCGGGCGCTACGCCCTGCGCCACCACAT
>DASRIS010000058.1:0-16388 GCA_035649895.1 Micromonosporaceae bacterium | reverse complement strand
GTTGCTGAGGCAGGTGGGGCCGCCGTCGGCCCACGGCTCGATGTGGTGGCCGTGGCACCATTTTGCTGGTCGGTCGCATGCGGGGAAGGTGCAGCCGCGGTCGCGCAGGACCAGGGCGCGGCGTAGGGCGCCGGTGACCAGTCGTCGATGCCGGCCCAGGTCCAGGGGTTGCCCGGCCCCGTCGAGGACGGCGGGCACGATGCGGGCATCACAGGCCAGGCGGCGTACGGTCTCGGGGCTGAGGGTCTCGCCGGTGTCGAGCAGGCCGGGTCCGAGCTGGCGGGTCAGTGTGTCGTAGTCGACGGTGACCACGACCTGGGGCGCCTCCCCACCCTGGTCGGGGAGCTCGGTGGTGGCCAGCGCCAGCCGGCAGATGTCGGTCAGGGCGTCGGCGCGGCGCTGCCCAGGGGTGCGAGTGTCGCCGGGGAGGGGTCGGCACAGCGGCTCCAGCGCCGCGCGGACCACCGCGGCGGCCTCGGCACCCAACCGGCCCGACAGGCGCACCGCGCCGTCCCCGGCGTCGGAGAGGGTGAGGAACCGGTCCCGTTCGGCCCGCTGCTCGGCCCGCCCCAACGCGGCCGCCTCGACCTGCTCGGCCACCTCCGGGGCGACCACCTGCAGGATCCGCTCGCCCAGCCGCCGCAGTGCCAGCGGCTCGTACTCGCTGGCGTAGCCGACCAGGGTTGCTGCTGCCTTGTCCACCACCGCGGGGCCGACCTCGGCGGGTAGGGCGGCCACCGCCTGGGTGACCACCTGGGCCTGCTCCAGGGTCAGCGCACCGGTGGCCAGCCCGTCGCGGACCACCGCCGGCCCAGCATCGATCGCGGCGGCCAGCTCCACCAGGCGCCGGGCGGCGCCGATGGACATGCGCATCCGGCCGCGTAGCCACACCGCGGTCGACGAGGCTCCTTGGGCCACCGCCAGCCCCCGCCCGTCGACCTCGCGCACCAGGGCCAGGTTCACCGCGGCCAGCCGCTGCTGCAGCACGTGCAGCTCATCCAACGCATCGACCAGATCGTCATCGGGCAGCGCCCAGACCGCGGCGGCGGCGTACTCCTCGACCGCTTGCGCGATCATCGCTGACGCCGCCCGCATGCCTATATTCTAGTACATGTGTTCGAGATGTCTATAGTGGACTCTGCGCAATCCCATGCTCGCGCAGGGTTCGGCACTATGTCGATCCGGCGGCGGCCACCATACTTATTCGCAGAACCTGACCACCGCAGCATCCTGGACCCGCCCTGGCCACCCCGGGCAAAGGACAGGCTCCCGACCAGGCACCAAGATCCAGGAGGCGCGCCCTAGCGCAGCGCCAACCCGAGCGCCCGGCCGGCCGTACGGAGCTCGTCGCGGGCGGCCGGGTGAGCCGCGTGGTCAAGGATGTGCTGCGCCTGGGTGAGCGCGTCATAGCCCCAGATCCGCGCGATCCCCTGCTCGGTGACGATGTAGCTGTGCTGGAACGACGTCACCGGGCCGGAGACCAGCGGCACCACTGAGGAGACGTCCGCCGCTGGGTGCCAGGACCGCAGCGCGATGATCGAGTGCCCGCCCGCCGAGTGCATCGCCCCGACGATGAAGTCGGTCTGCCCGCCGAACCCGGAGTAGACCCGCTGCCCGACCCGGCTCGCGTTGGCCTGCGCGAACAGGTCCACCTGCAAGGCGCTGTTGACCGACATCAGCCTCCGGTGGGTGGCGATGATGCCCGGGTCGTTGGTCTTCTCGGTCCGCAGCATGCGCACCCGCGGGTTGCGGTCCACCCACTTGTAGAGCTCCTCCGAGCCGAAGCAGAACGAGGCGGTGATGGGGATCTGCGGATCGAGGCTGCCGGCCTGCTCCAGCTCGAGCACGCCGTCACTGAACATCTCCGACCACAGCCGCAGCCCGCGCCGGCCGCGCAGCGAACGTAGCGTGGCGTCCGGAATGGCGCCGATGCCCAGCTGGAGCGTCGCCTCCTCGGGGATCAGCGTGGCGACCAGCTCACCGATGGCCTCACCGACCTCGTCGGGTGGGACAGGAGCATGGGTGGCGAGCGGCGCGTCGATCTCAACCACATAGTCCACGGCGTGCAGCGGGACAGTGGCATCGCCGTAGGTCACCGGCATGGCGGAGTTGGCGCAGGCGATGACGAGACCGCCCCGGGCGCGAGCCGACTCGACCGCCGCCGGCAGCACGTTCACCTCCACCCCGAGGCTGACCGCGCCGCCCGACGGCGGGGAGGTGTGCAGGAGCACCACGTCGGGGGCGAGGTTCTGCCGCAGCAGGTGTGGCGCGAGCGACAGCCGGCACGGGTAGTACGACAGCCGCGGGTGCCCGCGCATGCCTGGCCCGACAAACACCGTCTCGTAGTGCACGCCCTCCCGGTCCGGGAGGCCTGGCTGCGCGTTGAGGAGGAACAGCCGGTACTGCTCCACCGCGTGGTCCAGCACCGCCAGAGCCTGGTACGGGGTCGCGTAGTTGCCGCTGGCGACCACGCGGGGGACGCCGGGCAGGCTGCCGAGCAGCGAGGCGAGCTCGCCGGTGGAGATCACGCGCATGCGCTCATCCTTCCCGACCCGGCCACCACCGGCGGCGTGTCACGGCCCCCCGACCCGGTCGGCGTGTCACGGCCCTGAACCGGCCGGCGCCACGGGCCCGTACGCATCAGCGGCTGGGCCAGGCCCACTCTCGTATCTCGGGCAGGTCCTCGCCGTGCTCGCGGACGTAGCCCCGGTGGGCCATCCGCCGGTCGACCATCGCCTGCCGGACCAGCGCGGCCCGGCGGGCCAGCCCCGGCACCCGGTCGATCACGTCCATGACGAGGTGGTAGCGGTCCATGTCGTTCATCACCACCATGTCGAACGGCGTGGTCGTGGTCCCCTCCTCCTTGTAGCCCCGCACGTGCAGGTTGCGGTGGTTGGTACGGCGGTACGTGAGTCGATGAATCAGCCACGGGTAGCCGTGGTAGGCGAAGACGACCGGCCGGTCGGTGGTGAAGATCGCGTCGAACTCGGCGTCCGAGAGCCCATGCGGGTGCTCGCTGGGCGGCTGCAGCCGCATCAGGTCCACGACGTTGACCACCCGCACCTTGAGGTCGGGCAGGTGCTGGCGCAGCAGGTCCGCGGCGGCGAGCGTCTCCATGGTCGGCACGTCCCCGGCGCAGGCGAGCACCGCGTCCGGGTCGCCATCGTCGTTGCTGGCCCAGTCCCAGATGCCCAGGCCCCGGGCGCAGTGCAGCGCGGCGGCTTCCATGTCGAGCCAGACCGGCGCGGGCTGCTTGCCGGCCACGACGACGTTGACGTAGTCCCTGCTTCGCAGGCAGTGGTCGGCGACGGAGAGCAGCGTGTTGGCGTCCGGCGGTAGGTAGACGCGGATGATGTCGGCCTTCTTGTTCACCACGTGGTCGATGAAGCCCGGGTCCTGGTGCGAGAAGCCGTTGTGGTCCTGCCGCCACACGTGCGAGGTGAGCAGGTAGTTCAGCGACGGGACCGGGGCCCGCCAGGGCAGGCTCCGGCTGACCTTGAGCCACTTGGCGTGCTGGTTGAACATCGAGTCCACGATGTGGATGAACGCCTCGTAGCAGGAGAACAGGCCGTGCCGGCCGGTGAGCAGGTACCCCTCCAGCCAGCCCTGGCAGGTGTGCTCCGACAGCAGCTCAAGGACCCGCCCGTCCGGGGCCAGGTGCACGTCGACCGGCTCGGTGCGCGCCTGCCACGCCTTTCCGGTCACCTCGTACACCGCGCCGAGCCGGTTGGACTCGGTCTCGTCCGGGCCGAAGATCCGGAAGTTGCGGTACGCCGCGTTGGCGGCGAACACGTCGCGCAGGAAGTCACCGAGCACCCGGGTGGCCTCCGCGGTACGCCCGCCCGGCGCCGGCACCTTCACCCCGTAGTCACGGAAGTCCGGCAGCTCCAGGGCCCGGGTCAGCACCCCGCCGTTGGCGTGCGGGGTGGCGCCCATCCGCCGGGTGCCGGTGGGCAGCC
Organism: Micromonosporaceae bacterium; assembly: GCA_035649895.1. GTDB lineage: Bacteria > Actinomycetota > Actinomycetes > Mycobacteriales > Micromonosporaceae > DASSUC01. The sequence goes on along the minus strand of DASRIS010000058.1, from coordinate 12,429 downwards.
AGTCCACAATGGACGCCTCAGGTGCGCCGGCGGCGTCGAAGAGCCGCTCCGGGCCGTACCCGCGCAGCCAGGTCTCCAGCGCGGCGAGCTGGCCGGCGTCGCCGCGGGGGTTGGCCAGCGGTACCTGGTGCGACCGCCAGGTCCCTTCCACTGGTACGCCGTCCAGCTCCTTCGGCCCGGTCCAGCCCTTCGGCGTGCGCAGCACGATCATCGGCCAGCGCGGCCTCGCCCGCCCGGTGCCGCCTGCGCCACCTGCGCCACCTGCGCCGCCCGCGCCACCTGCGCCACCTGCGCCGCGCCGGGCGGCCGACTGGATCGCGTCGATCTCGTCGAAGACCGCGTCCAGCGTTGCCGCCAGGGCCTGGTGCACCGCTGCCGGGTCGTCCCCGGCGACCAGGTACGGCGTGTGCCCGTACCCCTTCAGCAGCGCGGTTAGCTCCTCGTCGTCGATCCGGTCGAGGACCGTGGGGTTGGCGATCTTGTAGCCGTTCAGGTGCAGGATCGGCAGCACCGCCCCGTCACCGGCCGGGTTGAGGAACTTGTTCGAGTGCCACGCCGTGGCCAGCGGGCCGGTCTCCGCCTCACCGTCACCGATCACGCACGCGACGACCAGGTCCGGGTTGTCAAACGCCGCGCCGTACGCGTGTGCCAGCGAGTAGCCCAGCTCGCCACCCTCGTGGATCGATCCCGGGGTCTCCGGCGCGACGTGGCTCGGCACGCCCCCGGGGAAGGAGAACTGCCGGAACAGCCGGGCCATGCCGGCCGCGTCGCGGTCCAGGTGCGGGTAGACCTGCGACAGCGTGCCCTCGAGCCAGACGTTGGCCAGCAGCCCAGGTCCACCGTGACCCGGCCCGGTGACGTAGAGCAGGTCCCGCCCGCGCGCCGCGATGACCCGGTTGAGGTGCGCATATATAAGGTTGAGCCCGGGTGTGGTGCCCCAGTGCCCGAGCAGCCGGCGCTTGATGTGCTCCGGCCGCAGCGGCTCCCGCAGCAAGGGGTTGTCGAGCAGGTATATCTGCCCCACCGACAGGTAGTTCGCCGCCCGCCAGTACGCGTCCACGCGGGCGAGCTCGTCCGCCCCCAGGGGCTCTCCGGTGACCACGTGCATGGCTGCGCCTCCTGTCCAGCCGTCTTTCCTCCTTGCATACTTCCTCCCCGGGAGCCCGCCACGCCCACGAAAGCGGCGCGCACCACAGTGCCGCAGCCGTACGGCGCTTACGGTGCTGGCATGATCCTGGTGCTCAACAGCGGCTCGTCCTCGGTCAAGTACCGGCTGGTGGATCTCGACCGTCCCAGCTCCGGCCCTGGTGGCCCGGTCGAGCGCACCGGTGAGCCGGGCGGCGTGGTGGAGCGCGTCGGGGAGCCGGACGGCGTACCCGACCACGCGGCGGCGCTGCGCCGGATCGCCGACGCCCTCGGGCTCGACGACCTGCCGGGGCTACGCGCTGTGGGCCACCGGGTGGTGCACGGCGGGGCCAGGTTCCGCGAGCCGGCCGTCATCGACGACGCGGTGCTTTCTGCCATCCGGGACCTGGTCCCGCTGGCCCCGCTGCACAACCCGGCCAACCTCGCCGGCATCGAGGTCGCCCGGGCCCTGCGGCCCGACGTGCCGCACGTGGCCGTCTTCGACACCGCGTTCCACGCCACCCTGCCGCCGCCGGCCGCCAGCTACGCGCTTGACGTGGCCGTCGCCGAGCGCTTCGGCATCCGCCGGTACGGCTTCCACGGCACCTCGCACCGGTTCGTCGCGAGCCGTACGGCCGCCCTGCTCGGCCGGCCGGTGGCGGAGCTGAACACGATCGTCCTGCACCTGGGCAACGGCGCGAGCGCCGCCGCGGTGTCCGGCGGGCGCAGCGTGGAGACCTCGATGGGCCTGTCCCCGCTGGAGGGCCTGGTGATGGGCACCCGGAGCGGTGACCTCGACCCGGCCGTGGTGTCGCACCTGCACCGGGTCAGCGGCATGAGCGTCGCCGAGATCGACGACCTGCTGTGGCACCGCAGCGGCCTGGTCGGGCTCTGCGGCGACAACGACATGCGCGCGGTGCTCGCCCGGCGATCCGGTGGCGACCCTGCCGCGGAGCTCGCCTTCGCCGTCTACTGCCACCGCATCCGCAAGTACGTCGGCGCCTACCACGCCGTGCTGGGCCGCCTCGACGCGATCGCGTTCACCGCCGGGATCGGCGAGCACTCGGCGCAGGTGCGCGCCACCTCGCTGGCCGGGCTGGAGGCCTGGGGCATCGCCGTCGACCCGGCCCGCAACGAGGCCGGCGGCGACGGCCCGCGGGTTGTCTCCGCCGACGGCGCCCGGGTGAGCGTCTGTGTGGTGCCCACCGACGAGGAGCTGGCCATCGCCGAGGAGGTCGCCGCCCTCCTGTAAGCCACCCCTCCGAAGCCCTCCGGTAATGAGTTGAAGCTGCCGTTACGTCAACCTCTACCGTCGAGCGTGCCGGACCCAACCAGGGGCCGAAGGGAGCGCGCGATGAGCTGGTCGATCGCGTCCGTGGCGCGGATGTCCAAGGTGACCGCCCGCACGCTGCGCCACTACGACGCCATCGGGCTGCTACGCCCGGCCTGGGTCACCGCCAGCGGGCGCCGGTACTACGAGCGGGAGCAGCTGCTGCGCCTGCAGCAGATCCTGCTCCTGCGCGAGCTGGGGCTCGGCCTGGCCGCGATCGCCGAGATCCTGGCGCATCGCGGCGACGCCGGGCATCGCACCGACACCGGGGATCGCGGCGACGCCGGAGATCGCGGCGACGCCGGGCATCGCACCGACACCGGGGACCGCGGCGATGCCGCCACGGTGGCCGCGCTGCGCCGGCACCAGGCGTGGCTGGTCGCCGAGCGGGACCGGCTCGGGCGCCTGCTGGAGACGGTCACGGCGACCATCGACAGTATTGAGAACGGAGGAGAGATGGCAGCCGACAAGATCTTCGAGGGCTTCGAGCACAACCCGTACGAGGCCGAGGCGCGGCAGCGCTGGGGCGACGCCGCGGTCGACGCGTCGTACGAGCGGATGCGGGGCTGGTCCGAGGCGGACGCTGAGAAGGCCCGCACCGGGTACCAACGGGTCCACGAGGGCCTGGCTCCGTTGCTGAGGGCCGGCGTCCCCGTTGACGATGCCCGGGTCCAGGCCCTGGTGCAGCTGCACTACGAGGTCACCAGCCTGTTCTGGACCCCCGATGCGCAGGCGTACCGCAACCTCGGCCAGATGTACGTGGACGACGAGCGGTTCCGCCAGAACATCGGCGGCGGTGATGACGCCCTGGTGTCCTACCTGCGGGATGCCATGGACGCCTACGCGACCCAGCGGCTAGGCTGAGCAGCCCCGCACCTGCCGGAGGCATCCCCCCGTCCACCTGCGATGACCTGCGCGTACGTGACTGCCGTAGGTCTCATATACGTCAGGTGGCTGATGTTTCGCCGGCCCGGCTGAAGCAGTCTGACCTTCGTGTTGTGCGCACAGACGGTGACGGATGCCCGTATGATGCGTCTTGCTGCGCGCAACCACCTGGCTGAACCTGGCGTGTCTGCCCGCGAGCGGCGGCCGGTCTGGGCCGCGCCTCAACGGCCGTCGACCGATGGTGTCGCCGCTGGCGGACAGACACGCTGGTCAGGTGCTAGGGGATGGGCGGCGGATCCGCAAGTGGAAACTTGCACTTGCATTTTGCGGGTCGACAACCCTTCCCAACCGCGCGGGGGAGCGGCATCATTAGATGTCGTGGTACGTGTCAGCTGTTGCGTCGGAGGTGACAACTGACTCGACTGCGACGGTCTCTTGTGCCCCGCCGGGCTTGCGGATGTCGTGGTAGGTGTCGACTCCCACGACTGTGCCGGTCCCGAGGGCTCCTGTGGTCATCATGGCTACGATGAGGCCTGCAACGCTGCGCTTGGTCCGCATGACGTACTCCTAAGCCGGCCACGGATAGGGGTCACTAGCCAGGTGACTCCGGCAGAGTCACCTGGCTAGGTGGACATTGACGGTGACGACGGAAAGTGACTAGCAGATAACTCGTTGTTAAACGGCGAGTTAACTCTTGGTGTCTGGATCATGTCGAACGGTAGCGGTACACCATCTGACAAGATCCAAACTGTTGGATGGGTTGTATGGCAGACTCGCTGGCGAGCCTGCATACGGCGCCGAAACCCCGGGCGAACCGGCCCAGGATGTAGGTGTACAGAAGGTGAACGACAGATTCATCGAAGGCGAACGAAAGGTTAGGTTCGCTCGATGGCGGAGGCGCTTCTCGCGGTATCGCTGGTCGGCCGGCAGCAGCACGTCGACCAGGTACGCGGCTGGGTGGCTGAGCTGCAGGCCGGCTGCGGCCGGGCGGTGTTGGTCGAGGGCGAGCCGGGGATCGGCAAGTCATCCCTGGTCCGCGCCGCGGCGGTGGAGGCCCAGGAGCTGGGCTGCCGGGTCTTCTGGGCCGCCTGCGACGAGCTGAGCCAGGCGTTTCCGCTGTTGCCGCTGCTGGACGCCGTAGAGCAGCAGGCGGAGGCGGGCAGCGGCCACGCGCGCATCGTGGAGCTGCTCCGCTCGGAGTCCGCTCCGTCCAACGCGATCGACCTTGTCGCTGCCGCGGCCGAGCGGCTCCTGGCACTGATAGATGACTTCTGCTCGGCTCGGCCGGTGATGCTGGTCGTCGACGACCTCCAGTGGGCCGACTCGGCCACTGTGATGACGCTGGGGCGGCTGGCCCGGTCGGTGCGGCAGCTCCCGTTGCTGGTGGTCGGCACCACCCGACCGGTGCCGCGGCGGGACGACCTGGTCGCGCTGCGCCGCGCGGTGGAGCCTGATGGCCTGCTCCAGCTGCCCAACCTGTCAGCGGACGAGGTGGCCGAGTTCGTCGCGGGTGCGGTCGGTGGCACCCCGGGCCCGCGGCTGCTCCGGCTCGCCGCCGGTGCTGCCGGCAACCCGCTCTACCTCACCGAGCTCGTCGACGCGCTGGTCCGCGGCCGGTCCCTGACCGTCGAGGACGGCTGCGTCGAGACCACCAACGTGCCAACCCCTGCTTCGCTGTCCGCGGCCATCGCCCACCGGCTGGAGTTCCTGCCCGCACCGGTGCGCGGGGTGCTGCGCGCCGCCGCGCTGCTCGGCGGGGACTTCTCGGTCTCCGATCTCGCGGTCGTGGCCGGCCTGCGCCTCAACGACCTGCTGCCGATCCTGGACGAGGCGATCCTCGCCGGCGTGCTGCGCGGCGACGGCCTTCAGCTGGCGTTCCGCCATCCGCTGATCCGGGCCGCCCTCTACGAGGCGATGCCGGTCGCGGTCCGCGCCGCCTGGCACCGGGACGCGGCCCGGGCGCTGGTGGAGAACAGAGCCTCGGCCGAGCGGGTGGCGCGGCAGCTGCTGCCCGCGATCGACGCGGACGACCCGCCCGGGGTGGCCGACGACTGGCTGGTGACCTGGCTGACCGGCGCCGGGCAGCAGCTGGTGGGGCACGCCCCGCACGTGGCGGTCCCGCTGCTGCGCTGGGCGCTGACCGGCATCCCGGCCGGGGTCGCCCCGCACGACCTGCTCACCTGCCGGCTCGCCGACGCCCTCTACCGGGTGGGCGACCCGGCCGGCGCAACCCAGGTGGCCACCGCAGGCCTCGCCTACGTCACCCGACCTGACCTGCTCGTGGACCTGCACTGGACGCTGGTCTCGTGCCGGTCCATGGTCGGCCGGTCCGAGGAGTCACTCGAGGCACTCCAGAGTGCTCTGAACTCTCCCCAGGTCGACGGCAAGCACCGGGCACGCCTGCTGGTGCTGATCGCCCGCGCGCACCGCAGCCTCGGCCACGTGGACCGGGCGGGCCAGGAGGCCGAGAAGGCGCTGGACGCGGCCAGGGCCGCCGGAGACCGGTGGGCCAAGGGGTGGGCGCTGGGCGTACTCACCATCGTGCACGGGATGCTCGGTGAGGTGGACGAGGCGCTTCCGCTGTTCGACCAGGCGCTGGCCGAGGCCGAGGGCGACCCGGGCCTGGCCGACCTGCGGCTGGTGCTCCAGATCAACCAGGCGGTCGCCCTAGGCGACCTCGACCGGTACGCGGACGCGATCAGCGTCGCCGAGCAGGTCCGCCAGCTGGCCGATGACGCCGGCAACGTGGTACGGCTGGCGCAGGCGCAGAGCGTCCTCGGCGAGCTGCTGTTCGACATCGGCCGGTGGGACGACGCCCTCGCCGAGGTCGATGTGCTGGGCGTCTCCAAGCATCCGGTCGTCGAGTGCTGCGACCACGGTGTCGCCGCCGCGATCGGCCTGCACCGCGGGGACGCGTCGGCCCGCGACCACCTGGCCCAGGCGGAGCAGTACGCGAGCCGGATCGGGGACCGGGTGATCGGCTCACTCGCCCTGGCCCGCAGCCTCGACCGGGAGCAGGCCGACCAGCCGGGGCAGGCGCTCGCGGTGCTGATGGCCGGGTTGTCGGAGACGGCCGAGGAGGTGGAGCAGACCACCGAGCTGCTCGCCGACGCGGTCCGCCTCGCCGTCTCGGTCGGTGACCGGGCGGCCGCCCGCCACATCGTCAGCCGGGCCGAGGAGATCGCCCGGTCCTCCACCGTGCCGCACCGGCAGGCGGTCGGGCCGCACTGCCGGGGGCTGCTCGAGAACGACCCGGCACAGCTGCTGCGCGCCGCCGAGCACTACCTGGCCGCCGGGCGCATGCTGCCGCGGGCACAGGCGCTCGAGGCAGCCGGGGTCGCGCTCGCCGCGGCCGGGGACATGACGGGCGCCCGTACCCACTTCACCGACGCCTTCTCGCTTTACACGACACTGGGCGCGAGCTGGGACCTGGCCCGGACCCAGGCGCAGTTCCGGGCGTACGGGATCCGGCGCGGTCCACACGTCCGGCACCGTAGGTCACAGCAGGGGTGGAACAGCCTGACCCCGACCGAGATCAAGATTGTCAAGCTGGTCGCCCAAGGCATGTCCAACCCACAGATCGCGGCCCACCTGTTCCTATCCAGGCGTACGGTCCAGACGCACGTGTCACATGTGCTGGCAAAGCTTGACCTGCACTCCCGGATCGACATTGCCCGCGAGGCCAGCCGGCGTGAGCTGACGGACTCCGAGTAGCCCGGCGACCGGACCCGCCCCGTCCCGACCGACCGCCGCTCCCTGCGGAGCGGCGGTCGGTCTTCTCCTGCTCCGGCTGGCCGCCGCTGCCTTCAGCGCGGCGGTCAACCGGTTCCTGCGCGGTCAGGCCGCTGCTCCTTTCGGGAGGGCGGGAGCCTTCGGGAGGGCCGGGGTGCGCCGCGGTGTCATGGCGGCGCTTTTCGGCTCCGGCACCCGGCTGTTGCGGTGGCGCATCAGGTGTGGCGGGCGTGGCTCCTCGCTCCTGGCCGGGCCGCCGACCGTCGACAGGTGCTGGCTCAGGTGCGCCCGCAGTCCCGCATCCCAGGCGCTCTGGTCCACGTCGGGGGGTGCGATCCAGCGGTGGGAGTTGTCGCTGTAGTGCATATCCTCGTCGCCACGGCGCAGTACGCTCACGATCTTCGCCTTCCAGTCGGCCGCAGGCGTATCCGTTCACTGTGGACGGACACGGCCTGTCAGTTCCCCACTGACAGCATCGCGAGCGGGTGGCGTAGGAAGAACGGCCAACTCACTGACATATGAACGAGCGGTCGCCCGGCCTGGCGTAGGCAACCGAGTCAGGTGGCGGATGTCCGGCCGGCATCGTAGAGCGACGATGGTTCTGCAAATGCACATGCTGACTTGGCACAGGTCCTCGCTGCCGTACTGCCAAAGGGCTGCGACGGTGGGCGACGGGGGTGCGTGGCCTTCCCCCCGGGCCACGCACCTCCAGCCGGGGTGGCGGTGTGCGGTCAATGGTCCGGTCCCTGGGCCCCAGAGGGCCCCGGGACCGACATTGTTGCCGACGGTGACTCGCCGTGTGCCCTATGTGATGAACTGGCGCTAGCGCGACTCTACGCCGGGCATGGCGCCGTCCGGGTCCACCACTCCGTCGTAGTTGTAGACGGTCACGCGACGCTCCCGCCAGTCACGCTCCTGCGTAGTGCGGATGTAGCGGTGGACCAGACCGTCGATCTCCAGCTCCACCAGGGCCGCCTGCTCGGCCGCGAACGGCGTCTGGTCCCGGGGGCCACCGACCAGGAGCGCATCCTCGCTGCGTGTAGCCATACGGTCGCCGTACCCGGGGTCAGGGTGGCAAACCGGTGGCCGGCCCTCGCATGGGCAGCCTTGCTTGGGGAACGATGCTGGCATGGCCGACACAGCTACCAGCTTCCGCAACCCGCCCGGCGAGTTCACCCGCGACATGCGCTACATCGCCACCCGCATCACCGCGGACGGGCGGGACGGCTTCCCGGTCGAGCCCGGCCGCTACCGCCTCGTGGTCAGCCGGGCCTGCCCCTGGGCGAACCGCGCGATCATCGTCCGCCGCCTGCTCGGCCTCGAGGACGTGCTGTCCATGGGGGTGGCCGGGCCGACACACGACGTACGCAGCTGGACCTTTGACCTCGACCCGGGCGGGCGCGACCCGGTCCTGGGCATCGAGCGGCTGCAGGAGGCGTACTTCGCCCGGTTCCCCGGCTATGAACGGGGCATCACCGTGCCCGCCATCGTGGACATCCGCACCGGCCAGGTCGTCACCAACGACTTCGCGCAGATCACCCTGGACCTGTCCAGCCAGTGGCGGGCCCACCACCGCCCCGGCGCTCCCGATCTCTACCCCGAGCCGCTGCGCGAGGAGATCGACGAGGTCAACCAGGCCGTGTTCACCGACGTCAACAACGGCGTGTACCGCTGCGGCTTCGGCGGCAACCAGGAGGCGTACGAGAGCGCGTACCACCGGCTGTTCGACCGGCTGGACTGGCTCTCGGCCCGGCTAGCGGGGCAGCGCTACCTCGTCGGTGACGCGGTCACCGAGGCGGACATCCGGCTGTTCGTCACCTTGGTGCGCTTTGATCCGGTCTACCACGGGCACTTCAAGTGCAACCGGCACAAGCTCACCGAGCTGCCGGTGCTGTGGGCGTACGCCCGGGACCTGTTCCAGACCCCCGGCATCGGCGACACCATCGACTTCGACCACATCAAGCGGCACTACTACGAGGTGCACAGCCATATCAACCCGACCGGGATCGTGCCGGCCGGTCCGGACCTGACCGGCTGGCTGGAGCCGCACGGTCGGGAGGAGCTGGGTGGCTCGCCGTTCGGGGACGGTACGCCGCCACCGCCGCCCCGGCCGGACGAGGTGGTCCCGGCCGGGCACACCCCGCTGCGCGGCTGAGCGCGCCCGCGCGAGACCCCGTGCCCGCCGGCCAGCGCCCGCGCGAGACCCGCGCCCGCGGCCTGCGGCCAGCGCCGGCGCGAGATCCGCGCCCGCGGAAACGCGCCGCGTGGCTGAGCTCGCCCCGTTACGCGGGCGGGCGCGCTCGGGCAGGACGCGAGGCGCCCCCGCACCGGGCTGGTGCGGGGGCGCCTCGTTGCATAGCTACTTGGGCTATGCCCTTACCGGTGGCCGGCCCTTACAGGTGGCTACCGAAGGTGGAGTACAGCCAGTTGAGGTCGTCGGCGCGGTCGACGCGGTAGACGCCGCCGGTGCCGGCGCAGGTGCCGTTGAGACCGAAGGAGGTCACCCCGGCGAGCACGCGGGAGCTGCCGATGAAGTTGGGGCCGCCGGAGTCGCCGAAGCAGGTGCCGCCGGTGCTGGCGTTGTTCGACAGCAGGATCGAGAAGTCACCGGTGAACCCGGGCGTGTTGATCTGCACCAGGTGCGGGGTCGCGAGCATCCGCACCCGCTGGTTGTGCTCCAGGAACGAGGCCGCGTCCGGGAAGCTCTGCTGCAGCCCGTAGCCGACCGCGGTGAAGGTGACGTCCTTGTGGCCGCGCTGGGTGGCCAGCTGGTCCAGGACGTCCAGCTGCGGCAGCATGCCGTACGCGCTCATCTGCACCGGGGTGTCCAGGACCACGGCGCCGAGGTCGTACCTGAAGAAGGCGTTCGTGTCGTAGCTGGGGTGGGTGTATGGCGTGCCGCCGACATCGCCGTTGTTCGGGTAGCCGTTGCCCGGGATGCCCGACTCGACGTCCGCGTCGAACCAGATCTCGACGTGGGCGGCGGGGGCCTCGGTGCAGTGGCCGGCGGTGAGGAAGAGGGTGGACGACAGCAGGGTGCCGCTGCAACGCCACAGCGGGTTGCCGTTGGCGTCCTGGGCGATCATCAGGCCGACGTACGGGTGGCGGTTGCCGTCAAGCTCGCCGTCGGTGATGGCGGCGGCCGGAGCGCCCGACACCGCGAGCGCGGCGAGAGCCGTGACCGCAACCGCAAGTACCTTCTTGACCATGCAAGCTCCTTGAAGATCCGCTCGGGCGAGCGTGGGGCCACTGTATCCACCAAGAGCAGCCACCGGCACCGGCTGCCAGGGGAAAGAGACCCTACGGCAGACCCTATAGATACGGAGGGGTCGCCCCACGCAGCCCCCGCCGGTCGGCACGGTCTCCCCGCGGGCGGCTCCGTCGGGCTCCTCCGGACCGGCTCTGGAGCCTTCGCCCCCGCCCCGCGCTCCGATGCCCCAACCGGCGCCTGCGCGCGGGTGCAGCTGCCCGACTCTCCACTGAGGATCGTCGAGTGGGCCACCGGCCTCGGGTTCAGCTCCCGGCGCCGGTGGGCGCCGGGAGCAGCACCTCGGCCAGGGGACGGCGGCGGGTGGACGTGGTCGGCTGGCAGTAGCCCAGCCGCAGGACCACCTGCGGCCACCATCCGGCTGCGGCGTCGCTGAGCAGCTTGCGCAGCGCCGGGACCTCCAGCGGCCGGCTGGTCGGGGTCGCGGCCAGACCGCGTACGGTCGCCATCAGGAGCAGCCGCTCCAAGGACTGACCGGCCCGCAGCCAGTGGTCCCTGGTGTCGCCGTCGGTCGAGAGCACGACCAGCGTCGGGTAGGGCTGGAACGGGTCGGTGCCGCGGTGCAGCTTCGGCTGGGTCAGGCCGAAGTCGCGCAGTGGCAAGGCCTCCAGCGCGTCCCAGGGCCCGAAAGCCTGAGGCGGCAAGCCCGGGCGCGGGCGGCGGCGATGCGTGCCCGGCCGCCGCTCGTCCAGCTCGGCCGGGTAGATGCCGTGGGCACGCAGGTGTGCTCCGGCGGTGTGGACCAGGCTGAGGATGGCCGCCCGGCTCGGCGGGTCGGCGACGCGCAGCCGGGCGCCTTCCATGTCCGCCGCCCAGGTCAGCTCCTCGACCACCGATGCCGGCACGGTCAGCTCCGCGAACGGCCGGCGGTTGGTGTGCCGGCGGGGGATCGCCTCGGCGAGCGCGGTCAGCGCGTCGGTTGGCGGAGCGGGCCGGCCTGGCGCGACGTGGGCGACGAGGTCCGGCTCGGCCGGGTCGGGCCACGGCTGCAGCACCGGCACCCGCCCCTGGTGCGCCATTGCCACGCGCAGGTTGAGCACGGCCGCCCCGACGCTGATGAGCAGCTCCCGACCGGACGGGTCGACGACCTCCACCCGGCGGCGCCAGTCGGCGTAGACATCTATGCCGCCGTCGCGGATGCGGAACCGCCACGGCTGGCTGTTGTGCAGGGATGGAGCGGCGATGGCCGCCCGCACGCACGCCGTGAGGGCCGCCTCGCTCAGGCCGGCGCGGTCCGGGACATCGGCCGCCGTCGTAGGGTCGGTCGTGAGTACGCTCATCGGGCACCTCCGGCCTTCAGCACAGCAGCGGCCCTGGTGGCTTGGGTAGGGCCAGTGGTCCCACCGTCGGGTGCCGCTCGACCGGGCCGGCGGGTGCTGGGCTGCCAGGTGCTGGCCGGCGGAGGGGTCAGCGCGTGCGGGCCGGTGGAGCTGTCGGGGTTCTGGCCGGTGGGGTGTCGGGCGGGCGCGGCACCGGTCAGTGCGGGTGGCGCGCGAGGCCGCCCATCTTGACCGCGGTGTAGACCGCGGCGGCGAGGGCGACGTCGGAGAGCAGCATGAGGCCGATGGCGTAGGACTCCTCGATGCCGTAGACCCAGCCCATGACCAGTGGTGGGACAAAGCCGCCCAGGCCGCCGGCGGCGCCCACCAGGCCGGTGACCGTGCCGACCTTGTCCGCGGGCGCGACCTTGCCGACGAGGGCGAAGACGGCGCCGGCCGCCGCGCCGAGCAGCGCGGCCATGCCCAGGAAGGCGACCGTGCCCAGCGGGACCAGCGCCGGCTGGAACGCCTGGACCACGGCGAGCCCGGCCACCCCGGTGAAGCACCAGATCAGCACGGGCACGGGGCGGAACCGGTCGGAGAGCCAGCCGCCGACGGGCCGGGCGATGACCGCGAGGACGACGAACCCGGCGGTACGCAGGGCCGCGTCGTTGACCGGGAGCTCGTAGGCGGTGCGCAGGTAGGCCGGGAGGTAGACGCTGAACGCGACGAAGCCGCCGAAGCCGACCGCGTAGAGGAAGCACATCTGCCAGGTGACGGCGAGCCGGGCCACGTCGGCCATGCGGCGCAGCGCCGAGCCGGCCGGCCGC
>DASRIS010000057.1:0-22638 GCA_035649895.1 Micromonosporaceae bacterium | reverse complement strand
CCGCGCCCGGGCCCACAGCCCGGCCGGCCGGGCTGACCGGCCTGACCGGGCCGGCCGGCCCGGTCAGGCCGGTCAGCCCGGCCGGCCGGGCTGTGGGCCCGGGCGCGGCCGGTAGGCGGTGACCCGTACCGACGCGGTGACCTCGAACGGCTCGGCCAGTGCCGCCACCCGCCGGGACAGCTCGGCCGGGTCCAGGTGCCATGCTGACGGGCCCATGCCGACCAGCGCCGCGACATCGGCGCGGTCCAGCTCCAGCCGTGCGGTGCGCACCTCCTCGGCGAGCGGCGCGAACCAGCCACCGAGGCTCGCCTCGACCCGGCCCTGCTTGGCCGGGTCGACGTGCAGCAGGTCCAGCCGGGACACCAGCTCCGCCAGGTGCCCGGCCGTTGGCGTGGCGACCACGAGGACGCCGCTGGGGTGCATGATGCGGTGGAACTCCGGGCCGTTGCGCGGGGCGAACACCGACAGGACGAGCCGGGCGCACCCGTCGGCCAGCGGCAGCCGGGACCACGCGTCGCAGACCACCGCGGCGCACCGGGGATGCGCCCGCGCCGCCCGGCGGGCCGCCGCCGTCGACGCGTCCAGCACCAGCCCGACCAGCGCCGGCTCCGCCGCCAGCACGGTGGCGAGGTGGTAACCGGTGCCCCCGCCGACGTCCACAGCCAGCCGGCTCACGCCGGGCGCTGGCGGTGCGGTGCCGGGCGTGGTCGGTGGAGTGTCGGGCGCTGGCGGTGCGGTGCCGGGCGCTGGCGGTGCGGCGTACCCGTGCTGTAGCGCCGCGGCGGCGATGGCCTCGGCCAGGAACCGGTAGTGCCCGGCGGCGAGGAACTGCACCCGGGCCGCGACCATCGCGGGGCTGTCGCCTGGATGGCGGGAGTGTCCGGTGAGCAGGCTCACATATCCTTGGCGCGCGACGTCGAAGGCGTGGCCCGCCGGGCAGCGCAGGGCTCGACCGGCGCGGGCCAGCCCGGCTGTGCAGACCGGGCAGCAAAGGTACGGCAGAGCCTCGACTCTCAAAGGCTCTCCGGCACTAAGGTCTGCACATGTCACAACCTACCTACGACGAGATCGTCAAGGCCCCGAAGGCGCTCCTGCACGACCATCTGGACGGTGGCCTTCGCCCGGCGACGATCGTCGAGCTCGCCGCGGCGGTAGGGCACGTGCTGCCCAGCACCGACGCTGCCGAGCTGGGGCGGTGGTTCGTGGATGCGGCCAGCTCCGGGTCGCTCGAGCGTTATCTGGAGACGTTCGCGCACACTGTCGCGGTCATGCAGACGCCCGAGGCGCTGCACCGCGTGGCGGCCGAGTGCGCGGTCGACCTGGCGGCGGACGGGGTTGCCTACGCCGAGGTCCGGTTCGCCCCGGAGCAGCACTGCGCCGCCGGGCTCACCCTGCCGGAGGTGGTCGAGGCGGTGCTGGCCGGCTTCGCGTACGGGGCCGCCGAGGCGGCTGCGCAGGGGTTGACGATCCGGGTGGGCACGCTGCTGACCGCGATGCGGCACGCGGCCCGCTCGATGGAGATCGCCGAGCTGGCGGTGCGCTACCGCGACCACGGCGTGGTGGGCTTCGACATCGCCGGCGCCGAGGCCGGCTACCCGCCAACCCGGCACCTGGACGCCTTCGAGTACCTCCAGCGGGAGAACTTCCACTTCACCATCCACGCCGGGGAGGCCTTCGGCCTGCCGTCGATCTGGCAGGCGATCCAGTGGTGCGGAGCCGACCGGCTGGGGCACGGGGTACGGATCGTGGACGACATCGCCCTCGGCGACGGGCGGCCGGTCATCGGCCGGCTCGCGGCCTACGTACGGGACAAGCGCATCCCGCTGGAGCTCTGCCCGTCCTCGAACATCCAGACCGGGGCCGCCGCCTCGATCGCTGAGCACCCCATCGGGCTGCTGCGTGACCTGCGCTTCCGGGTCACCGTGAACACCGACAACCGGCTGATGAGCGGCACCTCGATGAGCCGGGAGATGGCGCTGCTCGTGGCGGCGTTCGGGTACGGCTGGGCCGAGCTGCAGTGGTTCACCATCAACGCGATGAAGAGCGCGTTCATCCCGTTCGACGAGCGGTTGGCGATCATCAACGAGGTGATCAAGCCCGCGTACGGGAAGCTGCTGGCTGCGTCCTGATACCCGCCCTGGCCTCGGGGTGACCCGGCTGGCCTCGGCTGGTCTGGCTGGTCTCGGGTGCCTCGGCTGGTCTTGTCCTGACCGGTGCTGTCTGGTGTCCCGCGGGTGCGGATACGCCTATCCACGCCCAGCGCATACAAGGGCACATCGGTCGCGTGACACGAGGACGGCCGCCGCCTCGCGACGCAACGTCGCCCTGTGGCGCACAGGGCGGCTCGTCTCCCGGCCGACCAGCCGACCGATCCGCCTCCTGCGGCCGACCAGCCGACCGATCCGCTTTCTGGCGCAACCAAGGTCCAGCTACTGGCTGTCGCGCGGCGCACGCGGATGGCTGCCCATAGTGGAGGCGGAGCCCCCGAGTGGACCGCCTGGCGGGCCGAGATTTACTGTTGGTTACTCCGCGCAAACTTTTCGCGTTCGAATGCTGTCTCCATCGCATCACAGTCGCGTTAGGTGCCAACCCGGGCTTTCTTCTTGACACGCGGCGTGATGGAATCTCGGGGGTCCGGCCCGCCCGGGTCGGCCGGTTAGGGTGCCTGTGTCGATGTCCGCGCACCCGTACGGAGGGCGGTGACGTGAGCAAGCGGCCAAGGACGGCGACGGGGATGGTGTCGCGTCTCCACCGGCCGGTTGGCCGGCTCCGCGACCTGCCCATCTGGTCGAAGCTGGGGCTGATCATGATCGTGCCGACGCTGGCGACGATCGTGGTGGGCACCAATGGGCTGGTTGACCACATCGCGACCGCGAACAACGCGGACCGAGCGCGCACCCTGTCGAGCCTGTCGGCCGATGTCGGGCTGCTCGTGCACCGCCTGCAGGACGAGCGGGCGGCGGCGACGCTGCTGCTCAACACGCGCGACCCGGCGGCGGTGCAGAAGAACACCGGGGACTACCAGAAGCGCTTCGGCGAGACCGACCAGGCCAAGAGCAGCTACCAGCTGCGTCGCACCGGCCTGGCCGACCTGCCGACGAGCTTCAAGACGCTCCTCGAGCGCATCGACACCCAGATCTCCGAGCTGCCGAACCTGCGCCAGGACGTGGCGACCCGCAAGGACGTGTCGCTCTCGTACGCCGCATTCTTCTACCGGGTGCTCATCGCCGACCTGCTCGCGATCCGCGACTCGTCGGCGCAGCTGGCCGGCGAGACCAGCCTGAACGACCGGATGCGCGCCGCGGCGGCGATCTCGAGTATGAAGGAGTACCTGTCCCAGGAGCGGATCGTGGTGCTCCGTGCCTTCGGTGACGAGCAGAAGGAGCCGCTGCCGGACGCCCGGCGCCGTGACTTCGTCGCTGCCCTCACCGGCCAGGAGCAGGCATTCGCGAGCTTCCTCGTGGTGGCCACGTCACCCGAGCGCACGCTCTTCGACCAGGAGATGTCAGGTGACGACCTGCGCCTGGCCGAGAAGTACGAAGGCGCGTTCGAGAGCATTCTGAACGGCGGCAAGCTGGAGGACCTCAAGTCGGAGTTCGACGCTCCGAAGTGGGACGCGGCCATGCGCGACCGTGCGGACCTGCTCCGCAAGGTGGAGAGCGCGCTCGACCGCGAGATGGAGGAGCAGGCGACCATCCTGCGCGACGATGTCCAGCGGCAGGTGCTCGTCGAGACCGGCCTGCTGCTCGGCATGCTCCTGCTCGCGATCCTCTTCGCCTGGCTGGTGGCCCGGTCGATGGCCCGCTCGCTGCGCGAGCTCCGGCACGGTGCGCTTTCGGTAGCCCAGTACGGCCTGCCGCAGGCGGTCAACCGGCTGCGGGACCCGGCGCTGACCACCCAGCTCTCGCCGATGCAGATCGCCACCCAGATCGCCGAGCCGCTGCCGGTGCGCAGCCGCGACGAGTTCGGCCAGGTGACCGAGGCGTTCAACCGGGTCCACATGGAGGCGGTGCGGACCGCGGCCGAGCAGGCGGCGCTGCGCTCCTCCGTCGCGACCATGTTCGTCAACCTGGCTCGCCGTTCCCAGCTGCTGGTCGACCGCCTGATCGGTCACCTGGACCGGCTGGAGCGCGGTGAGGAAGACCCGGACCGGCTCGCCGAGCTGTTCCAGCTCGACCACCTCGCCACCCGGATGCGCCGTAACGACGAGAACCTGCTCGTGCTCGCCGGGGCCGACTCGACCCGGGTGCAGCGGGAGCCGGCCGCCCTCAGCGACGTGCTGCGCGCCGCGCAGTCCGAGGTGGAGCACTACACCCGCATCGAGTTCGGCGTCATCGACCGGGACATCGAGGTCGGCGCGCACGCCGTCAACGATGTCGTACACCTCGTCGCCGAGCTGCTGGACAACGCCACCTCGTTCTCCCCACCGGACTCGTCGGTCTTCGTTGAGGCGCGCCGGGTCGGCGACCGGGCCGTGCTGCTCGTCGAGGACCGCGGCATCGGCATCATGCCGGAGCAGCTCAGCGACCTCAACGAGCGGCTGTCCACGCCGCCGACGGTGGACGTGGCGGTGTCCCGGATGATGGGCCTCGTGGTGGTCGCCCGGTTGGCCAGCCGGCACGGCATCCGGGTGGAGCTGCGCTCCGCCCCGGAGCGCGGGACGATCGCCGACGTCATGCTGCCGCCGACGGTCCTCGTCCCCCGGGCACTCGCCGGGCGCCTGCGCGGCGGAAGCATCGACATGCTGGGCCGGGGCGGCTCCGGGCAGTCCCGGAACCCGGTCGGCCCACCGCTCGCCCTGGAGAGTGGGCCGTCCGCTGGTGCACGACCGCCGGAGCAGCCGGCCCGCGCGTTCGATAGCGGGCCGTTCGACCGGACCCCGCCGCTCTCCCAGCGCCCGATGGACGATCCTCGTGGTCCGACCGGCCCGACGGGCCCAGGGGCGGGCTCCCGCCCGCCGATGCCCGCCTGGTCGGATCTGACGGGGGCGTCCGGTGCCAACGGCGCCAGCGCTGGCCCGCTCAGTCCCCCGGCGCAGGACCCGCTGCCCCAGCGCAAGCCTGGCGACAGCCGTATCTTCGACGGCGAGGTGATGGCCGGCTCTCCGCCGCCACCAGAGAGCCGGACCAACGGTGCCCGGTCCTCCGGCCGCGAAGATTTCGGCCCACCCCCGGCCTCCGCCCCATCCGGTGGCCTGCGATCCGGTGGCGCACCGCCGCCGCCAGCCTGGCCGCCACCTCCGCCCTCCGCGGAGACGTCCGACAACGGCGGCCCGCCCGCCGTACCGGAGCAGTTTGCCGCCGCTCTCGACATGACGGCCGAGATTCCTCGGGTCCGCGGCGAGGACGGCGCGGCAGCGGCGGAGCAAACCACAGGGTACGGATCGGCGCCGGACAGCCGGCCCCGGTTCGTGGACGAGACGATGGAGCTGCCGATCTTCCGAGAGCTGGAGTCCGCTTGGTTCCGCACCCGGCGGTCGGTGCCAGAAGAGGGTGCGTCCTCGGCGGCATCACCGCGTACCCAGCCGGGTGGCGACCGTGGGCCAGTTTCCGCCGGCCGAGGCCCTTCGGCGCGCACCGAGGCGCCGGCCGGTACCGACTACCACACAGAGGCGGCCGGGCGCGAAGCAGCGTCGGCCGGAGTGCGGCGGGTCCCCGCACAGGACTATGCAAGCTGGGAAAGCGCCGCTGACGACGGGTGGCGGGCGGCTACCGCAGCCGCGGAGTCCCGGGCGTCCGACGTGACCGGCGCCGGCCTGCCCAAGCGGGTGCCGATGGCACAGCTGGTGCCCGGCGGCGTGGACAAGAACGCGAACACTTCGCACCGGCGTACGCCGGAAGCAGTGCGAGGCCTACTGTCGGCGTACCACCGGGGGGTGCAGCGAGGCCGTTCGCAACCCAGGGGCTTAGCGCCGGACGGCGCCATCAGGGGCTCAGCGCCGGACGGGGGTACGGCGGCGGAAGGCAGGCGTCCTGACCTGAAGACGCCAGAGCGCACAACGACCGGGTCGCAATCTTCGCAGGCCGGCAAGGAGCAGGACGGATGACTACAACGCAAGATCTCGGCTGGCTACTGGCCAACTTCGCCGACCGTGTCCCAGGTGTTGCACACGCGGTCGCCGTCTCCGCGGACGGCCTGCTTCTCGCGTCGTCCCGGGACCTGCCGCGCGACCGCGCCGACCAGCTGAGCGCCATCTCCTCCGGTCTGGTCAGCCTCACCCAGGGTGCGGCTCGCTGCTTCGAGGGGGGTGCGGTGCTGCAGACGGTGGTGGAGATGGACAACGGGTTCCTCTTCCTCATGTCCATCTCGGACGGTTCGTCATTTGCGGTGCTGGCCGCCCGGAGCTGCGACGTAGGCCAGGTCGGCTACGAGATGGCGCTCCTGGTGGACCGCGTGGGCGACGCCCTGACGCCACCAGCCCGGGCCGCGGCCCCGATGCTGCGCTGACCGGCCGGCTGTCGACCGACCGAGATGTGTCGACCAGACGCGATGACAGTGCCTGGAGTTTCCAGTGAGGGGGTGAACGGCGATGACCGATCGCGATGAACCGACCGGTGCGCTGGTCCGCCCGTACGCCGTCACCCGTGGACGGACCAGGCCTCGGCTGGAGATCGCGTTGGAGGCCCTGGTTGAGACCACTGTGCGTGGCCGAACCGCTGGCGGCCGGGACGGCGCAGGAAACGGTCGGGAGCAGCAGTTCATCGCCGCTCTTTGCGATGGCCGGTTGCAGTCACTCGCCGAGATCGCCGCGCGGATGCAGCTGCCGCTCGGCGTGGCGCGGGTGCTCATCGCCGACATGGCAGCGGACGGCCTGGTTGCGGTGTACGAGCCGACCTCGTTCGAAGATAACGACGCGGTAGGCACAGAACTGTTGGAGAGGGTGCTGAGTGGACTTCGGAGGCTCTGAGATGGCGCCCCGCTCGATGGTTGGACGGGTGACGTCTGCGAAGATCGTCATCGCTGGCGGTTTTGGCGTCGGCAAGACGACGCTGGTCGGCTCGGTCTCGGAGATCACGCCGTTGACCACCGAGGCGATCATGACGTCGGCCGGTGAGGGCGTGGACGACAACCGCCAGGTGCCGGGCAAGACAACCACGACGGTCGCCATGGACTTCGGCCGGATCACGATCGACCGCGATCTGATCCTCTACCTGTTCGGCACCCCGGGCCAGACGCGGTTCTGGTTCATGTGGGACGAGCTGGTCCGAGGCGCCATCGGGGCGGTCGTGCTCGTTGACACACGCCGGCTCGCGGACTGCTTTGCTGCGATCGACTTCTTCGAGCACCGGCAGCTGCCGTACCTCGTTGCGATCAACTGCTTCGACGGGGTCCAGTACCACGGCGCGGACGACGTACGTGACGCTCTGGCGATCTCGCCGGAAGTGCCGGTCGTGACCTGTGACGCCCGGGGCCGCGAGTCGACCAAGCATGTGCTCATCTCGCTGGTCGAGTATGTGCTGTCGATGCGCCGCCAGCGCACCGCGGCACGCGCCTGACCGGAGCACGTCTCTCCGTAGCACGCCTTCCGACCCAGCGACCCTGGTCCGGACGCCGCCCCTGACGGGCGCGCCTGGGCCAGGGTCGCTCGGCTTGTCCGAGGGCGCGGATCCGAGGGCGCGGGTCCGGAGGGCGCGGGTCCGGAGGGCGCAGGTAGGCCTGATCTCGCGAGCGTGCGGTCACAGCAGCCGCGCGGTCACAACAGCGGGGTGTGCAGCTCAGATGCACACCCCGCTGCTCTGCTACCAGCTACAGACTTGGCCGCCGCTCAGGACCGGTACGCCGCCTGGCGGTACTCGTACTGCGGCTGTTCGTACTCGCCGCTGTCGGGGTCCCGGGAGAAGTCCCAGCCGTGCGCGCTGTCCCGGCCTGGCCGCCCCCCCACCGCGTACCCACCGATCTCGCGGCCGCGCCGCCAGCCCCGGAAGTATCCGTTGGTGTGCTCAGCGATGCTGCCTGGGTCACGGACGATCCGCAGTGGACGGTCGGGCAGCTCCGGCGAGCCCGGCACCAGGTTGGCCTGAGGCACCCGGCGGGGCAGCCCGGCGGTGTTGGAGTCGCCGATCGACGGCTCGGCCGCCTGCTCGGCTGCCCGCCATCCGTAGTCGGCAGAGGTCGTCTCCCAGGACGGCACATCCTCCTCGCTCCGTCCGGTGAACCACGCCGACCGTGCCGCCGCGAAGATCAGCAGGTCGTTGTCGTCGTTGCCGGAGGCGGACGGTTCGGGCGACTGGTCGACCAAGGCGTTGCGCCGGCCCCGAGGTACCGACCGGCCGTTGCCCTCGCCCTCGACGAGCCGCAGCGACGGCGGGTCCAGCCGTACGTCGGTCGGCAGCTCGCCCCCGAAGCCGCCGGCGAACGGGTCGCGCAGCGCAGGGTCGGCCAGTGGCGGCGGCTCCACCAGCCGCAGCATCGGCGGCTCGGCCGGTATGTCGTCGGACTGCCACGGCGGCTTGACCCGGCCTTCCCGGCGATCCGGCGGCGGGTCCAGGCTGGTAGCCGGTGGTGCTGCCTCCGCCTCGCCGTACGGGCTCACCAGCGGCCAGTTGGCCCGGGAGCCGGGCTGCTGCGGCGGCTCCGCCGCGTGGTGGCCGGCGTCGCCGCCCCACCGGGGCTCGTCATGGCCGGGCCGCGGAGCCGGCATCGGTGGCGAGTAGTCGGTGATGCCGAAGCCTGCGGCCCGCCCCGACCGTCCCACCGGCGCCGCTGCGGCGGCAGGCGCCGCTGCCGGCGGTGGGGGCGGGGGCGGGAGTGGCGCGGCGGCCGGCTCCGGCACCGGGGCGGCCATGGGGCGCCGGGGTGGCGGCCCATAGGCAGGAGGGGCAGAGGCTGGGGGTGCGGAGGCGGGTCGCGCAGCGGCCGGTCGGGTCGACCCGGACGTCGCGGGCCGCCGGGGAATGGGGGTGATGCCCGGCGGTGGCGGCGGGACGGACCTGCCGTGTGCTGCTGCCGGTGCGCCGGAGACCGGTGGGCCGGACACGGGCCACACCTGTGCTGGAGCGCCGGAGACTGGCTGGGGCGACGCCAGGTGGGCGGCGGCCGGGTACTCCGGGGGGCTGGAGACTGGGCGTACCGGGAGCGGACTGGGGGGCGGGTACGGCGCCGCCGAGGCGGCTGGAGCGGCGGAGACCGGACCCGCGGCCGGCGAGACCGGGCGGGCCCGCCGCGGCACCGGGACCCGGACCTGCCCGGGTTCGGCTGCCGGCCCGTGTGCCGGCGGCCGGTCGGTCGCCCGTACGGGGGCCTGGGCGTCTGTTTGGGCGGTGAGCCGGTTGACCCGGGGACGGCTCGCGGGCGGGTTCGCCCGTTCGGCCAGCGCGCCGATCAGGGCGCCGCCTGCGGCGTCAAAGGCCCGGACAGCTGCGACCGCCTGCCGTACCGTCTCCGCCGCAGTCGCGGTGACCGACCTGCTGACCCCGCCACGATGGGGTGTCTCCGCCACGGCGACCCGCAGCGCGGTGATCACCTCCGCCACCGACCGGCTGTCCGCCACTCCCGCAGCGGTCAGCGCGGCGGCGATGCTCTCTAGAGGCTCGCCGTTGCCGCGTGCGTGCCCGGAGGACCCACCAGGACTGGAGGCGGCGGCCACCCGGCCAGGCTCGGGCAGGGCGTCCAGCACGGCCAGGCACACCCGCTCCGCCGGGTCTGGATAGGCACGCAGCGCTGCCGGGTAGAGCTCGCGGAGCACCTCACGCAGGGCGACCGCAGCCGCGTGCCGGCCGACGGCGACCGCGGAGTGGGCGGAGAGCACCGGCTTGAGCACGGCCAGGTCGCGCGGTGCCGGCAGGGCGACCGCGGACATCACGCCGGCCTGAAGGGCCCGGGCCAGGCCTATCGCGCGGCGCACCGCAGCCGGCGACTCGATCTCCTCCATGGACTCGTCGTCGGCGAACCGCTCGGCGAAGTCGTCGACCAGGTCGTCGTCGGCGAACGCCAGGGGGCGGCCGGCGGCGGTGAGGAGCATGGTCACGAGGTGGTCGTCACTGTCCGCGGCGATACAGACGCCGGTCGGTCCGCCGGACCGCTCCGCCAGCAAGGTGCCGAGACGGGCGTAACCGGCTGCGTCGTCGCTGACCTCGCAGACGTCGAGCAGCCGGCCAGCGTCGTCAACGACCGCGACCGTAAGCCATGCGCCCGCGGTCGTCGGCTGAGCCCTCAGCTCAGCCGATGCGAGACCGCAGTACACCCGCACGAGCGCCACGGCAGTGTCCTCCTCCCGGGACTGCAGCATCGTTCCCCACGGCCGAGCCACTTTGCCCGTGGCTACCGGTGTGGGCGAGCGCCGAACAACACCCGCAGTCGTGTGCCAAGGTTTGATGCTCCCTGGTCGTGCTCACTCGCGCCAGACCGCAGCGCTGGATATCTTCCCGATGATGGTGCGCCACCCTAGGGTTGCCTGTTGTGCCCCGATTTTGCGGAGCCGGCGGCGGGCGAGGAAGCCACCGAGACCCCCACCGGCACCGGCGCGCAGCGCCTCGTCGAGGTCGTCCAGGGGCGAGCCGGGCGCCAGCGCGGTCTGGATCGCCTCCAGGCGCAGGGCGTACGCCAGGTCGCGCGCAATCTCACCAGCCTCGATGAGCAGGTCGGCGTCCCAGGTGTCGTGGCCGCCGCGCAGGTTGTCCACCACGAGGTCCAGCTCGTAGGTGTCCTCCTCCAGCGGGACCACGTCCTCGGGCCGCAGCCGCGCAGCAACGTCCGACCAGGTGTCGAGCTGGGCCAGGTCGTGCTCGGCGCCGGAGCGGACGAACTCCACCAGCGACTCGGGCGTACGGAAGAGCAGTAGCTTCCCGCGGTGGCTGAGGAAGATCGGCACCTCCTCAGCGTCAGCCTCGTCGGCCTCGTCCTGCTCGGCGAGGTCCTCGGGTTCGTCCTGCCCGTCGGCCTCGCCCGCGGCCCGCTCGTCGACCTCGGGTTCGTCCTGCGCGCCGGCCTTGCCGGCGCCCCGGCGGCGCCGCCCGCGCCCGGCGGGCGCCTCCTCGCTCTCCTCGGCGGCCAGCTCGGCGAACTCGTCGTCGAGGATGATGACCTCGTCCTCGTCGACCGTTCGCGGCCCGGCGAGCCGGGCGAACGGGTCGTCCTCGTCCACCTCTGCGGTCGTGGGGGTCAGCTCGGCCGCGGGCCGGTATGCCCGCAGCGTGTAACCGGTGCCCCGGGGCAGGGCTATCTCGATCGGGTCGATACGCGCCCGCGCCCACAGGTCGGTGGTCGCGGGGTCCCGCCCCACCGTGCCTACCCCATCCGGCTCGGCGCCGTCGGGCAGGTAGTCCGCCGACAGGCCGCCGCCGGTCAGATCCCCGTCCCCCGCCCCGGAGCCGCCC
This sequence comes from Micromonosporaceae bacterium, assembly GCA_035649895.1. GTDB lineage: Bacteria > Actinomycetota > Actinomycetes > Mycobacteriales > Micromonosporaceae > DASSUC01. The sequence continues at coordinate 11,323 of DASRIS010000057.1, read as the reverse complement.
GCCGGGACCGTGCCGCCGGTGCCGGGGCCGCCGGCCTGCGCGGCGCCCGCTCCGTCGGTGTCCTCGGTGTTGCGCCGGCCGGATGACTGGCGGGCCACGGCGACCTCCGTACGCGAGTGGGATCTACAGCTGCGGGACCCACCCTAGTTGGCCGGGTGTCCAGGCGATGCCCGTACCCCGCCGTCCGGCCCCATCACACCCCCTTGGGGTGCCAGACCGTCTTCGTCTCCAGCAGCGCGGTCATCCGCTCGATGCCGGGCTCGGCCGCCCAGTCCACCGTGTGCGGCGCCGGACGCAGCACCCGCTTGAGGTTCTCCGCCGCCGCCTCCTCCAGCTGCCGAGCCAGCTCGGGGTCGTCCACCCCGGACAGGTCAAGGGCGTTGACGTCCATATGGGACGCGAGCCACGGTGCGGTCTCGGCCACCCGGCCGGTCAGCACGTTCACCACCCCGCCGGGCAGGTCCGAGGTGGCGAGCACCTCGGCGAGGCTGACCGCCGGCAGCGGGCGCGGCTCGGATGCGAGCACCACCACGGTGCTGCCGCCCACGATCGCCGGGGCGACGACGCTGACCAGGCCGAGCAGGGACGGCTGGGCCGGGGCCACCACACCCACCACGCCGGTGGGCTCCGGGGCGGAGAGGTTGAAGTACGGGCCGGCGACGGGGTTGGCGCCGCCGTACACCTGGGCGATCTTGTCGGACCACCCCGCATACCAGACCCAGCGGTCCACCGCCGCATCCACTGTGGACTCGTCCTCGCCGAACGCGGTGACCTCGTCGACGAACTGGGCCCGCCGCCCCTCCATCAGCTCGGCGACCCGGTAGAGGATCTGCCCCCGGTTGTAGGCGGTCGCGCCGGACCACTTCGGCGCGGCGGCCCGGGCGGCGACCACCGCGTCCCGCACGTCCTTGCGCGAGGCCAGGGCGGCGTTGGCGAGGAACTGCCCGGAGGCCGACGAGACCACGTACGACCTCCCGGACTCGCTGCGCGGGAAGGCCCCGCCGATGAAGAGCTTGTAGGTTTTGCGTACGGGCACTCGCAGCTCAGGCAAGGTAGGCCTCCAGCCCGTGACGGCCGCCCTCGCGGCCGTACCCCGACTCCTTGTAGCCCCCGAACGGCGACGCCGGGTCGAAGCGGTTGAACGTGTTCGCCCACACCACGCCGGCGCGCAGCTGGTCGGCGATGGCCAGGATGCGCGAGCCCTTCTCGGTCCACACCCCCGCGGAGAGCCCGTACGGCGTGTTGTTCGCCTTCTGCACGGCCTCGGCCGGGGTCCGGAAGGTGAGCACGGACAGCACCGGGCCGAAGATCTCCTCGCGGGCGATCCGGTGCGCCTGGGTGACCCCGGTGAAGATGGTCGGCGCGAACCAGAAGCCCCGGTCGGACAGCTCGCACGGCGCCGACCAGCGGGTGGCGCCCTCCTGCTCGCCGATCTCCGAGAGGGTGCGGATCCGCTCCAGCTGGGTGGCGGAGTTGATCGCGCCGATGTCGGTGTTCTTGTCCAGCGGGTCGCCCACCCGCAGCCGGGCCATCCGCCGCTTGAGCGAGTCGAGCAGCTCGTCGGCGACCGACTCCTGGACCAGCAGCCGGGAGCCGGCGCAGCACACGTGCCCCTGGTTGAAGAAGATCCCGTTGACGATCCCCTCCACCGCCTGGTCGATCGGGGCGTCGTCGAAGACGATGTTGGCGGCCTTGCCGCCGAGCTCGAGGGTGAGCCGCTTGCGGGTGCCCGCCACGGCCCGGGCGATCTGCCGCCCCACCTCGGTGGAGCCGGTGAATGCCACCTTGTCGATGCCCGGGTGGCCCACCAGGGCGGCGCCGGTGTCGCCGGCTCCGGTGACGATGTTCACCACCCCGGGCGGCAGCTCCGCCTGCTGGCAGATCTCGGCGAAGACCAGGGCGGACAGCGGGGTCGTCTCGGCCGGCTTGAGCACGACCGTGTTGCCGCAGGCGAGCGCCGGGGCGATCTTCCAGGCGAGCATGAGCAGCGGGAAGTTCCACGGGATGACCTGGCCAGCCACGCCCAGCGGCCGCGGCTCGCGCCGGCCGTGCCCGCCACCGGCCCCGCGCCAGCCCGCGCCGGGCAGCGCGTACGCGAGCTTGTCGGCCCAGCCGGCGTAGTAGAAGAAGTGCGCGGCGACCAGCGGCAGGTCGACGTCGCGCGCCTCGCGGATCGGCTTGCCGTTGTCCAGCGACTCCAGCACCGCCAGCTCCCGCGCCCGCTCCTGGATGATGCGCGCGATGCGGTAGAGGTAGCGCCCCCGGTCGCGGCCGGACATCCGGCTCCAGACCTGGTCGTAGGCTGCCCGGGCGGCGGCGACGGCGCGGTCGACGTCGGCCGGGCCGGCCTCGGCGACCTCGGCCAGCACCTCCTCGGACGACGGGGAGACCGACTTGAACCCGGCCCCGTCCACAGGCTCGACGAACTCGCCGTTGACGAACAGGCCGTACGACGGCTTGATGTCGACGACCGAGCGGGACTCGGGCGCCGGAGCGTACTCGAAGACAGTCATGACGATCAGTCCACCGTGACGGGACTCTGGCGGCTCCGCAGGCTGCGGTAATACTCATAAATGGTCTCTGACCAGGGCACCATGGTCCTCATCCTATCTTGACCTTCCTCTTTGTCCCCCGATCCCGGATGCCCCGGATGTGCCTGGCGGACACTCGCCACGCCCGCGCGGGGTACTGCGGTAGCTGGCGGGCGTGGCGGCGCGGCCGGGTGGGCCGGACCGCGGCACGTCGTGTGCCGTGCGTGGCAGCATCCGTCCGGTGACATCTACGACACGGTCTCCGACCTCGGCGACCTGTCGATCTGTCGATCTGCCGTAAGGGTAAGAAAGCCGCCATGGTCTCGACGCGTGGGCGGACGCCAGCGTCGGTCCATTCGATCAGTCCGGCGGTCTCCAAGACGTTTAGGTCACGTGTCACCGTCTTCTGTTGCTTACCCGCGTAAAGCTCGGCCAACATCGGGGTGAGGCGGCGGATGGTCGATGTTGCCGTGTACCGTCCGGCAGGGAGTGAGAGGACCAGCTCCCGCTGGCGGGCGGTCGTCGGTGAGCTGGACCGATGGTGCACCTCGTGCACATAGTTGATCCACGCGACGCTGAACTGCTGCTGCCGGATGATGTTCAGCTGCTCGCGCAGCTCCTCGACGAAACCGACCAGTGCGTAAGAGACGAACCGCTCGACGGGGTACGGTGGCCGGCTCGTCTCCGCCAAGACCTGGTAGTAACGCTGGCGCGTGCGGTTGTAGTAGTTGGACAGCAGGTGGCACGCTGGCGTTGGCAGGCCAGCATCGACAAGGACCGGAATGTGATCCACGGATGGCTGTCCAGGTACTGCCGGGTGGCCAATGACATGTCCCCCATGATCGATGCTCTGACCTGCAAAAACTCGATTTTTGGGCGAGTTTTGACCAAGGTGTTGGCCCCCAAGGTTGGGCAAGCGTACCCGTCCGGTGACCGGAAGCGTTAGGTGACGCTCGGCTACGCCCTACGACTCGTAGCCTCCGCGCCGAGCGAGCGCCGTGTTACGCGCCATCCAGCTAGTCCAGCGTGAAGTAGTCGGGGCCGCTGTAGTGGCCCGTACGCAGCTTGGTGCGCTGCATGAGCAGGTCGTTGAGCAGCGTCGAGGCGCCGAACCGGAACCGCGCCGGGTCGAGCCACTCGGCGCCGGCCGTCTCGTTGACCATGACCAGGTAGCGGACGGCGTCCTTGCTGGTGCGGATGCCGCCGGCAGCCTTGACCCCGACCCGCTGCCCGGTGGCGGAGAGGAAGTCGCGCACCGCCTCGAGCATCACCAGCGTCACCGGCATGGTGGCGGCCGGCTGCACCTTGCCGGTGGAGGTCTTGATGAAGCCGGCGCCGGCGAGCATCGCGAGCCACGAGGCCCGCCGCACGTTGTCGTAGGTGGCCAGCTCGCCGGTCTCCAGGATGACCTTCAGGTGGGCCGGCCCGCTCGCCTCCTTGACGGCCACGATCTCGTCGAGCACCTCGCCGTACCGCCCGGAGAGGAAGGCGCCCCGGTTGACCACCATGTCGATCTCGTCGGCGCCGGCCGCCACTGCGGCCCTGGTGTCGGCGAGCTTGACCGCGAGCTCCGCCTGCCCGGACGGGAACGCGGTGGCCACGCTGGCCAGGTGCACCCCGGAGCCGGCGAGCGCGGCCCGGGCGACCGGGACCATCGCCGGGTAGACGCAGACCGCCGCGACCGCCGGGCAGGACGGGTCGGCCGGGTCCGGCCGGACCGCCTTGGCGCACAGCGCGCGGATCTTACCCGGGGTGTCGGAACCCTCCAGCGTGGTCAGGTCCACCATCCGGATGGCCAGGTCGATCGCCCAGGCCTTGGCCGTGGTCTTGATCGAGCGGGTGGCCAGCATCGCCGCCCGCTGCTCGGCGCCGACCTGGTCCACCCCGGGCAGCCCGTGCAGGAACCGGCGCAGCGCCGCCTCGGAGCGGGTGATGTCGGCGAGGTCGGCCAGGCCGGTGCGCCGGTCCGGCGACGCATCGACGCCGGGGGTTGCCACACTCGCGGTCATATCCGGCAGTCTACGCGCCGGGGCCGACAGTGATCTTGTCCATACGGACCGACCGGCCGCTACACCGGCTGCGACCGGTACGTTGTCGGCGTGGACGTTCTCGTCGTTGACCACCCGCTCGCCCGGACCCGGCTGACCGTGATGCGCGACGCCCGCACCGACTCGGGCGCCTTCCGCGCCGCGCTGCACGAGCTGACGAGCATGCTGTTGTACGAGGCGGCCCGCACCTTCCCGGTCGAGCTGCACCCGGTGCACACGCCGGTGGCCGAGGCTGAGGGGGCCCGGCTGGCCAGCCCCCCGTTGCTGGTGCCGGTGCTGCGGGCCGGGCTCGGCATGGCGGACGCGGCGCTGGCGCTGCTGCCCGAGTCTTCGATGGGATTCGTCGGCCTGGCCCGGGACGAGGAGACCTTCCAGCCCCGCGCCTACCTGGAGTCGTTGCCGGCCGACATCTCCGGCCTGCCGGTGCTGGTGCTCGACCCGATGCTCGCCACCGGCGGGTCGCTGGAGCACTGCTGCCGGCTGCTCGCCGACCGCGGCTGCACCGACATCACCGTGCTCTGCGCGCTGGCCGCGCCCGAGGGCATCAAGCGGCTGGAGCGCTCCGGCCTGCCGCTGCGCCTGGTGACCGCCTCGGTGGACGCGGGGCTCAACGACCGGGCGTTCATCGTGCCGGGCCTGGGCGACGCCGGCGACCGCCAGTTCGGCGGGATGCCCCGGTTCTGACGCCGTTGGCGCGCGGTCCCGGCTGGGAGCGGTTCCTCGCGCCACCACGTCCGGCCCGGGTCGACGCTGCGCTGAGCCGTGCGGGCCTAGCGTGACGCCCCGCACGCAGGGCGCGTAGTGTCCTAGGGCCATGACGCACCTTGCGCTCGCCGAGGAGCTGCTGCTGCTCGCGTACGACGACGAGACCGGCCGGTCCAACACCTCGCGGATCGCCCTGGACCTGGGCCTGACCGCGGCGGTTCTGGTGGAGCTGGCACTGCGCGGGCGGTTGGCGGTCGTCGACGGCGGGGTGGCGGTACGGGACCCGGAGCCGACCGGGGACCGGGTGGCCGACGGCGTGCTCGCCCGGGTCGCCGCGGACGCGACGCTTCCGGCCGCCTCCTGGGTGCAGCGGCTCCGCCACGGGCTGCGCGAGGCGGTGCTGGACGCCTTGGTCGAGCGGGGCGTGGTCGGGGTACGCGACGAGAGCGCCCTCGACGTCATCGTGCTGCGCCGCTACCCGGCCGCCGACCCGGGTCCCGAAGCAGAGACCCGGGCCCGGCTCGCGGCGGCGCTGACCGGCGGCACAGCGCCCGAGGAGCGCACCGCCGCGCTGGCCGCGCTCGTCGCCGCGGTGCGGATGGAGCCGGCGCTGGGCCTGTCCGGCGCGCAGCTGGACGCGGCGCACCAGCGCCTCGAGGAGATCGCCAGCGGTGCCGGGTTCGCCGGGGAGACGCTGCTGGAGCAGTCCACGGTGCGCCCGTCCGTGGCCTACGTCCTCGCCGAGCTCGCCCGCGCGATCGACGCCGCGCTCGGCACGCGCCCGTCGTCGTCCCGGTAAACCCGGAACCCGCGGCTACCAGATGCCGAGGGCGGCGGCGGTCTCCGTCCGCAGGGCCCGCACTGACGCGGCCGCCCGCTCCCGGGCGGCGGTCACGTCGCCGTCCGGGACCGGCTCCACCACCTCCAGGTACGCCTTGAGCTTCGGCTCCGTGCCGGAGGGCCGCACCACCACCCGGGCCGACTGGGTACGCAGAGCGAACACGTCCGCCTCGGGCAGCCGGTCGGAGATGGCGACCACGGGCTCGTCGAGCAGGGCGGCCGGTGGGCGGCTGCGGATGTGCTCCATCGCCTGGCCGATCTCGGCCAGGTCGTCGACGCGTACCGACAGCTGGTCGGTCAGGTGGACGCCGAACTCCGCGGCCAGCTCGTCCAGGCGGTCGGGGAGCGAGCGAAGCTCGGCCCGCAGGCCGGCGGCGAGCTCGCACACGAGCAGCGTGGCGGTGATGCCGTCCTTGTCGCGCACGTGTCCCGGCGCCACGCAGTAACCCAGCGCCTCCTCGTAGCCGTAGGCCAGGTCCGCGCCGGCCCGCACGATCCATTTGAACCCGGTCAGCGTCTCCCCGTACGGCAGCCGCCGGGCCGTGCACAGGGTGCGCAGCAGCGTGGAGGAGACGACCGTGGTGGCGTAGCGGCCCCGCACGCCGCGGCGCATCAGGTGGTCGGCGAGGAGCACACCGAGCTCGTCGCCGCGCAGCATCCGCCAGCCGCCCGGCGCGGCGGGATCGGGCACGGCCACCGCGCACCGGTCCCCGTCCGGGTCGTTGGCGACGGCCAGGTCGGCGCCGATCCGCCGGGCCAGGTCGACCAGCCGGTCCATGGCGCCGGGCTCCTCCGGGTTGGGGAAGGTCACCGTCGGGAAGTCCGGGTCGGGCGCCGCCTGCTCGGCGACGACCGCGGGAGCGGCGAAACCGGCCCCGGCCATCGCCTGCGCAAGCACCTCACCGCCCACCCCGTGCAGCGGCGTGTACGCCACCAGCAGGTCCCGTGGCCCGTCCCGGTCCACCACCACCACGGCGTGGTCCACATAGGACCTCACCACGCTCTCGTCCAGCACCTCGCCGGGCGGGCCGAGCGGCACCGCGGAAAGCGTCCCGACGTCGCGGATCGCGGCCTCGATCTCGGCGTCGACCGGGGGCGCGATCTGTGCGCCCGCACCCAGCTCGCCGCCGAGAGCCGGCCCAAGGTAGACCTTGTAGCCGTTGTCCTGCGGCGGGTTGTGGCTCGCGGTGACCATCACTCCCGCCGCGGCGCCCAGCGCCCGCACCGCGTAGGCGAGCACGGGGGTGGGCAGCGGGCGCGGGAGCACCAGTGCCGGCCGGCCGGCACCGGTGGCCACCCGCGCCGTCTCCTCGGCGAAGCGCTGGGAGCGGTGCCTGGCGTCGTACCCGATCACCAGCGGGCCGCCCGCCCCTCGGGCGGCGAGCCAGCCGACCAGGCCGGCGGCTGCGGCGCGGACCACCGCGACGTTCATGCCGTTCGGGCCGGCCCGCAGGGCACCGCGCAGCCCAGCCGTGCCGAAGGCCAGCGGCGCGGCGAACCGGTCGGCGAGCTCGGCCGCGGCGGCCGGGTCCGGCAGCCGGCCCAGCAGCGCGGCCAGCTCATCGCGGTCGGCCGGGTCAGGGTCGTCGGCCAGCCACGCCTCGGCCCGGTCCCGCAGCTCGTCGAGGGCTACCCGCCCCACCGGTGTCGCCATGCCCGTTTTGATAGCACGACCGCCGCCCGCACCGCGCGCTGTTAGGTCACCAGCCGGAACGACTGCACCATCTCGTCGAAGATCGGCTTGCTGTCGGCGTAGGCGGAGTCCCACACCGACATGTAGACGTGGTAAGCCTTCCCGCCCACAACGGTCACCCGCCAGATGCCGTGCCGTAGCGGCTTGCCCGCCGGGGTGCACAGGTACTCCAGCTGCGCACCGGGGTGCCCGCCCAGCTCCTCGTTGGTCAGGCCGATGTGCTCGTATGTCGGGCAGTCACCGTAGCCGTTGGCGAACCTCTGGTCGGCGACGGTCAGCAGGCGCTTGGCATCGCGGTCGTTGGTGAAGTTGATGCGCACCCAGCGCTCCCGGTCCTCCGGGTGGGCGAACTCGACGTAGGTCGCGTTGCGGGTGGCCACCCGCACCCAGCTCTCCGGCACGTTGACCTCGACGCCGCGCTCGCGCAGCGTCTGCACCCCGAACGCCGGCCCGCTCGCCGTTGCGCTGGGCCCGGTGCCCACGGGCGGGGTGGGGTCGGAGCCGGAGCTGGCGAACACGAGCGCCCCGATCAGCACCACCACGGCGATGCCGGCACCGGCTGCGGCCTTTGCCCAGCGCGGCCAGCCGCGGGCCCCGGACAGCGCCGCGCCGGGGCCACCGCTGTGGGCGGCCCGCCGGTGCGACCGGGCGCCGGCCCGGCCCGGCCCGCCCGGGACCGGTGGCGTCCAGCTCCCGCCGCCCCGGGGAGGTGGCGTGCCGGCCCGGGCGCCACCGCCCGGCGTAGTGGCCGGCCGTTCGCCAGGGCGGACCCAGGCCGTTGCCGACTCGGCCCACTGGTCGGGCGGCACCGACCCGCCAGCGGCGTCGGTCTCGTCCAGCGGGGTCGCTCCCGCGCCGGTGGGCCGGTCCAGGGCTGTTCCGGCGCCGGTGAGCCGGTCCAGGGCTGTCCCTGCGCCGGTGGGCAGGTCCAGGGCTGTCCCTGCGCCGGTGGGCAGGTCCAAGGCCGTTGCCGCGCCGGTGGGCAGGTCCAGGGACGGGCTCGCGTCGCCGGCACCCGACGGCGCGGCGCCCGAGCGGTCGCGTCCGGCGCGCGCCCGGGCGATCGCCTCCTCCAGCGACTCGTTGGGGTCCACCATGGCGCGCCCGCCGATCTTGCTGCCGGAGACGGCCGGCGGGGGCGGGGGTGGGGTGCGCGGCTTGGACACCACCGAGTAGGGGTCGGTGACATGGTCCCGGGCCTTGTTCGCCAGCGGGCCGGCGAGCAGGTCGCGCAGCACCCTCCGGCAGGTCGGCACGTCCCAGCGGCGCTGCGGGTCCTTCTCCAGCAGTCCGTAGAGGACACCGGCGATGGGCCCGGCCCGGGTCGGCGGGGCCGGCGGCTCCTCGACCACGGCGTGCATCGTCTCGATCGGGTCACCCCGGTCGAACGGCGGCCGGCCCTCCACCGCGGTGTAGAGGGTGACGCCGAGCGAGAAGAGGTCCGACGGTGGCCCGAACGGACCGCCCATGGCCCGCTCGGGCGAGATGAAGTGCGGCGACCCCAGCACCATGCCGGGCGTGGTGAGCTGCACGTCGGTCGGCATGCGGGCGACGCCGAAGTCGGTCAGCACGCACCGGCCGTCGACGCAGATCAGCACGTTCGCCGGCTTGACGTCGCGATGCAGCACGCCGGCCGCGTGGGCCACCTCCAGCGCGCCGAGCAGGGCGATGCCGATCTTGGCGACCGCCCGGGTGGCCAGCGGCCCGTCCTCCAGCACCATGTCGGCGAGGCTGCGGGCGTCGAGCAGCTCCATCACGATCCACGGCCGCCCGTCCTCCATCACCACGTCGTAGACCTGCACCACGCTCGGGTGGGACAGCGCCGCGGCGGCCCGGGCCTCGCGCAGGGTGCGTTCGTACATCGCGTCGCGGTCGCTGGGGGCGAGGCCGGGCGGGCAGACCACCTCCTTCATCGCGACCTCGCGGCGTAGCAGCGTGTCTGACGCGCGCCAGACCGTGCCCATGCCGCCGGTGCCGATTGCGGAGCGCAACGCGTAGCGCCCGCCGATGGTCGCGCCCGGAGCAGCCCGGCCGCCCGGCGGCGTGCCGCTCCAGGTTGAGGTTGTCGAAGTCACAGGTGAGCCGCCGAGGGGGTCGTCGGGTCCAGGGGGCTAGCGTCAACCCCCCTATCTTGCGGGGTGCCTGGGGGGTGTGCGCAACACCTCCGGTGTGTGGCCGAGAGGCAGTCCCCCGGACCACCCTACGATCTGCGGTTATGGAGGACACCACGGCCGCCCGCAGGAGCGAGTCGGGCTTTCCGGTCAAGTCGGTCTACGGCCCCGGCGACGTACCCGAGGACCTGGCGGAACGGCTCGGCGAGCCGGGTGCGTACCCCTATACCCGGGGGGTGTACCCCACGATGTACACCGCCCGGCCGTGGACCATGCGCCAGTACGCCGGCTTCGGCACCGCGGCCGAGTCCAACGCCCGCTACCGGGAGCTGCTCGCGGCCGGCACCACCGGGCTGTCGGTGGCGTTCGACCTGCCCACCCAGATGGGGTACGACTCGGACCACCCGGTCGCGCACGGCGAGGTGGGCAAGGTCGGGGTCGCCATCGACTCGGTCGAGGACATGCGCCGGCTGTTCCAGCAGATCCCGCTCGACCAGGTCTCCACCTCGATGACGATCAACGCCCCGGCCGCCGTGCTGCTGCTGCTCTACCAGCTCGTGGCGGAGGAGTCCGGGGTGGCCGCGGCGGTGCTGAACGGCACGGTGCAGAACGACGTCCTCAAGGAGTACATCGCCCGGGGCACGTACATCTTCCCGCCGAAGCCGTCGCTGCGCCTGGTGGCGGACACCTTCGCCTACTGCCGGGCCGAGCTGCCGCGCTGGAACACGATCTCCATCTCCGGCTACCACATGGCCGAGGCTGGCGCCACGCCCGCGCAGGAGGTGGCGTTCACCCTCGCCAACGGCGTGGAGTACGTGCGCGCCGCGCTCGCCGCCGGGCTCGCCGTGGACGACTTCGCGCCCCGGCTGTCGTTCTTCTTCGTGGCCCGCACCACGCTGCTGGAGGAGGTGGCCAAGTTCCGCGCCGCGCGGCGGATCTGGTCCCGGCTGATGCGCGACGAGCTCGGCGCGCGCAACCCGAGGTCGTGGATGCTGCGCTTCCACACCCAGACGGCCGGGGTCCAGCTCACCGCGCAGCAGCCCGAGGCCAACCTGGTACGAGTGGCCGTGCAGGCGCTGGCGGCGGTGCTCGGCGGCACCCAGTCGCTGCACACCAACGCCTACGACGAGGCGATCGGCCTGCCCACCACCAAGGCGGCCCGGCTGGCGCTGCGCACCCAGCAGGTGCTCGCGTACGAGACCGATATTGTGTCCACAGTGGACCCGTTCGCCGGCTCGTACGCGGTGGAGGCGATGACCGCGCAGCTCGAGGACGCGGCGGTGGCGCTGATGGAGCGGGTGTTCGAGTACGGCTCAGCGGTGGACGCGATCGAGGCCGGGTTCCAGAAGCGGGAGATCGAGGCGTCGGCGTACCGGATCGCGCAGGAGATAGACT
>DASRIS010000056.1:0-10252 GCA_035649895.1 Micromonosporaceae bacterium | reverse complement strand
CTCAGCGACGCCGGAGTGCGGGAGGGCATCGGCCACACGACCAGGGCGATGGCCCACGCCGGACTCTCCATCGCCGACATCGACCGCATCATCCCGCACCAGACGTCGTTGCTCACGATCAGGTCGGTCATCCGCCGTCTCAACCAAGCCTTCGGCACGCGGGCGTTCGGCGACGCCAACGTCATCAACAACTTGGCCGAACGGGGCAACACATCCACTACGACACACATCGTTGCGTTGCACGACGCGAGCCGGGATGGGCGCATCTCCTCGGGTCAGCGCCTCATGTTCGGCATCGCCGGCTCCGGCATCAACGTCGGCAACGCGTTCTACGCGCTCGACGACCTGCCGGGGCGGATCGTAACCGGCGCGGTCTCCCCCCGGCCGGCGCCACCGCGCCCCCGGCTTCGCCGCCAGATCCCGGTGCGGATCGCCGGGCTGGGGATCGCCTGGCCCGACGGCTCCGCCCCGACCACACTGGGGCTCATCGGGCGGGCCACGGCGCAATGTCTGGATGAGGCGAGCATACCAGCATCCACTGTGGATACACTGATCCACGCGGGCCTGTACCGCAGCGGCATGATCGCCGAGCCGGCCATCGCGGCGATCACCGCCGGCGAGCTGGGCTTCGACGGCACCACGTCGGCCGGCGGCAGCGTTCTCGGGTTCGACCTCACCAACGGTGGCCTCGGCCTGCTCGACGCGTGCCGGATTGCCTGCGCCCTCATCGAGGCCGGTCGGTCGATGGCCGCACTCGTCGTGGCCTCGGAGGTCGAGGAGCGGGCGCCCGACGACCCGGAGGCACCCGTGGCCGCCATGGGCTCGGCCCTGCTTTTGCGCGCCGATCCCCAACAGGTGCACGGGTTCCTCGGGTTCCACGGCCACCGCTGCGATGACCTAGTCGATGCGTTCGCGGCCTGGGCGACCCACGATCCCGGCGCCTACTACATCCGCAGCACGGAACGGTCCGTCCTGGCCGAGGCCGTGCTGGAACACCTGCCGGCCGTGGTGGCGGAGCTGTGCCAGGCACTGGAGGTCGACCCGGCCGCGATCCGAGCCGTGATCCCGCCGTCAGTCGCGCGGGACCTCGCGGAACGCCTGCGCCACCGGTGGCCCGCCCTGGCGCGGTGCATCGTCGAGCTGCCATGGCCCGCGGGCGACCTGTTCACGTCGTCGATCCCCGCTGGACTGGCGGTCCTGCGCGCCGATTGTCGCACTGCGGCCGGCGATCTCGTCCTGCTGACGTCGATAGCCAGCGGCGGCCAGGTCGGCGCCGCGCTCTATCGCCTCTGACTGACCGATCGATCAATGTCGCACCGGTCGCGCTGTGGTCACGGCGGTCGACGTCCCACGCGTAAAGAACCACCCAGGTGGGCATCACCCCTGTTCGGGCGCTGCCTGCTCCAGCGCCCTCAGGCTCGCGCCGATGTCTTGGGCGTCGGGAACGCCGAGATCGACGTAGAGGACGAACGCTTCATGCCAGTGGCGACGCGCTTGGTCCAGGTCGCCGGTGGCGCCGTAGGTATGGGCGATGCCGTCGTGGGCACGGGCCTGCTCGTAGGGGTCATCCGTCTCCACGGCCAAGGCAAGCGCCGCAGAGTGTTGAGCGCGTGCCTGTTCGGGCCGCCCCGCGTCCCGCAGGGTCTCGCCAAGATTGTTGAGCGCCTCAGCTTCGCCGCTGCGCTCGCCAATCTCCCGGTAGAGCATGAGTGCCTGTTGGTAGTGGTCGACAGCCTGGTCGTATCGGCCCAGTCGCCCATAGGTGAGGCCGAGGTGGTCCAGCGCAAAGGCTTCACCGTCGCGGTTACCGACCTCGCGGTAGAGGGTGAGTGCCTGCCGGTGATGGTCGAGGGCTCGGGAGTGGTACCCCTGCCGCCCGTGAAGCAAGCCGAGGTTGTCTAGCGCATACGCCTCGCCGAAGCGGTCGCCGGCTTCGCGGAAGATGGCCAGGGCGTGCTCATAGTGGTCGGCGGCGAGGACGTAGTGGCGCTGCCGCCCATAGACCACACCGAGGCCGTTCAGCGCACGGGCCTCGCCGATACGATCGCCGATCTGCCGGAAAAGACTGAGGGCCTCCTGATGGTGCACGACCGCTTGGTCGTAGCGTCCCTGCCCTTCGCAGGCAAGGCCGAGGTTGCCCAATGTGCGGGCTTGCCCAGTGCGATCACCGGTCTCGCGGAATAGTGCGAGGGCCTCTTGATAATGGCCGACAGCCTGCGCGTGACGGCCGTTAGCCGCATGGACGGCGCCTAGGTTCGTGAGCGCATGGGCTTCGGCGTCCGGAGCGCCGAGGCGGCGGGCGGCCTTACAGGCATACGTGTGGATCGTCAGGGCCTCCGTGTAGGGGCCTCCGTCGAGATGACGGAATAGGATGCGGGCCAGCCGCGTGGCGTGGTCGGGCCAGCCATGGTCGGTCGCGTAGATGCAGACGGCGACCAGGTTGGGCAGTTCGGTGTCCAACCACGTCAGGGCCGCCGCCGGGTTGGCAAACGACGGGATAGGCAGCTCAGGGATGGCGACGGGAGGCCGTAGGTGCCGTTCGGCGGGGTGCACGGCGTCCATCGCGGCGGCCGTGGTGGACACGTAGTAGTCCAGCAAGCGGGTCAACGTGGCCTGCCGTTGCTCGTCCGAGTCAGTATGGGCGGCGACGTCGGTGGCGTACGCACGTAGCAGGTCGTGCATGCCGAACCGCCCCGAACCGGTGAGGTGAACGAGATGGGCGCGGGTCAGCAGGTCGAGCTGACGATCGGCCTCGACGGGGAGGGTGCCGATGAGGACGGCTGCCGCGTAGCGGTCGAGGTCGGCACCGGGGTGGAGGCTGAGCCACCGAAAGGCCCGGGCGGTCCCCGTCGGAAGATGCTGATAGGACCAGGAGAATACGGTACGAATCGCAGTACGTGGGTCGCCACCGGCGTCCATGAGGTCCAGCCGCCGCTGTTGGTCGGCCAGCTCACGCACCAGCTGCGCGAGCGCGGTGCGCGAACGCGCGGCGGCGAGCTCGGCTGCTACCCGGAGCGCGAGAGGCAGGCGGGCGCACTGCCGGGCCAGTTCAGCAGCCGCCTCGGGTTCGACGTCGACGCGCGTCTACCTATCAGCGTGCGCAACAGCTCGATCGCGTCGTCGAGCGGAAGCAGATCCAGGTCAACTCGCCTGGCACCATGGCGGACCACCAACGCCGCCAGCCTGTCTCGGCTGGTGACCACGGTGAGGACAGTCCGCGTGCCGGGAAGCAACAGCCGGACCTGCTCAGACGAGGCAGCGTTGTCGAGCACCACCAGCATCCGCCGACCGTCCAACAACGTGCGATAACGCGCGGCCAGTTCGTCCGCCTCGTGGGGGATGTCGGCAGCGGGAACACCAAGGGCGCGCAGGAACGCCGTCAGCACACTCGCGGTCGACATCGGCCGCTCGGGATCGTAGCCACGCAGGTCTGCGTACAGGTGACCGTCCGGGAAGCGAGGGGCGACCCGATGCGCCCAGTGCACCACCAACGCCGTCTTACCCACCCCAGCGGTTCCCGACACCGCCGAGATCATCTGGGTGGAGGCCCGGTCCACCGCTGCCAGCAGGCCGTCCAGCTCGCTAAGTTCCTCACTTCGTCCGGTGAAGGCCGACACATCCGGCGGCAGTTGCCTTGGCGAGGTTGACCGGCGGGTGTCGACTGTCTCGATCAGCGCGTGGAACACCTCCAGTTCCAGTCCGGTGGCGGAAGTAAACGTCCGTACGATCAAGCTGCCGTCATACAGCCGTTGCCGGAACCCCCGGACCGGCCCCTGGTCGGAGTCGCTCATCGCCGCCGGTAGTTCCGCATTCTCGTCCAGCAGAAAAACCAGCCGGGGTCTGCCGGCCGCCGTCGCCTCGTTGAACTCCAGCTCGGTGTACGAGATGCTGTCGCCCGGCACTATAGAGCCGTACCGGAACCCCACCAAAGCCACATAGATTTCGCACTCGCGCACCCGCTGGCGGCAGTACTCCGCGGACGGGGCGCTGCCCGCCGCGAAGTACCGCATGTCGACCGCCACCAACTTGGCCCGGCTTACCGCGTCGAGGATGGCCTGCACGAACGATCGGTCCGTCGGGTACGCAGCCATGTCCGACGTATGACTCACAAAGACCCGAACCAACTGCTGTGCGCTGTTCGTCGTCACCGCACCTCCCATACGTGGCAGGCCACGGTCGGGTAGCCCGAGGGAGTCTCACCCTCGGGCTACCCGACCGTGAGCGCGGCCGGCGCAACGTTATGCTAGGCACGGATGGCTCGATGGCACCAGAAACCGCTAGAAGCGCGCCGAAGTCAGTGTCCGCAGAGATCAGCGTTCGACTTTCCAGTCGGGCCCGATCGAGGACGACCTCGTCCAAGCGGCAGCTCCCGCTCACAGACCGCCTCAGCGGCGAACCGGCGAGCTTCGACCACGTCTTCCCTCGTCAGATCAGGTAGGTCGGCGAGAGTTTCGGGTACGGTCATCCCGTCCGCCACCATAGCCACGACGGTCGCTACCGGCATCCGCAGTCCGCGAATGCTGTCCGCTACATGGAACGGTCGTCCGGCTCCAGCACGCAGAGCTCGTTGCTCTCGGGGTCGGCCAGCACCACCCAGCCCGGCTGCCGGTCCAGCACGGTCGCGCCCAGGCTGAGCAGCCGGTCGAGGTGAGCCACGCCGGCGAGCCGGACATCGAGGTGCATCCGGTTCTTCACCGACTTTGGCTCAGGCACCTCGACGCAGAAGAGGGTCAGGCTGCCGTCCGGCGCGTCCACCGCCACCGTCGGGTCGGTCTCCGGCGTATGGCCGAGCGCGGCCAGCCGGGCCACCTCCGCGTCGTCGTACGGCCGGACCGCCCAGCCAAGCGCCTCGGCCCAGAAGCGGGCCAGCGGTGCCGCGCGCCGGCAGTCCAGCACGATCGCGGCGAGCGCCCCGGCCGGCACGGTCGCGCTCCTCAGGCCAGGTTGGACGAGCGCGGGTACGCGTCGGCCGGGTCGGTGAGCACGTTGACCAGGTACGGCACGCCCGCGTCAAAGGCCCGCTTGAGCGCCGGGGCGAGCCCGTCCGGGCGGGTCACCGTCTCCCCCGCCCCGCCCAGCGCCCGTACCACGTCGTCGTAGCGCAGGCCGGGCTGGAGGTCGGCGGCGACATCGTAGCCGTACATGGCCTGCATCGGGTGCTTCTCCAGCCCCCAGATGCCGTTGTTGCCCACCACGATGACGACCGGCAGCCGGTGCCGGACCAGCGACTCGGCGTCCATCAGCGAGAAGCCGGCCGCGCCGTCGCCCATCAGCACGCACACCTGGCGGTCCGGGTAGGTGACCCGGGCGCCCAGCGCATACCCCATGCCGGTGCCCAGGCAGCCGTACGGCCCCGGGTCGAGCCAGCTGCCAGGGACCGCGGGCTCCAGGTAACGGCCGGCGTACGAGACGAAGTCACCGCCGTCGCCGATGGTCACCGCGTCCCGGTCCAGGACGCGCCGCAGCTCGCCGTACACCCGGGCGGGCTTGATCGGGTCGGAGTCGGCGGCCATCTCCGTGGCGTGCTTGGCCGCGGCGGCCTCCTCGGTGGTCCTCAGCTCGGCGACCCAGTCCGCGTGGTCCCCCCGCTGGCCGGACCAGTCAGCCAGCGCCGAGAGGATGAGCCGCAGGTCGCCCGCTGGCGCCGCCGCCGGGGTCACGTGAGACGCGCGCTGCGACGGCGCGTCCACGACGTGGATGAGCTGTGCCTCCCCGAAGTCGCCGAAGCTGAGCCGGAAGTCCAGCGGCGTGCCGACGACCAGGACCACGTCGGCACCGCCCAGCGCGGCCCGGCGCGCCTTGGCGAAGGCGAGCGGATGCTCCGGCGGCAGTGCGCCCCGGCCCATCCCGTTGGTGAAGACGGGCAGGGTGAGCGCCTCGGCCGCCTCGCGCAGGGCGGCGACCGCGTCGCCGCCGTACACGTCGGAGCCGGCGATGACGACCGGCCGCTGCGCCCCGGCGAGCAGGGCCGCCGCGCGCTCCACCTCTTCCGGGTCCGGCTCCAGCACCGGTACGGCCGCCCGCTCGGGCGCGGCGGCCTCGCCGTGCCCGAAGACCACCTCCAGCGGCAGGTCGAGGAAGGCTGGCCCGCGGTGCGGGGTGAGCGCGGCCGTCAGCGCCGCGACCACCGCACCGGGGATCTCGTCCGTGGCGGGCACGGTCGCGGCGTGCTTGGTCACCGGTGCGACCAGCGGCAGGTGGTCGATCTCCTGGAGGCTGCCGGCGCCCCACCGGAACGCCGGTGCCCGGCCGCCCATCACCAGCACCGGCGAGGCGTTGAAGAACGCACTGGTCAGGCCGGAGATGCCGTTGGTGACCCCGGGGCCGGCGGTGAGCACGGCCAGGCCCGGCCGGCGCTGGAGCTTCGCCACGGCCTCCGCGGCGAACACCGCCGACTGCTCGTGCCGCACGTCCAGGATCGGCAGGCCGGTCGCGTGCGCCGCGTCGTAGAGCGGGAAGACGTGACCGCCGGAGAGGGTGAACATCTCACCGACCCCGTACGCCCGCAGCGCCGCCAGCGCCAGCTGCCCGCCGTGGCCTTCGATCCGGTCCGTCATGTGCGCTCCCGTCTGAAGCGTCGGCCAAGGTAGCGGGTTACTGGGACCCTATGCTCTCATCGCTGCGCTCCGTCGCCGCCGAGGCCTGGTGGCCCTTGCCCCGCCTGCCCCCGCCGCAGGCTGCGGTCAGTCCAAGCCGTTACCCGGGCCGGCGCTCAGGCAGCGCTCAGTTCCGCAGGATCGTGTCGAGATCGGGAAGTTGGTCAGCGGTGATGTAGTAGGCCAGTACGGCCGCGACCAGCGGCACGGCCACGAGCAGCAGCGCGATGAGCAGCCGGGCCAGAAGCCGCCGCCCGGCGCCGGATCTCGCCGACGGCTGGTAGGTCACGGGCGCGGGCGACCCGGGCGGGTACCGCGGCGGCCGGTGCGGGGCAGCCTGTCGGGGCGCCGGCTGGACCGGCTGGCGCGGCGCCGCTTGCTGGGGCGCCGGCTGGTCCTGCGGCCGGAGCGCGGGGTGGCCCTGCGGATACCCGGGCTGGCCCTGCGGATACCCGGGCTGGCCCTGCGGATACCCGGGCTGGCCCTGCGGGTACGCGGGCTGGTCGAACCGCGGCATGGGCACGGTCCGCGCCACGGGGGCGGCTGGAGATCGAGGGCGCGACGGAGGCTGCGCCCCAGGCACGATGACCCGACCGACCGACCGCTCGGGAGGGGACGAGCCGGCGGGTGCCGCCGCGGCTCCGGGCACCGCGGGCGGGCCGGAGACCGGCGCCGCGAAGGCCGAAGCCGGCGACACCGGCGCCAAGCCGGCCGCGCCGGGCTCCGCGGCCTCCACCACCCGCCGCCCCGGCGCGGCAGGCATGCCGGCCGCGCCGAACATCTCCGGCGTGAGCCGGGGCAGCATCCCGGTCGCCGGGCCGGGTGCGGGCTGCTCGTGCTCGCCGAGGGCGAGTACCCCGGCGAGCACGCTCCCCTCCGCGACCACCAGCTCCGGCTGCTCCAGCACCACCGGTGGCTCGCCCAGGTCCCGGTGCAGCAACGTGGCCAGCAGCGGGATGCGGCTGGACCCGCCGACCAGGAACACGCCGGCCAGCCGGCCGGGCGCAAGGTTCGACCAGCGGATCACGCCCTGGGTGACCCGGACCGTCTGCTCCAGCAACGGGCGGGCCAGCACCTCCAGCTCCTCGCGGGTCAGGTGGACCTCGATGTCGGCCAGCGGCACCACCAGGTCGGCCGCCGGGCTGCGGGACAGCCGCTCCTTGGCGGCCCTGACGTCATCCCACAGTAGCCGCTTCGCCCGTCGATCCTCCACAGTGGACGGCGAGTTGAGCCGGGCCCACGCCTGCGGGGCGCGCGGGGCGTAGAGCTGCTCCAGATGGCTGATCACGGCGGCGTCAACGTCAACGCCGCCGATGTCATCGCGGCCGTCCACCGCCAGCACGTCAAAACCTGACGAGGTACGCGCGACCACGCTCGCGTCGAACGTGCCCGCACCGACATCGTGCACCACCACGACCGACCCGATCGGCACCTCCCGCCCGAGGCACTGGGCGAAGTAGGCCGCCGCGGCCACCGGCTCGGCCACCAGCCGGGCCGGTGGCAGGCCCACCCGCGCCGCGGCCTCGGTGAGCACCCGGCGCCGGGGCCCGCCCCACACCGCCGGGCACGTCAGGGTGACACTGGGCTGGGCCGCGCCGCCGACCGTACGGCGCCACTCTTCCACCACCCGGGCGAGCACCGCCGCGACCACGTCCACGACCGGCACCTCGCGGTCACCGAGCAGCAGGACACCCTCGTCGATGCGGCGCTTCGGGTTGGGCTCGAAGCGGGCCGGGTCCAGCCGGGAGCTCTGCACGGCATCCCGGCCGACAACCAAGGCGCCGCTCGGCTCGGCGTAGACGGCGGAGGGCAGCAGCGGCGAGCCGTCGAACAGCAGGGGCCGGGCCCGCCCGTCCGGCCAGCGCACCACGGCCACCGTGTTCGACGAGCCGAAGTCGATGCCGAGCTGGTGCGTTCGCCCTGGCAACCCATCCGCAGGCATGGCGCGAGTCTACGGCTGGCCTGGTAGGGCACTGTCGCCGTGCGCTAGTCCGACCGTCGACCATACTCCGACGATCGGCCGAGGTTCGACCGGTGACAGGGCAGGGACGGCCCAGGCAGAGATGGCTGGGGGCCGGGACGGCCCGGGGGCACGGAGGGCTGGGGCAGGGACGGTCCGGCGTACGTCGGGCTCAGCGCCCGGTGAAGTCCGCAGCCCGCTTGGCGACGAAGGCCGCCATGCCCTCCCGCTTGTCATCGGTGGCGAACAGCGCCGCGAACAGCTGGCTCTCCCACGCCAGGCCGGAGGCGAGATCCAGCTCGAGGCCATGGTCGATGGCGAGCTTGGCCGCGCGCAAGGCCTGGGCCGGACCGTTGAGGTACGGGGTGACCAGCTCGACCGCTGCGGCGTAGACCTCCCCGGACGGCACCACCCGGTCGACCAGCCCGATGCGCAGCGCATCCCCCGAGTCGACCATCCGGCCGGAGAAGACCAGGTCCTTGGCTCGGGCCGGGCCGACCAGCCGGGCCAGCCGCTGGGTGCCGCCAGCCCCGGGGATGATGCCTAGCTTGATCTCTGGCTGGCCCAGCTTCGCGTCGGCCGCGGCAACCCGCCAGTCACAGGCGAGGGCCAGCTCGCAGCCACCGCCGAGGGCGTAGCCGGCGACCGCCGCGACCACCGGCTTGGGGATCCGGGCAACCGTGTCGAACGCGCTGGACAGTGCTCCGGCACGGGCCGACATGTCGACGTACGACATCTCGGCCATCTCCTTGATGTCGGCGCCGGCAGCGAACACCTTCTCGCCGCCGTACACGATGACCGCCCGCACCTCGTCGTCGCCGGCCGCCTGCGTCGCCGCCGCCCGCAGCTCCTCCTGGACCTGGGTGTTGAGCGCGTTCATGGGCGGGCGGTCCAGCCGGATGGTGCCGATCCCGTCCTTGGTCTCCAGCCGTACGAGCTCCCCCACGCCTGCCTCCTCGTCCGCGTGCCGCCACAGGTCGGGCGCTCGCCAGACTACGGGTCCGCCACAGCCTGGCGCCCCCCGGCTACAACGCCGTCAGGGGTACGCGCCAGACATGATGGCGGCTACCCGACACCACCAGATGCGACCGAGTAATGACCGAAAGTTGTCGGATGGACCTACCCTCATAGGTAATGAGCGTCTACTACCGCGATCCTTCCGTGTCGGTGACCTCCACAGAGTACACTGTGGATGGTCAACGCTACCGGTTGGACGAGCTTACCTACGTGTGGCACCAGCGTGGCCCGCCGGACGCGCGGGCAAGGTCCCGGCGCCGGGCCCGGTGGGTCCTGTTCGCGCTCGCCGCGGTGATCGCCGCCGGGTACGTGGCCAAGACGCCCCTTACATTCCGCCTCGGCGCGGGCATCTCGCAGCTGCCGCTGCGGCTCATGCTCCGGCTCGCCGCCTCGCTGGCCATACTCGGCGTGGGCTGGCCGCTGGTCGAGCTGGTTCTTCGCGGCCTGGACCATGTGCACGTGCACGGCGTCGTGGTCCGCGAGATCTGGGCCCGGTGGCATGGCCAGGAGATCCTGCTGCTGAGCAGCTCCGACTCGCTGCGGTTCGGCCGGGTCTACCGGGCGCTGCAACGCGCGCTCGAGCAACAGGCCAGCCCAGAAGACCCCGGCCGGCACCCGCCGAGCCGGCACCGGACCGGCCGGCACCCACCGCCGCGTGCGGGCCTTAGCAGGCATGCAG
>DASRIS010000055.1:0-7134 GCA_035649895.1 Micromonosporaceae bacterium | reverse complement strand
GTGGTGGGGGGCTACGGTGCATCCGTGGCGGCGGGGAGGGGCGGCGGGCGGTTGGGGGTGGTGCTCGGCATCGTGGGGGTGCTCGCGCTCGTCGTGTCGTACGTGCTGATCACTGGCTTCAACCCGGTGCCGGGCACGCTCGACTGGCTGGACCGGATGCGCTCGGTCTCGCAGCCGGAGACGGTGTGGCAGGTGCGCCTCGGCGGGCGGCCGGAGGTGGCGGTGCCGGCGGGGCCGGCCGTGGTCGTGCTGATGCGGGGGCGGGTGGAGGTGCGGGACCTGCGTACCGGGGGGGAGATGTGGACGCGCGACGTGTCCTGGGCCGCGGTCGCCGGGGCTGACGCGGGTGCGGTGGTGGTCGCCGGTCGGGCGGGCAGGCGGGGGTACGAGGTCGTCGACCCGACCAGCGGCGCGGTGCGGTGGACGGACGAGCATGCGGTCGGCGTGTGGACGTACCGGGATGTGGTCCTCGCCCTGACCTGCCAGGGGCTCGCGGAGTGCGCGCTCGCGGCGCGCGACCCGCTCGGCGGCGACGTGCGCTGGCGGACGGCGCTGCCGGGCGTCGGCAAGGTGCTCGCCGGCGCTAACCATGAGCTGCTCGGCAGCCGCGAGCTCGTGCCGGCGGGCCTCGACGCGCGGATGGCCGGACCGGTCGAGGCGCCGCCGATGCTGGGCTTCCCGCTCGGCGGCAAGGTGCAGGTGGTCGAGCTCGCGTCGGGTCGGCGGGTGCGCGAGGCGGAGGCGGGAGGTACCACCCGGGTCGTCGTGGTGGCGGGCCGGCTGCTCTACTCCACCGCGCAGCGGCAGCAGGGCCAGTGCCGGTACACGCTTGAGGCGCGTGACCCGCGTACCGGGGGCGTGGTGTGGCGCAAGGCGGGCTACGACCTCGGCACCGCGTCGGGGGCCGGGTGCGAGCAGCGCCGGGACCCAGCCGGGGGCGGTGGCGCGCTCGCCGCGGTCCGGGGGGACAACCGGGAGGTGCTTCTTAACGCGTACGACGGGCGCGAGCTGTGGGTTGGCGCGCCCGGGGAGCGGGCGCTCGCCACGGACGGCCTGGTCGCGCTGGTGCGCTCCGGCGACGGCCGCGCGGTGCGGGCGGTGGACCTGGGCGGCGGCGGTGACCTGTGGCGCCGGGAGGTGAGCCCGGAGGCAGAGGCGTCGCTGACCCGTCATGCGGCGGTGTTCGTGGACGGGGAGGCGGGGCGGGTGGTGGCGGTCGAGGCCGGCTCCGGGCGGCTGCTGGTGGACGCCCGCACCTCCGCCAGCCTGGTCGGCGTCGGCCCGGACGGGCTGGTGCTCGCGGCCGGACGGAACCTCGGCCTGCTGACCCACGGGTCGATCGCGAGCTGACCTACGGGTCCGCGGGCTGACCTACCGGTCGACTGTGCGCTGAGCCGCGGGTGGATCGTGAGCTGGGACGGCTCGGTACGCTGCCTGTCCATGACCGGCACCTCTGAGTTCGGCTACGCTCCGCTGCTGCCCTTGGGCCCGGACACCACCGAGTACCGGCCGGTGACCGCCGACGGCGTCGAGGTTGTCGGTGGCCCTGGTGGGCGGCGGTTCCTGACCGTGGCGCCCGAGCTGCTCACCGCGCTGACCGCCGAGGCCATGCACGACATCGCGCACTACCTCCGGCCGGCGCACCTGGCCCAGCTGCGCGGGATCGTGGACGACCCGCAGGCCTCGCCGAACGACCGCTTCGTCGCGCTGGACCTGCTTCGCAACGCGAACATCGCGGCCGGCGGGGTGCTGCCGATGTGCCAGGACACCGGGACCGCGATCGTCATGGGCAAGCGCGGGCGGCACGTGCTCACCGACGGTCGGGACGCCGAGGCGGTCGCCCGCGGCGTGTTCGACGCGTACACGAAGCTGAACCTGCGCTACTCGCAGCTCGCCCCGCTGACCATGTGGGAGGAGCGCAACACCGGCAGCAACCTGCCGGCCCAGATCGAGATCTACGCCGAGGGCGACGACGAGTACCACTTCCTCTTCATGGCCAAGGGCGGTGGCTCGGCCAACAAGTCCTTCCTCTACCAGGAGACCAAGGCGCTGCTGAACCCGGCGCGGATGCGCGCCTTCCTGGGGGAGAAGCTGCGCCTGATCGGCACCAGCGCGTGCCCGCCGTACCACCTGGCCATCGTGGTCGGCGGGACCTCGGCCGAGCACGCCCTCAAGACCGCCAAGTACGCGTCGGCGAAGTACCTGGACGCGCTGCCGACCGCCGGCTCACCGCTCGCGCACGGCTTCCGTGACCTGGCGCTGGAGGCCGAGGTGCTTGAGCTCACCCGGCAGTTCGGCATCGGCGCCCAGTTCGGCGGCCGGTACTTCTGCCATGACGTGCGGGTGGTGCGGCTGCCGCGGCACGGGGCCTCCTGCCCGGTGGCGATCGCGGTGTCCTGCTCCGCCGACCGCCAGGCCCGCGGCAGGATCGACGCGACCGGCGCCTACCTGGAGCGGCTGGAGACCGACCCGGCCCGCTTCCTGCCCGACGTCACCGACGCCGCGCTCGGCATCGACGAGCCGGTCCGGGTGGACCTGGACCGGCCGATGGCCGACATCCGGGCCCAGCTGTCGCGGTATCCGGTCAGGATGCGGCTGTCGCTGACCGGCCCGCTGGTCGTCGCCCGCGACATCGCGCACGCGAAGATCGCCGAGCGGCTCGACGCCGGCGAGCCGGTGCCGGCGTACCTGCGCGACCACGCGGTCTACTACGCGGGACCGGCGAAGACCCCGCAGGGGTACGCGTCCGGCAGCTTCGGCCCGACCACGGCCGGCCGGATGGACTCCTATGTGGAGCGGTTCCAGGCGGCCGGCGGCTCGCTGGTGATGCTGGCCAAGGGCAACCGGTCGGCGCAGGTGACCCGGGCCTGCCAGCGCCACGGCGGGTTCTACCTGGGCTCGGTCGGCGGCCCGGCGGCCCGGCTGGCACAGGACTGCATCCGCAAGGTGGAGGTGCTGGAGTACCCGGAGCTCGGCATGGAGGCGGTCTGGCGCATCGAGGTGGTTGACTTCCCCGCGTTCGTCGTCGTGGACGACAAGGGCAACGACTTCTACGCGCAGACCGCCCAGCCGGTGCTCACGGTCGGCGGGCCAGGCGGCCCGCGCTAACCGGGCGGGCCGCGCGGGGTGGACGGACCCGAGGCACGATAGCGGGGTGGGTGACTTCCGCGTCGAGCGCGACACGATGGGTGAGGTACACGTCCCGGTCGATGCCCTGTGGCGGGCGCAGACCCAGCGGGCGGTGGAGAACTTCCCGGTCTCCGGCCGCGGGCTGGAGCCGGCGCACGTACGGGCCCTGGCCCAGGTCAAGGGGGCGGCCGCGGCCGTCAACGCGGAGCTGGGGGTGATCGCCGCGGACCTGGCCGAGGCGATCCAGGCCGCGGCCGCGCAGGTGGCCGAGGGCCGCCACGACGACCAGTTCCCGATCGACGTGTTCCAGACCGGGTCGGGCACCTCGTCCAACATGAACGCCAACGAGGTGATCGCGTCCCTCGCCTCGGCCGCACTGGGCCAGCCGGTGCACCCGAACGACCACGTCAACGCGTCGCAGTCGTCGAACGACGTGTTCCCCTCATCGATCCACCTGGCCGCGACCGCGGCGGTGGTGCACGACCTGGTGCCGGCGCTGCGGCACCTGGCGGCCGCGCTGGAGGCGAAGGGGGTCGAGCTCGCCGAGGTGGTCAAGGCCGGCCGGACGCACCTGATGGACGCCACGCCGGTCACCCTGGGCCAGGAGCTCTCCGGGTACGCGGCACAGGCCCGCTACGGCGTGGAGCGGCTGATGTCGACCCTGCCCCGGCTGGCCGAGCTGCCCCTCGGCGGCACCGCGGTCGGCACCGGCCTGAACGCGCCACCCGGGTTCGCTGAGCGGGTCATCGCCCGGCTGCGCGAGGAGACCGGGCTCCCGCTCACCGAGGCGCACAACCACTTCGAGGCGCAGGGCGCGCGGGACGGCTTAGTCGAGGCGAGCGGCCAGCTGCGTACCATCGCGGTGGGTCTTTACAAGATCGCCAATGACCTGCGCTGGATGGGCTCGGGACCCCGGGCCGGCCTGCGGGAGCTGCGCATCCCAGACCTCCAGCCCGGGTCGAGCATCATGCCCGGCAAGGTGAACCCGGTCGTGTGCGAGTCGGTGCGCCAGGTCTGCGCCCAGGTGGTCGGCAACGACGCGGCCGTGGCCTTCGCCGGCTCGCAGGGCGACTTCGAGCTCAACGTGATGCTGCCGGTGATGGCCCGCAACCTGCTCGAGTCCATCCGGCTGCTGGCCGCGGCGAGCCGGCTGCTGGCCGACCGCTGCGTGGCCGGGCTCGCCGCCAACGCGGACGTGGCGCGGGCGTACGCGGAGGGCTCGCCGGCGATCGTCACGCCGCTCAACCGGGTGCTCGGCTACGACGAGGCGGCGGCAGTCGCCAAGCAGGCCCTTGCCGAGGGCAAGTCGATCCGCCAGGTGGTGGTCGAGCGCGGGCACGTCGCGGCCGGCCGGATCACCGAGGCAGAGCTCGACAAGGCGCTGGACGTGCTGGGGATGACCCGCTCGGGATGACCCGCTCGTAGGGCGGGTCAGTGGCGGCTGTGGGCCGTTCGGCTCTGGGGCGCGGGGCTGGGCGGCCCTATCGTCGAACTAGAGTTTTATAACGGTAGAGAAGGTGTGCCATGCTTCGCCTATCTCGTCTAGTTTTCGCCGTTGTTCTCGTACTTGCTGTCTTCGGCCTGCCGGCCGGGTCGACCGCCCGGCAGGCGCTGGCCACCGCTGCCGCCCAGCAGGCGCTGGCGGTCGCCAGCGACCAGGCGGCCACGTCCGCGGTCGCGCTCGCCGCCCGCTCCGACGGTTCCACCCTCGCCGTCTACCGCGGCCAGGACGACGCTGCTTACCTGCGGACCTTCACCAACGGAGTCTGGTCGGCGCAGAGCCCGCTCGGCGGCGTGCTCGTCGGCGCGCCAGCGGTGGCGGCGGCCGGCTCCGGCAAGCTCGCCGTGGCCGTCCGGGGCACCGACAGCGCCCTATGGCTGAGGATCTCCACGCAGGGCTCCTGGGGGTCATGGCACAGCCTGGGCGGCGTCCTGTCCGCGGCCCCGGCGGTCACCGGCGCGCCCGACGGCCGGCTCGACCTCTTCGTCCGCGGCTACGACGACCGGCTCTACACCCGCACGCTGCTGCCGGGCGGGACCTGGTCACCGTGGACCAGCCTGGGCGGGACCCTGGTGACCGGCCCGGCCGCGGTCGCCTTCGCAGCCGGACGCATCGACGTCTACGTTGCCTGGGCCGACCGCGTGGTCTACCGCCGGACCCTGGCCGCCGGCGCCTGGTCGTCGTGGACCTCCCTAGGCGGCCGCACCTACACCGCCCCAGTGGCCACCGTCACACCGGGCGGCACCGGTGCCTTTGTCTTCGTCCGGGGCACCGACAACCGGCTCTACCGCAACGAGAGCTCGACCGGCTCGTTCACCGGCTGGCGCAGCCTGGGTGGGGTGCTCATCGACGCCCCGGCGGCGACCCGGACCGCGGCCGGCGGCATCGACGTGGCCGTACGAGGCACGGACAACGCCGTCTACACGCAGATGCTGCGGGGTGGCACCTGGTCCGGGTTCGCCCGGGCGTGGGCACCGGCGGCGCACCCGCCGCCAGCGTCGGGGCAGCTCGGCACCGACTGGACCAGGATTCCCACCACCTCGAAGGTGATCGCGCTGACCTTTGACGCGGGCGGCAACGCCAACGGCCTGGCGTCGATCCGTACCACGCTGGCCCGCAGGAACGTCCCGGCGACCTTCTTCCTCACCGGTAGCTGGGTGCGGGCCTTCCCGGCGCAGGCCAACGAGGTCGGGGTGGCCGGGTTCCGGCTGGGCAACCACACCGACACCCATCCGCACCTACCCGCCCTCACCGACGACCAGGTACGGGCGCAGGTGCTCACCGCGCAACGCTCGGTCCTGCTCGCCAACGGCGGTGAGACCCGCCCGCTGTTCCGGTTCCCGTACGGCGACCGGGACACCCGGACCATCTCGATCGTCAACTCGCTGGGCTACGTGCCGGTGCGGTGGACCGTCGACTCGCTGGGGTGGCAGGGCACGTCCGGTGGCCAGAGCACGCAGTCGGTGGTCAACCGGGTGCTGGCCGCCGCACAGCCCGGCTGCATCGTGCTGATGCACGTGGGCTCGAACCCGGACGACGGCACCACGCTCGACGCCGCGGCGCTCCCGCAGATCATCGACGGGTTCCGCGCCCGCGGCTACAGCTTCGTCACGCTCAAGGCCCTGACCGGCTGACACCGGCACCGTCTCACCGCCCGGTAGCACGCCAGCGCGCCGCCGGGCGGTGTTGGCTCTCGCGAACGTTACTTCCGACGCTGGGATGGCGGCCAGCACTCCGAATTGAGCATGTCCTTGTCGCTCGACGGAGGCGCCACGTCGGGGGTGCTGGTCTCACACCAGTAGACCTGCTTCGGTGCCGTCCCGGTGTCGGTTATATGTTCCACCCGCATGAGGGAGAGTCTTCTGCCGTTGGGTATTCCAGAGTCGCGGCGGAACTGGATCAGCCCGGTGACGCCATGGAAGCCGTGCTCCGCGAGGCGCTGTGCCTCGATGTATACGGTAATTGGTCTGATGGCTGACGGGTCCCAGGGCTGGGAGTTGCGGTAGCGTAGCTGGGCGGCGATGCTTTCGACCGCCTTGACCATCAGGTCTGCTGCGTCGTAGGCGAGACCGACCCGTTCACCGACTGGCTCGTTGGTTTCTGGGCGGCATCGTGGCGGGTCGAGCAGTTGGTCGGCGCGGACCGAGGCGAGGAAGCTTCTGCGGTTTTCTTCGGTGGCAGCTTGCAGCGCGTCGCAGGTGGCCATCGCGGCCTTCGACACATATACCAGCGGCACGTTGCTCGGGGCACTGGCGCGTAGGCTGGGGTTCGCCATGTAGCGGTTGACCGAGTCGTCGGCGACCAGGTTCTTTGGCGGCACATCGCAGTCCTTGAGCGCGCGGAGGAACCCGTCGAAGTCGGACGGGTGCGGCTCTTCCGCAGTGAGGACCCGACTGCACACAGTCCGAACTTGGTTACGTGTCGTAGTCGCGAATAGTGGCCGTGTCGGCTGGGAGACAGAAGGGCCCCTTCTCGTAGGTTGATGGGTTGTCGAGACCACAACC
>DASRIS010000054.1:0-22838 GCA_035649895.1 Micromonosporaceae bacterium | reverse complement strand
GGGGAGGTCGTCCGCCGCTTCGGCGGTGCGGGACTGCCCGACGGCACCATCGACGTCACCCTGCACGGCACCGCCGGCCAGTCCTTCGGCGCGTTCGTGCCGCGGGGGGTCACCCTGCGCCTGTTCGGCGACGCCAACGACTACGTGGGCAAGGGCCTGTCGGGCGGCCGGCTCATCCTGCGGCCGGCGCCCGCGGCGCGCTTCGCCGCCGAGGAGCAGGTCATCGCCGGCAACACCATCCTGTACGGCGCCACCAGCGGCGAGCTGTTCTGCCGCGGCCAGGTGGGCGAGCGGTTCGCGGTGCGCAACTCCGGCGCGGTGGCGGTGGTGGAGGGCGTCGGCGACCATGGCTGCGAGTACATGACCGGTGGCACGGTGGTGGTGCTCGGGCCGACCGGGCGCAACCTGGCCGCCGGCATGTCCGGCGGGATGGCGTACGTGTGGCGGCTCGACCCCGGCAAGGTCAACCGGGAGCTGGTCGACCTGGTCGGGGTCCCACCGGCCGGCGAGCCGGGGCTGCGGGAGCTGCTGGAGCGGCACCGGACCGAGACCGGCTCGGCGGTCGCCGGACAGCTGCTCGCCCGCTGGCCGGCGGCGGTGGCCGAGCTCACCGCGGTCGTCCCGCGCGACTACCGGAGGGCGCTCGCTGCTCTATCAGCGGATCTGGAGGTGTCGCGTGCCTGACCCGACCGGCTTCCTGCGGCACCCGCGGGCCCTGCCACCCCGCCGCCCTGTCCCGGTGCGGCTACGCGACTGGCGGGAGGTCTACGGCCCCGCGCCCGAGGGGCTGGTGCACCAGCAGGCCGGTCGCTGCATGGACTGCGGGATCCCCTTCTGCCACGGCGCCTGCCCGCTCGGCAACCGCATCCCGGACTGGAACGACCTGGTCCGCACCGCCAGCTGGGCCGCCGCCGCCGAGGTGCTCCACGCCACGAACAACTTCCCCGAGCTGACCGGCCGGCTCTGCCCAGCGCCGTGTGAGGCCGCCTGCGTACTCAGCATCAGCGGCGACGACCAGGCCGTGACGATCAAGCAGATCGAGGTCGAGATCGCCGACCGGGCGCCTTTCACGCCACTGCCGGCCGCCGACCCGTCCGGCCGCAGCGTCGCGGTTGTCGGCTCCGGACCCGCCGGCCTCGCCGCCGCCCAGCAGCTCGCCCGCGCCGGCCACCAGGTCACCGTGTACGAGCGCGACGACGCGCCGGGCGGCCTGCTGCGCTACGGCATCCCCGACTTCAAGCTCGAGAAGCGCCACCTCGACCGGCGGCTGGACCAGCTGCGCGGTGAGGGCGTGCGGTTCCAGACCGGGGTGGATGTCGGTGTCGACGTCTCCGCCGCCGAGCTGCGCACCGGCCACGACGCGGTGCTGCTCGCGTGCGGCGCGCTACGGGGACGCGACATTCCGGGTACGCCCGGGCGGCAGCTGGCCGGCGTCCACCTGGCCATGGAGCACCTGGTCGGCGCCAACCGGGTGGTCGCCAACCGGGTGGCCGCCGGCGGGGTTCCGGTCGAGGGCGTCGAGGGTGGAGCCGCTGGCCGGGTTCTGGCCCCCGCAGTCGACGCCGCCGGAGCGCACGTGGTGATCATCGGTGGGGGCGACACCGCCGCGGACTGCCTGGGCGTGGCCCACCGGCAGAGGGCGGCCTCAGTTACCCAGCTGGACATCTACCCCCACCCGCCGGCGACCCGGGACACCGGCCGGAACCCGTGGCCAACCTGGCCCTGGGTCCTGCGCACCTACCCGGCCCACGAGGAGGGCGGGCAGCGCGAGTTCGCGGTCGCCGTACGGTCCTTTGTGGACGACGGTCGGGGCCGGGTCCGAGCGGTACGGGTGGTCGAGGTGACAGTCACCGGTGCGGGGGCGGGGCGGGTGGTCACGCCGGTTCCAGGCACCGAGCGGGAGCTGGCCGCCGACCTCGTGCTGCTCGCGATCGGCTTCGACGGGACCGACGCCGACCAGGCGCTGGCCCAGCTTGGCATCGTCCCGACCGGGCGGGGGACGGTCGAGTGTGGACCGGACTGGCAGACCCGCGCCGGCGGTGTCTTCGTGGCCGGGGACATGCATCGGGGAGCGTCCCTTGTGGTGTGGGCGATCGCCGAGGGGCGCGCCGCCGCCGCGAGCATCCACGCGTACCTGGGCGGCGCCGGTCACCTGCCGGCCCCGGTGACCCCGGCATCGGCCCCTCTGACCGTACGGTGACCGTACGCCGGCACAGAGATCGCATAAGCCAGGGGCTCGGGCCGCTCATAGCCCCACTGCCGCATAGTGCATTTTGGACGCTCCCCCCCGCCACGGGCTGTACCACCACCAAGATTGCGACCGCGGACGCCGTTTGTGCCGTTTTGCTGCACATCCGTTGCTGCGTTCGCGATCTTGAGAGGCGGGCCAGCGGGACAGTGCGAACCGGGCGCGCCGATGGATGATGGCCCGAGATCATCGGGTGCCGCAGTCGGGTGCGCGGTCGGATGGGCCGCCGAGGCGGTCGGCCAGGCAGGGGCCGTACCTGGTTGATCTTGCGCATGGCCGGGCCGGAGAATGGCACCGCTTGACCGACGACCTAAGGTTGTCGGGTGCGCGGCGGTCGGGCTGGCACCGGTCCGCGACGCGGACGCGCAACGACCACCGGTCCGCGACGTGGACGCGCGACGCCGCACTGTGAAGGAGACGCGCATGGCAACCGGCGAGGTCGGCCTCGACCAGGTCCGCCTCATCGAGGTGCCCTTCGTCCCCGAGCTGCGCCTGCACCTCGCCGAGGACGCCATCATCCTCTGGGCCCGGCTGGAGGCTGAGGCGGGCCAGGCGCTGCCGCCGCCGTTCTGGGCCTCTGCCTGGGTCGGCGGCCAGGCTCTTGCGCGCTACGTGCTGGACCACCCGGAAACCGTCCGTGGCCTGAGGGTTCTTGACCTGGCCGCCGGGTGTGGCCAGGCGGCGATCGCCGCGGCCATGGCCGGTGCGGCCAGCGTCCAGGCCAACGACATCGACCCGTACGCGCAGCGCGCGACCACGCTCAACGCCCATACCAACGGCGTGGTGGTCACTACCAGCGGGGCTGACCTGCTCGACGGCGACGGTGCAGCCGCCGAGGTCGTCCTCGCCGGGGACGTCTTCTACTCCAAGGAGATGGCCATCCGCGTACAGCGGTTCCTGGAGCGTGTCGCGGCGCGCGGCGCCCGCGTGCTCGTAGGCGACCCCGGCCGGGCCTTCCTTCCCCGCGACTGGTTGCAGCCGCTCGCGACCTACCAGGTGCCGACGCCAGACGCTGTCGAGGACGCGCACGTCAAGCAGGCCCAGGTGCTAGGACCGCGGCTGGAGCGGGCCGGCGTGCCGAACGCCTGACCTCGGTAGGACAGCCATCCTCGCCTGGCTTCGGAGCCGCGAGGCCAACTCGCGTGAAGCGAGTCTTCTGGGGCTGGACAGCGCTGCCGGACCTCGCCGCAGACTGACGTCACGACTGCCGAGCCGCCCTGGAGCGGCGCTCGATGCAGGAGGTCGCGCGCACAGCCATTCGCGAGTACATCGACCACCACAGCCGCGCCGAGCTGCTCGACCGGGTCCTGGATGAGGAGATCCCGCGGTACGCCGAGGCGCTGCGGCGGCTCGGCGAGTGATCTACCTGACGCTGCCGGATCTGTTGCGCGTCGCTGAGCGGGTGCTCGGCGCGGATGCCAAGGTCCGGGACTACGGCCTGCTCGAGTCGGCCCTCGCCCGGCCACAGGCGAGCGCCTTCGGCCATGACGCCTATTCCACGCTCGACCAGAAGGCCGCCGCGCTGCTCCACTCGCTCGCTCGCAACCACGCCCTCGTTGATGACAACAAGCGGCTCGCACTGGCAGGTCTGCTCGCCTTCTGCGGTGTCAACGGCCGCCGGCTCACGCTGACCAACGATGCCGCCTACGAGCTCGTCATGGCAGTCGCCTCGGGCGCGCTCGACACTGTCGAGGAGATCGCTGAGGTACTTCGCCTCGGCAGCGAAGACCGAGATCCCTAGTCTCAGAGCCGTAGCTTTGTCCATGGGCGCGGGGCCGACCCGCCTGCCCGGGGCCCAGGTACCTCGTAGGATCCCGGGGTGGCCTTTCTCACCGACCAGCGGACCGGCGAGGCGTTGCAGGTGCTCCGCCGGGTCTTCGGCTATGACAGCTTCCGGGGGTGCCAGCAGGAGATCATCGACCAGGTCATCGGCGGTGGCGACGCCCTCGTGCTCATGCCGACCGGTGGCGGCAAGTCGCTGTGCTACCAGATCCCCGCGCTGGTCCGGGACGGGGTCGCGGTCGTCATCTCGCCACTCATCGCGCTGATGCAGGACCAGGTCGACGCCTTGACGACCCTTGGCGTGCGGGCCGGGTTCCTCAACTCCACGCTGGACCTCGACGCCCGCCGCCGGGTCGAGTCGGCGTTCGTCGCCGGTGAGCTCGACCTGCTGTACCTGGCGCCTGAAGCGCTGGGGTCAGCGGCCACCATCCGGCTGCTCGACCGCGGGACGATCGCGCTGTTCGCCATCGACGAGGCACACTGCGTTGCCCAGTGGGGCCACGACTTCCGGCCGGACTACCTCGCCCTGTCCATGCTCCACGAGCGCTGGCCGGCCGTACCCCGGATCGCCCTGACCGCAACGGCGACGCCCGCCACCCGCGCGGAGATCGCGTCCCGGCTCGGTCTTGAGAATGCCCGTCACTTCGTGGACAGCTTCGACCGGCCGAACATCCAGTACCGGATCGTGGCGAAGAAGGAGCCGCGGAAGCAGCTGCTTGACCTGCTGCGCACCGAGCACCCCGGCGACGCCGGCATCGTCTACTGCCTGTCACGGGCATCCGTCGACAAGACCGCCGAGCTCCTGGAGCGCAACGGGGTCCCGGCACTGCCGTACCACGCGGGGCTCGACAACCGCACCCGGGCCGCCAACCAGCAGCGTTTCCTGCGCGAGGACGGCCTGCTCATGGTCGCGACGATCGCCTTCGGCATGGGCATCGACAAGCCTGACGTACGGTTCGTCGCGCACCTCGACCTGCCCAAGTCGATCGAGGGCTACTACCAGGAGACCGGGCGC
Source organism: Micromonosporaceae bacterium (assembly GCA_035649895.1). Taxonomy (GTDB): domain Bacteria; phylum Actinomycetota; class Actinomycetes; order Mycobacteriales; family Micromonosporaceae; genus DASSUC01. Next base: position 17,793 of record DASRIS010000054.1, on the reverse strand, counting down.
GCCGGCCGCGACGGCCTGCCGTCGACCGCCTGGCTCACCTACGGCCTGCAGGATGTCGTGCAGCAGCGCAAGCTGATCGACAGCTCCGGCGGTGACCCCGCCCGCCGCCGGGTGCTCACCGCCCACCTCGACGCCATGCTCGCCCTGTGCGAGACGGTGCAGTGCCGCCGGGTCCAGCTGCTGGCGTATCTTGGCCAGCAGAGCACCGCGTGCGGCAACTGCGACACCTGCCTGGCGCCGCCGCAGTCGTGGGACGGCACGGTCCCGGCGCAGAAGCTGCTGTCGACGGTGCTCCGGCTCGACCGCGAGCGCAACCAGAGGTTCGGCGCCGGTCACTGCATCGACATCCTGCTGGGCCGCGAGACCGACAAGATCACCCAGTACGGCCACGACTCGCTCACCGTGTTCGGTGTCGGCACCGAGCTGGGCGAGGCCGAGTGGCGCGGCGTGGTCCGCCAGCTGCTGGCGCAGGGGCTGCTCGCGGTCGAGGGCGACTACGGCACGCTGGCCCTCACCGAGTCGAGCGGGGAGGTGCTGAGCCGGGCGCGCCAGGTGATGCTGCGGCGCGAGCCGGCGCGCCCGCCGTCAGCCTCCCGGACTCCGAGAGGGGCCGGTGCTGCTGCGTCGTCGGGTCCTGCGTCGTCCGGTGCCGCGGCCCCGCCGGCCGGGGCGGTCTCAGCCGCCGAGCTGTCCCCGGCCGCCTTGGCGGTGTTCGAGCGGCTGCGGGCCTGGCGCGCGGAGGCCGCCAGGGACCAGGGGGTGCCGGCGTACGTGATCTTCCACGACTCGACCCTGCGCCAGATCGCGGCCGAGTGCCCGTCAACCCTGGACGCCGTCAGCCGGATCAACGGCATCGGGGAGCACAAGCTCGCCAAGTACGGCCAGCAGGTCCTCGACATACTCGCGGAGTAGCCCGCCACCACGCTGGTGCCGGGTCGCTGCGGATCTCTTCGGAGGCTGGGGCGACGGGTCCGGTGCCGGCCGGGCGGGCGCCGGAGGACGAGGTACCAGCACGCCATGGTCAGCGCGGCGCCGGCCAGCGCGTCGACGATGTAGTGGTTGGCGGTCAGGACCACGGCGAGCACCATGGCCACCGGCATCGCCACACCGAATGCGCGGGTCACCACCCGCCGGGCCGTCACTACGATCGCGAGCCCGATCAGCAGGTTCCAGCCAACGTGCAGGCTCGGCATCGCCGCGTACTGGTTGGTGAAGGCGGCCGGCTGGAGCACCCGGTACGAATGCGACGTCAAGCTGACCGTGTCGGCCATGCCGAGGCCAGCCAGGCGCGGCGGGGCCACCGGGAACAGGGCGAACAGCACGAGGCCGATCCCACCGGAGACCATCATCGCGTTGCGGGTGCGGCGGAACACCTCGGGGCTCCGCCGCGCCAGCCACACCAGGGTCACGACGACGACCGGCCAGTGCCCCCAGATGTAGACCCAGTTGAGCACTGTCCGGACCATGGGCGACCCGGCTAGTGCCTCCTGTAGACCCGGCTCGTGGTAAAGACCCAACGCCAGCTCGACGTCGACCACGCGGCGGGCGTTGCGGAGGGCCTCGGCTGCGGCGCTCTCGGTTGCGCCCCGGACGAGGAAGTACGCGGCGACCGCGACGGCGACGATGCCGGCCTGGTGCAGGAGGCGGACTCTCGCGTCGGGGTCCGGGGGCACTCTCGCGTCGGGGTCCGGGTACCTCGTGGCGTCCTGAGCTGATTTGTTGGGGGCGACCGAGACGCTGGTCACTACTGGCTGCCGGATCCTCGCCTCTTGGACGGCCATGATGACAGCTTCGTCGACTGGCGACGATGTCCCATCCGGCGGACGCACTGATTTTCCCCTGATTCCAGGGAGACCGGATCGGGAGGCGTCCCCAGGCGAGGCATGGTATCTCCGATCAATGCGTCGTGACCTGCGGGTTCACCATTAGGGGCGGCGGAGGTGCGGCCGGACCACGGGTCGTGGTGGCTTTAAATAGACACGGGACGGCACCCCGCCGGGTGTGACGCTGCCCACTTCGTTGTGCCGCGGCGGCGCGGGCGTGTTCAGGATGTCTGGTACGCGCGAGAGGTAACGCTGCGCAGCGCCGTACCCGGTCCGCGTATCTGGGGTTTGCGCGCCCGCCTTGCTGAAAGCCTTCAGAATGATTTTATAAGAGCCGGTAAAGAGGCCTCTCTTGGGTATATCGCGCGCCGGTCGCTGTGTTCGTCTCGCGTATCGGGGCCCTGCTCTACGAGCGCGTCGTGGCAGGTGCGGTTGGGCGGTGTCGCCCTTCGGGGTGGGCTCGCCCGCAGGTGTCGTAGCGTCACGACCATGACGACGTGGAGAGAGCTCACCGAACGAGCGCCCCGGATCGCTGCGGTCTTCACCCGCCGCCATGCCGCCACCCGCAACCTCTGCCTGCTGGCCACGCTCCGTTCGGACGGCTACCCGAGGATCAGCCCGATCGAACCGAGGATCTTCGAGGACGAGCTGTGGATCGTCGGGATGCCGGACACCACCAAGTTCCGCGACCTCGGTCGTGACCCGCGCTTCTGCCTGCACACCGCGACCACCGACACAGCGGTCACGGACGGCGACGCAAAGCTGTGGGGTGTGGTGAAGGACGTCCAGGACAAGGCGCTACATCAGAGGTTCGCCACGGACCTGTACGAGGACATCGGGCTGGACCTGCGGGGACAGGACTTCGACCACTTCTACGCGGCTGACCTGACTGGCGCGTCGGCGGTGGAGGTCAGCGGTGGCCATATGGACGTCACAATCTGGAAGCCAGGCGAGCCGGAGCGCGTCGTACGCAAGCACTGACCTTGAGGTTGGGCGTACCGCCCTGCCGGGACGCGACCGCTAGCTTGGTGGGGTGCGGTTCAGCGTCTGTGTAGACCCGGGAAGAACGTGGGCTGAGGTGGTCGACCTGGTCCGCCATGCCGAGGCGGTCGGGTGGGACGGGGCCTACGTCTGCGACCACTTCATGCCCTACCACGCCGGCGGCCTCGCCGTTGACGGTCCAATGCTCGAAGGGTGGACCACGCTGGCGGCGCTCGCCGGGCACACGCAGCGCCTCCGGCTGGGCACGCTCGTGCTGGGCAACACCTACCGGCATCCGGCGGTCGTGGCGAACATGGCGGCCACCATGGACCACGTGACCGGGGGCCGGTTCGTGCTCGGGCTCGGTGCCGGCTGGCAGGCCAACGAGCACACCGCGTACGGGATAGCGCTCGGTTCCACACGCAGCAGGCTGGACAGGTTCGAAGAGGCCTGCGCCGTCATACGGTCGCTGCTCACACAGCCCCGGACAACGCACCACGGCGAGCACTACCGGCTCACCGACGCCCCGTGTGACCCCAAGCCGGTGCAGTCCCGCCTCCCGATCCTCATCGGCGGTGGCGGCGAGCGGCGGACGCTGCGCATAGCCGCACAGTTCGCCGACGAATGGCATGCGTGGGGGACGGCTGAGGAGCTCGCCCACAAGAGCCAGGTACTCGACCGCCACTGCGGCGATATCGGGCGTGACCCGTCGACGATCCGGCGCGCGGCAGGCGCCACGGTGGAGCTGTCCGCGGGAGCGGCGACCGCCCGCGGCGACGCCTCGGTCGTCAGCGACGCCTCGGTCGTTGCCGGTACGCCACCGCAGGTTGTCGACGTGCTCGCCAGGTACCAGGCCGTGGGAGTGGACGAGCTCATCGTGCGCGACAGCCGGAGAACGCCACTCGCCGCGGCAAAGGATACGCTGTCGCTGTTCTGGGCAGAGGTCGCCGGCTGCCTTAGAAAGCCGATCCCCTAGTGGCGCTAGAACAGCATATGGTCAGGTGGCTTGTTGTTTGCGCTGCGCGGTCGGCCATGCGATGTATATATACAGGAGCTCATGGAGTCATTGGTAAAGCCAGGGGCTGGCCCTACGCAGCGGCACCTTCGTGCGAGTAAGCCCTAGGTCGATCCGCAGGGAGTCAGCATTCTCTCGCGACAAGCCTATGTGATGAGCTACTTGGCGCTAGCTTCAACAGGATAGCCTCAACACTATGCCATCGACTGGGTCGGTTCCCCTTGGGGCACATGATCCGTCGGGGTACCACACAGAAGAGACTCAGTGTGGTGATTCGGCTCGGGCCGCGGACGGGGAGGGCGTGGATGGCCGACCGGGACCCCGGCGATGACGGCCGCGGGCCGGTGGACGTCCGCCTGCTGTCCCCGGAAGAGTGGCACCTGGCGCGCGACGCCCGACTCGCGGCACTGCGGGACGCACCGGAGTCCTTTCTACTGACGCAGCCGCACGAGTCGTCATGGACTGAGCAGCGTTGGCGCCGTTCGTGTGTCACCGGTCTGTGGGCGGTGGCGCAAGTAGGTAGAAGCATCGTCGGGCTCGCGCGCCTCACGGACGAAGGGATGGGCCCGCACGTGGAGTCCGTATGGACTCATCCACGGTATCGCCGGCGAGGAGTCGCGTCGGCGCTCGTCCGTCTGCTTGTGAACGCGGAGCACGCGCGGGGGCTGGCCGACGTGTTCGTGTGGGTGATCCATCCCAATCCCGCCGCGTTCCGGCTCTATAGGTCGCTCGGGTTTGAACCGACGGACGAGCGCCAGCCGCTCGACGGCCTCGGCCGGGTTGAGGAGCGGCTGCGGCTCAGCGGCGCCATCCGCGGGGACTGACCGGGCATCCTGACCACCCCGAACCGGGCCTCCTGCCAGTGCTTCAGGCCCAACGCCGCGAAGGCGTCCCCGTAGTCGTACCTATGCCCGCGGGCCAGCTGGCTCGCGAGGGCGAACCGGCGCCGGTCCTCCTGCCAGGCGTCCAGGAAGGCCGCGCAGTCCTCGGGCGCTATGTTGTCGAGCCGGAACCGGGCAGAGTGTAGTGACTTCACGGCCTGCACCCCCTCGTGCGTCTCGTTCTTCTCGAGCTGCCGCTGGATCTCGTCGATGAGCCTGCGGCGTCCCTTGATGAAGCCGTCCCAGTACGGCACGGTCGCCCGGCCCAGGCTGTTGCCGTCGTTGAGGAGCGCGTAGAGGCCCTCGGCGATGAGATCGCCGAACTCCTCGTGCTCAGCTCGCTGCGGGTTCTCGAAGGGGTTGAACTCGAGCTGTCCCACGTTGCCAACGTGGGCGATGCCGGCGGTACCTGCCTCCCCGGCCAGCGCGAACCAGTCCTCGTTGTAGATGTCGGGGAACACTTCGAGGTCGAGGCTGTCGGTCGTGCTCACTCCGAGTGCGGCCCCGCTGACGAAGATGCCCTGCGCCCGGCCGGTCAGGCGGTTGGCGTGGCACACCACAGAGTTGTCCGGGAAGCGCACCGTCTTGAGGCCGGCGAACCGGTTGGCATTGAGATGGTGAGCGACCCGCGCGACGTGCTCCTGTGTGACCCTGATGACGTCGTCGTCGAGGAACATGATCTTGTTCCAGCCGCGGAGCCGGGCGAGCAGCAGCCCGATGTTCCGCTTGAGGCTGAGGTTGCTCAGCCGGTGGCCGTTGAGCGCGCGGAAGCAGTCCTTTGAGGTGCTAAGCCGCAGCAGCCCGTGGTCGTGCTCAAGCGGGACGGTGACAAGGACGGCCCGCCCGCTGCCGGGTGTGCCCGCCACCAGTGCAGCAGCCTCGTCGATATCGCAGTCGTGAGAGGCGAGGATCACGAGCGTCGTCTCGCAGCGTGCCGCAAGTGAGACGAGCTCCCGTAGGTGGTGCGCGCGGCGCGCCGCCGGGACGACAATCGCGTCCAGAGGTCCACCTGACGGCTGCGCGCTGGGGCGCCATTCGAGCCGGCGCAGCAGACGGTCGTGGTCAGGCCGCGGGCCGGCCGGCCGCGGGCCGGTCCTATCCGTCATGCCCGGTCCCGCCGAGACTTCGGCACAGCGTCCTCGGGCCAGGCGTAGAGGATGTTTGCGGGGTCCTGCAGATCGGGCGAGAGCGCCTCGCCGTGGAACACAGGGACCTTCACGAGAAGGCCATACTCGCCCTCCGGGAAATGCTGAGCGAGATAGGCTTCGTTCGACTCCCGAATCCTGGCATCAGTCAATGTCCGGACCGCCCCCAGAACTCCCCGGCTGTGGATGCCGTTGCACAAGGTCAGGGTTCTGCTGGAGTTGAAAGGATTGCGTACGCGGGCGAGCAGGCCGACGTCCTCCTCGAGCTCAGGCGCGGGTTTGTCTTTGGCCTGCGACCAGACCGGGAGGAAGCGCCGTTCCGCCGTGCCGTGACCAACGGCGAAGATTTCGCCCGTCTTCACCTCGGACACTTCGACCTGTCGCACCGGAAGCCGGGACAGCTGGCGGAGCAGACGGCGGGTGACCGGGTTCCACGCGATCCCACCGAGCAGGACCAGGTGGCCGGACAGGTCGTCGGCGGCGACCATCGAGGCCCGCTTGAAGAACACCGGCAGGCTCAGGTCGTTCTCGGCCCGGATGTGCCCGTGCAGCTCGATCAGCGCGTCGAGGTCCGCGAACGAGTGCAGGGCGGTGTAGTTCGGCTCGGTGTCGTCCCACAACGGCCCCCGGGCCTCCGGCGGCGCATCGGGAGCGATGATCACCACCGGGCCGTCGTCGCTGAAGAACCAGGACCGGTAGGTCGCGACCCGGGCCGACTCAGCGGCCGCCGACCCGATGCGAGCGTGCTCGAGGAGCTGCCGGAGCTCCCCGAGCAGCTGGTCCCGAACTGCTTGCTGCTGCGGTGTCAGCTCGGCAACCGGGACGAGCCGCGGGGGAGACCCGGTCAGCGTGGACAGTCTGGCGTAGGGCTCAAGCCTGTTCTCTGGCGGCGGTACGGGGCGCTTCCGCCTCTCCCAGGACGAGATCGCGGCCGCGCTGACCTGCCTGCCGTCGTGGGAGAAGATCTCGGCAAGCTCTCCCTGCGTGAGCCCGGCCTCGTCGCGTAGCGTGCGCAGCTTGTGTGCTAGCTGCACCGCCGCGGGTGTAGCCATGAACACCACCCCCCACCTCCAGGCCAGTGCCCGAAGTACTACCACTGCGCCCCGTCTGCCCGGTGCGAACTCTTGCTTACTCGGAGTGAGCGGCGTAGATTCAAGATAGCTCAAGAAGACAATACTCGACTATACTAGAATCCGTAAGACTCTAGGTAGCGGAGGAACGCTCCTGGGGTGACCCCGTATGAACACCGATGTGCAGCAGCCCTGGACCAAGGAGCTCTTGGTCCGGAACAGTCTTCGGAGCCTTGGGACGAAGCACCGGCGCGGACTCGCCTCGGCTCTCCTCTTCGGGCGGGTGCACATCCCCGTGCAGTGGCTCACCGAAGGACAGCAGGTCTTCCTCGCCCTCGGTAAGAGCTCGATGCTGGACGCGGAGACCCGCGCGGCCGGCCTCGAGCTTGTCCCCCTTGTCGTCCAGCTGTGTGACGGGCTCATCCCCAGGCTCATCGACGACTATCTGCGGCGGCAGGCACTGCTCTCCGCCCTCGACCCGGGCGAACGGGAGCACCTGCGCCGGGGCGGGCCTGTCCCGGTACGAGAGGCGATCTTCCGGGCCTGCGCCTCGTGGCCGCCGGCGGACCCCGACCGCCTCGAGCCAGCTGCCCGCCTGGCGGTCGACCAGGCCCTCTGCGACGTCCTGGCTCGTCGACGGGCGCGGCGGCGTCCCGGCTCCGCTGGCGCGGCCTCCGCCGGCGGTCCCTGGCGCACCGCAGCGACCACGAAGAAGGCGGTGGCCGGTGACGACGGTCCCGTTCCCGTACTACGCCAGGAGCAGGGACCGGCGGACGACCGCGACCTGACCGACCGTCACACGACCCGCGCGACCAGCGGCGAAAACGTGCTTAAGCGGTACATCTCGTACGGATGGCATCAGGTGCTGTGGGGCCTGGTGAAAGCTTCCGTGTGGACCGCGGTCAGCCTCGCCGGCGCCGCGGTGCTCTCGGTGCTGTACACGCTGATCTTCCTCGCGCTGCGGCACTATGCGCCGGACCTCACCGTCAAGCAGGCCATGGTCATCGCTGGGGCGGCAGTCGGTACCGCGCTCGGGGGCACCGGGCTTGGCCTGGCCGGGCAGGCGCTCAAGGCCCGCCTGGACCGCCGTGGCCAGCCGGGCCGCGAGCCACCGGCGTGACCGGCGGGCCGGGTCGACCAACCCGCCGGCGCAGGGCGGGCGTGGCAAGGAACCCACTGAACAGGCCGACCACAGCGGTCGTGCCGAAGGCGACGGCGAACATCCCCTCTGGTCCAGCGAGGCGGGCGGCGACCACGCCGAGCCCAGCTGCGACCGGAGCGATCACCGACACGGCGAGGACCGCGTACCCAACCACGATCACCGGGTACGCGAGGTCCACCGTCCGGCCCCGCGGTGCCACGGCTTGCACCGTACGCCGTCTCCTCTCCGGCCGACACCTCCGAGCGGCCGGTCCTGCCCGGCGTTCATGCGCCTGAGGCGTCGGCCGCTCCCGGACGGGGGAGCCCCCGCGCGCCGGGCCGGGCGGGGGGCCGTACCTGACGTACTAGCCTCAGGGGCGTGACCCGCCGCGCCAAGATTGTGTGCACCATCGGCCCTGCCACCGCGAGCGCCGAGCGCCTGGACGGCCTCGTCGCGGCCGGCATGGACGTGGCCAGGCTCAACTTCAGCCACGGCACCCACGCCGACCACGAGCAGGCCTACCGCCTGGTACGCAGCGCGGCGCAGGCCAGCGGCCGGGCGGTGGGGGTGCTCGCGGACCTGCAGGGGCCGAAGATCCGGCTCGGCCGGTTCGCCGCCGGGCCGGTGGAGTGGCGCACCGGCGACACCGTGGTGATCACCGCCGAGCCGGTCATCGGCTCGGCGAGTCGGGTCTCCTGCACCTACCCACGGCTGCCGGCCGAGGTGAGGACCGGTGACCGGCTGCTGGTGGACGACGGGCGGGTGGCCTTGGAGGTGACCGGCGTCGACGGACCCGACATCAGCCTGCTGGTGGTCGAGGGCGGTCCGGTCTCCGACCACAAGGGCATCTCCGTGCCGAATGTGGCCGTCAGCGTGCCGGCCCTGTCCGAGAAGGACGTGGCCGACCTGCGCTTCGCGCTCGGTCTCGGCGTCGACCTGGTCGCGCTGTCGTTCGTGCGCTCGCCCGAGGACGTCAAGCTGGTGTACGAGGTCATGGACAGCGCCGGGGTACGCCGTCCGGTGCTCGCCAAGCTCGAGAAGCCCGAGGCGGTGGCCCAGCTGGAGGCGGTCGTGCACGCCTTCGACGGGCTCATGGTGGCCCGCGGTGACCTGGGCGTGGAGCTGCCGCTGGAGCAGGTGCCGCTGGTGCAGAAGCGGGCGGTCCAGCTCTGCCGGGAGAACGCCAAGCCGGTCATCGTCGCCACCCAGATGCTCGACTCGATGATCGACAGCTCCCGGCCGACCCGCGCCGAAGCGTCGGACGTGGCCAACGCGGTCCTCGACGGCACCGACGCGGTCATGCTCTCCGGCGAGACGAGCATCGGCCAGTACCCATTGCTCACCGTCGCCACCATGGCCCGGATCGTGACCACGACCGAGGCCGGCTCGCCGTCCGTGCCCCCGCTGACGCGGGCCCCGAGCACCCGCGGCAGCGCCATCGCGGTCGGCGCCGCGCAGATCGCCGAGGCGGTCGGTGCCAAGGCGCTGGTCGCGTTCACCCAGACCGGCGACACGGTACGCCGGCTCGCCCGGCTGCACTGCGAGCTGCCGCTGCTGGCGTTCACGCCGGAGCAGTCGGTGCGCAACCAGCTCACTCTCTCGTGGGGGGTGGAGGCGTTCATCGTGCCGTTCGTCGACCATACCGACGACATGTTTCGCCAGGTCGACCACGCGCTGCTCAGCCTTGGTCGGGCGGCGCCGGGTGACCATGTCGTGGTGGTCGCCGGCAGCCCACCGGGCCTCCCTGGCTCCACCAACACCCTGCGGGTGCACCGGCTGGGCTCCCTGTGACGGGCCAGCTCGTCGGCCAGGCAGCGGTCGACCAGCTGCTCGAGGTGCTCGACCTGACCCCGCTGGGGGAGCGGGCCTTCCGCGGTGTCAGCCCGCCGGTGGGCCCGCAGCGGGTGTACGGCGGCCAGGTGGCCGGCCAGGCGCTGGTGGCGGCGGGTCGCACGGTCGACCCGGCCCGCTCGGTGCACTCGCTGCACGGCTACTTCGTGCGCCCCGGTGACCCGCACGAGCCGATCACGTACCAGGTGGAGAACGTGCGGGACGGCCGCTCGTTCTCGGTGCGGCGCAGCGTGGCGTCCCAGCACGGGCAGGCGATCTTCTTCATGTCCGCGTCGTTCCACCGGACCGAGGCCGGGCTCGACCACCACGCGCCGGCCCCGGTTGACGTGCCGCCACCGGACGAGCTGCCGACCATGGCGCACCGGCTGTCGCGCTACCCGGAACGCGCCGGCATCTGGGCGGCGATCCCGCGCCCGATCGACGTGCGCTACGTCGGCGAGCCCGGCTGGGTACGCCCCGGCGACCGGCCGGCCGACCCGTACCAGCGGGCGTGGATCCGCGTCGACGGCAAGCTCCCCGACGACCCGCTGCTGCACGCGTGCGCCCTGGCGTACGCCTCCGACCTGACCCTGCTCGACTCGGTGCTGTCGGTGCACGGCGAGGTCTGGGGGCCCGGTGGCGTGGTGGGCGCGAGCCTGGACCATGCGCTGTGGTTCCACCGCCCGTTCCGTGCCGACGAGTGGCTGCTCTACGACTGCTGGAGCCCGTCCGCCTCGGGGGCCCGGGGGCTGGCCACCGGGCGGCTGTTCACGGCCGGCGGGCGGCACGTGGCCACCGCGGTCCAGGAGGGGCTGCTGCGCCGCGTCGGCCAGTAGGTCGCAGGGCTCGTTCCCAGCATCTGAACCCACGGTTGACCGGCAGCGGCCGGGCGGTCATTCTCCTACTATGTCGGTAGGAAAGATGGGCACGGAGGGAATGCCGAGGCGGTCCCGCCCGGCGGCAGCGCTGGCGCTGGGTGCGCTGCTGGCGGGCGCGGGCCTGGCCGGTCTCGCCGGGTGCGGCGGCGACGCGGCTGCCGAGGGCGGCCCGGTCACCTTGCGGCTCGGCCACTTCCCGAACCTGACCCACGCCACCCCGATCGTCGGCATGGAGCGGGGCATCCTGGCCGAGCAGCTGGGTCCGAACGTCAAGATCGAGATCAGGACGTTCAACGCCGGCCCGGAGGCGGTCGAGGCGCTGTTCTCCGGGGCGATCGACGCGGCGTACCTCGGGCCGAACCCGGCGATCAACGCGTGGGCGCGCTCCCGTGGCAAGGCCATCAGGATCGTTGCCGGGGCCGCCTCCGGCGGCGCGGCGTTCGTGGTCAAGCCGTCCATCACCACGCCGCAGGACGTGCGGGGCAAGAAGATCGCCACCCCGCAGCTGGGCAACACGCAGGACGTCGCGCTGCGCCACTGGCTGCGGCGGCAGGGGCTCACCACGACCAAGGAGGGCGGTGGCGACGTGCAGGTCGTCCCGCAGGACAACGCGGTCACCGTCGAGGCTTTCAAGAACAACGCCATCGACGGCGCCTGGGTGCCCGAGCCGACGCTGTCGCGGCTGGTCGCGGCCGGCGGCAAGGTGCTGGTCGACGAGCGCGACCTGTGGCCGGGCGGCAGGTTCGTGGTGACCCACCTCGCGGTCAGCCAGACCTTCCTGAGCCGGCACCGGGGCGTGGTCAAGCGGCTCGTCGCCGGGTCGGTGGCGGCCAACAAGCTGATCCGGGACAACCCGGCCCAGGCCCAGCAGCTCGTCTCCGCCGGCATCGGCCGGCTGACCGGCAAGCCGCTGGACGCCGCCCTGGTCGCGCAGGCCTGGCGGACGCTGGAGTTCCTGGACGACCCGCTCGCCGCCTCGCTGCGGGAAGGCGCCCGGCACGCCGAGGAGGTCGGCCTGCTCGAGCCGGTGGACCTGGCCGGCCTCTACGACCTGTCGCTGCTCAACGAGGTGCTTGCCGAGCAAGGATCCCCGGAGGTGAGGACATGACCGCGACCATCGCCGCCCCGGCGGACACCGGACGCCCCGCCGACCAGCCGGCCGCCGTCGTGCTGGAGCAGGTCAGCAAGGTGTACGGGCGCGGCCCGGCCGCCGTACCGGCACTGGACGGGGTGTCGCTGCGGGTCGCGCCGGGGGAGTTCGTGTGCCTGGTCGGTGCGTCGGGCTGCGGGAAGAGCACGCTGCTCTCGCTCGTGGCCGGTCTGGACGAGCCGACCGCCGGGCGGATCGAGGTCGCCGGCGGCGGTACGCCCGCACTTATGTTCCAGGAGCCCGCGCTCTTCCCGTGGCTCACCGTCGCCGGCAACGTCGGCCTGCCGCTGCGGCTGCACGGCGTGCGCCGGCGGGAGCGCCAGTCCCGGGTGGCGGAGCTGCTGCGCACGGTCCATCTGGAGGAGTTCGGCCGGCGGCGGCCGCACGAGCTCTCCGGCGGCATGCGCCAGCGCGTGGCGCTGGCCCGTACCCTCGGGATGGCCTCCCCGGTGCTGCTGATGGACGAGCCGTTCGGCGCGCTCGACGCGATGACCCGGGACCTGCTCCACGACGAGCTGGAGCGGATCTGGCAGGAGCGGCGGCTGACCGTCGTCTTCGTCACCCACAACGTGCGCGAGGCGGCGCGCCTGGGCGACCGGATCGTGCTGCTGTCCAGCCGGCCCGGGCGGGTGGTGTGGGAGCACGCCGTGGCGGTCCCGCGGCCACGGCGCATCGACTCGCTCGAGGTGGCCGGCATCGCGGCGCAGGTGACCGACCGGCTGCGCCAGGAGGTACGCCGCCATGGCCGTTGACACCTCGACCGGAGCCACCACCCTCACCGGCCTGGACCGGCTGGAGCTGGCTGGGAAGGCCGGCCGCCGCTCGGCGGGCGCCCGGCTGTGGGCCGGCACCTGGCCGAAGCTCGTGGCGCTGGCGCTGGCCGTGGCGATCTGGCAGGTCGTCTACTGGCTTCAGTGGCGCCCGCCGTGGGTGCTGCCCGACCCGCTCACCGTCGGCACGGAGCTGCTGCGCATGGCCGGCGACGGCCAGCTGTGGTCGGCCCTGGCCACCACGGCGCGGCGGGCGGTGTCCGGGTTCGCGCTGGCGATCCTGATCGGCTTCACGCTCGGCATCGCGGTGGCCCGCAGCCGGGTGCTGCGGGCGGGCATCGGCTCCATGATCACCGCGCTGCAGACGATGCCGTCGATCGCCTGGTTCCCGCTCGCCATCATGCTGTTCCAGCTGACCGAGAGCGCGATCATGTTCGTGGTCGTGCTCGGCGCGGCGCCCTCGATCGCCAACGGCGTGCTGGCCGGCGTGGACTACGTACCGCCGCTGCTGCTGCGGGCCGGGCGCAACATGGGCGCCCGCGGGCTCGTGCTCTACCGGCACGTGGTCGCCCCGGCGTCGCTGCCGGCGATCGTGGCCGGGCTCAAGCAGGGCTGGGCCTTCGCGTGGCGCAGCCTGATGGCCGGTGAGCTGCTGGTCATCATCGCCTTCCGGCCGGCGCTGGGCACCCAGCTGGACCAGTTCCGCCAGCTCAACGACTCGGTCGGGCTGGTCGCCACGATGATCGTCATCCTGGTCCTGGGCATCGCGGTCGACGCCCTGTTCGGGGCGGCGGACCGGGCGGTGCGGGTGCGCTGGGGAGTGGCCGAGCCGACCCGCTGAGCGGTCAGCCCAGCACGGCTGCGGCGGCCGCGGTCACCTGGCGCCAGGCCGCAGCCACGTGGTGCCGCTGCGTGCCCGGCGCGCCGATCGCGATGCGCAGCGCGTAGCGACCGCCGACCCTGGTGTGCGTCAGGTAGCACTCCCCGGCCGCGTTGACCATGCCGAGCACCGCGGCGTTGGCCGCGTCGGCCTGCTCCGGGCCGCCCGCCGCCGCGTCCCGCAGCCGGAAGCAGACCAGCGAGAACGGGTGCGGCGCGACGACCTCGAACCGGTCGTCGGCGGCCACCCAGCCGGCCAGCTCCTGGGCCAGGCCCACCCCGTGCCGGATGTGCGCGCGCAGGCCCTGGGCGCCGTACCAGCGCAGCACGAACCACAGCTTCAGGGCGCGGAACCGCCGGCCCAGCGGCACCTGCCAGTCCCGGTAGTCGATGACCGCGCCGGCCTCGGTGGCCGCGTTGCGCAGGTACTCCGGCAGCACGGTCAGCGCCTCGACCAGCTCGGACCGGTCGGCCACCCAGAACGCGTCGCAGTCGAAGCCAGTGAGCAGCCACTTGTGCGGGTCGAAACAGTACGAGTCGGCGTGCTCCAGCCCCTCGTGCGACCAGCGCAGCTCCGGGCAGACCGCGGCGGCGCCCGCGTACGCCGCGTCGACGTGCAGCCATACCCCGTACTCGGTGGTGACCTGGCCGATCGCGGGCAGCGGGTCGACCGCGGTGGTGGACGTGGTGCCGATCGTGGCCACGACCAGGGCGGGAGTGGCCCCGGCGGCGCGGTCGGCGGCGAGGGCGGCCCGCAGCGCGTCCGGCCGCATCGCCTGCGTGTGCTCGTCGACGGCGACCATGCGCAGGCAGTCGCGTCCCAGCCCGGCGATGCGGGCCGCCTTCTCGATGGAGGAGTGGCCGTGGACGGAGGTGTAGACGGTGAACCGGCGGTCGATGCCCCGGTCCCGCCAGGCGCCGCTGGCGCGGTGCAGCGCGACGAGCGTGGCCACCAGCGTCGCCGACGACGCCGAGTCCTGGATCACCCCGCCGCCCGGCCCGCTCGAGCGGAACCGCGCGGGCAGGTCCAGCAGCTCGGCCAGCCAGTCCAGCAGCACGGTCTCCACCTCGGTGCACGCCGGGCCGGTGGACCAGAGCATGCCCTGCACGCCCAGCCCGGCGCAGGCGAGGTCGCCCAGCACGCTGGGGCCGGAGGTGTTGGCCGGGAAGTAGCCGAAGAAGCCGGGGTGCTGCCAGTGCGTGAGCGCCGGCACCACGAGACGGTCGAGGTCGGCGAGGACGGCGTCGAAGGGCTCGCCGGTCTCCGGCGGCGAGGCGGGCAGGGCCGCGGCCACGGAGCCGGGGGCGACGGCGGGGAGCACCGGGTAGCGCTCCACTGTGGACCAGTAGTCGGCGACCCAGTCGACCAGCCGGTGGCCGTACCGCCGGAACTCCTCGGGGGTCATGTGGGCCGGGCGCTGGTCGTCCATGTCGGTCGAGCGTACGCCCGGTGGCGTGCGGTGCGGGCACCCGCGCCCGGCACCGGGTGCCTGGTCAGGACCGGGCGGAGGCCGCCGCCGACCCGCCCGCTGACGACCCGTTCTGCCCGCGCGGCGCGGGGCCGGAGATGAGCCCCGCCAGCCGCCCCAGCTTGATGCTCATGTGCAGGGTCAGCCGGTCCAGCCCGTCGCGCAGGTTCAGCCCGGAGACCGACTCCACCTTGTGCAGGCGGTAGTAGACCGTGCCCCGGTGGACGTTGAGGAAGGCCGAGGTGTCCTTCACGTCACAGCCGCTGTCCAGGTAGGTCTCGACCGTCTGCAACAGGCTCGGGTCGCCAGCGTCCAGGATGGACCGTACGCACGGGTCCATGGCCAGCCCGCCGAGCTGGTCGGGCGGGATGCTGACCAGCGCCCGGAACGCGCCGATGCGGCCCCACTCGGCGACCGGGCCCAGCTCGGGCACTGCGTCGGCGACCCGGGCCGCGAGCTTCGCCTGGCGGTACGCCGTGCCGGTCTCGGTGAGCTCGGGCTGCGGGTCGCTGATGCCGGCCACCACGGAACGCAGCCGGGGTACGGCCGAGCCGAGGTAGATGCGGCGCAGCCGGCTCGCCGCGGACCGGGCCGGTTCCAGGTCACCGGAGCGGGGCAGCGGCACCAGCAGCACGGTGTGGTGCTGCTCGATAAGGCGCAGGACCGGCCGGGGAAGGGTGTCGGTGCCCAGGTCCCACAGGGCCGCGACCAGCCCGTCCGGCGGCTCGTCCGGGACATGGTGGGTCAGCACCACGATGGAGACCGGGGTGGTCCGGCTGATCAAGCCGGAGTCCAGCAGCTCCGCCGCCGCCCGCTGGCGCAGCTCCAGCGGCGCGCTGACCAGGTCGGCCAGCCGGCTGGCCGCCACCTCGCGGGAGCGCTGCGCGCTGTGCAGCAGCCGGCCGGCGTCGGCGGCGACGTCGACCACCCGGGTCAGCTGCGCCTTGGTCAGCTTGTGCGCGTCGTCGACCACCCACAGGTAGCCGTAGGTCACCCCGTGCCAGCGGGCCGGCGCCACGACCCGGCTCATCATCCCCAGCGCCGGGTCGGCCGGGATCCGCACCGGACCGGCCGAGGCGAACGCGCCAGCGCGCTCCAGATGCGCCCTGACCTGCGGTGGCGTACGGCGAAGGAGCAGGCTCTCGCGGCGGACCCAGTCGATCTCCCCGCGGTGCGGACCGAACACGATAGAGTCCAGCCGTACGTTGGTCAGCTGGATGTCGAGGCCCACGTGCTCGGTGAGGTCATCGACCATCCGTTGAAGGTCAGCGTGCACAGCACTCCTTCACCAGTCGCACCGCCGCAGTATGACTCCCTCGAAGGGCTTCGCACATATGCCGGACAGGAGGCTTCGATCATCAGATGATGGATGCCTGCTCGGCCGAGTGTCTACCGGCCCGCGGCCATCCGGTTGTGAAGCCGGCGCCGATCGAGTGATCCGATGGCCGCGGTGTGATGCCTTCATTGCAGGTCAGTAACTAGGTCTAGAGTTTGCGGAGCTGGTTTGGTCGGATGTTGAAGCGTAGCTGCGCGCTCGTAGTCAATCGTCCATCGCACGGCCTGGCTCGGCCGCCTACGGTCGGCGCCACGATCTAGGTCGTGCCGCGCCCGCTGGTGGGTGCCGCCAGGCGGCGGCCCGGCAGCGGGCGGGGCAGCAGGGTCGCACGCGGACCCCACAGCCCGACAGTGATCCCCCGGGCACCCGCGCGCTGTTCCGCCGACCAGTCGCACACACCATGTAGGGAGAGAACACTGATGATCAGACGCGCGAAGGTACTCACCGCGATCGCGCTCGTCGCGATGGCGGCGAGCGCCTGCGGTGGTGACCCTTCCGGCAGCGGCGGTAGCGGTGGCTCCGACGCCAAGGAAGTCATCGTCGGCGTGGACCTGCCTTTCCAGGGCGCATCCAAGGACGCCTCGGACTCCACCTGGAACGCGATGCAGCTCTACCTCGAGCAGGTGGGCGGCAAGGCCGGCAAGCACAAGGTGTCGCTGAAGAAGTACGACGACTCGACCGCGGCCAAGGGCGCCTGGGACGACGCGCAGTGCGCCAAGAACGCGCAGGACCACGTCGCCACCAGCAACCAGGTTGCGGTGATGGGCACGTACAACTCCGGCTGTGCCAAGATCGAGGCGCCCACCCTTAACCAGGCCCCGGGCAGCCCGATGCTGATGGTGTCGCACGCCAACACCAACCCCGGCCTGACCAAGAAGTGGGACCCGGGCGAGCCGGAGAAGTTCTTCCCGACCGGCAAGCGCAACTACGCGCGCGTCATCACCACCGACGACTACCAGGGCGCGGCGGCGGCCCAGTTCGCCGCGAAGGACCTGCAGGTCAAGCGGTGCTTCGTCCTCAACGACAACCAGACCTACGGCCAGGGTGTGGCCAAGGCGTTCTCGGACGAGGCGAAGAAGCAGGGCATCCAGATCGTCGGCGAGCAGGCGTGGGACGCCAAGCAGCCGACGTACACGGCACTCTTCACCGCCATCAAGGCCACCAACCCCGACTGCGTCTACCTCGGTGGCATCTACGACAACAACGGCGGCCAGCTGGTCAAGGACAAGGTGGCCGTGCTCGGGCCCAACGACGGCCCGGTCAAGCTGATGGCCCCGGACGGCTTCACCGGCTACCCGGACCTGCAGAAGCTGCCCCAGGGCCAGGGCTGTTACCTGACCTTCGCCGGCCTGGACAGTGCCCAGCTGCGGGCGACCGGTGGCAAGGCCGCGCAGTTCCTCGACGCGTACAAGACGAAGTACAGCG
>DASRIS010000053.1:0-15273 GCA_035649895.1 Micromonosporaceae bacterium | reverse complement strand
CGGCTGGTCACCAGCACCAGGCAGCCAGGAGCCATCGGCAGCAACGGGCGGACCTGGGCGCTGTCGCGGGCGTTGTCCAGCACCACCAAGGCCCGCCGGCCGGCCAGCAGCCGGCGCCAGGCGGCCTGCCGGGCAGCCAGCCCAGCCGGGATCTCCTGCCCGGCCAGCCCCGCCTGCCGGAGCAGGTCATCCAGGGCACCGTCCGGAGTAAGCGGCTGCACACCCGCGGTGTAGCCACACAAGTCAACGAAGAACTGGCCATCGGGATAGCCGGCGGCATGCTCATGCGCAGCGTGCACGGCCAGGGCAGTCTTGCCAACCCCGGCCATACCAGTGATCGCGTGGATCACCACGACCACCCCGACCGGCCCGTGGGACCCAACACGTTCCCGCAGCTGCGCCAACGCCGCGGTGCGGCCGACAAAGTACTCAACCTCACCAGGCAGCACACCACCCGCCCCCGGTGGCGCTACCGACGCGCCGACCGCCGTCTCAACGCGGTTGGCACGCTGCATCAGTCCCTGGACATCAGCACAAAGGTCGTGTAGCTGCCCGCTGATGCCATCACGCCACAACCAGTCCGCCACCGGCCCCAGCGGCCCACCGCGACGGGCGTCGTCCTGGACTCGGATCAGGATGGCGTTGGCCAGATCATCACCGACCCGGTCCGCGCGCAGGCCCAGCGTGCTCAGGTACCCGTCGCCACCCAGCTGCGGCCGGTCCAGCACCGCAGCCCAGCCAGCCAGCGCCGCACGCAGATCGGCCTCTGACCAGACCCGCACCCCACCCGGCGCACCACGCCCCTCGTTGAGCACCGCACGCAGGTGCTCCCGCTGCTGCTGGTCCAGCCCATCCGCCCGCTCGGCGACCTCCTGTGTCGCCGATGCCACGATCTTCGCTAGCGCCTGCTGCTGGACGTCACCAAGCAGCAGCCGCACACCCCTGACCGCGGCCCCGCCGCCCTTGGCCACCAACCAGCTGAGCAACGCCCCAGCTAGGTCCACCAAAGATCCCCCATCGCTGTTCCACCAGCTACCACGCTAGCCAGCTACCACAATCACAGCAGCGTCGTCTCAATTCTCGTCTCGTTCACCGGCGGCCGGCACCGTCCACCCGGTGTCTCTGGTCGAGCACCCCGCAGGTCAGGGACGCCTCTGGCCACGGCCGGACACCAGGTCACAGACCTCGAAAGCGTGTGAGGGCTTGCGCCCTCCGCGGGTTCAAATCCCGCCGCCACCGCTGTTGAGCGAGCCAGGCGCTGGGCCGGTCGACAGCGGCCGGCCCGCATGCTTTTAAAGATCGTATCCGTCCGTCCAGGTCGGGTGGGTGGGAGCGTGTTCTGCTTCCACCGTTGCCGCGGCTGGTAGCGCGCCGGTCGCAATGCCGGCCGGCGCGGGCTCGCCGTGCCGGGTGATAGTAACCGGCAACCCCTCGACACGGCGGTAGAGCAGGACCGCGCCGACAAAGATGCTCGGTACGGTGAGCCAGCGCAGCGGCTGTGCCGGGATCATCAGGACCAGTATGCTGATCATGCCGAACCCGGTCACGTAGGCCAGGTGTGACCATGCGTAGCGCAGTTGAGTGCGCAGGTTGCGTACTCCGCGGTGGTGCAGCGGGATCGCAAGCGTCAGCACGGCGACAAAGAACGACTCGAGCAGCAGCACCAGACCGGTCGCCGCGACCACCCCGACTCCTGGGATGAGCACAAGCGGCACGATGAGCAGCCAACCGACGTTGATGATGATGAGGATCAAGGCGGTCTGCCGGATGGCCAGGCCGGCCGCGCGATACCAGGCGGGGGGATCGGCGTCAGCCTCGACGCCCAGCTTCTGCTCCACTGTGCGCGCCATCTGCACGTAGCAGGCGGCACCGAAGACAACGCCGATCGGCAGCAGCACAAAAGCCACCGCCGCATTGACCATGGCGACGACCGAGTACTCGACCAGGAAAGCCAGGACGGTGGTCAGCAACGCCGGCCACGCGTCGACGTACTGGCTGGCCCACTCGGTCAGCCGGCCGGCCAACCAGCTAGTACCCTGCTCGATCGTCAGCATGGTGAGGTGGACCGCGACGACCGGCACAAGCGCGAGCAGCCACAGGAGCGGCGTGGTCAGGAAGCACCACACGCCACGCCCGAGGCAGCCCGCGCCCGCGAGGAAGCACCGGATGCCGGCCCACCCGCGATGCGTGGCACCGGCCGCGCCCCGCGCTGCCATGCCGGCGACGGCGGCGGAGCGGGTGGCCACCGCCTGGCCATGCTTGCGCAGGCTGCGGCCGGCGACCGTCGGATGCCCACCGCGGGTCGCCGCCATGAGCCAGGGCCGCCGTGCCCGCTTCGCCACCTGGTCGAGGACGGGCGCATCCCAGTCGTCCCAGTCCGCACCCGCCAGCGGGTCCGTGCCCATCAGCGGGTCCGCCGCTGGGTCCGGCCACGAAGCGGCTGGTGGCCGCGGATGTGTCTCTTCCATGCCGCCTCCACATTCGTCAATGCCGGGAAGGAGAGCCGGAGCCGGGACGGCGCTGGCGTCAGCCCCGGATTACGCTGAGGACCAGCGCCACGAGCGCCAGGGTCGCGCCAGAGCCGACCAGCACCCCGATCGCAAGCAGGTTCCCCGCGCGGCGTAGCCGCCGGCGCAGCGCCAGCCACCACGGCGTGGTGTGGATCCGCTCCCATGCCAGCCCGTCCGGTGGGTCGCTCACCTGCAGGCCGTGTTCGCGCAGCCAGCGCAGCCCGAGGTAGCCGAGCAGCTGGTCACGCTCACCACGCGCGAGTGCGTACTCGGCCAGCGCGAGCGTCAGGTGCGGGCTTGCCTGGCGGTCGTTGGTCAGCCAATGGACCTGTCCGTAGAGCTCCCTGCGGCTGCGGGGGTCGAGCGAGTCGTCGTTGAGGTCCGGGCCGATCGCGTAGCGCAGCAGGGCGTGCAGGGCGTGACGGACGGCGGACCAGTCGGGCTCCCCGGACTCGCCAGGACGGTAGATCTGGGCGAGCAGCGGCACCCAGTCGCGTTCGGTGAGCAGCTGGCGGGCGGCCCGCCGGTCAGCCAGAGTGCTCTGCTCCGCCAGCCCTTCAAGCTGTCCCAGCAACCTGTCGGCCACCTCGGGACCCGGCTCGTGCAGCAGGGCGAAAAAGGGTTGGGCGGCCAGGCGTCTGGCCGGCCGCGCGGCCGGTGCGCGGTCGGGCAGCGGCGGATGTGCCGCAGACGCCCGGCGGTACGCGGACCGGGGCGGGCCCGGATCCGACTGGCTGGCTGGCCCGCCCATCCCGGCGGACGCTGG
This sequence comes from Micromonosporaceae bacterium, assembly GCA_035649895.1. GTDB lineage: Bacteria > Actinomycetota > Actinomycetes > Mycobacteriales > Micromonosporaceae > DASSUC01. The sequence goes on along the minus strand of DASRIS010000053.1, from coordinate 11,997 downwards.
TGCGGTGGTCCGGTCCGGTGTGCCGGGCACCGCAGGCGGGGAGACGGGGGAGGTGGTCGCCGCCACCGCTGTCGTTGCCCGGGGCGCAGGCTCCGTGACGGGCGGGATATCGCCGTGCGGGGGGAGCGGCGCCGCCGCGGGCTCCGGCGGAGAGGGCGGTGCCGGGGCAGGGCCGGGTGGGGATGGTGGCGCCGCCGGGCGGGTCGGCACCGCCAGCCTCCTGCGTACCGGCGATCGGGCCGTCAGGCTGTGCAGCGCGTTGATACGGTCCGTCAGGGTTGGCGGCCGGAACACACCGTGCCGCTCCAGCGCCTCGTTCAGCTTGCCCGGGCCTTCGGCCGCGTACGCCTCCACGAGCCACTGCGCTACTGCCGCGTGTGGGTTCCCCGGGTCCACGGGGTAGGCGACGATGGTCCGGGAGACCGGGTAGGTGGAGGAGTCCGGGGCGCCCGGCGGGATGAACACGATCCGGGGAAGGTTGGCCACGCCGTCGTGGTGCTGGTCCTCCCAGGTCGAGAACGTCCACTGGGCAGCGGACGCCACTGCGCTGAAGAGATCCTCGAGGATGTCCAGCAGCCCCCAGAGCAGCTCCTCCGGAGCCACGCCGGGCAGCGTGTGCATGGACAGTGGGCTCTCCTCGTCCCAGATCGCCGCGGCCACGAGGGCGGTCAGGGCCTCCCGGTGGTCGCCTGTGCGGGCCGCGGCGGTCAGCGCCGGCGCGTGCCGGTCGTGCTCACGCCACAGGTCTGCCACGGGGCGCTGCGGAATCCAGGACTGCGAATGGCGGCGTTCGGACTGCCAGCCCGGCCACGCGCTCAGGCCGAGCGCCAGCCGGCTGGTGACGTGCGAGGCCGGCCCGACCAGGGCATGGCACACCTCGCTGCGGTTGGCGCCCCCGCGCTCCCCGGCCCGGCGCAGGATCACCGCGTTGTCGCCGTGGATGTCATAGACCAGGCTGGTCGAGGGTGGCGGTGCGCTCCTCGCCCCGGCCACCCGTACCCGTCCCAGCAGCTGGTTGGTCCACTCGGCCAGCATGGGCCGCTCGTAGGAGCTGGCGACCGGGCCGAGCCCGAACTGGCCGAGCATGCTCCGGCTGGACCAGGCGAAGACGATCTCGTTGACCCAGGCTTCCTGGTTGCCGCCCATCAGATTCCCACCTCAGTCATCTCCGGCCCGGCCAGCACTCCGGTCATGGCGAACAGGGCGACCAACGGCTCCAGCACGCGCCTGGGGCGGAACCCGCGCGGGTATCGACCGTCGCGCTCCTCGCCGCCGGTGGCCGAGGCGAAGTGCAGGGTGCAGCGGCGGAACGTGTCGAACGGGGCGAGCCAGGGCCAGGCGCTGCGATGCTGGTACAGAAAGGCGTACGCGTCGCGGCTCTCCGCTCTGATCCGCGCCGGATCGACGTGACCGTCGCCGTCGTGAGGGCGCATCCACGTGTCTACCGGGTGGCGTAGGCGCAGCCGGTCGGCCTTGTTGACCACCATCACCGCAGCCAGATCGAGGTAGGTCTGCCCGGGCGCAAGCAACGCCCGTAGCTGGGCGAGCACCGCGGCGAACGCGAGATCCTGGGTCCGGCCGCCATTACCGGGCTCGGCGCCCACCACGCCCAGCGCCGTTGCCGGGTCGACCACGAAGATCAGGCCCCTCGTCCCGATGACGAACCGGCCCTCCCGCTCGCCCCGCTGGAAGCCCTCCCCGGCAATATCGAAGAACGCGACCGGCCAGCTGCCGGTGACCGGGGACTTGATAAGCAGGGCGTCGGCGAACTCGACCACGCCCGGGTTGGTCGGGGGCAGCCGCTCCCCGCCCAGCACCCGCTCCACCACCTCGGCATGGAAGGCCGCGTGCCGCACCGCGTCCAGCGGCTCCCAGCCAAGCCCGTAGGGCTGCAGCCCACCCCGCTCGATCTCGAGGATCATGCCGGCGAGCAGGTGGCTCTTGCCGGCCCGGGAGTCACCCACCAACCCCACCACCACCGGCGGCCGGTAGCTGGCGTACGCCCAGGGCAGGTAGTGATCGGCGGTGTCCCCGGCCGGGTTGGGGCACCTCCAGTACGCCGAACGCCGCAGCACGGCGAGCTTGTTGGGGTTGGTGGTAGGCGTGGCGAGCGGTACGTACTTCCCGCCGTCGCGCAGGAACAGGTCCTGCCCCGCCCACTCCACGCTCTCCAGGCAGATCGGGCAGAGTACGAGCCGGGCGTTCATGCCGCCACCGCCAGCAGAGCACCCACCCCGGACGCCATGGACATGACCCCGAGCGTCACGAGCAGCAGTGCGGTGGCGCCGCCCCACAGCCAGCTACGACGGCGTCGGGGCAGCGGGGGCGGTGCCGGGGTCGGCGCGGGGCGCAGCGACGCCCGCTTGCGGGCGAGGCGCTCGTCGAAGGCGTGCCCCCCGGCCGCGAACGCCGGATCGGTGAGCGCCGCCCCGTCCGGGGGTGACGGCTCGACCCGCAGCCGGCGTAGCAGTGTGGCCACGTCCGGGCGGCGCTCGGCGGGCTCGGTGAACACCCCGTCGAGCAGGGCACGCAGGGCCTCGCCCCGGTTGGTCAGGCGGGGGGCGCCGGTCGCGGGCATGGGCGCGCCGGTGACCACGTGATAGATGACCGCGCCGGCCCCCCATACGTCGTCCGCCAGCCTGGCCCGGTGCCCCCCGGCACGCTGCTCCGGCGCGGCCCAGCCGGTTGTCTGCGGTGGGCTCTCCTCGCCGGTGAGGCGGGCGTATCCGAGCTCGGTGATCTGAGCGCACTGCCCGTCCCAGCGGACCGTCTGCGGCGTGAGAGCCCCGTGGACCACCTGGCTGCTGGCCAGGGCCAGCACGCCCCGCAGCAGGCTCTCCTCCAGCTGGCGGAGAGCTGCCGAGTGCAGGTCTGCCGCCGCGCCCGCCAGGGACACCCCCCGAGGCGGGGCGAACAGCAGGAACGGCTCCTCGCCATCGAGGTCGTAGCCGACCAGCCGCACCAGCTCCGGCGGGTACGCGTACGGGCTGTCGTAGCGGTGTGACAGCCGCGCTGCGATGCGCGCCTCGTTCTCCAGCATCTCGTAGGCGTAGCCCGCCCGCCGACCGAGGTCGGTGAGGACCGCCTTCTGCGCCAGGTCGGGGCCGCCGTCGGCGGCTGTAACCGGCCGGACCGAGGCCAGCGCGCCTGCAGGGGTGTGCCACGGCCCGAAGCGGACGGTACGGGTCAGCGGCCGTCCGTGCGGATCGGAGCAGCGCAGCTGGTGCACTGCCGTGTCCAAGCCGCGGTCAGAGGCGGTGGGCATCGGGCGCCTCCTCCGGCCAGATCAGCTCGACGGCCCCTGCGCGCAGCGCGACCAGCCGGATGACCCCGGCCAGATGGCCGGACCCGGTCCAGACCACATCGTCCAGCCGGGCGTCGCGCGGTCCGTGGTCGAGCACGAGATCCTGGGTTGAGCGGGGGGCGAAGCGCACTGCTTGCGTGCCCCACCTCCCCGGCTCGAGGAGCTGGAGATCTTCGGCGGCGCACAGCTGGACCAGCAGCCCATCGCTGGCCGCGCCGACCACCTCGGCCAGGTGGCCGGGCGGTCCCCATGCCTGCGCCAGTCGCGGAGACCTGGCGTCGTCCCCCCGGCGGGCGAATGGTGGGCGCTGGTCGATGTTCTGCCGCGCCAGGTGCTGACGATGCTGGTCCATCAACGCCTCGGCGTCCTCGGCGACGCCGAGGCGCACCCGGTCCAGGGCGCCGGAGCGCAGCACCTCCCAGCACGGTGCCAGCGTGGCCCGCGCGGCGTCCGCGACGTCCTCGGCGAGCAGGGACTGCAGATCGCCGACGGCGTCCCGGTCGAGGGTCGCCACGGGGGCGGCTGCGGCGTCCGCGTCCGACGCGTGCCGTTCCCGCCAGCCGTCCAGGCTCTCGGCCACCTCGCGCACCGCGCCCGCCATGGCGCGGGCCGCGTCCGAAAGGAAGCTGCGCTGGCCAGCGAGGACCCACTCGCGCAGCGCGGCCTCGCGCAGGATCGCATCCTGTGCGGCGATGACCCGCACCGCCCGGTCCAGGCGCAGCTGCGTGCGCCACTGGTGGACGGCGGCAGACCACCACCGGGACAGGGCGAACCCGAGCAGTGCCGCCGCCGCGGCGGCCGTGGCCACCCGTACCGGCACGGTGGACAGCAGGGGCGTGGGCGCCAGGGCCACCGCCACGGCCCGGCCCGCGGCCAGCCCGGCCAGCGCGGCGCCGGCATGGGCGAGAAGGCCGGAGCGCAGCACCGCCCGGGCGGAGCGCTCGCCACGCTGGGCCGCCTCGCGTCGGTAGGCCACCGTGACCATGACCAGCCACAACACGGCGAACACGCCCCCGGCCACCGCGCCCCACCAGCCCGGCACCACCCCGGCGAGCAGGCAACCGGTCGCGACCGCGGCGAGCGCCGGTGCCGGCACGGCCGCCAGCGGGAGCGGAGGTGGTGAGCTGAGTCGGGGCGCGGTCGCCATCGGGTTGAGGCGGTCGAGGCGGTCCAGGTGGGCCGCGCTGCCCTGGGGCATGGCCCGGTCGGAGACCAGCAGCAGCCAGCTGGCGAGCGTACGCAGCGGGTACCTGCCGATCGCCCCGTCCACTGCCGACTGGAGCCTGGCGACGATGGTCAACCGATTCAGCCCGGGCACGGGGTCCCAGCACACGCCCTGGCGCTCCAGCTCGATCCGCCGGGATGAGTCGACCGTCCCGGCGCTGTCCCCGAGCTCTAGGACGTCGGTGAGCGCGTCGTGGTACTCGCCGAGCCGCCGGCCGGCCGTGCTGACCGCGGCGAGCACACCCGGCCCGGATCGCGCCGGGCGGACCAGCCCGGACAGCCCGGCCATCTGCCGGACCAGCCGGTCGGCCTCCCGGCAGCTGCGTTCGGACTCGGCGCGCAGCCGTACCAGCGGCGAGTCCGGCCGCAGCGGCCCGGCGTACCCCGGTAGCACCGTGTCGCCCCCGACCAGCAGCTCGCAGTTCTCCAGCGAAGGGCCGCCCCGCTCGATGGTGGGCTCGTCGGCGTCCCGACCGGTGACCATGGCGATCGCCTGGGCATGCCCGGCGAGCAGCGTGGCGAGGTCGAGCTGCCCCGCGGCGGTGCGCAGCCCCGGGTTGGCGGCCCGGTTCGGCAGCTGCGCCACGGCGGCGACGACGTGGTCGAAGACCTCCGCGGTGAGCAGCGCGGCGACCAGCCTTGACAGCGGCTGGGAGCCATCGGTCTGGACCGCCTCGGGCGGCCGTACGGCACCGCGGGTGTCCATCCGCCACGCCACTCCCGACTCGTCGCCCACCCACAGCAGCGCCACGGACTCGACGGTGAGGACTGGGGTCGCGCGCAGCGCCTGGCCCTGCGGCCGGTCGACTGGCGGGCCGATGGCCAGGCAGATCATCGAGTCCACCCGGCGCGAGGCCAGGATGGTCTCGAACAGATCGTGGTGCTCGCCCAGGCGCGCGGCGTCGTCGATCAGGAGCAGCCGGCACGCATCGTCGCCGGCCCGTGACGCCGCCGCCAGCGCCGCCTCGAACCGCTCCCTGGCCAGCTCCGTCGGTGCCGCGCGGAGGGACAGCAGCGCGACACCGGCATCGGACGTCGCCTCGCTCACCAGCCCACGACGCCTTCCAGCTCGCGCAGGCTGCCCGCCACCGGGCGGTTGACGCCCACGAATGTCAGATCCAGCGCGTCCGGCAGGGTCTGGGCCCAGAACCCGCGGAGCAGGCCAAGGAACCCCCCGCCGGCCGAGGGGACCCGGCCGACCATCGCGTCCAGCACGGCGATCTGCTCCTCCTGCATGCGTCGCAGCACGCCGTAGAGCTGTGCGGGTGGACGGGGGGCCGCTTCCAGGCCATCCGGCAGGGTCTGCATGAGCCGCTCGCAGAACTCCCGGCGGATGGGCTGGTCGTCGGTGATCGTCCAGTCCTCGTACCCGCGCAGCAGGCTGCCCCAGGACGAGGCGTTACCGAACGGGGAGAGCCGCAGCTGCATCGAGACCGCGTTCTCGACTCCGAGCCGCACCTCGATGGACTCAGGCGACTCGACGTTGTCCCCCCGCGGCACCACCCGCCCGTTCCACAGGGCGCACAGGAACCGCTGCATGATCCGGACCCGGTGCTCCTCGGAGGTCATCAGATAGCCGAAGTCATAGCCGAGCCGCTGGCGCCAGCGCAGGAAGTCCTGCGGCTCCTCGTGGTCCACCGCGCCGGCCCAGGTACGCAACACCTCGCGCAGCTCCGGAACCTCGGTCACCGCCATCGACGTACGGAAGAAGACCACCGTGATCGACTCGGCGTCCACCGGCCGGAACTCCATCTGCACCTCGCCACCGCGCGGCAGGTAGATCTCCTTGTCCAGGTAGCCCTCGACGTCACCGTCCTTGGCCGGTGAGGCGTAGGAGACGAGCACCTTCATCGGCCCAGCTCCCTGTGGCGAGAAGCCACCCGGCACCAGGGCCGCGACCTTCTGCCGGAACTGCGCCAGGTCCTCGTCGGCGATGGCCACCCGCGCCTTGCCCACAGCGGCCAGTAGCAGGTCGGCCAGTGCGGGCAGCAGCGGCTGCTCGCCGGGCTCCACGTTCCGGAAGAGCTGCTTGACCTCCTGCTTGAGCAGGTCCCGGATGCGTGCCGCGGCGTGCGCGGGGCTCCTCTGGGTGCTGATGGTGTAGGCCTCCCGCCACCCGTCCGGGCCGATGATCGCGTTGACCACCTGGGCCGGGGTGGAGGTCGGGATGAGCCGGTGCTGGTCGCCCCGCAGCTGGATGTAGCGGCGCAGCGTGTTCTGGTAGAACAGCTCCAGGTCCCCGCCGTGTGGAGGCAGCAGGTAGGAGACCCCGGTACGCGGCCGGTACAGATCGCGTACGCGCGTGGTGAACCGGGAGCGGTCGAGGTTGGCGTGCTCCAGGAAGGCGTCGGTGACCGTCTCCAGGTCCCGGCGCAGCGAACGCACCTTGCGCTCCCACCGCGGGGTCTGCTCGGCCCAGGCCAGGTGCCAGGCGCGCTGCGAGCGCCACCGGTACCAGGCGTCCTGAGCCTTGACCATCTGCTGCACCACCGGGTCCCCCCACCGGATCCGGCTGATCCCCAGCAGCTTGTTCCTCAGCTCTCCGGGCTGAGGCGGGCTCATCTTCACCCCGTCCGGCGGCACCGGCTCGGTACGCCGGCGCTCGAGCACACCGACGAAACCGGCGCGATCCAGGGCCTCCGGCAGCCGGGGGTCGCCGAGCACGACCCGGCGCAGCCGGAACAGGTCGACCTGGGTGAGCAGCTGCTCCACCGCCCGCTCCGGGTTGAATCCCACGGCCAGCGCCCCGCACCGCTCGACGACCTGCTTCTCCAGCGAGTCGAGGCTCGCCTCCATCACCCGGACCCGGTTGCGCAGCGCGCGCAGGATAGCATCGGCGCCCTTGGCCACCGCCGGCTCGTTGAAGGGCAGAGGCGTACGCAGGCGCAACGGGTCGAGCTCGCTCGCGCCGAAGAACCGCTCGATGTACGGCCGGTTCGCCTCGGACCGGCCGGGAGCGGGCACCGCGAGCTCGGCGACCGCCTCGGCGAGCAGCCGCGAGCTGATGATGTCGGCCAGGTCGTCAACCGGCACGGTCATCGAGGCCACGACGCTGGTGGACACGCCGCGGTTGCCCACCCCGGAGGACGCGATGACCTCCCGCTCGACACCGCGGTTGATGAAGTCATCGGCGAACGACTGGTAGATGCGGTCGGCTGGCCGGGCCACCTCGTCATTGGTCTCCTGCGCGGTGGCCACCAGCGACAGGACCAGCGAGACGACCGACCGGTGCAGGTCGTCGCGCTCCACCCCGGCGCTCTTGCTGAACAGGAACGCGGTCTGCACGGTGGATGGGCGCAGCCGGATCTCACCCTCTACCGGGTAGCGCACTGCCAGCGCGCCGGACACGCCGACGTCGTTGAGGTCGACCCCGGCGTGCTGACCGTTCTGGTCATCGATCAGCCGGAAGAGGTCCAGCAACGCCCGGCCGGCGTTCAGCCGCGCCCGCCGCCCGCCGCCCATGCCGTCCTCGAACGCCGAGGGCATCAGGACGAGCGGGTAGATCTGCGCCTTGTACCCCTCCCGCTGCAGGGCATCGCCGATCAGGTGCAGGTAGTCGTAGAAGATGCCGCTGCCCGTGCCGCCAGCCACCGAGAACGCCACGAACACGTCACAGGAGCCGCGCAGCTGGCCGCCGAGCGACTGCAGCTCACCGCCGGACTTGCTGATCAGCCCGATCGCCTCGGTGATCGGCCGCCGCGCCACCGCGGTGCCCTGCCGGAACGTCTCGAAGAGCGCGGCCCGACCCACGGTCGGCATCTGCCCGGCGCCGCGGCTCAGCGGTGCGACCCGTGGCTCCCCGGCCGGTGGCGGCAGCCAGCCTTCCACGAACCCGTTGACGTTCAGGCGCAGGCTGCGGGCAACCTCGGGATAGGTGTCGTGCGCGGGGACCAGCTCCCGCGCCAGGTGCAGCGTGCGCTCGGCCGCCTGGGCGTGCTCGTCTGTTGTCACGACCCGGCTGCGCATGCGCGACAGCTCGGCCTCGTTGAGGTCGGCGTAGACGAACTGCAGGCAGGTGGGCAGCTGGAAGGGCAGGAAGTCCTTGCCCGCCATCCGGTCCACCAGGGCGGTGCCGTCCGGCCCGCACAGCTCCTCGCGCAGCCGGCGCTCCAGCTCAGCCCCGATGAGGCAGCCGGTGCCGCCCAGGCCGACGAAGAGCATCGGCTGGTAGATCTTCATCGGCTGGTACTCGCTCATCGACGGAGGGTTCCTTTCTTCGCTGGGCAACTTTTGCTAGCTGAGCAGGTCGTCGTACTGGTCGGACGATCCCTCGGGCCGGCCTGGCGCCGTACCGTCCGCGCCGGTGTCCGGGGTCTGCCACGGGTCGAGGTGGACGCTGCGCTCGTCGCGGTAGGCCAGGCCGAGCCCGTTGCCGATCGGCTCCGGCGTCTCCGGCGGCAGCACCGCGCGGATGCCGGACGGGGTCTGCAGATCTACCAGCCCGTCGGGGCGCCGACGCAGGACGCACGCGTCATCGCTGTCCCGGGCGGCGTCCAGCCGGGGCGCGGACGACGCCTCGTCGCGGATGATGAAGCGGAACTCGCGGCTGGGCGTATCGGGCGCCCGCAGCCAGGTCTCGCGGCCATCGCGGTAGAGCATGGCGACCAGGCCACGCGCGTCCAGCCGGCGCCGCCGGTGGACCGCCCGCATGGCGAGCGCCGCGATGAGCAGGACGGTGAGGGCGCCGGCGGCGATGATGGGCCAGCGGTAGCGCTGCGACCACCCGGGCGGGGGCTGGACGTTGACGGTGACCGGGCGCACGTCGTACTGGACGGCCGGGTCGCGGGCGTCGACCACGGCGACCACGAGGTGGTTCCAGCCGCGCCGGGTCGACCCACCGAAGACGATGTGCAGCGGCACCTGGATCTGGGCGGACGGCCCGATCTCGACGGTCGCAGCCGAGGCCAGGCTGGCGACGGTGCCCTCGTCAAAGTCGGACAGGGAGATGCGCACCGTAGCGGGCGCCGCTGACGTGTTGCGCGCGACGATGGTGCCCTCGATGCCGCCCCCCGGCGTGACGCGCTCCGGCACGGTGAGGTTGATCCCGGCGGCGACGGCGCGTGGCTGCGGCGGGATGGTGGTGTGGAACGGCACGTGGGCGTCGGCGATCCCCGGACCGGAGACGACACTGGTGAAGGTGAGGTCTCCGGCGGCGGTGCTGGGCACCGCGATCGTGCCGTTGTACTCCCCGTCGCCGGCCCTTGTGTCAGGCCCCTTCCCGTCGTCGTGCACCGGCACCAGGACGGGGGTGAACCCGCTCCCGGTCAGCTGTACGCCCACCTGCAACGAGCTCAGCGCAGCCCGATCGGTCAGCAGCCTGGCCCGGGTACGGATGGTCAGCGAGACCGTGACGGACTCGCCCGCCTGCGGCTGTGGGGGCCGGACGGTCAGGTCGGAGCGGATGTTCCCCTGCCAGATCACCGTGGCGGTGACGTTCTGACCGGGCCTGAGATGAGCTGGACCCGCCAGCGGCCGGGCAGTGGGTTGCGGATCCGCAGCACCTCGACCGGGCTGTTCTCCCCGCTCACCGAGTACTCGGAGCCGCCGGCTCTGCCCGCCTTGGACACCGCCTTCTCCTCGCCGGGCGCGAAGTAGCTGACCGAGATGCGTGGGTCGTGCTTGACCACCGCGATGGACCCGTCGGTGGTGATGGCCGGCACGTCCACGAAGAGGTCGACCGTGTGCCCGGTGGGCAGCGGTCGGGTGACCGGCTCGACGACGTCGCGGCAGCCGGCGGCGGCGAACGCGTTGAGCATGGTGTACGCCACGTCCGCCTGGCTGGACACCACCCGTGAGGCGGGCTTGGGCGCATCGGGGCGGCAGGTCTGCTGCGAACCGGCGGCGGCGAAGGCCTCGAGCTGAGACCGGTCGATCAAGCTGCCGAAGCCCAGAGGCCAGACCTGGATGCCGTTGGTCCTCGCCGTGTCCAGGTACTCGTCCATCTTGGCGCGGGCGGCGTCGTTGCGGTTCGCCTTGATCGCCCCCCAGGACGGGCTGTCCTCGACATCGAGGGCGCCGTCGGTCATCAGGAAGATCACCTTTTCGTGGTCGGTGGCGTCGGGCGTCGCCAGGAGGCTGAGCGCCTGGTTGAAGGCGTTGGCGAAGTCGGTGTCATCGCCCTCGTTCGGGGTGCGCCGGTGCAGCTTGCGCACGCACCCCGCCAGCGAGTCCCGGTTGAGCTGGCTGTCCACTCTGGTCATCGGGCAGACCACGTCGACCGGGCTCTGGCCGGGGCCGTTTGAGCTGCCGAACCCGACGACCGCGACCTGGGAGGATGGCGAGAACTCGCTCAGGGCGATCAGCGCGGCAGCGTGCTGCTCCGCAGTCACGTCCGCCGGGCTCAGCGAGCCCGACTCGTCCACCAGGATGACCACGCGAAGGGGACGGGGCTCGACGGTCTGGGCGGGATCGGCCGCGGCGGAGGTGGCCGCCACCAGCGTGGCCGGCAACCAGAGCGCGGAGATCAGCAGGGCGCTCCAGGCCGCGGATCTTTTCAGGGACGACACCGGCGGGCTCCAGACGGCGATATGGCAATGACACTGATCATGAGATGCGGACCCACCTCAACAGAAACTGGATTCACCCTTTCGGGTTACCGCGCCGTGGTTATCGCGGCTTTTCAGCACCGCGAGAACCTCGCCGACCGAGGCCACTGGCGGCTGGGCGGCAACAACAGCGAGAAGGCATTACCTGAGCACTTCCGGCCGATCAAATAATCGTTATCTCCGCCATCTGGCGGCACCGTACGTTCGGCCAGACTTGACCACCGGAGTCGCAGGGACAGCGCCGGCTTTCCGGCTTGCCCCAAGGGCTTTCGAGCATCGGATCTGGTGGGAAGAGCGTGCCGGGGGCCGCGTCCGCGGTCGGCCGGCGCGCCGGGAATGTGCTCGGGCATGCTGACCGGCGGGCCCGGTGGACCCGCTATTGTCAATTATCCGACTCGGCGTGACAGCCTGTTCCGGCTGCTTATCACTGCCTCGTCAGCGTTGCCTTCCGGCGTCGGATGCCTCCTCTTCGGGGTGTGTCGCCGGTGCGTTGCCCATCGGAGCTGGACGCCTTGCTAAAGAGGCTTCGCCTCGGACCGTCGAGGTGGGTGGTTGCTGTGCGTCATGAGGTTGCGGTTGGTTGATCGGTTGGTACGGCGGGCACCTGGTCGTTGGGGAGGTGTCCTTATGGCGAAGCGGCCGGTCACCGTCAACGATCTTCTGGACGGTCAGGTGGGTCTGGACCTGGATTTGCCACTGTAGGTAGGCAAGGCTCGGGCGGTTCGGAGACGGGACGGGTGGGGTCGCCTTGTCCCGGGCGGTCACGGTGGGTAGCCACTGGTGGGGTGTGACCCACAGCCGGGGTGGGTGTCCGGTGTGGCGGGTTGGATGGGCAACGGGGCTGCTCTATAACCGAGGTTCGACCAAGAACGACATCGGTTGGGAGCGCCCCGTTGCCTGTGCAGTCTTGCATGTCCTCGCCGG
>DASRIS010000052.1:0-31001 GCA_035649895.1 Micromonosporaceae bacterium | reverse complement strand
ACCGCTTGCGGTGCCCCTCGATGAGCCAGACCTCACCTCTACGCAGCACCCGGCGACTCCTGGCCGTCCACCCCCGCCGCCCGGCCATCCGCCCCCACGGCCTGGCCGTCCGCCCCTGCCGCCCGGCCATTCGCCTCCATGGCCCTGCCGCCCGTCCCCGGGGCCCAGCCGTCGACCCCAGCGGCCTTGCCGGGCGGGCGCCCGGCCCGTCCGTCCACCGCCGCCGCGCGGCCAGCGGCCACGGCCCCGCCGATGCGCCCACGGCCGTCCGGTCCGGACGACCTGTCACGCGTGGCGAACAGGGCGGCGTCGACCATCTCTATCTCCCACTCGTCGGCGAGCGCAGCAGCCTCCATCTCGTACCGTGAACGCTTGAGCGCCTCCGCGTGCGCGGTGAAGACCTCACGCCGGGCGCGCTCCCGGGCGGCCTGGTCGATCCAGGCGGACAGCGACACCCCGGCGCGCTGGGCCAGCAGCCGAGCGTCCGCGATCGTCTGGTCCGAGAAGGACAGGGTCACCTTGGCGGTCATGCGGCCAACCATACCGATAGTGTTACCAACCGTCATCCCGCCGCCGCGCCGATTCGCGCCATTCGCACCGGCAAGTGGACAAGCCAGACCGGGGTGGTATGCCGGGGCCGGCCGCCGTACCCTGCGCGGCATGGTGGGCATCTGGGTGAGAGCCCTCGTCGCCGCGCTCGCGACAGCCGCTATGACGGCCGCCGGGCAGCTCGGCATCGGTTATGGGTTGGGGATTCTGCGCTGGCAGCAGGAGTTCGTCGGCGACGACGCCAACCTGTGGTCGGCCCACCTGACCTGGACCGCATGGATAACGGCGATAGCGGTGATCGCCGGCGCGCTGGCCGGGGTGGGCTCGCTGCGGCGTCACCGGCTCCACCCGGGCTTCGGCGGCTGGGTCGGCGCCACGCTCGCCGCGGCCCCGGGCGCCGCCGTCGCCATCCCTCTGGTGGCGGTGCCCGCCAGCGCAGCTGAGCTGCCGTTCACCAACCCGGCCCTGGAGGCCGGCATCGCGGCGGCGGTCGGCATCCTCGCCGGCGTCTTCGGCGCCCTCGCCATGCTCTGCGCCCGCCTCATCGCGGGCAGCGTCTACGCAACCATCTTCTGGGTCTGGGCCGTGGCGCTCGCCTCCGCCGGAGCCGTCATGGGCAGCTCGACCCCACCGCGTGGGCAGCGTCTAGGCGTGCTCGCCCTGCCGGGAATGTCCTTCGACCTGACCCAGGACCTGGTGCTCGTGATGACCGCCGGGACAGCGGTCCTGCTCGGCGGGCTTATCGCGGCGTACGGGCGATGGCTCGGGGAGCACCGGCTGGTCGTCGCCGCCTCCGGGCTGGCCGGACCGGCGCTGCTCGCCGCGGCGTACCTCATCGCCGGACCGGGGCTCGCCTCCGACCCGCCCGACCAGCTGGTGCCGTACTGGGCGGCGTTGATCGGTGTGGGGGCCGGGGCGGTGACCTCGGTTCTGGTGGCGTTCGTCCGGCGGCCGCAGCGGGCACAGCAGGACGAGCTGGACGAGACCCCTAAGATCCCTGAGATCCCTGCGGAGGGCGCGGACGAGCCGGGTGCTGGTGACTGGCCGCCGCCAGACCGGTGGAGGGAGCACGAGCGGACCGACACGAACGAGCCAGACCCGTTCGGGTCGGACCCGTTCGGGTCGGACCCGTTCCGGCCCGGCCGGCTTGGGTCGGACCCGGTTCATCCCGGCCGCCCGGGATCGGGCCCGGGCCAGTCCGACCAGCTTGGGTCGGACCGGCACGGAGACCGGCCGGCGGCGGCCGTTCCGGCTGCGGTGGACCAGCCGGCGGCGTCGACCGGCCTGTGGTCCACGTCCAGCGCCGCCGGCTCGGCCGCTGGCTCCGGGTGGGGTGGTGACTCCCGGTGGAGCAGCGATGCCCTATGGGGCAAGGCTCCGGCCGACCCAGGGGTTCCAGCGGGCGCAGGGACCTCAGCGGGCGTAGGGACCTCAGCGGGGGCAAGCGCTCTGGCGGGCGGCGCTGGCGATCCGGCTGCCGCGCCGGTGCGGGCGACCGCTCGAGCCCGGGTGCCCAAGCCGGCGCCCATCAAGCCCGCGCCCATCGAGCTGTCCTCCGTGGAGCCAGTGTCGGTGCCGGCAGACCCGCTCATCGCGGCTTCGGCGGTCACCAGCTCCGCGACGGCCCCGGACCAGACCGCCACCGCTGCACAGGCCCCGGTGCCGGAACCGGTCGCTCAACCGCAGGCCAAGACGCGCAAAGGGCGGTTGGGCCGCGGTAAGCGGACACCGGCCGCGACGCCGGTGGAGGCCGATCCGCAGACCCCGCCGCCTGCAGAGGCGGCTGGGCCCCCACCGAGCCGCTCCGGGGCCGTACGCGCCACGCAGGCGCCAGCCGCCAAGGCCGTACCAGATGACGAGTACGTCTCCTGGGTGTCCGACCTTGGCCGGGCTGGCGAGGATCCGCCGGAGCTGGCGCCTATACGGCCCCGCCGCAGCGGCCGCGGCCGCGATGCGCGGGATGCCGACATCCACGGGAGCGGCTAATAGGTCCCGAACCTACTAATAGGTCCCGAACCGGCTTATGGCTCTCGAACCGGCTATAGATCTCCAGCCGGCCAATAGTCTCGAACCGGCTAGAGCGACCAGCCGAAGTGGTCCAGTGGGCCTTGACCGTTGCCGAGCTGCCAGCCACGGGCGCCGGTGAGAGCGCGGGTGACGTACCGCTTCGCGAACACCAGTGCGTCGGAGATCGGGTCGCCCAGCGCGAGGCGCACCGCGATCGCCGCCGAGAACGCGTTGCCGGTGCCGTGCGTGTTGCGTGTCTGGACCCTCGGCGCGCGCAGGAACCGTACCCCTGAGTCGGTCCACACCGCATCAACGCACTCGTCCTGGTTAGGGTGGTTACCGCCGGTGATCACCACGTGCTTCGGCCCACCGGCCGCCAGCTGTGACGCCGCTCCCGCCATGTCCGCGGTCGTGTCCACACGCCACCCGACCAGCGCGGACGCCTCGTCGAGGTTGGGCGTCACCACGGTGGCGTACGGCAGCAGCCGCTCGATCGCCGCGGCGACCCCGAGCCGGCGCCCGCTGGCGGACCGGAGCACCGGGTCGACGACCAGGTTCGGAAGGGCGCCGGCGCGGGCCTTGCTGGTGACCGCGGCGGCGATGTCCGCCGTCGCCAGCATCCCCACCTTGGCCGCGGCCGGCGGCAGGTCCTCCAGTACCGCGTTGAGCTGGACACTGACCACGTTGCCGGGGAGCGGGAAGACGTCGAAGATGTCCCGGGTGTTCTGCGCGGTCACGGCGGTGACCACGCTGGTCCCGTACGCGCCCAGCGCCGCGAACACCTTGAGGTCGCCCTGCACCCCGGTCCCGCCTCCGGAGTCCGATCCGGCCACGGTCAACACGACAGGCGGCGTCATGCCATCTCCCTAGCGCCAGACGAGCCTTGAAAGACACACTCTGTCGCACGATAGGCGCGCTGCGCGCACCACGGCAGCCACGATAGGCGCGCTGCGCGCACCACGACAGCACCGGTAGGCGCTCCACGCCACCGCAGGCCTACGCGCCGTCCCACGCCGGTTCGGTCGTCTCCACCACCTCGCCATCCCCCCGGAACAGCAGGAAGCGGTCGAAGGACCGAGCGAACCACCGGTCGTGGGTCACCGCCACTACGGTGCCCTGGAAGCCACGCAGGCCGTCCTCCAGGGCCTCCGCAGAGGCCAGGTCCAGGTTGTCGGTGGGCTCGTCGAGCAGCAGCAGCGTCGCCCCGCTCAGCTCCAGCAGGAGTACGAGGAACCGCGCCTGCTGGCCGCCGGAGAGCGTGCCGAACCGCTGCTCCCCCTGCCCGGCCAGCTCATACCGGGCGAGGGCCCGCATGGCGGAGTGCTTCTCCAGGCCGTCCCGGTGCTCGTCGCCGCGCCACAGGATGTCCACCAGCGTCCGGTCCACGAGGTCCGGCCGGTCGTGCGTCTGCGAGAAGTGCCCGGGCCGTACGCGCGCGCCGAGCCGGGCCACACCGGCGTGGGATACCGGCGCCAGCGCCACCCCGTCCACCGGGGACGCATCCCCGCCCGGGTCAGACCCGCCGCGCGCCAGCAGCCGCAGGAAGTGCGACTTGCCAGTGCCGTTGGCGCCCAGCACGGCGACCCGGTCGCCGTACCACACCTCGATGTCGAACGGGTAGGTCAGCCCGTCCAGCTCCAGCCCCTCGCAGATGACCGCCCGCTTGCCGGTACGGCCACCGGCCAGCCGCATCTTGATGTCCTGCTCCTTGGGGCGCAGTGGCGGCGGACCGGCCTCCTCGAACTTGCGCAGCCGGGTCTGGGCAGCCTGGTAGCGCGAGGCCATGTCCGAGTTGTACGCCGCCTTCTGCTTATACATCAGCATCAACGTACGCAGCTTGGCGTGCTCCTCGTCCCAGCGCCGGCGGAGCTCGTCGAGGCGCTCGTAGCGGGCCAGCCGGGCGTCGTGCCAGGTGGCGAAGCCGCCCCCGTGCACCCAGGCGGTCCCGCCCTCGACCGCCACCACCCGGTCGGCCGTCTGCGCCAACAGCTCGCGGTCGTGGGAGACGTACAGCACGGACTTCGGGGACTCGCGCAGCCGCCCCTCCAGCCACCGTTTCGCCGGCACGTCGAGGAAGTTGTCCGGCTCGTCCAGCAGCAGCACCTCGTCCTGCCCGCGCAGCAGCAGCTCCAGCGCGATGCGCTTCTGCTCGCCGCCGGAGAGCGTGCGGACCGGACGGTCCTTCGCCGACTCCCAGGGCAGGCCGAGCGTTGCCACGGAGGCAGTGTCGAAGAGCACCTCGGCGTCGTACCCGCCCGCCTCGCCCCAGGCGGCGAGCCTGCCCGCGTACCCCAGCTGGGCCTGTTGGGCCGCTGCCGAGAGCCGCCCGCGGGCCTCCGCGGCGTGCAGTGCTCGCTCGGCGGCGGCCAGCCGCTCCCCGGCGGCGCGCAGTGCCGGTGTGGCCAGGCTCAGGGCCAGGTCGAACAGGGTGGGGTCGGCGCCCGCCTGACCGCCGCGGGGGCCGGCGGCCTCGGCACCGGTCTGGCCGCCGCGGCTGGCCAGGCCGTCCGGACCGCTGGGCCCGCCACCGCTGGAGCCGCCGCCGATCATCCCGATGAACTGGCGCATCACGCCGAGCCCGCCGGACCGCGCCACGACACCGGTCTGCACCGGCAGGTCGCCGGCGATCATACGGAGCAGCGTCGTCTTGCCTGCGCCGTTCGGGCCCACCAGGGCCACCTTGGCGCCCTCACCGACCCGGAAGCTGACGTCGGAGAAGAGCTGCCGGCCGTCGGGCAGGACGTACCCCACCCCGGCGACATCCACGTACCCCACGAGACAGCCATTCTGCCTGGGTGAGCGGGCGGCGTCGCCCGGATTACCGGGTGACCCGCAGCACTCGGTACCCCTGCTGGCTGGCGTGGCGGGTCACGGCCCAGCCCTGGTCGGCGAGCCACCGGTGCAGCGAGTCACCGCCGAGATGCCTGGCCACGACCAGCCAGGCCACCCCGGTCGGCGCCAGCCGGTGCAGCCATCGGTCCAGCATCGCGTGCAGCTCCACCTTGCCCACCCGGACCGGCGGGTTGCTCCAGATCCCGTCGAACGCCACGGTAGCGGGGACCTCGTCGGGTGCTGCGACGATCACCCGGTCGGCGACTCCCTGCGCCGCGGCGTTCTCCCGGGCCAGGTCGAGCGCTCGCGCGTTGACGTCCACCGCGTAGACGGTCGCCTGCGGCGCGAGGGTGGCCAGCACCGTCGCGATCGGGCCGTACCCGCAGCCGAGGTCGAGCAGGCACCCGCCGGTCGGCAGCGGCGCCTTGTGCAGCAGTACCGCGGTGCCCGGGTCGAGCCGGTCCGCCGAGAAGACGCCGGACGAGGCGACGAGCCGGAGCTCCCGTCCCGCCACGGTGAACCCGACCTCGCGGCGGCGCTGCCGGGCGCCTGGCATGGCGGTGAAATAGTGGTCACCGGTCACCTCGGCATTCTCGCCCCACTACGCTCATGCGCAAACGGCGGAGCCAGACCCAGCGACCCTTGCCGGACACGGCTTTCAGTTACCCTGTGCGACATGACGCACGGGTACGGTCCGGAACCCGAGGGGTGGCGATCCCCTTCCCGGCGTGACCGGTCCCGGCGTGATGACGACTCCGACCAGGCGGAACCACCCAGGCCGGACTGGAGTGCCGGCTACCGGGGCCGCCGGCATGCGGACGGGGACGACTACGACGACCAGCCGACCGGCCGCCATAGCTCGGGCGACCGGCGTTCCCGTCCGCCTCAGGACATCTACCGGCCTGGCTGGACCCACCTCCCGGAGGACCGGCCAGCCACGCCGCCAGACCCGCCGCGCCGGTCAGATCGGCAGGACCGGACCGACCGCGGCCGGCGGCATGAGCCACCGGCCGGAGACTGGGGTACAGAGCTACCCCCTCCCCGGCAGCGCCCACCCAGTGCGGACCGGCCCGGGGCGGACCACGGCGGTACGGGCCGGCACGGCGCGCCACCGGCGGCGCCGCGGGACGAGCCCGCCCCTTATGACCCTGGCCCGCATGACCCCGGTTCGTATGATCCTGGTCCGCATGACCCTGGTCCGCGCAACGGGTGGGGCGTGCGCCCGCGTGGCGGGCCGGAGCCGGGCCCGCCGAACGGGCGGCACGCGCGGCCCGGCGAAGCCGGGCAGCCAGGGCCGGACGACCGGCGGGACCCGTCGCTGTCCGGCCGTTTCATGCGGCGCACCGGGCCGTCCGGCGACCGCGGCACCGGCCGTCCGCCGTCCACCTCGGGCTCGCCACCTGGCACCGCAACGCCGCCCCGATCGGTCTCCGGCCCACCGGTCGCCTCAGGCCCACCAGCCGCCGCCCCACCCGCCTCAGGTCCGCCAGCCTCAGGGCGGCCAGCCTCAGGTCCGCCAGCCGCTGGTCTGCCGTACGGCCGGCCGCCCATGGCGCCGGAAGCGCCACCCGGCGGACCCCGGTCACCCCGTGGGGGGCCGCCGGGGACGGCGGGCCGACCGGTCTCGGGGGCACCCGCGCCAGGCGAACCTCGCCGCGCCGGACCTCGGCCGCCCCGGTGGGAAGATCCCCGGCTCGGGCCTGACGAGCAGGAACCACCAGACCGGCTCTCAGCTCGCACCGCGCACCTTGGCGACGACGACCCGCTGGCCGGACCACGCGCCGACGCCACCGACGCGTACGACGGACCGGGACCGAGGCGCCTTCGCTGGCGCCGTCCCAGCCGGGCAGACCGGTCCGACCAGCCCGACCGATCCGACCGGCCCGACCAGGTGAGCCGGCCCGGCGACCGCACCAACCACCTCGACCCGTCCGACGGCCCTGACCCTGGCCGGCGCAGCCGCACCGACCGGCCGGAGCGACGCACCCGGTCCCGGCCCTCGCCGCCACCGCCCTCGGCCGCGTCGTCAGGCCCACCGCCCACTGCCCCACCCGGGGTGGGACCGGCACCGGCTGCCCCACTGCCGCCCTCACACACGCGCCCGGTCTCCGGGGCACCGCCGCCGCACGCGCGGCCCGTGTCCGGGAGCGCCCTGCCGCCCCCACACGCCCGCCCCGTCTCCGGAGCACCACGCCTATCTCCAGATGCCGGCCCAATCTCCGGAGCACCTCTCACACCACCCCACGCACGTCCGGTCTCCGGCGCCCCGCCCGTGCCACAGCGGACGCGCCCGGCCTCCGCGACGCCGCTGACCCGTCCTCCCGTCGCGCCGTCACGCGCTGAGGGGTTCGCAGCCCGCCCGGCCACGGATACACCCCCACGCCGGGCCGCGCCCTCCGTCGCCGGCTCCGGGCTGCGCCTGCCCAAGAAGCACACCAAGCGGTGGACCGCGCTGCTGGCTAGCCTCGGGGCGCTCGTGCTGCTGGTGGTGTGCGGGCTGTCGTCGTACTTCATCCTGGCCGACGAGCGGGCCGGGACCGAGGCACGGGACAACGGCCCGGCACCGACCGCTGTGCCGCAGGACATCACGACCCGCGAGGCCGACCCGAAGCCCCTCACCGAGCAGGAGGTCTTCCCGACCAAGCAGATCCTCATCGACCCTTCGCAGCCGCCATACCAGGTGCTGCGTACCAGCGCCTCCCAGGACTGCAAGACCGCGGTCAGCGGGGAGCTCGTCGCGCAGCTTCAGACCGCCAAGTGCAGCCAGGTGGTACGCGGCACGCTCAAGTCGCCCACCGGGACGTACCTGGTAACCGGAGGCCTGTTCAACCTGATCGACGAGGCAGCGGCAGACAAGGTGCACGATGCGGTGAAGCCCCTGATCGACGCGAAGAAGGGGCGCTTCTCGGGGCTGGTCGCCGGCGCCGGCACCGAGTCGATCGTGAAGTCCTCCAGCCACCTGGGCTGGGACGTACGCGGGCACTACCTCATCTACTGCGTGATCGCTCGCACCGACGGCAAGGACATCGCGCCCACCGATCCGTACGCGAAGCAGATCATCTACGACATCATCGAGCTGCACCTGCGCAGCACAGTCCTTGAGAAGCGGGCGATGGTGCCGGTCACCCCCTCCGCCGGGCCGCCGAGCCCGAGCGCCCGGCCGAGCGCGGCCCCGACCCGCTAGCCCCGATCTGATCTGGCCGCGACCTGCTAGCCGCGACGGTGGCGGGTGAGCTCGGCGCGGGCGGCGTACGCCTCCGGTGGCGGGTAGGCCACCGCCACCAGGGTCAGCCCGTGCGCCGGCGCCACATTGACCTCGCTGGCCCGCTCCCCGCGGCTGAGCAGGCTGGCCGGCCAGCCGACCGGCTGCCGGCCGTCCCCGACCGCCAGCAGCGCCCCGACCAGGCTGCGCACCATCGACTGGCAGAACGCGTCGGCCTCAACGACCGCCACGAGCACGCCGTCGCCGGACCGAGCCCAGTCCAGCCGGCTGACCGCCCGGATCGTGGTGGCGTCCTCCTTGCGCTTGCAGTACGCGGCGAAGTCGTGCTCGCCGAGCAGCCCGGCGGCGGCGGCCTGCATGGCGGCCGGGGCCAGCGGCCGGGGCCAGGCCAGCGTGTCCCGGCGGCGCAGCGGTTCGGCACCGTACGGGGTGTCGCTGACCCGGTACGCGTACCGGCGGGAGAGCGCGGAGAAACGGGCGTTGAACGTGTCCGGCACGGCGGTCGCGGCGGTGACCCGCACGTCCGGCGGGAGCAGGCCGGCGAGGCGCCGGACCAGGGTGTCGCAGAGCTGCGCCCAGCGGCCGGCCGGCACGTCCACGTGGCACACCTGGCCGGTCGCGTGCACACCGGCGTCGGTGCGCCCAGCCACTGTCAGCCCGACCGCGCCGCCCGGCCCGAACAGCTGCTCCAGTGCGCCCGTCAGCTCGCCCGCCACGGTACGGCGGTCCGGCTGCACCGCCCAGCCGGAGAAGTCGGTGCCGTCGTAGGAGACGTCCAGCCGTACCCGGGTCATGGCGGTGCCTTCTTTAGCCATGCCCTCGCGGCCCTCGCTCCGCTCGGTGCACTCGGTCATGGCGTCCTCTTTCGAGGCCGGACGCCTGCCGGGCCCACCACCTGTCGGCGGCGGGCCCGGCGGGCGTACCTTTCAGGACTTGCTCTGGTCCTCGCCCTCGGCCTTGGTGCCGGGGCCGTCCGCGGCGACCTCGCCCGACGCCGACACCGCGGAGGAGTCGGTGTCCCCGGACGGGGTGGCGGCGGATGAGCGCTCGTCCTCGGTCTCGCCGGCCAGCGCGGCCACCGCGTCCTCGCGCTCGGCACGGCGGGCGCTGGCCTTGGCGGCCTTCGCCCGCGTCGTCGGCGTGGCCACCGTAAGCTCCTCGACCAGCTCGATGATGGCCATCGGAGCCGCGTCACCCTTGCGCGGGCCGGTCTTGACGATCCGGGTGTAGCCGCCGGCCCGGTTGGCATACCGCGGCGCGATCTCCTCGAACAGAGCGACGAACGTGTCCCGCTCCCGCAGCACCCGGCGCACCCGGCGGCGGGCGGCGAGATCGTCCCGCTTGGCGATCGTCACCAGGCGCTCGGCGAACGGGCGCAGCCGCCGGGCCTTGGTCTCGGTCGTGGTGATGCGGCCGTGCTTGAACAGCGACGTGGCGAGGTTCGACAGCATCAGCTGCTGGTGCGCGGGGCTGCCGCCGAGGCGGGGACCCTTGGTGGGCGTAGGCATCGTTGGTGCTCCTTGTTGGCGTTGTCGCGGTCGGCGCGCCGCGCGTTACAGCTGCTCGGTCTCGCGGTAGTCGTCGGAGTCGTAGTCGTGCTCGGAGAAGGTGTCCATCACGTGGGCCGGGTCGAAGGCGGGCGCCGAGTCCTTCAGCGCGAGCCCCATCCCGGCGAGCTTCATCTTGACCTCGTCGATCGACTTCTGGCCGAAGTTGCGGATGTCCAGCAGGTCCGCCTCGGTACGGCCGATCAGCTCGCCAACGGAGTTGATGCCCTCCCGCTTGAGGCAGTTGTACGACCGCACCGTCAGGTCCAGCTCCTCGATCGGCAGGGCCAGGTCGGCGGCGAGCTGCGCGTCCTGCGGCGACGGGCCGATGTCGATGCCCTCGGCGGTCTCGTCCAGCTCCCGGCACAGGCCGAACAGCTCGACCAGGGTGGATCCGGCCGAGGCCAGCGCGGTCCGCGGGGAGATCGACGGCTTGGTCTCCACGTCGATGATCAGCCGGTCGAAGTCGGTCCGCTGCTCGACCCGGGTCGCCTCGACCCGGTAGGTCACCTTGAGCACCGGGGAGTAGATCGAGTCGACCGGGATCCGGCCGATCTCCTGCCCTGGCTGCTTGTTCTGCGCGGCGCTGACGTAGCCGCGGCCGCGCTCGACCGTCAGCTCCATGTCCAGCCGGCCTTTGCCGTTGAGGGTGGCCAGCTTCAGGTCGGCGTTGTGCACGGTCACGCCGGCCGGGGGCTGGATGTCGCCGGCCGTCACGTCGCCGGGGCCCTGCTTGCGCAGGTACATCGAGACCGGCTCGTCGTGCTCCGAGCTGACGCACAGATCCTTGACGTTCATCACCAGCTCGACCACGTCCTCCTTGACGCCGGGGATCGTGGTGAACTCGTGCAGGACGCCATCGACCTTGATGCTGGTGACCGCGGCGCCGGGGATCGACGAGAGCAGGGTACGCCGCAGCGAGTTGCCGAGCGTGTAACCGAAGCCCGGCTCCAGGGGCTCGATGCTGAACCGGGAGCGGGTCTCGCTGATCGGCTCCTCGGAGAGGGCCGGCCGCTGGGTGATGAGCACTGTCTTTCTCTTCTCTGTCGGGGCTGCCCGCCATATGACAGCCACGTGGGTGTTCCACCGGTGCTGCTTGCGCCCGGTCGGGTGCCGTCCGGGTCCGGGTGCCGTCCGGGTCCGCTGACGAGCAACGCCACCAGCGGACCCGCGGCAGGCACCGGACCTTACTTGGAGTAGAGCTCGACGATCAGCTGCTCCTGGACCTGGGTGTCGATCACCTGTCGGGCCGGGAGCGAGTGCACCAGGATCTGCATCCGGCCGGGGATCGCCTCCAGCCACGCCGGGACCGTCCGGGACCCGGCCTCGGCCGCGGCGACCAGGAACGGCGTCAGCTCGCGGGACTTCTCCCGCACCTGCACGATGTCGTGCTCCCGCACCCGGTACGACGGGATGTCCACCTTGCGGCCGTTGACCTCGATGTGGCCGTGGCGCACCAGCTGCCGGGCGTGGTCGCGGGACTTGGCGAAGCCGGCCCGGTAGACCACGTTGTCCAGCCGCGTCTCGAGGATCTGCAGCAGCACCTCACCGGTCTTGCCCGGCTTGGCCACCGCCTCCTCGTAGTACGTGCGGAACTGCTTCTCCAGCACGCCGTACACCCGGCGGGCCTTCTGCTTCTCCCGCAGCTGCAGCAGGTACTCCGACTCCTTCGTACGCCCGCGGCCGTGCTGGCCGGGCGGGAAGGGCCGGGACTCGAACGGGCACTTGGGCCCGTCGCACTTGCTTCCCTTGAGGAACAGCTTCATCTTCTCCCGCCGGCACCGGCGGCAGTCAGCACCTGTATAACGAGCCATCGTTCATCAACCCCTTTAGACCCGGCGACGCTTCGGCGGACGGCACCCGTTGTGCGGCTGCGGCGTGACGTCGGAGATCGTGCCGACCTCCAGCCCGACGGCCTGCAGCGAGCGGATGGCGGTCTCCCGGCCGGAGCCCGGACCCTTCACGAACACGTCGACCTTGCGCATGCCGTGCTCCATCGCCCGGCGGGCGGCCGCCTCGGCGGCCAGCTGGGCGGCGAACGGTGTCGACTTGCGCGAGCCCTTGAAGCCCACCTGCCCGGCCGACGCCCAGGAGATGACGGCACCGGTCGGGTCGGTGATCGACACGATCGTGTTGTTGAACGTGCTCTTGATGTGCGCCTGCCCGTGGGCGACGTTCTTGCGTTCCTTGCGCCTGACCTTCTTTACGGCGGCCCCGGCGCGTGCCTTCGGCGGCATAAGTCTTTGCGCTCCAGATTTTGTGGCGGGACGTTGCTTGTATATCGGGCCGGTCGGTCGAGCCTGGTGAGCCGGCTACTTTTCTTGCCGGGCTGCTCGTTGTGCCGGTCCCTGTGCCGGGCTACTTCTTGCCGGGCTTCTTCTTGCCGGCGACCGTGCGCTTGGGGCCCTTGCGGGTACGCGCGTTGGTACGCGTGCGCTGGCCCCGTACGGGCAGCCCGCGGCGGTGCCGGACGCCCTCGTAGCAGCCGATCTCGACCTTGCGGCGGATGTCCGCGGCGACCTCGCGGCGCAGGTCACCCTCGACCTTGAAGTTGCCCTCGATATAGTCGCGAAGCTTGACGATCTCTTCGTCGGTGAGGTCCTTCGAGCGCTTGTCCGGGCTCACGCCGGTGGCCTCGAGCGCCTCGGAGGCGCGGGTCCGGCCGACCCCGAAGATGTAGGTGAGCGCGATCTCCATCCGCTTGTCGCGGGGGAGGTCGACGCCGACTAGACGAGCCATGTGCGGGCGTACTCCTGTCGTTGGTCCGCGGAGGTCTGTGCCGTCCCGCCCTGCCTGCCCAGGCAGGCCCCGGCCTCCGCCCGGGGGTCAACCACGAGGAGTTGTCTCACGCCCCCGCGGCTTGGGACGAACTTCGTTCGGTTGCGCTGTCGGCGTCGCCCGCACCACTCGCGGGTGACCGCACTCACCGGTGACCGGCTGGCGCGGCCAACCCTGGCGCGGCTAGCCCTGGCGCTGCTTGTGGCGCGGGTCGGCGCAGATGACCATGACCCGGCCGTGCCGGCGGATGACCCGGCACTTGTTGCAGATCCTCTTGACGCTCGGCTTGACCTTCACGGCTTGGCCTTACTCTCCACCCGGAACCCGACCAGGGTCGAGCCACGGTAGACCGACACGGATAGACGCCGGCCGTCAGCTACTTGTACCGGTAGACGATGCGCCCGCGGGTGAGGTCGTACGGCGAGAGCTCGACGACGACCCGGTCCTCGGGCAGGATGCGGATGTAGTGCTGCCGCATCTTGCCGCTGATGTGGGCCAGGACCCGGTGGCCGTTGGCGAGCTCCACCCGGAACATGGCGTTCGGGAGTGGCTCGATCACCCGGCCCTCGATCTCGATGGCCCCGTCCTTCTTCGGCATGTCCTCCGCTAACTGACGTCGGGTCTGGACTGGACTGGCGCACTGCCGTCCGCACGGGTCTGTCGACCCGAGCCAGCCGCGGCTCCGTACGCCGACCCGAAGCGCGGGGCAGGCATGACAGAGAGGACGCGGTGCGCCGTTCCGCCAGTGTACGCGGTGCCGAACCGCCGCGCCAAACCGGCACTGACGCACCCGCGCTCGGGCGTGTCATTACCGTTGTCAATACGGGTGCTGCCTGCGCTGCCGCTCCTCCGCCCGGCGCCGCTTCTCGTTCGACCGCCGCTGGTCCGCCCACTGCCGCTTGTGCGCCCACCGGCTCGGGGCCCCGCTGACCAGCCCGCTGAAGGTCGTCGCGAGCAGGACCGCGCCCCAGGGACCGGCGACCCACATCGGCCAGAAGTAGACAAGCTCACGGGTGGAGAGGCTGACCAGCCCCCAGATGACCACGTTGACCAGTACCGCGGTGAACCAGAAACCCCAGATCGCAAGCAGCCAGCCGGGCAGCTCACCCCGCATCCGGGAAGCCGCCATCCCGTGTCCGGAGCCAGGCCCGGGGGCAGGCGCCGGTGCGGGTGGGCCGAACGGTGCCGGCACCACCTGGGACCGCCCGGGCGGAGCCGGGGCGGGCAGGTCCGCCACCAGAGCGCCCAGCTCGCCGTAGGTCTTGGCCGCGTACGCCGCACGCAGCCGGTCGTCGTACTCGTGGAGGGTCAGCCGCCCCTCGTCGACCGCCTCGCGGAGCCGGGCCGCGACCCGCTCCCGGTCGGAGTCGGCCGCCCGCAGGTGCTCCGGGTGCTCGACCATGCCTTCGAGGATGCCAGGCCGGCGCACCCTCGCCCAGCCAGGCGCCACAGCCGGCCGCGGCAGCGCCCGCGGTCAGTCCGCCAGGGTGGGGCTGACCAGGTCGCCGAGGCGCTGCCGGCCGCCGTCCGGGGCGGTCAGCACCCAGGCACCGTCGGCCCAGAACGCCACGGTGTGCTCCACGTGCGCGGCGACCGAGCCGTCCCGGGTGACCACCGTCCAGCCGTCCGCCAGCTCGACCGTGTGCCGGCCGCCCATTGTGATCATCGGTTCGATCGCCAGCACCAGGCCGGGTGCCAGCCGCGGCCCCTTTCCCGGCCGGCCCAGGTTGGGCACGTCGGGGTCCTGGTGCATCTCCGTGCCGATGCCGTGCCCGCCGTAGCCCTGCACGATGCCGTACCGGCCGGCACCGCGTACCGCCTGGGCGATGGCGTGGGAGATGTCGGTGAGCCGGCCCCGCCCGCTGGCCGCGGCTCGGGCGCCGGCCGCGATGCCGGCCCACATGGCGTCCTCCACCACCGCCGCCATCCGTAGCAGGTCCGCCCGCACCTCACCAACGGGTACGGTGACCGCCGAGTCCCCGTGCCAGCCGTCCAGCACGGCACCGCAGTCGACCGAGACCAGGTCCCCGTCGCGCAGCACCTGCCGGGGCGATGGGATCGCGTGCACCACCTGCTCGTTGACCGAGGAGCAGATCGAGGCCGGGTACCCGTGGTAGCCGAGGAACGACGGCACCCCGCCGGCCGACCGGATGGTCTGCTCGGCGAGCGCGTCCAGCTCGGCCGTTGACACACCGGGCGCGACCGCGGCCCGCAGCCGGTCGAGCGTGGCAGCCACGAGCAGCCCCGCAGCGCGCATCTTGCGGATCTGCTCCGGCGTCTTGTGCTGGATCGCAAGGACGGAGGCGCGCACCTAGCCCCCGTACGAGCGCAGCGCGTCGATGGCGCGGACCGTCACGTCCTCTACCGGGCCGGTCGCGTCGATGCCGACCAGCTTGCCCTGGGCGCCGAAGTAGTCCACCAGCGGAGCCGTGTCGCGGGCGTAGACCAGCAGCCGCTCCGCGATCGTCTCCGGCTTGTCGTCGTCGCGCTGGAAGAGCGCCCCGCCGCACCGGTCGCACCCGCCCTCCCGGGTCGGCGCGTCGAACTCCACATGCCAGACCTTGCCGCAGCCCCGGCAGGTACGCCGGCCGGACAGCCGGCGGATCACCTCGTCGTCGTCGACGACGAGCTCGAGCACCAGGTCCAGGGCGGTGCCCAGGTCGGCGAGCAGCTTGTCCAGCGCGGCGGCCTGCGGCACTGTGCGCGGGAACCCGTCGAGCAGGAACCCGTCGCCGGCGTCCGGCTCGGCCAGGCGGTCCCGGACCATGTCGATGGTGACCTTGTCCGGCACCAGCTGGCCCGCGTCCATGTACCGCTTCGCCTGCACGCCGAGCGGCGTGCCCTGCGCCACGTTCGCCCGGAAGATGTCTCCGGTCGAGATCTTGGGCACGGCGAGGTGTGCGGCGATGAACTCGGCCTGGGTCCCCTTGCCCGCTCCGGGGGGACCCACGAGCACCAAACGCACTAGCGCAAGAACCCTTCGTAGTTGCGCTGCATGAGCTGGCTCTCGATCTGCTTGACCGTCTCCAGGCCGACCCCGACGATGATCAGCACTGCGGTGCCGCCGAAGGGGAAGTTCTGCAGGTTGGCGCCGGTGAGACCGATGAAGAAGTTCGGCAGGACCGAGATGATGCCGAGGTAGAGCGCGCCGGGCAGGGTGATCCGGCTGAGGATGAAGTCGAGGTACTCGGCGGTCGGCTTGCCCGGGCGGATGCCGGGCACGAAGCCGCCGTACTTCTTCATGTTGTCGGCCACGTCGGTCGGGTTGAAGGTGATCGACACGTAGAAGTACGTGAAGAAGATGATCATCAGGAAGTACAGGGCGATGTGCGCCGGCTTCGCCGGGTCCACGATGTTGTTGTTCATCCAGCGGTAGAACGCGTTCGGGTTCTCCGCGTCCATGAACTGCAGCGCCAGCTGCGGGATGTACATCAGCGACGAGGCGAAGATGACCGGGATGACGCCGGCCTGGTTGACCTTGAGCGGGATGTAGGTCGAGGTGCCGCCGTACATCCGGCGCCCGATCATGCGCTTGGCGTACTGCACCGGGACCCGCCGCTGCGCCTGCTCGATGAAGACCACGGCGGTGATCACCAGGATGCCGAACGCCAGCACGCCGACGAACGTCCAGGCGCTGCGCTGGGCGATCTGCCAGCCCTCGGAGGGCAGCCGGGCCGCGATCGAGACGAAGATCAGCACGGACATGCCATTGCCGACGCCCCGGTCGGTGATCAGCTCACCCAGCCACATGATCACGCCGGTGCCCGCGGTCATCGTGATGACCAGCAGGCTCACCGTGAGCGGCAGGCCGAGCTGGGTCTCCGGGATCACGTCCGGGCACGCCCCGGCGCCGCCGAAGAGCTGGCCGGAGCGGGCCAGCGCGACGAACGCGGACGACTGGAGGACGGCCAGGGCGAGCGTCAGGTAGCGGGTGTACTGGGTGATCTTCGCCTGGCCCGACTGGCCCTCCTTGCGCAGCTGCTCCAGGCGCGGGATCACCACGGTCAGCAGCTGCAGGATGATCGAGGCGGTGATGTACGGCATGATGCCGAGCGCGAAGACAGACAGCTGAAGCAGGGCCCCGCCGGAGAACAGGTTCAGCAGCGTGAAGACGCCGGTCTGGTCGCCGCTGTCAAGGATCTTGATGCACTCCTGCACGGCCACGTACGACACGCCTGGGCTGGGTATGGTCGCGCCGAACCGGTAGACCGCGATGATGAAGACCGTGAACAGCAGCTTCTTGCGCAGGTCAGGCGTGCGGAACGCACTGAGAAAGGCGGAAAGCAACTTCTTCCTCCTGCGCGAGGCGGGCCGCCGGTCGGCGATGGCGGCGTGGGTGATCTACAGGGTCGAAACCCCATGCTGGAAAGGGACTCTAACAGCCGGATAGGCGTTCGGTTAGTGCGCCCGCTGCTGGGCAGGGCAAAGACGGCGCCCGCCGGGCTGCTCGCGCAGCCTGGCGGGCGCCGTGCCGGTCATCCTGCCGCCGGAGACCAGACACTCGTCGGAACCCCGGGCTCGTCTGGGAGGCCCGGGGCTTGTCCAGGAACCGGGCTCGTCACTCGGCCGGCGCGGCGCCGAGCACGGTCGCCGTACCGCCGGCCGCGGTGATCTTCTCCTTGGCCGAGGCGCTGAACCCGTGCGCCGTCACGGCCAGCCGTACCCCGCCGAGGTCGCCGTCGCCGAGCACCTTGACCAGCTGGCCCTTGCGCACGGCTCCGGCCTGGACCAGCTCGACGGGGCCGACCTCGCCACCGTCCGGGAACAGCTCCGCCAGCCGGTCCAGGTTCACCACCTGGTACTCGACCTTGAACCGGTTGCGGAACCCCTTCATCTTCGGCAGGCGCATGTGGATCGGCATCTGCCCACCCTCGAAGGACGCGGGGACCTGCTTGCGGGCCTTCGACCCCTTGGTACCCCGGCCCGCGGTCTTGCCCTTCGAGCCGTCACCGCGGCCGACCCGGGTCTTCTCGGTTCGCGAACCCGGGGCGGGGCGCAGGTGGTGCACCTTGATCGTCATTACTCGACCTCCTCGACCTTGACGAGGTGGGTCACGGTGGCGATCATCCCCCGGATCTCCGGACGGTCCTCCTTGACCACCACGTCATTGATCCTCTTCAGGCCGAGCGTGCGCAGCGTCTCCCGCTGGTTCTGCTTGCGGCCGATCCCGGACCTGACCTGGGTCACCTTCAGACGGGCCACGGCTCACGCTCCCACGCCAGCGCGGGCCGCCAGCATCGCCGCCGGAGCCACGTCCTCGACCGGCAGCCCACGACGGGCCGCGACCGCCTCAGGCGACTCCAGCCTCTTCAGCGCCGCCACGGTGGCGTGCACGATGTTGATCGGGTTGGACGAGCCGAGGCTCTTGGAGAGCACGTCGTGGATGCCCGCGCACTCCAGCACGGCGCGCACCGGCCCGCCGGCGATCACGCCGGTGCCGGCGCTGGCCGGCTTGAGCAGCACCACACCCGCCGCGTCCTCGCCCTGCACCGGGTGCGGGATCGACGCGGCGATCCGGGGCACCTTGAAGAAGTGCTTCTTCGCCTCCTCGACGCCCTTGGCGATCGCCGCGGGCACCTCCTTGGCCTTGCCGTAGCCGATGCCGACGGTGCCGTCGCCGTCGCCCACCACGACCAGCGCGGTGAAGCTGAACCGGCGACCCCCCTTGACGACCTTCGCCACCCGGTTGATCGTGACTACCCGCTCCAGGTGCGGGGTCTTCTCGACGGGCCCGCCGCCACGGCCGCCTTCACGGCGGTTGTCCCGGCGACCACCCTCACTGCCACCGGAGCCGCCGCCGCGGCGCTGTGGACCTGGCATCTGTCTTACACCCCTCCCTAGAAGTCGAGCCCGGCTGAGCGGGCGGCGTCGGCCAGCGCGGCGATCCGGCCGGCGTACTGGTTGCCGCCGCGGTCGAAGACGGCCGCGGTCACGCCGGCCGCCCGGGCCCGCTCGGCGACGAGCGTGCCGACCTTGCCGGCGGTGGTCTTCTTGTCCCCGTCCGAGCCCCGGATGGCGGCGTCCATCGAGGATGCGGAGACCAACGTCCGGCCGGTGGCGTCGTCCACCAGCTGCGCCACGATGTGGCGCAGCGAGCGGGTGACGACCAGGCGCGGGCGCTCGGGCGTGCCGCGCACGGTCCGGCGGACCCGGAAGTGCCGGCGCGCGCGCCCGATCCGGCGCGCCGCAGCGACACCGCCGGCCTTACGGCGCTTGAGCAGCGTGGCCGTCACTGTGCTACCTCCTTGCTGGCGGCTGTGCTCTCCGCCCACCTCGGGCGGCTGGGGCCGGTGCGCGCGGTCACTTCTTACCGGCCTTCCCGGCCTTGCGCCGGATCACCTCGCCCTGGTACTTGACGCCCTTGCCCTTGTACGGCTCGGGCGGGCGGAGCTTGCGGATGTTGGCGGCGACCTCGCCCACCTGCTGCTTGTTGATACCGGCGATGTGGAAGATGGTCGGCCGCTCCACGGTGAACGTGATGCCGTCGGGGGCGTTCACCACGACCGGGTGCGAGAACCCGAGCGCGAACTCCAGGTCCGTGCCCTTGGCGACGACCCGGTAGCCGGTGCCGGAGATCTCCAGGGTCTTGCGGTACCCCTCGGTCACCCCGACGACCATGTTGGCGACCAGGGTACGGGACAGCCCGTGCAGCTCCTTGGCGCGGCGCTCGTCGTTGGGCCGGACCACGTGCAGCGAGCCGTCCTCGGCCCGCTCGGCCCGGATCGGCTCGGCCAGCGTGTGGCTGAGCTCGCCCTTGGGGCCCTTCACCTTGACGGTCCGCCCGTCGATGGTTACCTCGACGCCGGCGGGTACCGGGATCGGCTTGCGTCCGATGCGCGACATGTCTCGTCAGGCTCCTCTCACCAGACGTAGGCGAGGACTTCTCCGCCCACGCTCCGCTTGCGGGCCTGCCGGTCGGTGAGCAGCCCCTGCGACGTCGAGATGATCGCGACGCCGAGACCGCCGAGCACCCGGGGCAGCTCGTTCGACTTTGCGTACACGCGCAGCCCAGGCTTTGAGACGCGCTTGATGCCGGCCAGGCTCCGCTCGCGGTGCGGGCCGTACTTCAGCTCGACCGCGAGCTTGCGGCCGACGTGCCCCTCCGCGGGCTCCTCGACGGCCCAGGCCGCGATGTACCCCTCGGACTTGAGGACCTCGGCGATGTTCGCCTTGATCTTCGAGTACGGCATCGTCACGCGGTCGTGGTACGCCTGGTTGGCGTTGCGCAGCCGGGTGAGCATGTCTGCGATCGGGTCGGTCATGGTCATGTTATGTATCAACCTTTCTCGCCACGGTTCCCGCCACCTGCGGCCGGCTTGTCCAGGCCGGCACGGGCCGCGGGCCTACGGCGAAGCAAGAGTTACCAGGAGGCCTTGCCCACGCCGGGCAGCTCGCCGCGGTGCGCCATCTGGCGGATGCACACCCGGCAGAGCCCGAACTTGCGGTAGACCGACTTCGGGCGCCCGCACCGCTGGCACCGGGTGTACGCGCGCACCGCGAACTTGGGCTTGCGGGCCGCCTTGAGGATCAGCGCCTTCTTCGCCATCTTCAGTTCTCCTTGAACGGGAAGCCGAGGAGCTTGAGCAGCGCCCGGCCCTCGTCGTCGGTCTGGGCGGTCGTCACGATCGTGATGTCCATGCCCCGTACCCGGTCGATCCGGTCCTGGTCGATCTCGTGGAACACCGACTGCTCAGTCAGGCCGAACGTGTAGTTGCCGTGCCCGTCGAGCTTGCGCCCGTCCAGACCGCGGAAGTCGCGGATCCGGGGCAGCGCGATCGACAGCAGCCGGTCCAGGAACTCCCACATGCGGTCCCCGCGCAGGGTCACCTTGACCCCGATCGGCATCCCCTCGCGCAGCTTGAACTGCGCGATGGACCGGTTGGCCCGGCGTACCTGCGGCTTCTGCCCGGTGATCGCGGTGAGGTCGCGGACTGCGCCGTCGATCAGCTTCGCGTCCCGGGCGGCCTCGCCCACGCCCATGTTGACCACGATCTTCACCAGGCGCGGGAGCTGCATCGGGTTGCCGTAGCTGAACTGCTCGCGCAGCCGCGGCGTGATCTCCTCAAGGTAGCGCGCCTTGAGCCTGGGGGTGGTCTTCGTCTCGGTCGCCGTCGTCATCACAGATCCTTACCGCTGCGGCGCGAGACGCGGACCTTCTGGCCGTCATCGTCGATGCGGTAGCCGACCCGGGTCGGCCGGCCGTCGGAGTCGACGACCTGCACGTTCGAGACGTGGATCGGCGCCTCCTGGGTGACGATGCCGCCGGTCTTCGCGCCCCGCTGGGTGGTGCTGATGCGGGTGTGCTTCTTGACCCGGTTCACGCCCTCGACCAGGATCTTGTCCAGCTTCGGGTAGGCCGCGATGACCTTGCCCTTCGCGCCCTTGTCCTTGCCGGCGATGACGAGCACCGTGTCGCCCTTCTTAACCTTCACGGTCTACAGCACCTCCGGCGCCAAAGAAATGATCTTCATGAACCGCTTGTCCCGCAGCTCCCGCCCGACCGGGCCGAAGATACGGGTGCCGCGCGGGTCGCCGCCGTCCTTGATGATCACCGCGGCGTTCTCGTCGAACCGGATGTACGACCCGTCGGGCCGCCGCCGCTCCTTCGCCGTACGCACGATGACCGCCCTGACCACGTCGCCCTTTTTCACGCTGGCGCCCGGGATCGCGTCCTTCACGGTGGCCACGATCACGTCACCGATGCTCGCGTAGCGCCGGCCGGAGCCGCCGAGCACCCGGATGCACAGGATCTCCCGGGCACCGGTGTTGTCGGCGACGCGCAGCCGCGACTCCTGCTGGATCACCGGCCAACCCTCCGTTCGCTCCTCGCACTCACCGGACCTACCATCCGCTCGCTCACTTTGCGCGCTCCAGGATCTCGACGACCCGCCACCGCTTTGTCGCGGACAGGGGTCGGGTCTCCATGAGGAGCACGCGGTCGCCGATGCCGCACGAGTTGCTCTCGTCGTGCGCCTTCAGCTTGCTGGTACGGCGCAGGACCTTGCCGTACAGCGGATGCTTGACCCGGTCCTCGACCGCCACCACGACGGTCTTGTCCATCTTGTCGCTGACGACCATGCCCTCGCGCACCTTACGGCTGGTGCGCTGCGGTGCGGCCTGGCCGTGCTCGCTCATCTGCTCACTCATGACGCAACCACCTCGGTCGGCGCGACCGAGAGACCCAGCTCGCGCTCACGCATGATCGTGTAGATCCGGGCGATGTCCCGGCGGACGACCTGGAGCCGGCGGTTGTTGTCCAGCTGCCCGGTCGCGCCCTGCACGCGAAGGTTGAACAGCTCCGCCTTGGCCTCCCGAAGCCGCATGACCAGCTCCTCCTCGGAGAGCTCACGCAGCTCGGCGGCTGGAGTGCCCGCTGCCATCAGACCTCACCCACTTCGCGCTTGACGATGCGGCACTTCATCGGAAGCTTGTGGATCGCGCGGCGCATCGCCTCTCGCGCGGTCACCTCGTTCGGGAAGGACATCTCGAAGAGGATCCGGCCCGGCTTGACGTTCGCCACCCACCACTCCGGTGACCCCTTGCCCGAGCCCATCCGGGTCTCGGCCGGCTTCTTGGTGATCGCCCGGTCCGGGAAGATCGTGATCCAGACCCTTCCGCCCCGGCGGATGTGCCGGGTCATCGCGATACGCGCCGACTCGATCTGGCGGTTGGTCACGTAGGCCGGCTCGAGCGCCTGGATGCCGAAGTCACCGAACGCCACCCGGTTGCCGCCCTTCGACCTGCCATGGCGGTCAGGGTGGTGCGGCTTGCGGAAGCCCTTCGGGGGCTTACGCGGCATCAGCATTGGTCAGCCCTCCTGCTGCACTGAGCTAGTCGTCTCGGCGGCCGGTGCCGCACCGGCTGCTGGCGACGCCGCCGGCTCGCCCGGCCCGCCGGCCAGCTCCGCGGCGACCGCGCGGCCGGCCTCGGTGCTGTGCCCGGTGGTGCCCGCCGCGCCCGAGCGGCCACGGCGGGGTCGCTCCGGGCGGTCCCCGCGCTCGCGGCGCGGCCGGACCGAGGGCTCGGTCGGAGCGTCCCGTCCAGGCGCCGCGTCACCCTTGTAGATCCACACCTTCACGCCGATCCGGCCGAAGGTGGTACGCGCCTCGAAGAACCCGTACTCGATGTTGGCCCGCAGCGTGTGCAGCGGCACCCGGCCCTCGCGGTAGAACTCGCTGCGCGACATCTCGGCTCCGCCCAGCCGGCCGGCGCACTGCACCCGGATCCCCTTGACCATCGGGTTCTTCATCGCCGACTGCATCGCCTTGCGCATCGCGCGGCGGAAGCTGACCCG
Source organism: Micromonosporaceae bacterium (assembly GCA_035649895.1). Lineage (GTDB taxonomy): Bacteria > Actinomycetota > Actinomycetes > Mycobacteriales > Micromonosporaceae > DASSUC01. The sequence continues at coordinate 7,771 of DASRIS010000052.1, read as the reverse complement.
GCTGGACAGCTGCTCGGCCACGCCCTGGGCGACCAGCTGCGCGTCCGACTCCGGGTTCTTCACCTCGAGGATGTTCAGCTGCACCTGCTTGCCGGTGAGCTTCTCCAGCTCGCCGCGGATCCGGTCGGCCTCGGCGCCCTTGCGGCCGATGACGATGCCCGGACGGGCGGTGTGGATGTCCACGCGGACCCGGTCCCGGGTGCGCTCGATGTCCACCTTGGAGATGCCGGCGCGCTCCAGCCCCTTGGACATCATCCGGCGGATCTTGACGTCCTCCGCGATGTAGTCCTTGTAGAGCTTGTCCGCGTACCAGCGGGACTTCCAGTCGGTCGAGATGCCGAGCCGGAACCCGTGCGGGTGAACCTTCTGACCCATTACTCGTCACCCTCCGTGACACTGGCTGACTCGGCCGGAGCCGCGTCCGGCTTGCGTTCCGGTGCGGCCTTCGCGGCCGCGCCCTTACGCGTGGGTACGGCCTTCGCGGCCGCGGCCTTGCGCGCGGGTACGGCCTTCGCCGACGCCTGCACGCTCTCCACCGCGATCGTGATGTGGCAGGTGCGCTTGCGGATCCGGTACGCCCGGCCCTGCGCGCGGGGGCGGAACCGCTTGAGCGTGGGGCCCTCGTCGACGAACGCGTCGCTGACCAGCAGCGAGTCGGGGTCCAGCCGCTCGTTGTTCTCGGCGTTCGCGATCGCGCTGGCGAGCACCTTGTACACGGGCTCGCTCGCCGCCTGCGGCGCGAACTGCAGCACCGTCAGCGCCTCCTTCGCGGGCAGGCCGCGGACGAGGTTGACCACACGGCGCGCCTTCGTCGGCGACACGCGCACGTACTTGGCCACGGCGCGCGCGCCCGGAGCGTCGCTCCTGATTGGCATCGCTAGATCCCCTTGCTCGTCTTAGAGTGGCTTGCCCGCCGTCAGCGCCGGCGGCTCTTGCGGTCGTCCTTCTCGTGACCCTTGAAGGTGCGGGTCAGGGCGAACTCGCCGAGCTTGTGCCCGACCATCGCCTCGGTGACGAAGACCGGGACGTGCTTGCGCCCGTCGTGCACGGCGATCGTGTGCCCGAGCATCTCGGGGATCACCGTGGACCGGCGCGACCAGGTCTTGATCACGTTCTTGGAGTTCTTCTCGTTCTGGGCCTCCACCTTCTTGAGCAGGTGGTCGTCGATGAACGGGCCCTTCTTCAGGCTGCGTGGCATGGCCGGCTCCTTTAACCCTTATCCGCGCTTCCGGTTGGCGTAGCGACGCCGCACGATGAGCCGGTCGCTCGGCTGGCCCTTGCGGCGGGTACGCCCCTCGGGCTTGCCCTTCGGGTTGACCGGGTGCCGGCCGCCGGAGGTCTTGCCCTCGCCACCGCCGTGCGGGTGGTCGACCGGGTTCATGGCGACACCGCGTACGGTCGGGCGGCGGCCCTTCCAGCGCATCCGGCCCGCCTTGCCCCAGTTGATGTTTGACTGGTCGGCGTTGCCGATCTCGCCGACGGTGGCCCGGCAGCGCACGTCCACCCGGCGGATCTCACCGGAGGGCATCCGCAGCGTCGCGTAGCCGCCCTCCCGGCCCAGCAGCTGGATACCGACCCCGGCCGACCGGGCGAGCTTCGCGCCGCCGCCGGGGCGCAGCTCGACCCCGTGCACCGTGGTGCCCATCGGGATGTTGCGCAGCGGCAGGTTGTTACCCGGCTTGATGTCGGCGCCCGCACCGGACTCCACCCGGTCGCCCTGCTTGAGGTCCTTCGGCGCGAGGATGTAGCGCTTCTCGCCGTCGGCGTAGTGCAGCAGTGCGATACGGGCCGTACGGTTCGGGTCGTACTCGATGTGGGCGACCTTGGCCGGCACGCCGTCCTTGTCGACCCGCTTGAAGTCGATGAGCCGGTACTGGCGCTTGTGCCCGCCACCCTGGTGCCGGGCGGTGATCCGGCCGTGCGTGTTACGCCCGCCCTTCTTGGGCAGCGGGCGCACCAGCGACTTCTCCGGATGTGACCGGGTGATCTCGGCAAAGTCGGCGACGCTGGCGCCGCGACGGCCGGGCGTCATCGGCTTGTACTTGCGGATAGGCATCGTTGTCTACCTCTCAGCTGACCGGGCCGCCGAAGGCCTCGATCCGGTCGCCATCGGCCAGCTTGACCATGGCCCGCTTGGTGTCCTTGCGCTTGCCCCAGCCCGTACGGGTCCGCTTGCGCTTGCCCTCCCGGTTGAGCGTGTTCACGGTGAGCACCCGGACGTTGAAGATCTGCTGGATGGCGATCTTGATCTCGGTCTTGTTCGCGTCCGGGCGGACCAGGAACGTGTACCAGTTGCGGTTCAGCTCGCTGTAGCTCTTCTCCGAGATGACCGGCGCGACGATGATGTCCCGCGGATCGGCGATGGTGGTCACTGTGCCTCCTCCGTCGGCGTCGACTCGGTACGCACCGGTTCGGTACGCGGTGCCACCGCACCGCCGAGGAGCTCCTCCAGCGCCTGCGTCGTGAACACCACCTCATCGGCGACGAGCACGTCGTACGTGTTCAGCTGGCCAGCCTCGAGCAGGTGCACGGTGGGCTCGTTGCGCAGCGAGAGCCAGTTGACCTCGTCGTCACCGCTGAGCACGACCAGCACCCGGCGAGCCTCGGTCAGCCGGCGCAGCGCGGTGAGCGCGGCCTTGGTCGACGGCGTCTCGCCGTCCACGAAGCCCTCGACCACGTGCACCCGGCCCTCGCGGGCCCGGTCCGACAGGGCCCCGCGCAGCGCCGCCGCCTTCATCTTCTTGGGGGTCCGCTGGGTGTAGTCGCGCGGCACCGGGCCGTGCACCACACCGCCGCCGGTGAACTGCGGCGCCCGGATCGAGCCCTGCCGGGCCCGGCCGGTGCCCTTCTGCTTGTACGGCTTGGCGCCGCCGCCGGACACCTCGCCGCGGGTCTTCACCTTGTGCGTGCCCTGCCGGGCGGCGGCGAGCTGAGCCACCACCACCTGGTGCATCAGCGCGATGTTCGCCTGTACGTCGAACACGTCCGCCGGCAGCTCCACGGTGCCGCTCTTCGTACCGTCGACACCCAGGACGTCGACCGTGGTCACCTGCTAGCACCGCCCTTCTTCACCGGGGCCTTCGCCGCGGTCCGGATCAGCACCAGGCCGCCCTTCGGGCCGGGGAGAGCACCCTTGACCAGGATCAGGTTCTGCTCCGGGTCCACCGCCTGGATGGTCAGGTTCTGCACGGTGTAGCGCACGCCGCCCATCCGGCCGGCCATGCGTACCCCCTTGAAGACCCGGCCCGGCGTGGCGCACGCGCCGATCGACCCGGGCGAGCGGTGCTTGCGCTCGACGCCGTGCGAGCCGCGCAGCCCGTGGAAGCCGTGCCGCTTCATCACCCCGGCGAAGCCCTTGCCCTTGGTCTTGCCGGTCACGTCCACCATCTGGCCAGCGGCGAACGTCTCGACGGTGACCTCCTGGCCGAGCGTGTACTCGCTCGCGTCGGTGGTACGCAGCTCGACGAGGTGCCGCCGGGGCGCCGCTCCGGACTTGGCGAAGTGACCGGTCTCCGGCTTGTTGACCTTGCGCGGGTCGACCGCGCCGAAGGCGAGCTGGACGGCTGCGTAGCCGTCCTTGTCGGCGGTGCGTACCTGAGTCACCACACACGGCCCGGCCTGCACCACGGTCACCGGGACCACTCGGTTGTTGTCCCAGAGCTGGGTCATGCCGAGCTTGGCGCCCAGGATGCCCTTGACTTCCCTGTCCATTCGTCCGGTCCCTATTCCTCTAGCCCGCGGCCGTCAGACCGTTGGCTCCGCTTCGCTGGGCTCCGCTTCGCTACGTCCATCGAGGCCGCCTACAGCTTGATCTCGATGTCGACGCCGGCCGGCAGGTCGAGCCGCATGAGCGAGTCGACCGTCTTGGGGGTCGGGTCGATGATGTCGATCAGGCGCTTGTGCGTACGCATCTCGAAGTGCTCGCGTGAGTCCTTGTACTTGTGCGGCGAGCGGATCACGCAGTAGCGGTTGATCTCCGTGGGCAGCGGCACCGGGCCCGCGACCTGCGCCCCGGTACGCGTAACCGTCTCGACGATCTTACGAGCCGAGGAGTCGACGACCTCGTGGTCGTAGGCCTTGAGCCGGATGCGGATCTTCTGTCCCGCCATGGTGGCTTCTGTTCCTTCTTCTCGATGCCGCTACCTACGGGGCGTCGCCCCGCATGGCTCGGACGCCCCGGTGAGGAGCACCCCTGTCCGACCCCCGCGGTCGGGCGTGTCGCGCGCCGAAGCCAGGCTCCGCCCCGGACGGCCGAGGCGGTCTGGTCCTCAGTGGCCCCGGAGCCCCCGGGCCCACCGCGAGGAGGTCGGGCACCCACCCGCACCGGCGTCACCACCGGGGGCGGGCGCCGTGCGGGGGCAGCCGGACCGGCTCAGCTGGTGGCTGGAGCCGGCACCCGACCGCCCCGCGCGACGCAACCTGACAAGTATGCCGTACTACTGTGCGGCAGTCCTAATCGGGATTGCCTGGCTCACTTGATGATCTTGATGACGCGACCCGCGCCGACCGTACGCCCGCCCTCACGGATGGCGAAGCGCAGCTGCTCCTCCATTGCGATGGGCTGGATGAGCTTGACGGTCATCTGGGTGTTGTCGCCGGGCATGACCATCTCGGTGCCCTCCGGCAGCGTGACGACGCCGGTGACGTCCGTGGTCCGGAAGTAGAACTGCGGCCGGTAGTTGTTGAAGAACGGGGTGTGCCGGCCACCCTCCTCCTTGGAGAGGATGTAGACCTGCGCCTCGAACTCCGTGTGCGGCGTGGTGGTGCCGGGCTTGACCACGACCATGCCCCGCTCGACGTCCTCACGCTTGACGCCGCGCAGCAGCAGGCCGACGTTCTCGCCGGCGCGCGCCTCGTCCAGGATCTTGCGGAACATCTCGATGCCGGTGCAGACCGTCTTCATCGACTTCTCCTTGATGCCGACGATCTCCACCTCCTCGTTCGGCTTCAGCACGCCGCGCTCGGTGCGGCCGGTGACGACCGTACCGCGCCCGGTGATCGTGAACACGTCCTCGATCGGCATGAGGAACGGCTTGTCGATCTCCCGGACCGGCTCGGGGACCGCCTCGTCCACCGCGTTCAGCAGGTCCATGAGCTTCTCCGACCACTCCTCGTCGCCCTCGAGCGCGCGCAGCGCCGAGACGCGTACGACCGGAGCGTCGTCGCCGGGGAACTCGTAGTTGCTCAGCAGCTCGCGAACCTCGAGCTCGACCAGGTCGAGCAGCTCCTCGTCATCGACCATGTCGCTCTTGTTGAGCGCCACCACGATGTACGGCACGCCGACCTGACGGGCGAGCAGCACGTGCTCCTTGGTCTGCGGCATCGGGCCGTCGGTCGCCGCGACCACCAGGATCGCGCCGTCCATCTGCGCGGCACCGGTGATCATGTTCTTGATGTAGTCGGCGTGCCCCGGGCAGTCGACGTGCGCGTAGTGCCGCTTCTCGGTCTGGTACTCGACGTGTGCGATCGAGATGGTGATGCCCCGGGCCTTCTCCTCGGGCGCCTTGTCGATCTCGTCGAACGGCGTGTACGGGTTCAGTTTCGGCATCTTGTCGTGCAGGACCTTGGTGATGGCCGCGGTCAGCGTCGTCTTCCCGTGGTCGATGTGACCAATGGTGCCGATGTTGACGTGCGGCTTAGTCCGCTCGAACTTCGCCTTCGCCACTGGTGTCCTCCTGTGGACTTCTTGTTCCTAGTCCGACCCGCCGGGCTGACGGTCAGACGCTGACTTGCCTACGTCCACCCGCAGGTGGAACGCGCCTCATTCCGGTGGATGCTCACGTGCGCCGGCTCCGGGCTCGCTCCGCGCCCCGCTCGATGCTCACTCGCCCGTCGCCTTCGCGATGATCTCCTTGGCCACGTTCTGCGGGACCTCCGCGTACGAGTCGAACTGCATCGTGTAGCTCGCCCGCCCCTGGGTCCGGGAGCGCAGGTCACCGACGTAGCCGAACATCTCCGACAGCGGCACCAGCGCCCGGACGACCCGGCTGCCGCCGCGCTCGCCCATCTCCTGGATCAGGCCGCGCCGGGCGTTCAGGTCCCCGATGACGTCGCCCATGTTCTCCTCGGGCGTGGTCACCTCGACCGACATCATCGGCTCGAGCAGCGCCGGGTCGGCCTTGCGGGCCGCCTCCTTCAGCGCCATCGAACCGGCGATCTTGAACGCCATCTCGGACGAGTCGACCTCGTGGTGCTGCCCGTCCAGCAGGGTGAGCTTGATCCCCACCAGCGGGTAGCCGGCGAGCACGCCGTACTGCATGGCGTCCTGCGCGCCGGCGTCCACCGACGGGATGTACTCCTTGGGGATCCGCCCGCCGGTGACCGAGTTCTCGAACTCGTACGTCGTCTCGCCGTCCAGCGCCATCGGCTCCAAGGCGATGACCACCTTGGCGTACTGGCCCGAGCCGCCGGTCTGCTTCTTGTGGGTGTACTCGGACTTGTCCACCTTGCGGCGGATCGTCTCGCGGTACGCCACCTGCGGCTTGCCGACGTTCGCCTCGACCCGGAACTCGCGCTTCATCCGGTCGACCAGGATCTCCAGGTGCAGCTCGCCCATGCCGGAGATGACCGTCTGGCCGGTCTCCTCGTCGTTGCGTACCCGGAAGGTCGGGTCCTCCTCGGCGAGCTTCTGGATGGCGGTGGCCAGCTTCTCCTGGTCCGCCTTGCTCTTGGGCTCGATCGCCACGGAGATGACCGGCTCCGGGAACGTCATCGACTCCAGGATCACCGCGTTGTGCGGGTCGCACAGGGTGTCACCGGTGGTGGTCTGCTTGAGCCCCTGCACCGCGACGATGTCCCCGGCGCGCGCGAACGGGCGCTCCTCGCGCTTGTTCGCGTGCATCTGGAAGATCTTCCCGATGCGCTCCTTGCGGTCCTTGGTGGAGTTGATGACCTGCGTACCAGAATCGATCTTGCCGGAGTAGACCCGGACGTAGGTCAGCTTGCCCAGGTGCGGGTCGGTCTGGATCTTGAACGCCAAGGCCGCGAACGGCTCGGCGACGCTGGGCCGGCGCTGGATCGGCGTCTCGCCGTCCATCGCCGTGCCGTCGGTCGCCGGGACGTCCAGCGGCGAGGGCAGGAAGTCCACGACCGCGTCGAGCATCGGCTGGACACCCTTGTTCTTGAACGCCGAGCCGCACAGCACCGGGTTGAGCTTGCCGGCGATGGTGGCCCGGCGGATGCCCGCCTTGATGTCCTCGACCGCCAGCTCCTCGCCCTCGAGGTACTTCTCGAGCACGGTGTCGTCGGCCTCGGAGAGCGTCTCGAGCATCTTCTCCCGGTACTCGGCCACCTGCTCGGCCAGCTCCGCCGGGATCTCCTCGACCGCGTAGTCGTCGCCCTTCTGGGTCTCCCCGCGCCAGGTCAGCGCGCGCATACCGACCAGGTCCACGACGCCGACGAAGTCGCTCTCGTCGCCGATCGGCAGCTGCAGCACCAGCGGCGTCGCGCCGAGGCGGTCGACCATCATCTGCACGCAGCGGTAGAAGTCGGCACCCGTACGGTCGAGCTTGTTGACGAAGCACATCCGCGGCACGTGGTACTTGTCCGCCTGCCGCCACACCGTCTCGGTCTGCGGCTCCACGCCGGCCACGCCGTCGTACACCGCCACCGCGCCGTCCAGCACGCGCAGCGACCGCTCGACCTCGACCGTGAAGTCGACGTGGCCGGGCGTGTCGATGATCTGGATGACGTGGCCCTTCCACTCGCACTTGGTGGCGGCGGAGGTGATGGTGATGCCGCGCTCCTGCTCCTGCTCCATCCAGTCCATGAC
>DASRIS010000051.1:0-45251 GCA_035649895.1 Micromonosporaceae bacterium | reverse complement strand
CAGGTCGTCGACCTGCCGCACCGACAACGTGCCGCCGGGCTGATAGGAGCGTGTCGGCGTGATACCGGGGGCGAGGACCCGTGCCGCGTAGTCCGCGATGACCTGGGGCACCCGGTACCCGGTGTGCAGCTGCAGCGTGCGGGTCTCACGCTTGCCGAGCCGGGCGAGCAGCTGCGGCCACGAGCCAGCCGCCAGCGGATGGGTGGCCTGCCCGAGGTCGCCGACGATGGTCATCGACGCGTACTCGGCGCGGCGGGCGATCAGCCGGCACTCCATCGGCGACAGATCCTGGGCCTCGTCGACAACCACATGCAGGTAGGGGTCCTCAGCAGGTGGGTCGTCATCGGCCTGCGCGACCGGCAGCGGCTCGGCCAGCACCGGCACGTACCCCTCCTCGCCGTGCGGGTCGAAGCCGTCGGTCCAGCCGACCACCTGGTGGCCTTCCCGGAGGATGACGGCCTCGGCCCAGCGCTGCGCGGCGGCGACCGCGTTGTTGTCGATCACCGGTCCGGCGAGGGCGATCGGAGTTGGATGTCCGGGCGCGTACAGCTCCCACCCGTTCCGCAGACCGCAGCTGAGGACAAAGGTCTCCACAAGCCGGGTGCCGGTGCCCAGCTCACGCAGCCGCCACTGCGGCTCGGGCGCCTTCGGCGCGGCGGGCGGATCGCCGAGCAGCTCGGCCAGCTCGTCGAGCAGCGGCACATCGTCCACGGACCAGCCCGAACCACCCCGGTACGAGCCGGCCAGCGTCGCGGCAGCCTGGGCGTCCAGGCCCCGACCGGTCTGGCTCGGCGCGTCTGGGGCCGCGCCGCGACCCAGACCGGTCACCGCCCGTGCGGCGTCGGCCAGCCACGACAGCACCGTCGTCGGTGCCAGCGCGGGCCACCAGGCCTGCAGGAACCGGTGGAGCTCGCCGCGGTCGCCGACGTCCTCGGCGAACAGGTCCCGGTCCAGATGTGTACCGTCCACCTTGGACCACAACGCGTCCACCAGGACCGCGGCGGCAACCGTGCGTGCGGCGTTGGGCATGGTGCCGGCCGCCTCGCACCGGGCGCGTACGCGACGGCGTGCCTGCGCCAGGTCGTCCGCTCCGAGCGTGAGCACCTGTCCCGCGTACACCAGCCGCAGCCGGCCCGGCGCCGTCGGCGGTGCCTGCCACACCAGCTCGGCCAGCACGCCCCGCATCCGGTCGCTGCCCTTGACCTGGGCGACCTGCGGCGGGTCGCGGCGGGTCGCGGTCACCCCCTCGACGAGCTCGCCGAGCGAGCGAAGGTGCACGCTGTCCTCCCCGAGCGCGGGAAGGACCCGGCTGATGTAGCTGGTGAACACCGTCGAGGGGCCCACCACCAGGATGCGGCCGCCGGTGAACCGGGCCCGGTCGGTGTAGAGCAGGTACGCCGCCCGATGCAGCGCGACCTGGGTCTTGCCGGTCCCCGGCCCGCCGGTGATGAGCGTGACGCCGCGCGCGGGCGCCCGGACGGCCGCGTCCTGTTCGCGCTGGATGGTCGTGACGATGTCGCGCATGTGCCGGCCACGGGAACGCCGCAGCGCGGCCAGCAACGCCCCTTCGCCGAGCACACGCAGGTCGCCGACGCTGTCTGGAGACAGCACGTCGTCGTCGAGGTCCATGACCTTCGGGCCCCGGCAGATGATGACCCGCCGACGCACCACGCCCAGCGGCTCTCCCCAGGTGGCCCGGTAGAACGGCTCGGCCGCGGGCGCCCGCCAGTCGACCAGGAGTGGTTCCAGACCGTCCCGCACGCCCAGCCGTCCGATGTGGTACGTCTCGCCGTCGTCGAGGTCGAGCCGGCCGAACACGAGGCCTTCCGCTTCGGCGTCAAGCGCCCGCAGCTGCGCGGTGGCACGGTGGACCATCGCGTCACGCTCCACCAGTCCGGTGACCGGGCCGGCCGCCGCCCTGCGGTGGCCCTCACCGGCGAGCGCGTTCGCCTGCGCCCGCATCCCTTCCAGCCGCTCGTAGACCCGGTCGACGACCTGCTGCTCGGCGGCGATCTCCTGCGTTCTGACGTCGGGCACAGTGCTCCCCCGGTGCGTGTGAGCGTGGGTCCCGCCGAGCATATGGAGAGGTCAGGGATTAGAAATCATCATCCGAGCCGACCTGGCCGGGTTGTCCCACCGCTACAATGGACATGGCAGCAGGGTTCAGCCGCCCCCGTCGGCGCAGGGTCAGAACGTACGCAGGTGCGGGTCGAGCGCGTCGCGCAGCCCGTCGCCGATGAGGTTGAAGGCGAGCACCCCGAGCACGATCGCAAAGCCGGGAAACATGGCCATCGTCGGGTCGCTGAAGATGTAGTGGCGGGCATCGCCCAGCATCGAACCCCACTCCGGGGTCGGCTGTTGCACGCCTACGCCGAGGAAACCGAGCCCCGAGGCGGTGAGGATGGTGATGCCGAGGCTCAACGTGGCCTGCACGATCACTGGCGCCAGCGCGTTGGGCAGCACGTGCCGCACGATGATGTACCCGTTGCTGGCGTTCTCGGCCCGGGCCGCTTCGACGTAGCCCTGTGTCCGGATGGTCAGCGCCGAGCCACGGGTCAGCCGGATGAACACCGGGATCACGCTTATCCCTACCGCGATGATGACGTTCCGGATGCCGATGCCGAGTGCCGCGACCATCGCCAGCGCGAGCAGGAACGGTGGGAAGGCCAGCATGATGTCGGCCAGCCGCTGGACTCCGATGTCGACCCAGCGGCCGAAGTAGCCGGAGACCAGGCCGAGCGGAACGCCGACAACGAGCCCGACAGCGACCGCGAGCAGGCCGATCACCAGTGATATCCGCGCGCCGTAGATGATCCGGGTGAAGATGTCGCGGCCCAGGTTGTCCGTGCCGAAGACGTGGCTGAGCGACGGCGCCAGGCGGGCCTGCGACAGGTCCTGCTTGATCGGGTCGTACGGGGTGACCAGCGGTGCGGCGACCGCGAGGACCAGGAACCCGACCAGGACAGCGAGACCGACCAGCGCCGGCACGTTGCGCCGGAACGACCCCCAGACGGTACGGCGGCCGGTCACGACCTGGTCGGGGACCCGTACCTTGCGGACGTCGGGGTCAGCCATGGAAGGAGATCCTCGGGTCGATCCAGGTGTACATCAGGTCCACCATGAGGTTCACGACGACGAGCAGGACGGCGTACACGAGAACGATGCCTTGGACCATCGGGAAGTCGCGGGCGAAGATCGAGTCGACGAGCAGCCGCCCGATGCCCGGCCACGCGAACACGGTCTCGGTCAGTACCGCACCACCCAGCAGGTTGCCGAACTGTAGCCCGATCACCGTCAGCACCGGGATGAAGGCGTTGCGGAGCGCGTGCTTGTACACCACCCGCCGCTCGCTGGCGCCCTTGGCGCGCGCGGTGCGCACGTAGTCCTCACCGAGCACCTCCAGCATGGTGCTGCGGGTCATGCGGGCGACCAGCGCCATGATGAAGAAGCCGAGGGCGACCGACGGCAGGATGATGCTCGTCGGCTGCTCGGCGCCGGCCGCCGGCAGCCAACCGAGCTCGACCGCGAAGACGATGACGAGCATGAGGCCGAGCCAGTAGATCGGCACCGATACGCCGGTGACCGACAGCGTCGATACGACATGGTCGGTCGTGGTGGTCTTCCGGACCGCCGCGACGACGCCGGCCACCACCCCGAGCACCGAGCCGACCAGCGTGCCGGTGACCGCGAGCGCCAGGGTCGCCGGCAGCCGCGCGAAGATCTCGGACGAGACGGGCTGCCCGGTGCGCGCGGACTCGCCGAGGTCACCATGCAGCAGCCCCGCCACGAAGTGCAGGTACTGCACGAGTATCGGGCGGTCGAGCGCGAGCTGGCGGCGCAGCCGGTCGACCTCCTCCTGGTCGGCGAGCACCCCGGCGATCGTGCGTGCCGGGTCGCCCGGCAGCAGGTGGGTGAGCAGGACCACGATCAGCGCGACCCCGAGCAGGCTGACCAGCGACACGCCGAGGCGCCGGACCAGGTACTGGACGAACCCGCTCACCTGCCAGCCCCCCGCGGGGAGGCTGGCAGGTGAGCGGCGCTGCCGAGCCAGCCACTGGCCCAGCCGAGCCAGCTACTGGCCCAGCTGCTGAGCCAGGCGGCTCGCTGGGTCACTTCTTCCCGACCGGTCGCGCATAGATGGCGGAGAACTTCTCGGTCGGCAGCGACGAGATGTTCTCGACCGAACGGGAGTACGCGATCGGGAACTTCTGGGTCCACAGGAAGATCCAGGGTGCGTCGTCCCAAATGATCTTCGATGCGTCGCAGTAGAGCTTGTCCCGCTTCGCCTTGTCGGCCTCGACCGCGGCCTGCTTCACCAGCGCGTCGACCTGCGGGTTGCGGTAGAAGCTGCTGGCCAGGCCCGCCGGCGGGTGGTTCGACGAGTCGAACTGCTGCATCTGGAAGCTGGCGTCCAGGAACTGCGGCGCCCAGCCGAGCAGCTGGAGGTCGAACTTCTGCTTCTGCAGCGGAGCGCTGACCTGCGCGACGTACGAGGACCAGTCCATCGTCTCGACCTTCACGGTCACGCCTACCTCACGCAGGTAGTTGGAGATCGACTCGGCGACCTCCTTGTCCTGCAGGTACCGGCCGGTCGGCGTACCCATGGTGACCGTGAGGCTGCTGACCCCGGCCTGTTGCAGCAACGCCTTGGCCTTTGCCGGGTCGTAGTCGTAGCTGCCGGTCCGGCAGTAGCCGTTCAGCTTGTTGCTCATCGGCGAGTCCAGCACGTCGGCCGCTCCGAACAGCAGCGTCTTGATCATCGCCTGCTTGTCGACCGCGTAGTTGAGCGCCTGCCGCACCCGGACGTCGGTGATCTTCGGGGTCTTGACCTGGACGAAGATGCTCCGGTCGCTCGGTGCCAGCAGCACCTTCGTCTTGCCCGTGTCCAGCTTCTCCACGTCCGAGATCGGCGGCAGGACGATCAGGTCGGCCTGCCCGGCCAGCAGCAGGCTCTCCCGGCTGGCCGCCTCCGGCACGATGCGGAACACGACCGTCTCGTAGTACGGCTTCTCGCCCCAGTAGTCCGCGTACCGCTGGAAGGTGACCCGGTCGCCCTTCTTGTAGGCGTCGAACGTGTACGGCCCGGTGCCCACCGGACGCTCGATCTTCTTGTACGTGTTGCCCTGCTTGTCGATCGATGCCGGTGAGACGATCGCGGCGGCCGTCGTGGAGAGGGCGTCGAACAGCGGGACGTACGGCCGGGACAGCGTGATCCGGACAGTGCTGTCGTCGACCGCGTCGACCTTCGAGATCGGCTTGAAGGCAGACCGGGTCGGTACGGCGACCGCCGGGTCCAGCACGCGGTCGAGCGTGAACTTCACCGCCTGCGCGTTGAACGGCGTGCCGTCGTGGAACCGGACACCCGTGCGGAGCTTGAGGGTTGCGGTCAACCCGTCGGTGCTGGACTCCCACGACGAGGCGAGCCCGGGCTGCAGCTTGCCGTCGCTGTCGAGGCGGGTGAGCGTCTCGAGCGCATAGTCCACTATGTTCCCGACCGTCGTGGTGGTATTACCGGCCGGGTCGAACGTGTCGGGCTCGATCCCGATGGCGATGTCGAACTGCTTGTCGGCCTGTTCGCTGGTGCCTTGGTCGCCGGTCTCATCGAACGAGCATGCGGTGGCCAGGAGGGCCACCGTGGCGAGCAGTGCCAGGAGCCGTTTCCTCATAATGGGATTCCCCCGGGGGGCTAGTGGAGCACCATTCGAAAGCTGGTTGATCCTACTGTCGCTACGACATGTGACAGTGCCGGACCAGGCGCGACCTCCAACGTGCTACGCACCGTCACCATGGTGGCGCCCACCGCGCCTCAACAAGGGCCGGGAACTGGCCCATCATGCTACGATGCGCCTTCCGTGCGAGCTTTAGGACTACCGTGGGCGTACCGATACTGTCCATTGAGGACCTTTGTGTCGAGTTTCGTACCCCCGAAGGCACGGTACGGGCCGTCGACGGCATTTCGTACACGGTTGAACCAGGCGAGACGCTGGGGATAGCCGGTGAGTCCGGCTCGGGCAAGAGCGTATCGCTGCTGTCGATCCTTGGCCTGGTTCCGCAGCCGCCCGGCAGGATCGTGCGTGGCCGCGCCATCTTCGGCGGCCAGGACCTGTTGCGGGCTTCGCGCAAGAAGCTGCGGGCCATTCGCGGTCGCGACATCGCGATGGTCTTCCAGGATCCGATGACATCGCTGAACCCGGTGTTCCGGGTGGGCGACCAGATCGCCGAAGCGATCGAGGTCCACCGGCCGGCCGCCAGCCGCCAGGAGGTGCGCCGCCGTACGGTCGAGCTGATGGATCTGGTCGGGCTGCCGGACCCGGTGCGGCGGTACCGCGACTACCCGCACCAGCTCTCCGGTGGGATGCGCCAGCGGGCGATGATCGCAATGGCCATCGCCAACGCACCCGCACTCCTCATCGCCGACGAGCCGACCACCGCACTGGACGTCACGATCCAGCGCCAGGTCCTGGACGTGCTGAAGCTGGCGCGCGACCAGACGCACGCGGCCACGATCCTCATCACCCACGACCTCGGGCTGATCGCGGAGATGGCCGACCGGGTGATGGTGATGTACGCCGGACGCGTCGCCGAGGCCGGTCCGGTCGAGGCCATCTTCCACCGGCCACGCCACCCCTACACGGTCGGCCTGATGGCCAGCCGGCCCCGCCTGGACGTCAGCCAGGACACGCTCACGCCGATCCCCGGCCAGCCGCCGAGCCTCATCAAGGTCCCACCGGGCTGTGCGTTCCACCCGCGATGCTTCCTTTACGGCGGACATTACGGCGGGCGCGCGCGGTGCGTCGAGAACCGGCCGGACCTGCGGCTCGTCGACGGAGCCCAGCACCTCGCCGCGTGCCACTACGCCGAGGAGCTCCGCGATGGCTGACCCAGAGGTGACGCTGCGGACCGAGGGTCTGGTCAAGCACTTCCCGATCCACGCCGGCCTGCTCCGTCGCCAGGTCGGCACCGTCCGCGCGGTCGACGGCGTGGACATCGAGGTCCGGCGGGGCGAGACGCTCGGTGTGGTGGGCGAGTCGGGCTGCGGTAAGTCGACGCTCGCCCGTACCATCCTGCGGCTGGTGGAGCCGACCGCAGGCCGGATCGTCTTCAATGGACAGGACATCACCCACCTGCCGAGCCGGCAGCTCCGCGCGGTCCGGGAGCACCTGCGCATCGTGTTCCAGGACCCGTTCGCATCGCTCAACCCCCGGATGACGGTCGCCGAGATCGTCGGCGAGCCGCTGCGGCTGCACCGCCGCTCGCCCCGCGCGTCCAGCGGTCGCCCGGTACGTGACCTGCTCGAGATCGTCGGCCTCAACCCCGAACACACCAACCGGTACCCGCACGAGTTCTCAGGGGGGCAGCGCCAGCGGATCGCGATCGCCCGCGCGCTGGCCCTGGACCCGCAGGTGCTGGTCCTCGACGAGCCGGTGTCGGCGCTGGACGTGTCGATCCAGGCGCAGATCATCAACCTGCTCTCGCAGGTCCAGGACCGGCTCGGGCTGACGTACGTCTTCATCTCGCACGACCTGTCCGTGGTGCGGCACATCTGCGACCGGATCGCGGTCATGTACCTCGGGAAGGTCGTCGAGACCGGGAGCCGGGACCGTATCTTCGGGGCACCCACCCACCCGTACACCCAGGCGCTGCTCTCGGCCGCGCCGATCGACGACCCCAGCGAGCGGGGCAGGCGGGTCCCCCTGGCGCTCGTCGGTGACGTCCCCAACCCCGCCAACCCACCATCCGGATGCCGCTTCCGCACCCGGTGCTGGAAGGCGGTTGACCGCTGCGCGGTCGAGGAGCCCGCACTGGTGGACCGTGGTCTCGGTCATCCGAGCGCCTGCCACTTCGCCGGGTACCGTCCCGCAGCGCCCCTTGGCGAGCCTGGCGACGGGGTATCGGTACCCGAGACGCTGCCCTGACCATCAGGGCAGCTTGGTCGGCGTGCCGGTGTGCTCGTCACCAGCAGCGCCGGCGTGGGTGTAGGCGTAGGGAGCTGGCGGCACGGGACGGGGCAGCACAATGCAACCTTCCACATTGCTCCCAGAGCCCGCGCCGCCCCGACCGCCGCGGCGGTGGCGAATGGTCGTGGCCGTGACGGTCGCCGTTGTCGCGATGGCCGGCGCCGGCATCGTTGCGTGGCGCGTCACGACCGGCTGGCCGCCAAGCGGGATGGTCAGTGGCGGGTGCGGAACCTCTCGGGCGTGGCCGAGCATAAGGTTCCGGACGGGTACGAGCTGTTGCTGTGGTCCACGGACGCCGGCTCGATCCTGCTGGTAAGGCTGAGCATAGGCGAGCACACCCTCGCCACCATGGCCCTGCCGGGTGGCGACGTACGCCTGCTCGACGTGCGCAGCACCGCCGGTATCGCTGTCGAGGTCGCCTTCGTCGCCGGCCGGGAGCTGGTGGTGTTCGCCCCGGCTGCGTCGGTCAAGGCGCCGCTCACGCCTCAGGAGGCGAGCATCACGCTGCAGGACGTGGTCACGGGCACGACCCGGAAGCTGGCGGTGGCCGTGCCCCGGCAGCTGCGGCCGGGCGAGACAACCGGGTCCTTCTTCTCGCTGTGGCACGCTGGCGGGAGCCCGCCGAGCGTCTGGGTCGAGGTTGGCCGCCCGGACCTGCTGCCCACCGACCTGTCGGAGGGCATGCCCGTGATACCACCGGTTGCGCTGCTCGGCGTCGATGTCGTGTCGGGCGCCGCCCTGGCCAGGATCGACATGTCCGGAGCTGGCACGGAACGATGGTCGCACCTGTGCCGGGGCGTGGTGGCCGAGGGCGTTGTCCTGCAGCGGTGGAGCGCGACCAGCACCGAGCTGATCGTTGTCGACCCCCGCACCGGCCTCCGCCGGGTCGTGACTACGGTTCCGGGGCTGGCGACCTTACTCCCGCCCGGTACCAGATCCTGACCCCCCGCCCGGCACCAGGTCCTGACCTCCGGCCGGACGTCGTGACCTGTGCCGGCGCGGCCTACCGGGGCGTCTTGGGGGCGTCGCGGTGCCGCACCGGGCTTGGCCCGGCGACCAGGAGACCCAGGCCGGCGAGCAGGGCGCCGAAGGCGAGGAACCCCAGGTCCCAGGCGAGCTGGTGGGCTCCGGGACGGACATGGTGCAGGCCGAGCACATGATGGTCGACGACCCCCTCGACCAGGTTGAACAGCCCCCAACCGACCAGCATGGGCCCGACCAGCGCCCGCCAGGGCCGCGGGCCGGTGTCCAGCCGGGGCCACGCGGCGGACACCGGGGGAAGTCGCAGCCGCGCGTACAGCCAGAGCACCCCGGCCAGGACTACGAACCAGGTGCCGGTATGGAACAGGCCGTCGGCCAGCTCGTTGGCGCGCATGTCGAAGCCCGGGCGGGCTGATAGCACGTGATGCCAGCCGAGAAGCTGGTGCAGCACGATGCCGTCGACGAAGCCACCCAGACCGATACCGATGGTCAGCGCCGGCGCGAAGACCGCAGAGACGCGGCGGTCGATGGCAGCCATGCCGGACCCGGTACCCCTGAGCGCCGTTCCCACACCTGACCTCCACGGCGGGCACGCCGTTCGGCAGTTTTGATCTGGATGGCTGGCGGCAGGGACCGGCCAAGAGGAGGATGGCCGCTATGCTGCGCCGAACTGCTCCCGTCATCGCGGGCGCCGCGCTCATGCTCCTCGCGGCCGTACCCGCGCAGGCCGACCCGCAAACCGTCCCGAACGGGCCGTGGGTCGAGGACAACCAGCACGTCAGCCTCGAACGGCTGCACTCCTACGAGGAGCTGGTCAAGGCCCTACACCAGCTCGAACAGCGTTCGCAGGGCCGGGTCTCGCTCGACGTGGTCGGGCAGTCCAACGAAGGCCGTGACATCTACCTGGCGAAGGTCGGCCGTGGGCCCGTCAAGGTCCTCTACATCACCCAGCAGCACGGCAACGAGCCGCTCGGCACGGAGGCCGCGCTGCAGTTCCTCCAGCGGGTCAGCGCCGGCGGCGCATGGGACAGCGTCCTGGACCGGGTGACGCTGCTCGTCGTGCCGCGGGTCAACCCGGACGGCGCCGAGCGTTTCTGGCGGCAGAACTACGACCCGGACTGCACCGGGGCGTTCTGCACGCCGGGCCGGGGCTTCGACATCAACCGCTGGCACGACCCGGCCGTGCCGCCCGCGGCGAACCCGGTGCCCGAGGCCGCGGCGGTGCAGCGGGTCTTCGCCGCGTACCAGCCGGCGTTCGTGGTGGACTTCCACCACCAGGGCTCCTTCGTCAGCGCGGACGGAGACCTGATCACCACATCGATCTTCTGGCCGAACACGGCCGGCGTGCCCGCCGCCGCGGTCACGTTCTCCAAGCAGATCTGCGTGACGATCTACGACACGCTCGGCCGCTACGGCTTCGCCGAGGTCAGCCAGTACCCGGGCACCTTGCCGCGGGGGATCGCCCGCAACGCGTACGGCCTGCTCGGTGCCGGCTCGGTGCTCGTGGAGTTCCGGGGGGACATCGGGCAGAAGAGCGCCGGCATGCTCATCCGTACCGCCTATGTGATCATGGCGGCCCTGCTCGAGGGCGCCGCGGAGGGCACGCTCGACGATGCCGACCCGGCCCGTGCGGACCTCATCCCGCTGCGCGGCGACCCAGTGGGCAACCCCGACGACGACGAGTGACGAGGCCAGCCGGGGTGGGACGAGCGGTCGCCCCACCCCGGCCGGTCTACTCGGGACAGCCGGTCTACTCGAGCGGCTGCGAGTTCAGCGTGAGGTCGTAGTCTTGGGCGCTGTTCTGGGTCTTCTTGACACACGCCTGGTAGAGCACGTTGCCCGACGGCGCGACTGTATGGCTGACGCTGCGGCTGGTCACCTGGAACACGAGCGTCGGCGCGCTCTGTGACGAGACCGAGAAGACCTGCCAGGTGAGCGCGGTCGCCCCGTTGGTGAAGCCGAAGATCTGCACGCCCGCCGTCGTGCTCGGGCCGATCGGGCCGACGCAGGCCGTGCTGCCGCTGGTGATGGTGCCGAACGAGTGATGCTGCACCACAGTGGTGGTCGTCGTGGCGGCAGCCCCTCCGCTCAGCGCGAACGCACCGGCGGTGAGAGCGAGGACCCCGAGGGCCAGGCCGACAGACAGTCTCTTCACGAAGCACTCCGTCCATGCTGACGATGGCGTACCGTCCATAGAGGATCGACTGGTACGCCCGGCAGGCAGCAGCATAACGCGATCTGCGGACGGCTGGATGACACCAGCCGGTGCCTGCGGAACCGTCCACAGCCTACTGTGCCAGCACGTCCACAGTGGTCGGTGCGCTGCGGTCAGGCCACGGCCCTTATCCGGGTGAGGGACGGCGCTGCGAGCCGGTCACACAGCTCGAGCAGGCCGGCCCGGTCGAGCGCCCGGCCGGCCCGGAACGCCGCGTCGTACCCGTTGGCGCCCAGTGCCTGCCGGGCAGCGGTCCGGGCCTTGTCACGCATGGGCTGGATCGGGGCCGGGACCGGCCGGCGGCGCAGCTGCTCACCCGCGCCGAGCATGGCCGCGGCGGTCCGGGGGTCGCGCCGCACCAGGTGCCAGGCGTGGCTGTCCAGGGCATCGGCGACCTCGTCCTGGTCGCGGGTGGTGCGCTCCGGCACGCTGGCCAGCGCACCGCGCAGCGACTCCCGGGCGGCGGCCAGCTCCCCGGCCGCGTGCTGCACGACGCTGCACCGCAGGTGCACTACTGCCGCCGTACGCCGGTCGTCGCCGGACCCTTCCAGGAGCCGGACCGAACGCCCGACCGCGGCCAGTGCCGCAGGTATGTCGTCCTCGCGCAGCATGGCCAGCGCGACCGTGGACTCGGCCAGCGCCGCCAGCCGCGGGAACCCACCGGCCCGCAGCAGCGGCACGGCCTCGCCGGCCCGCGCCACGGCCGCCTCGTTCTTGCCCAGCTCCAGCGCGATCTCCGCGAGGTTGTAGAGGGTCCGGCCCAGCTCGACCGGGCTGGCGCCGGAGCGGCGCTTTGCTTGCAAGGCGGCGAGCAGCTGCCACTCGGCGTGCCGGGGCCGGCCGTCCTCGATGGACACCGAGGACAGGTTGTTGAGCACCCGGCCCAGCAGGGCGAGGTCCTTGGCGCGCCGCGCCTCCACCAGGGCGGCCCGCAGGCAGGCCCGCCCGGTGTCCGGGTCGCCCTGCTCGATAGCGGTCTGCGCGAGCAGGTTCAGCGCCGCGGTCCGGACCGCATGGTCTGTCTCGGCGGCGGCCAGCAGCCCCCGGGTGCCCAGCTCGGTCGCTGTCGTCAGGTCACCCCGCAGCGCGGTGAGGTGGCCCGCCCGTACCCAGGCCGCGGCGAGGCCGGTGGCCGCGAGCCGGAGCAGGATCTCCTGTCCCTCGGCCAGGCGTCCGGTCGTCTCGTAGAAGCGGGTGACGGCCGCGGCGCCTTCGGCGTCGATGAGGCCGGTCTCGTGCGCGACCACCCACGACACCGCGCTGCGGACGTTGGCGGCGTCGCGGTCGTCGACGGCGGGCCCGGACCCGTCGTAGCCGCGGCGCAGCCGCGCCAGGAACTGCACGGCCGCCGCTCGCATGACCCGGTGCCGGTCGGCATCGGCGCGCAGCTGCTCGGCGGCGAGCTCAGCCATCGGGTCGGGCAGCGTGTACCGGGAGGTGGCGCGCTCGGCCCTGACCCGTACCAGGTTGATGTCGACCAGTTCGGTGAGGGCGGTCAGCAGCCAGTCCCGGTCGCGGCCGAGCGCCGTGGCGACGGCCTCAACGTCACCGAGCTGGCCGCCGCCGGCGAAAGCGCTCAGCCAGCGGAACAGCGTACGGGAGCCGGGAGCCACCGTCTCGAGGCTCGACTCGATGGCCGCCCGCAGGGACCGGTGCCGCGCCGGCAGGTCCCGCGCGCCACCGGTGAGCATCTGCAGCTGCCGGTCGAGCCGCTCGGCCAGCTCCACCGGGTGCAGCAGCCGGACCCGCGCGGCCGCCAGCTCGATGGCCAGGGGAAGGTGCTCGACCCGCCGGCAGACCGCCGCGACGGCCCGGGCCGTCTCCTCGTCGTCGAGGGTGAACCCCGGGCTCACCGCCGCCGCCCGGCGGGTGAACAGCGCCGCCGCGGCGGCGGGCGCCAGCGGGCGGAGCGCGACGACGCGTTCCCCACGGACCTGGAGCTGGCGCTGGCTGGTGACGACGAGCCCCAGGCCCGGGCACCGCCGGACCAGGGTGACCAGGTCGCCGGCGGCGGTGACGAGCTGCTCGAAGCGGTCGATGACCAGCACCACGCGCTGGTCGCGCAGATGGGCGGCGACCCGCTCCACCGGCGGCAGCCGGGAGGCTCCGCAGCCCAGCGCCGAGGCGACGAGCTCGCCGACGAGCTGCGGCTCGTAGACGGCGGACAGGTCCAGCGTCCGGACGGCCAGGTCGGTCCGGCGGGCCAGCAGCTCCGCCAGCTCCGCCACTATCCGCGACTTGCCCATGCCGGCCTGGCCGGTCACCGTCACCAGCCGGTGCCGGGCGCCGACGACCAGGTCGCAGAGCATCCGCAGCTCCTCGTCCCGGCCGACGAGGTCGCCCGGCGAGGCTGGCGGCGCCGACCCGGCCGGGCCCGTCGGCCCGGTAGCGGTCGCGTCGACCCGGGTGCCGGTGCTGTCCGGCCGGGCTGCGGCGAGGAAGGCGGTGAGGTCGCCGCCGGTGAGCGAGAGCGCGGCGGCCACCAGACGGGCAGAGCTCGCCCGGGGGGTACGGACGCCGCGCTCCAGGTCCCGGATGGCCCGTTCGCTCAGCCCGCTGCGTCTGGCCAGCTCCTGCTGGCCGAGGCCGGCGCCGGTGCGGTGGCGCAGCAACAGCTCGGCGAATGGACCGGCTGGGGCCGGCGCCGCTTCCGTCACAGCTCCACCGTAAGGATCGAGGTCAACCGGAATAGTCGACTTTCGGCTATCCGACACGGCCCGGCCGTACTCGGCCGTTGGTCGTGCCGGTGGCCGTACGGCTGAGCGGTTGCGGGCGCGCACCGGCAGCGTGCCCGTCCCGACCGGCAGTTCGCCGGCAGTTCGCGTCCGGCGAGCTGTGCCCGGCGCCGGCGCGCCCGCATGGTGTCAGTGCGGCCGGGTCATGCCGGCGCGCAGCTGGGCGTCCGGCAGGCGGGCGCTCCTGTCATATCTGCCTCAACGCGCGCGGGACGGCGGTAGGCCGCGGCCCGCGCGGGAGGCCGGAGAGGGAGATCAAAGATGCGCAGAGCAGTACCCCTGCGGTCGGCTGGCCGGCGTGGGGCGGGGCTGGCCCTGGCGGCGCTGGTCGCCACGCTGGTCGCTGCCGGCGGCCAGCCGGCGCTCGCCGAGGAGGACCCGCAGCCGCGGCCGGCCCGCCCACCACTCACCGACCCCGGACCGCTGCCGCCGAAGCCCATGGCCACCGGGGACGTATCCACTGAGGACCTTCCCACCGGGTTCGCGTCCTGGCCGGCACTCTTCGACGAGCAGCGGCGCCTCAACGGCGTCGCCGACCGGATCGTGGCCGCCGGCGGTGCCGGCTACGGCGGCATGGTCGTGGACCCCGAGAACCACGATGTGCGCCTGTACTGGAAGGGCGCGCTCCCGGCAGCGGTCCAGCAGGCCGTTGACGCCGGCCGGACGGTGGCGCCGGTGCGGGTCTACCCAGCCGCGTACACCGATGCGGAGCTGCGCGCGGAGGCGCAGCGGTGGCTGGCGTCGGGCCTGGTGTCCGATGCGTACGCCAAGGCCGATGGCAGCGGGGTCATGGTGGAGGTCGCCGCCGGCGAGTCCGCCGGCCCGCCGCAGCTGCCCGGCGGCGCGCAGACCTCCTACACGGTGCGCTACGGCCAGTCCGCGGTTGTGCCGGTCACCGGCGAGCCGAGGACCGTCGAGGACGATGCGGTGGCATCGCCGTACCCGTACAGCCGCCAGTACGACGCGTCCCCGTTCTGGGGCGGGTCGAAGTTCTACAGCCCCAGCGGTGGCTGCACCACCGGCTTTGCCGTGACCGACAACGAGGGGTACGCCGGCCTGCTGACCGCCGGCCACTGCGGGGAGCCGGGCGACGTGGTCACCACGAGCTGGGCACCGGACGTGATCGGCCAGGTCTGGTGGGACTGGGACTACCAGGACATCGCGCTGGTCTGGGTCTACTCCAACGTGGAGGGTCGGGTCTACACCGGTCCGTGGAGCTCCAGCTACGGCCGGCCCATCAACTCGGCGGCGACGAACTACGTCGGCAACTACGTCTGCGTCAACGGCGCCAGCAGCGGCGAGCACTGCGCGGTCAAGGTCTACTACGTCAGCCCGTCGGACGTCACGGTCCGCGCCGAGCGTACGAAGGCGGGAGCGTGCGCGGCCGCGCACGGCGACAGCGGCGGTCCGGTGATCTCGCAGAGCACCGGTGCGGCGTTCGGGTACGGCATCATCTCGGCCGGCCAGAACGCGGTCAGCACCTGCTGGGCCGGTGGGGTGCAGCTGGCGGGCTACCACCGGGTGCACTACAAGGGCCTGAAGTTCGCACTGGGCTACTTCGGCGCCACCCTGCGGACGGCTTCCTACTACTGACCCTGCCACCGGCGGACGTGGTGCTGCTGGTGCGGGCTGGCCTGGCTCCCGGCGGTACCGCTGGACCAGCGCGTGAACAAGCGGGCTCTCGGGCGTTCTCTCGACGTCTGGAGAGATGACGGCCGGGGCTGGCGATGTCGCCAGCCCCGGCCGGGTACCCGCTACGGAGATGTCAGGTGTGTGACAGGGCCGGTCCTACCTGGCCACGGCCGAGGTCTTGGTGGCGGGCCAGCTGTCCCGGAAGACCTGGGTGCCGTTGCTGGCGAAGCCGAAGCTGAAGTAGTAGTCGACCGTTGCGGCCTCGTCCCACCGCGGCCACGGGTTGGTGCAGGCCGGGCCGGCGCTGCCGCCGGACATCAGCAGGCTGCAGTCGCCGTTGTAGTAGTCGTTCAGCCCGAGGATATGCCCGATCTCGTGCGTCATGATCCGCAGTGGGCTGTACTGCTGCGCCTGGTAGTAGTCGATGACGACGTAGCCGTTACCGAGGCTGTACCGCACGGCGTAGGAGCCACCGCCGTAGGTGTAGTAGATCACCAGGTTCGAGCCGCAGTGCACGAGGTCCACGTTGTTGGTGGATGCGTTCCAGATGGAGGCGGCCTGGTGAGCGTAGTTGGTGAACGGTCCGGCGTACGCGGTGGTGTAGCAGACGACGCGGTACTGGGTGGAGGGGCTGGCGGAGGCCGGGGCGGAGGTCGCCACGGCGGCGCCGAGCGCCAGCATGGCGGTGGCCGCGAATGCAGCCACGATCCGGGTGACCTTGCGGGATGACATACTCTCGCTCCCTTGGGGTGTGTCCGAATGGGATGCCCATAGCTTAGATATAGATCAATATATATGCAATTCGAAGGGCACCGCCCGACCCGGCAAGCCGCGGTGCCGCTCCTCCAGCCGCACCAGGCGGTGGCATCGGTCAACGCGGTGCTGTTCGCGCTGTGGCCGTCGGCGCTGCTCCGCGCCGACCCGGGCGGCAACACGGTCAACAGCACGCTTTGTCAGGTGGAGGGCGACCAGCAGGTCTGCCAGTCGGTGACCGGCGTCTACAGCCTCACGGAGACCGGCTCCAGGCGGTCGACGGCGAGACGACCAGCTGCACCGACTTCGGTCGCCTCGTCTTCGCCGGAGGTGAGGTCCGGCAGGAGCCCGTACCCACCAGCTGCGCTGGCTGAGGCAAGAGCCATAGGAGGGCGACGGGGCGCGGCTGCTGAGGCCGGGCGGTCGATGTCATGCTTGCCCGCATGACTGGACCGGACCTAAAGGACAATCTCCATCGCTACCTGAAGGCGGGCCGGGAGGCCCTGCTATGGAAGCTGGAGGGACTTTCCGAGTACGACATCCGCCGCCCGATGGTGCGTACCGGCACCAACCTGCTGGGCCTGGTGAAGCATGTGGCCAGTGTCGAGGCTGGATACTTCGGTGAGACGTTCGGCCGGCCGTTCGGCGAGCGGCTGCCCTGGCTGGACGAGGGCGCCGAGCAGAACGCCGACATGTGGGCCACGGCCGCGGAGTCGCGGGAGTACATCGTCGGCCTGTACCAGCGGGTCTGGGCACACTCGGATGCCACGATCGACACGCTTTCACTGGATGCGACCGGCCGGGTGCCGTGGTGGCCGCCCGAGCGCAACCCGGTCACGATGCATCTCATCCTGGTGCACGTGGTCGCCGAGACCCACCGGCACGCCGGCCACGCGGACATCGTCCGGGAGCTCATCGACGGCGCGGTTGGGATGCGGCAGGGCAACGACAACCTGCCACCAGTCGAGCAGGCGTGGTGGGAGCCGTACCGAGGCAGGCTGGAGGATGTCGCGCGGCAGGTGGGCTCCTGCTGAGCCGTCGCGGCGCGCGCGAGCCTGCGAGCGGCACGGCGGGGCCCGGTGCGGCCGTACCATGGACCTGGCTGCGGCGACGTCGATGCTGGCTCGTACCCCGAAGGTCCTGGACACGCTGCTGGCCGGCCTGGCGCCCGAGCGGCTGGACCGCACCGACGGCCCGGGGACCTGGAGCGCGTACGACATCGTGGGGCACCTGCTGCACGGCGAGGCGACCAACTGGCTGCCGCGGGCCCGGATGATCCTTGAACACGGCCCTGGGCGGGCTTTCGAGCCCTTCGACCGGCTGGCCATGCTGCGCCAGGAGCGCGGCCAAGCTCGCCGATCCCCGCAGCCGCCAACCTCCCTGCTGGGTAAGGCGGTCCGGGCGTGGCAGGGTCGGGTCGCCAGCTGCGTGTCACTGGTACTTTTGGCCGGATAAGGGCGGCCGAACAGGTTCGACGCCGGAAGTTGAGGCGGTGGGGAGAGACACCCGGACGGAGCCCGTGCCGACCTGGTGGGTCAGACGGCACCTCGTATGTGGTAATGGTACTCGCGTGAGGTTCCTCGGTGCCGAAGATTGGTATGCAGCCGGCTCGTTCTGGGTGTCGGTTTTGGTTGGCGTCGCAGGTATAGTGATCGGCGCCGTTGGGGCAGTAGCGGCGCTCCGTGGCCAGAAGCAGCCGAAGCGACGCTTGGTATATGGCCTTCCCGAGGTCACACCGATGCTTGCGGCGCCGGACGGAGTACGTGCGGATCTCGAGCTACGGCACCGGGGTGAGGTTCTTAAGGAGCCGTTCTTGGCCTCTGTCCTGCTCGCCTGCCAAGGAAACACTGACATCGCAAGTGGCGACTTTGACCAGCAGGAACCGATCCAGCTCGATCTGGGCGTGGACATTATTGCGATTCTGGGGACGGCGACGAGGCCAGAAGGGCTTCGTGCGCCCACGGTAAGAGTCGACGGGACGGCACTCATGGTGGGTCCGTCGTTCTTTGCCAGGCAACAAACGTTACTGCTTACCGTCCTGGTCGATGGCGAACCGGCACTCACGATGGAAAGCAGCGTGGTGGCGGCCATCCCGGAGCGCCTTGAGGATGTGGCACGGCGAGAGCAGCGCTTCCAGGACATGGTGGACATAGCTGTTGCTGCCGTCCCGTTCCCCATAGGTGTGAGTCGACTACTCCTGCAATCGTTCGTAAGGGCAGCTGAGCGCCTGGGGAAATGAGACGTGTTTGCTGCGGCGTGCTCAGAGCTCCACAACCGGCTGCTTTCGGAGCGCCTCGCCTGCTACAGGCCGAGGTAGCGGGCGACGGCGTGCTCGATCTCGGCGAGCTCGTCACGTTCGAGGTAATGCACCGGGTCGCCGATGATGTAGCCGGTGTCGATACTGCGGATCTGCTCCACCAGAAACCTGGTCTCCTGCCCGTGGATCTCAAGCGAGGGGCGGAAAACGGCCGGTTGTGCAGCTGCCGATGTGGGAACAACCGTGGCGATGCTCCACGGCATTGAGGTCGGGCTCAGCACCAGTCCGAGCCGATCGTGGCCGCCATAGATCTCAACCTACCATGCTGTTAAACATATGTCATGCAACTGTAGAACGGGTGTACCTGTGCCGGGTGCCCGGCCGCTGCTGTGCAACAGCCAAGCGGCACATCAAGGGCGGGTCTCTCCCGTACCATCTGCGACCATGGCCCATGTCGATGTTGACGTCGTGGTTGTCGGGGGCGGTGTTGCCGGCCTGATCGCGGCCGACCGGCTCGTCGCCGCGCAGCACTCAGTGCGCGTGCTCGAGGCTCGGGACCGGGTCGGTGGGCGGACCGTGACGGTCGACGTACCCGGCTTCGAGGGGGTGCGGGTCGACCAGGGCGGCCAGTGGGTGGGCCCGACGCAGGACGCGGTCTACGCGGAGCTCGCCCGCTTCGGCCTGGAGACCCATCCGCAGTCGGTAGGCGGCTCGGCGCTGATCATCTTCCGGGGGAAGCCCCGCCGCTACACCGGGCGCATCCCCAAGCTGGACCCGCTCACCGTCGCCGACGTCGGGCAGGCACAGCTGCGCTTCGACCGGCTGGCCCGCACGGTGGACCTGGCCGAGCCGTGGCGCACCCCGAAGGCGGCCGAGCTGGACGGGCAGACCTTCGAGAGCTGGCTGCGCCGGGTCTGCCGGACCAAGGGCGGCCGGGACTTCTTCCGCATCGCCACCGAAGCCGTCTACGCCACGATGCCGGCGAACATCTCCCTGCTGCACGTGCTCTTCTACGCGGCCAGCGGTACCAGCCTGGAGACGCTGATCAGCACGGTCGGCGGGGCCCAGCAGGACCGTGTCGTGGCCGGTCTGGGCCAGCTCTCGGTCAGCCTCGCCGACCACCTCGGCGACGAGGTCGTCCGCCTGCGCGAGCCGGTACGCGAGATCGACCAGACCGGCGAGGTCGTGGTCGTGCGCACCGACACCGGCGAGCACACCGCGCGCCGGGTCATCGTGGCCGTCCCGCCCACCCTGGCCGGGCGGATCGTGTACCGCCCGGCCATGCCGGCGCGGCGTGACCAGCTCACCCAGCGCATGCCGCACGGCGGCATCATCAAGTGCCACGCCGTCTACGACGAGCCGTTCTGGCGCGCCGACGGGCTCTCCGGCGAGGCGGTCAGCGACGAGGGACCGGTGCAGGTCATCTTCGACGCGTCACCGCCGCAGGGCACTCCGGGCATCCTGCTGGCCTTCCTCGACGGGCCTACCGCCCTGCGCCTGGGCGCGGCACCGGCCGAGCAGCGGCGCGAGGAGGTGCTGCGCTCGCTCACCCGGTTCGTCGGGGCGCGGGCCCTGTCCCCGGTGGCGTACCTGGAGCGCGACTGGAACGCCGAGGAGTGGACCCGCGGCTGCTACGGCGCGCACCTGCCGCCGGGCGCATGGACCCAGGTCGGCCCGGCGCTGCGGGAGCCGGTCGGGCGCATCCACTGGGCCGGCACCGAGACCGCCACCCGCTGGTGCGGCTACGTCGACGGCGCGCTCACCTCAGGGGAGCGGGCCGCCGCTGAGGTCGCGCAGGTCCTCACCCAGGCCGCCGCGCACAGCACCACATAGCCACGACAAGCAAAGGGGTACGGCACAGGTGGCCCAGGAGAACAACCTCATCCTCGACCCGCAGTTCGTGGCGTACACTGCGCCTTCACCGACCGGGCCGGCCGGCGGTAGCTGCCGCAGCCATCGACGGCGAAGGTCAGGAACCGGCCGTCGTCGCCGTACTGCGGGGTCAGTCGGCTCGGGACGTGCCTTACAAACGGTAGGCGTCGCGCCGGTGGCGGATCGAGTGGATCTCCACGACGCGCTTGGGCTCGTTGATCCGGTAGATAATTCGGTAAGTGCCGCGACGGGCTGAGTGGAAGCCATCGAACGGTTCGTCGAGTGGCTTGCCAACCCGATAGGGGTTGACCGCGATCGAACGTTGGATGGTCTCCGTCGCCGCGATCGCCACCCCCAACGGCAGGTCCTCGTGCAGGTTGCGGCGAGCCTGTCGGGAGAACGTCACCGTGTACGGGCCAGGCACCTCTTCGGCGCGGTCGTCTGCCCGCTTGCCGCCCGGGGGCATCAGGCCGCCCTGCTGCGACGCCGCTCCAGCTCAGCGCGAACCTCGTCCATCGAGAACGTATCGCCGGCTGCGAAGTCCTCCCGTGACTGGCGCAGGTCTGCGAGGGCTTCGTCGTCGGACAGCAGGTCGAGAGTTTCCCGCATTGACTCATACTCAGCCACTGAGATCAGCATCACGTCGGCCCGACCGTTGCGTGTGATCGTGAAATGGTCGTGCTCCCGAGCGACCCGGTCGGCAAGCTCGGCGATCCGAGCCTTGGCTTCGGTGATGGGGATGGTCTCCATGGCAGCTATTTTAGCGACCGGTCCGAATTATGGCCAACCAAGCAGCATCCTTGGCGAGCACAAGGTGCCCGACTCGCCGTACGGGTACAGGCGGGCCAGCTACGAGCTGAACCTGGGCTGCAACTACGACTGCGAACACTGCTCCACCCGGTCGTCAGGGGTAGACCCTACGAGGAGGCAATGCCTACCGGTCACGTGGTCCGCATCGGCACCGTTCGTCCCCGATGGCCTTGGCGCAGGTCGAGTCGAGCGCACGTTGGGCTGGTTGACCCCGCTGCCGCCGGCTGTGCCACGACTACGAACGCACCACGGCACATGCCGAGGACTTCATCAAGATCGCGATGATCCGGCTGATGACCGCACGCCTGGCCGGGCGGCAGACCCACTACCGCGGCATTCGCCCGACAGCAGCATGACCGAACGTCATTAATCAGTTACACAACACTCTCTAGCCTGAGCCCATGCCGGACGCCCCAGTCCGTTTCGATAGCGTCGGAGGGCATGACCAGGGTCGAGGGCTGTTACTCATGCGTCCAGGAAGACCAGCTCGAGTCGCAGCCGGTGTGGCAGCGCATCGGCACTGACGACTACTGGCGGGTGGCGCACGCGGTTGGCACGGCGCTGCCGGGCTGGCTAGTGCTGGTCCCGCGGCGGCATGTGACGTCGGTTGCCGACCTTACCGATGCTGAGGCGGCAGGCTTGGGCCTATGGCAGGTCAGGCTCTCGCGTGCGCTGCGGGCGGTGACCGGCTGCGTGAAGACCTACGTGGCCCAGTTCGCTGAGGCCGAGGGCTTCAGCCACGTCCATTTCCACCTGGTGCCCCGGATGGCGGATCTTCTGCCCGAGCTGCGCGGGCCCAAGGTCTTTGGCCTGCTCGGTGTAGCCGACGGCGCGCAGGTGGACAGCGACCGGATGGACACGATCGCCGCGGCGCTCGCCAGACATCTGTAGGTTCGGCTCCTGGCTCATCACCTGGTGCCGGCGATGAGCTGCTCGCGGTCGAACATCGCCGATGCGAACCGCCAACCGGCCCGGTTGAGCAGCAGCAGTGCCGCGGCGGCGACCAGGCCGGTAACGAGCGACCCCTTGATGACGTTGAGCCCGACCAGCGTCGTCACGGCGATCGACGGCAGGCCCGCCAGCACCGCGAACTGCTGTGCGACACGGATGTCGTTCGACCGCGTGGAGATCAGGATGGCGACCCAGATCGACCACCCGGCGAGCAGCGGCGTGAAGATGAGCTGGGCGAGCAGGTCCGGAACACGGATGAGAGCGGATGCCACGGCTGGCGCTGCGAAGAGCCCGACACAGGCCAGGAAGAGACCGTAGACCATGTAGGCGACGGCGAGCGAGGGCAGCAGGGCGGCCAGGGCCTTGCCCAGCAGCAGCTCCTCGCGGCGGATCGGCGTCGTCAGCACCGGCTCGAGGGTGCCCTGCTGACGCTCACCGACCACTGAGTACGCGGCGACAAAGGACGGCACGAGGGCTGGGATGCCGAGCAGGTACAGCAGGACATGCTGGTGCCTGAGCGCGGTCGCCGCCGCCGGGTCCAGCGTGAAGACGGTGACGAGCGGCTGGACGCAGAACAGCACCGGGACGATCGCCATCCCGACGGCGAGGGAGCGGTTGCGCCGGAGGTCGCGAAGCTCCTTGCGGACGATGGCCCGTACCCGCCTGCGGTGGATGCTCATCCGCCGCGCGCCGTTCCGTTGTCGTCGATCAGCTCGAGGTAGACGTCCTCGAGCGAGTGGTGTGCCTGGCTGATCGACAGCACATCGGCGCCGGCCTTGACCAGAGCCCGGGTAACGGCGGGTGCGGCGACCGCTGCGTCGGAGGTGGACAGGGCGTAGCCGCCCGGGCCGTCCTGGCGCCAGCCGTCGACGGCCGGCAGGCCGCCGAAGACCCGACCCGGGTCGTCGAGGGGGGCGAGGGTCTTGACCATGAGCGTCCTGGCGAACAGCTGGTCGCGCAGCTCGGCGGGCCTACCGATGGTGCGCAGCGTCGTGTTCAGGATCGCCACCCGGTCGCAGAGGCGCTCAGCCTCCGCCAGGCGATGGGTCGTGAGGAAGATCGTCACCCCGCTCCGGCTGAGGGCGACGACCAGCTCGTGGACGTCCCGGGCAGCGGCCGGGTCCAGGCCGGCCGTTGGCTCGTCGAGGAACAGGATCTCCGGGTCGCTGAGCAGCGCCCTGGCAAGGGCGACACGCTGGCGCAGCCCCTTGGACAGGGCGCCGCAGGCGTCACCGGCCCGGTCGACCAGATGCACCGCCCGCAGCGCCCGGTCAATGCGGTCGGCCGGGTCGGGCATGTCGTACAGCTCGGCGAAGCACTCGAGGTTCTCGACCACGCTCAGCCGCAGGTAGAGCCCCGGCGACTCGGGCATGACCGAGATTCGCCGGCGGATCTCCACGCCGTTCTCCGGCGTCAGCGGCAGCCCGGCGACCGTGGCCGAGCCGGACGTCGGGGCGACCAGCGTGCCGAGCGTCCGTACGGTCGTGGTCTTGCCGGCACCGTTCGGCCCGAGGAAACCGAAGACCTCGCCGGAGCCGATCTCGAACGAGACGTCGCGGAACGCGATCCGGTCACCGAAACGCTTGCCCAGACCAGAGGCGGACAGCGCCGGGGCGGCTGGGCTCCCACCGGCGGCGCCCGGGGTCGGCCGCCGGGACCGGTCACCACGGCTGAACAGACCCACGTCGCTCACCATACGGGCCGGGCTCTCCGGCGGTTCCCGCCCGTACGGGCCGGTGCTCTAGCCAGTTTTGGTGTTACGCGAGCCGCGACGGCGCGGCAGCCGGAAGATGCGGTCGCCGAGGCGCAGGACGGCGACCGGGCCGGCGCGGCCGATCGCCGGCCACCGGCGGGGGCGGGGTGGGCGGACCCCGTCGTAGCGCCACCACGACTCGCGGGCAGCCAGCTCCTCAGGTGCCGCGCCGGTGAGCGAGCCGGCCGCCAGCAGCTGCCGGGCCAGGTCCCAGCCGTCACGCAGCGGCCCGGCCGGGGGGCGGCCCGCGGCCCACGCGGTGAACCTCGCCGTCCAGTGTGGAGTGAGGGAAGCGGCCAGCAGCGGCCAGGTCGCAGCCACCTCCCCTGCGCGCTTGCGCAGCAGGGCGGCGGTCGCCGCGCGCAGCCGGTCGGGGTCGAACCCGGCCGGTGGGGCGCCCCCGCACACCAGCGCCGCCACCAGCGCTGCCTGCCGCGCGGCCAGGTCGCTCATGTGATGGCCGGTACGCCGGCCGCGGCGGCGATCGCATCCAGCTCCGCGGCCAGCTCAGCGGCTGGTGGCCAGCCACCGTCGCGTTCCAGCAGGAGCGCCGGCGGCCGGTGCCGGGAGCAGAGCTCCGCGACCAGGTCGAGGACTGCCGGCGGGGTCGGGGCGGTGTGCGTGTCGTGGTAGAGCCCGTCGTGCTCTGCTCCGCCGGCCATGTGCACGTACGCCACCCGCTCCAGCGGCAGAGCGTCCAGCAGCGCGGTCGGCTCCTCACCCCGGTTGCGCGCGTTGGCGTACACGTTGGCGATGTCGAGCAGCAGCAGCGCACCGGTGAGGTCCAGCACCTCGGTGATGAAGTCCGCCTCGGACAGCTGCGAGTCCGGCCAGTCGAACAGCGCGGCGACCGGCTCCAGCGCCAGCGGCACCGGCAGCTCGGCCTGGGCCCGCCGGACGTTGGCGACCAGCGCGTCCAGCGCCTCCCGGCTGCGCGGGACCGGCAGCAGGTGGCCCGCCTCGAGGCCACCGGCGCGTACGAACGCGATGTGCTCGCTCACCAGCGGCGCGCCCAGCCGCGACGCGCAGCGGGCCAGGTGCGCCACCCGGCCGGCCTCAACCGGCCACGCGCCGCCCAGGGACAGCTTCACCCCGTGCGGCACCACCGCCACGCCCCGCGCGCGCAGCTCCCGCAACGCAGCGGGCAGCGGTCCCCGCCGGGGCAGCGACTCGGCGACCACCTCGGTGAACCGCAGCCCCGGCAGGCCGGCGACGAACCCGGAGATCTGCGGACGCCAGCCGATGCCGACGCCGTAGCGGCTCATCCGCCACAGCCTCCGCATCCGCCACCGCAGCCACCGCCGCCGTCACCACCGCCACCGCCGTCACCACCGCCCCCACCGGACGAGGACGTGGCCGTCTGCCGGGCGACCTTGGCCTCGTCGGCGAACATCGGATCGGCGATCCACAGGGCCTCGGTACCGAACAGCGCCACGCCCAGCGCGGCGCCGCCCGCGCCGTACACCGCCCACGATGGTGCCTGCGCGGGCGAGAGCTTGGCCCGGTCGCGGCGCTGGTTGTCGAGCACGTCGCGGGCGGCGCGGCTGGCCCGCGGAACGACCAGCAACAGTATCTGGGCAACGACGACCGCCAGCAGCTCCACGACCAGGAAGCCGACCGGCTTGCCGTCCTGGACGCCGGCAGCCAGCCGAGCCACCCCGACCACGGCCAGCCCGAAGACCGGCAGGCTCGCCCGGCGTACCCGCCCGCGGGTCGCCTCGTCGAGCAGCCAGCCCTCCCGGACCAGCACGGCCCGGATCCGCTCCAGCGCGGCGGACACCCCCGGATCGTCGGCCAGCTCGCGCTGGGCCACCCCGCGACCCGCTGCGGCGTAGACAGCACGGTCAAGCTCCCCAGAAACCGTGGGTATCCGGTCGGTGGTTCTCAGCTTGCCGCCCGGCCCGGCACCGACCGAGCTGGTACTGCGCAACGCCGCCAGCGCGGAGATGATGGCGAGCGACGGTCCGCCCGCCAGGTACGCCATCTCGAAGGGGCTGAGCCGCCGGGCCTGGTCGACCGGACCCGGGGCTAGCGCGCGCCGCCAGCGGATCACACCGGCGACCACGACGATCGCCGCCAGCAGGTAGAGGAGTGCGAACGTACGACCGGTGATCCCCCAGGTGTCGCCGCCCGCCGCGAGGAGGGTCATGCCTTCAGTGTGCCCACCGGCCGCAAACGGATCTCAGCGAAATAGCGAACGAAGATGACCTTTATCAATGTCATAGGTTTCTCGGGCAGTCTTTGACGAAGCAAATTGCCGTGATATCTTTCAGCAAATATTGCAGGCCTTGTACTGGTCAACATTGGCAAGCTGGGCCGCCCAATGCTCTCCCTCGCGTCATGCGGGCGAGGAGGTCATCGCAGTGCACCGCCGGATCCGCTCCACCCTTGTCGCGGCGACCCTCGCCTGCGGCCTCGGCCTTGGCGTTGTTCCCGCCCTCACCGCCGCCCCGCCCGCCAAGGCCGGCATCGGGTTCAGCCCGGGCGCGAAGGACGTCATCGTCCACCTGTTCCAGTGGCCCTGGGCCTCGGTCGCCAGCGAGTGCACGAACGTGCTGGGTCCGCGGGGCTTCGGCGGCGTCCAGGTCTCCCCGCCCCAGGAGCACGTAGTCCTGCCCGGGCAGGGCTACCCCTGGTGGCAGGACTACCAGCCGGTCAGCTACCAGCTGGTGTCCCGCCGGGGCAACCGGGCTGCCTTCGCCAGCATGGTCCAGGCGTGCCACAACGCCGGCGTCAAGATCTACGTCGACGCGGTCGTCAACCACATGGCCGGCGGTGCGTCCAGCGGCCCCGGCAGCGCCGGCTCGTCCTTCACGCACTACGGCTACCCGGCGGTGCCGTACGGCTACGGGGACTTCCACCACTGTGGACGCAACGGCAACGACGACATCGCCAACTGGGGTGACCGCTGGGAGGTGCAGAACTGCGAGCTGGTCGACCTGTCCGACCTACGCACCGAGGCGAGCTACGTACGCGGCAAGCTCGTCGCCTACCTCAACGACCTGCGCTCGCTCGGCGTCGACGGGTTCCGGGTCGACGCGGCCAAGCACGTGCCAGCCGGCGACCTGCAAGCGGTCCTGACCGCGGTCAGCGGGACTCCGTACGTCTACCACGAGGTCATCGAGGGCGGGCCGGGGGAGATCAGCCCGACCGAGTACACCGGCATCGGTGACGTCACCGAGTTCCGCTACGGCGATGTGGTCGGCAACGCGTTCCGCGACGGCTACCTGGCCAACCTCAACAACCTCGCCGGCTCGATGCTGCTCGGCTCTGCCCAGGCGGTTGCGTTCATCGACAACCACGACACCCAGCGCAACGGCCGCGCCCGGCTGACCTATAAGAACGGCTCCACCTATGCCCTCGCCGAGGCGTTCATGCTGGCCTGGCCGTACGGCGTGCCGCAGGTCATGTCCAGCTTCGCCTTCAGCGGCTCGGACCAGGGCCCGCCGGCGGGCAGCAGTGGCATCACCAACCCGGTCAGCTGTGGCAGCGGCTGGGTCTGCGAGCACCGCTGGCGTACCACCGCGAACCTCGTCGGGTTCCGCAACGCGGTCGCCGGCACGGGTGTGGGCAACTGGTGGAGCAACGGGTCCAACCAGATCGCCTTCGGCCGCAACGGCAAGGGGTACGTCGTCTTCAACCGCGGCGGCGCCGCGCTGACCCGTACCTTCCAGACCAGCCTGCCCGCCGGCACCTACTGCGACGTGGCCAACGGCGACCTCACCGGCGGCGGTTGCACCGGCGCTGCGTACACCGTCAGCTCCTCCGGCCAGCTCACCGCGAGCGTGCCGGCCGGCGGCATGCTCGCGCTGCACATCGGCGCGCAGGTCCCCGGCGGCTGCGCGACGGTGGCCGTGACGTTCGCCGTCGACGCGCAGACCGTCTGGGGCGAGAACATCTTTGTCGTCGGCAACCGGGCGGAGCTGGGCAGCTGGAACACCAACAACGGGGTGGCCCTTTCCGCGGCGACCTACCCCATCTGGCGTGGCACCGTCCAGCTCCCGCATGATGTCACATTCGAGTACAAGTACATCAAGAAGAACGAGTGGGGCTACGTCACCTGGGAGACCGGCGCCAACCGGGTCCGCTCCACGAACAGCTCGTGTGCGGTTACATTCAACGACGTCTGGCGTTACTGAGGAGCGCAAGCTGGGCGCCCCCGGTTACCGATCACGGCTGGACCCTGGCGGAGACTGCAGAGCACGGCCGACTCGGTGACGAGATTGGACGCTACCCTACGAAATGTGGCCCAGTTCGAGCGTGATCCTCGGGGAGAGGCGGCCGCGACGAGTACAGGTCGTGGGTCAGTAAGTCGCCGCATCGTGCCCGGTGCCTTGCTCCTGCTCGGTGCCGCAAGCTGCGCGGGTGTGGCGGCGCAAAGCTGGGTGGTCGGGCTAGGCGTGGCTGCACTCGCGGCCATAGGCGCGCTGTTTGTCTACTCCGCGCGCAACGACCGCGTGGTCGACTACGTAGCGGGGACCGCACGGGTCGTGCGCTGGACGGAAGCCGGCCGCGGGTGCGAGCTTGAGCTGGTGGTTCAGGCCCAGGGCATGAAGGACGTCAGGGTGAAGGTCAGCGAAGAACGTATACCGCCATGGTGGCCGAGGATTCCGGCCACCCTACCCATCATCGTCACGCTCGGTTATCCGCGCAGTGTGTGGGTGCTGTGGGACTTGGTGCAGCCAGAGAACGTTGTTCCAAAAATTAGTACGCAGGGAACCGTGAAGTGGTACAACCGCGACAAAGGATTCGGCTTCATCACACCCGATGACAGTGGCCCCGACCTCTTCGTTCACTTCAGTCAGATCAATTTTCGCGACTACACCGACAGTGGTCGGGGAACCCTGGACGAAGGACAACGGGTCGAGTTTTGGATTGTTCAAGGTAAGAAAGGCCCTCAAGCAGAAAACGTCCGGCCCATATAGCGTTGACAAGAATCCTTCAAGCCTGGTGGACGACCAGCCTATTATTACGTGACGCTGGTTGCTTACCTCGGGTTGTTGTCGACGAGCTGCTTGATGTTGGTCTGGACCCAGCGGACCTTGGCGAGGATCTCGCCGGCGGTGGCGGTCTCAGCCAGGAGCTGCCCGTCGGGGTGAAGTGCGATGTGCGGCCATCGGATAGGGACTCAGCTTGCGCGGTGCGTTTCTTCGACAGGAACTGCCCGACATACAGGTACACGATGACCGCGGTGATCCGGGGCCCCGTACTGCGCCGGGCCGTCCACGATCCTGGCCTCAGCGGTCTGCAGCTGGGCTTGCGTCTGCGCCAGCATCTCCAACGCCGCGGCTGGACAAGCTGGGCGGACCCGTCCAGACCAACTGCGCCTCGGGATAGTGCGATGGCGTGGTCGAGGGGTGCCGCTACGAAGAACGCCATGAGGCGTCAGTCCCCGAGCAATTCTAGAAGCGTCTCCGCCAAGGCCGTCATGCTCCCACGAAACTGACCCAAGCGTCAGCATTGGAGCCCGACCTTTATCAGAGACTGCAGGGACGCGGGAAGCGCCGTCCGGTTGATTTTTTTCGCAGGTACGGCGGCATCGGGCAGTCCGGCGAGCCTTGCCATGCGCGTTACCCGGCACGCAGAATCGGCACGTCTGTAATGCAAGGGATGTGGCGTGGCGCAAGCCTGGGCAGATCTTCCCCTGGATCGACCGGTCAGCATCGAGGGCCCGAGCGCGGACGCGCTCGCGTTGTCGATCGAGCCGCTGCCGGCTGACGCGCCCGCGATCATCACTTACAACGCCGACCCGCAGACCCGGCCCGCGCAGGTCGTTGGGCCTCTACTCGCCCAGCTTGACCGGGTCGTCCGCGAGCTGTTTCCGGCGTGGCTTCCCGACGCCGCGCAGATCGACAGTGCAGCCGGCGCCGGCGCGGTAGCCGTACGGGCGTTGGCGCTCCGCGCCGCGGAGGCCGGCGGGCAGTATGGGCCGTTTCTCGCCGACATCTCCGAGCGGGCGCTCCGCCGACGGGTGAAAGCAACCAGCCGGTTCAGCCTCGAGATCCGTGCGAGCGGGCTCGCCAAGGTCATCGCTGCCAGCTTCGGGCGGACACGTACCGCGATCCTCGTCAGAGTCCCCGCGGGGCTCAGCGCCGAGAATGAGCAGGCGCTGGTCGCCGGCGCCAGGTGGCTCACCGACTGCGGTGGCTTCGGGATCTGGTTCACCGGTGCAGCGTTCGCGTCGGTGGACACGGTGGATGTCATCGCGTTCACGCCGCCGGCTCACGACGCGCTGCTGGTCGGTGAGCCAGCCGATCTCGGGAGCCCGGCCGGCAGGGGCGTCGTGGGATATCCCGCGATCACGGGGCGGCCGCATCCGGGGAGTCGCGCCGAGCAGCTGCTGGAGGCGGCGCTTGCGCCGCTCGAGTGGGCCGGCGGTCGCCAGTGGAACCAGCTGTACCAACCGCATCCGCTCACCAACCCGGTCCGGCTCGACCTGCTCTGGCGAACCGAGCGCTGCGTTGTCGAGATCGACGGCGCGGAGCATTGCCGGCCGACCCGGTTCGCCGCCGACCGGCAACGAGATGTGCTGCTACAGCTCGCCGGGTACGCGGTGCTGCGGTTCACCAACCACCAGGTGCTCAGCCACCGAGACATGGTGCTCGCACAGATCCAACAGTTCCTCGCCGGCCGCCGGGCCGAAAACCACAAGGGAGCGATTCATGCCGGAGCCTAAGCTGTCACTACCGGAGCGGGCACTTCTGCTCATCCTGATGGCGGAGAACGCTGAGCTCTCCAACCCACAGATTAAGGAAAAGTATGCGCCGGGCCTGGAGCTGACTGGGAAGAACCGGCTGAGGCTAATCGACGCAAAGCTTATCGAGTGCCGCAAGGGAGCGCGGAACGCGTACTTCTTCTCCCTGGGTGATGCAGGGTGGCGCTGGTGCCGGGAGGAGCTGACCAGTGCGGTGCCACAGGGTGCCGGCTCTGCCGGGCACGCCCTCTATGCCGTGCTCAGCGGGCTGGACCGCTACCTGGGCCGGACCGGCCGCAGCCTCGCCCAGGTGTTCGGGGACCAGCCCGAGAACGAGCAGGGGCTGCCGGCGGTCGCCAGCGAACCGGCGGTCGCCAGCGAACCGGCGGTCTCCGGTGGCATGACCGCCGACGAGATCGAACGTGAGATCCGCAGGGCCTACCGGAGGCTGGCCGACCCCGCCGGCAGCTGGGTCGGACTGGCCGACATCCGGGACCAGCTGGGCGCCGTCCCCAAGCCGGAGGTCGACGGCGTGCTCCGGTTGATGGTCCGGATGCCTGGTGTCCAGATCGAGGAAGAGACGAACCAGAAGGCGTTGACCCGGCGAGATCGGGACGCGGCGGTGAACATCGGCGACCGCGACCAGCACGTGCTGGCGATTGAGGCGCCATGACCGACACCGAGCTCAAAGCGCTCTCCGGCCTGCGGATCAGTCTGGCGCCGACCCGCGACGACGTCTGGCGGCGTTCGGAGTTCCACGTCGACACGCTCCACCGCCAGGTCGCGGAAGCCATCCTCGATGCGATCGGCGACGCCCGGGACAGCCCTGACGCCAGCCCCGTCGGCGTCGTCGTGCAGGGCCAGCGCGGCTCTGGCAAGACCCACCTGCTCGGCTGGATCCGCGAGCGGGTGCAGCGCCAGGACGGGTACTTCTTCCTGGTCAGCCTCCTCGACGGCACCCGGTTCTGGGCCAGCGTTGCGCACTCCATGCTCAACGGCCTGACCCGCCGTGTCGACGGTCACGAGACCCAGCTGCGGATGTTCCTGCGCCGGGTCACCCTGCTGACCGGCGTGCCTTTCAGCGCGCGTCAAGCCCTCATCGGCGAGGCACCGCTCGACCGGGCCGCTGTCGACACCTTCCTCGATGCGCTCCACCGGTACAACCCCGAGGTGACGCTCGTGTGCCGGCACACCGCCCGCGCGCTGGCGATGTTCAACGCCGACGACTTCCGGGCCAGGGAGGTCGGCAACAACTTCCTGCTCTCCGGCGACGAGTGCGAACCAGGTGAACGTGCACCGTGGGGACTGCCGCGTGGGGTATACCCGCCAGACCAGGTGGTCAGCGAGGTGTCGTGGCTGCTCGCCCTGACCGGACCATCGGTTGTCGCGGTCGACCAGATCGACGGCCTGCTGGCGCCTCACGCAAAGGCGATGGCCAGCGGCCATGACGCCGAGTGGCAGGACTCCGTCCTGCTTGACCAGATAGCCAACGGGCTCATGTCGCTGCGCGAGGCGACCCGCAGGACGCTGACGGTGGTCGCCGCCCAGCACGCGACCTGGGAGGTGATCAAGAAGTACGCAGTCGCGGCGGTGCGGGACCGGTTCGTGGCGACGCAGTACCTGGGTCGTATCCCCAGCGCGGCCGTCGGGCAGGCGCTCGTGGCAAAGCGGCTGGAACCGCACTACCGGGCGGTGGCGTTCACCCCGCCGTACCCGACCTGGCCGATCCACGAGGACGCGTTCGACGACGCGGTGAACTTCATGCCGCGCCAGCTCCTGCAGAGCGTCGCCGGGCACATCCGTGCCTGCCTCAGCGACGGCACCGTCAGGGAGATGACAAGGCTTCAGCTGCTGGCCGACGATGGTGGCGGTCCCGTCGTCCCGCCACCAGACGCCACCCTCGCCGCGCTCGACGAGCGGTTCGCCAAGCTCAGGGCGGTCGCCGACATCAGCCGCGCACTCGCCCGGGACACCGAGGACGTCGAGCTGCCCAGGCTCCTGTCGGCAGGCCTGCAAGCATGGATCACCGAGCGTGGAGACGCCGGGAAGCACTTTGAACAGGACCCACCGCCAAGCACCAAACCGGCCCTGCACGCCCGGCTGCGCCGCACCATCAACGACGAGACGGAGGAGGAGGCGCACTGGGGGTTCCGGGGCGTCTCCACCGAGTACCACCCCATAGCCGTCCTCAACCGGATCCGCACCGCGTGTACCGAGGCCGGGCTCGCCAGCGATGTGGCACACCGGAGGCTGTTCCTGCTCCGCAACGGTGGCTGGCCGCAGAGCCCGAAGAACCAGGAGGCGGTCGCGGCGTTCGAGGCCGCTGGCGGCCGGCGCCTGACGGTGAGCGACGACGACCTACGCGTACTTTGGGCGCTTCGTGACCTGCTCGCCAAGGCACCGGCCAACCTCCAGGACTGGCTGGTCGCGCGGCAGCCGACCCGCGGCGTCACGTTCCTGCGGGACGCGCTCGGTGAGGCTGCGACCGACCTGCCCGCGCCCGATCGCACTCCTCCGGAACAGGTGGCCAAGCCGGAGCCGGCAGGAGGCAGGAGGCTGGCGCCACCGCCACCGAGAAACGCCGGACCCGCCTTTGAGCTGGGAGCCACCTTCGACACCGGTCAACCTGTCCTGGTCAGCCTCGAGGCCCTGCGGAAACACACGGCTATCTTCGCGGGCTCAGGCTCCGGGAAGACCGTCCTCATCCGCCGCATGATCGAGGAGTGCGCACTGCGGGGCGTGTCCGCGATCGTCCTGGACCCCAACAACGACCTGGCTCGCCTCGGCGACCCCTGGCCGGAGCCACCGGCAGGCTGGCGCGACGGCGACGCGGAGAAGGCACAGGAGTACCTGGAGAACACCGACGTCGTGCTGTACACCCCACGCCGGGCGGCTGGGCGGCCGATCAGCTTCCAGCCGCTCCCCGACTTCCACAGCTTCGTCAACGACCCGGACGAGTTCGAGGCCGCGGTCGACTCGGCACTGGCCACCCTCGCCCCCCGGGCGAAGGTGGACGGCAGGACGAGCAAGGCTGAACGCGGTCGCGCGGTCCTCAAGGAGGCCCTCGTCTACTACGCCCGCCGGCACCGGGAGACCACGCTCCGCGGACTCATCGGCATGCTGGACGACCTGCCAGCCGCCGTCAGTGACCTGGGCAACGCCGCGAAGATCGCAGCCGAGCTGGGTCAGGCACTGACCGCGGCAATGGTGATCGACCCCCTGTTCGGCGGCGTCGGCGAACCCGTGAACCCAGGAGAGCTGCTGACCCCACCGACCGGTAAGCACGCCCGGGTCTCCGTCATCAGCCTGATCGGCCTGCAGTCCGACGAACAGCGCCAGAGCTTCGTCAACCAGCTCCAGATGGCGCTCTTTGCCTGGGTCAAGAAGCACCCCGCCGGTAACAGGCCCCTGGGCGGGCTGTTCGTGATGGACGAGGCGCAGACGTTCGCGCCGTCCGGCGCCATGACCGCCTGCACCAGGAGCACGCTCGCTCTGGCGTCGCAGGCCCGCAAGTACGGCCTCGGGTTGGTGTTCGCCACCCAGTCGCCGAAAGGGCTGCACAACCACATCCCTGGAAATGCCGCTACCCAGTGCTATGGCCTGCTCAACGCGCCCGTGCAGATCGACGCTGCCCGGGAGATGGCCCGCGCGAAGGGCGGTGACGTGCCCGGGATCTCGCAGCTGCGCAGCGGCGAGTTCTACGTGGCGCTGGAGGGA
The DNA here is from genome assembly GCA_035649895.1 of Micromonosporaceae bacterium. Taxonomy (GTDB): domain Bacteria; phylum Actinomycetota; class Actinomycetes; order Mycobacteriales; family Micromonosporaceae; genus DASSUC01. Next base: position 10,923 of record DASRIS010000051.1, on the reverse strand, counting down.
CAGCCGTTTGCCAAGGTGCGCACGCCGCTCTGCCTCACCCACCACCCGAAGAGTCCACTAACGACCGAGGAGGTGCTCGACCGCGCTCGTTCAAACTGATGTAGGGACGGCGCGCATGAACCGGACTGGACCTTGGCCGGGCAAATGTGAGCTGGACCGCCCAAGGCTGGGTTGCAGTATGGGCCACTCGACCTCTATGTGCCTTTCCTGCACTCAACGGGCCGGTGTCCGCTGCTCTTGCCGCCGTGGCCAGGGGTAGGTTGCAGGGCATGCCGCAGGAGTTTGCGCCGCTCGCCGAGCGCATCGTGGACGCCATCCTCGAGGCTGACCCGGTCCGGGCGGCGGAGGCCGGGGACCACCGCTACGACGACCGGCTGCCCGACCTCTCACCCGACGGCATCGCCGCCCGCACCGCGATGCTGCGCGACGCGGCCCGAGCGCTGTCCGAAGTGGACGTCGCGGGGCTGGGCGCCGAGGACCAGGTGGACCACGCGGTGCTGCTCGGGCTCGTCGAGCGTGACCTGTTCGAGCTGACCGACGTGCGCAAGCACGAGTGGAACCCGCTGGCGCACAACCCCGGGCCGTTGCTGCACGCGCTGGTCGTCCGGGCACACGCACCGGTCGAGCAGCGGCTTTCGAGCCTGCGTGAGCGCCTGGCCGCGCTGCCGGACACGCTCGCCGTCGCGCGGGGTGTGCTTCGGGACTGCCCCCGCATCCACCTGGAGACCGCGGCCGGGCAGTTCGCCGGGGTGGCGGCGCTGGTCCGTACCGAGGTGCCCGGGCTGGTGGCGCAGGTGCCGGCGCTGGCCGGCTCGGTCAACCCCGCCGTTGAGGCGGCCGCGCAGGCGCTGGACGGCTTCGGCGAGTGGCTGCGGGCGCGCTCGGCCGAGGGAGGCGGGCGGGACCCGCGGCTGGGCCGGCGGCTCTGGGAGGCCCGGCTGTGGCACACGCTCGACACCGAGCTGTCCGCGGCCGAGATCCTCGCCCGGGCCGAGGCGACCGTGGCCGAGACGAACGAGCAGCTACGGGAGGCAGCGGCCGAGCTGCTCGGAGAGCCCGCGTCCGAGGCCACGGCGCGCGCCGCGCTGGACCGCCTGGCCGACGACCGGCCGGATGACAAGTCAATCATGGATGCCGCGCACCGGGCGCTGGCCGAGACGACCGCTTTCGTCCGCGACCATGGCCTGGTGTCGCTTGTGGACGACCCCTGCGTGGTCCAGGAGATGCCCGAGTTCGCCCGGGGCGTGGCGGTGGCCTACTGTGACGCGCCCGGCATGCTGGAGCCGGCCGAGATGCCGACCTTCTACTGCATCTCGCCCACGCCCGCGGACTGGTCGCCGGAGCGGGTGACCTCGTTCTACCGGGAGTACAACCACGCGATGGTGCGCGACCTGACCGTGCACGAGGCGATGCCCGGACACTTCCTCCAGCTCGCCCACTCCCGCCGGTTCCGCGGCTCCACCCGGGCCCGGGCGCTCGGCTTCTCCGATCCCTTTGTGGAGGGGTGGGCGGTCTACGCGGAGGAGGTGATGGCCGACGCCGGGTACGGCGGCCTTCCCGTGCGCATCCAGCAGCTCAAGATGCGGCTGCGGATGAGCCTCAACGCCCTGCTGGACCAGCTGGTGCACGCCGAGGGCATCGGCGAGGCGGAGGCGATGGCGCTGATGACCGGCCGGGGCTTCCAGGAGGAGGGGGAGGCCGCCGGCAAGTGGCGGCGGGCCCTGCTCACCTCCACCCAGCTGTCCACGTACTTCGTCGGCTACCTGGAGGTCGCCGAGATGGCGCGGGCCCGGCCGGCCGGCACGTCGGTGCGCGGCTGGCACGACGAGATGCTCGCGCACGGCTCGCCCGCCCCCCGGCACCTGCGGACGCTGCTCACCGGCGTGTCCGACTAGTCACCGGCCGGTCCGGCCAGGGCCCAGGTCCGGCCAGGGCCCAGGCCCGGCCAGGGCCCAGGTCCGGCCAGGCCAGGTCTGGGTCCGGTCTGGTCAGCCGCTCCGGCGTCCGTCGGCGGCGGCGTCGATCATCCAGCGCGACATCGAGTACGCCGGCGGCAGCGGCTCGGGCAGGTCGCCCACCCGGAACCAGGCCGCCTCGACCAGCTCCCGCCCGTCCGCCACCGGCTCGGCGGCCGAGTCGGCGCAGACCGCGGTGAACCCGACCAGCAGCACCCCCGGTCCGGACAGCGCCCACGGCTGGCTGCCGAAGTAGGTCGCACCGGTCACGGTCAGGCCCACCTCCTCGGCCACCTCGCGGGACACCGCCTGCTCCAGCGACTCGCCCGACTCGACGAACCCGGCGACCAGGGCCCACAGCTCTTTCGGCCCGTACGCATGGCGTACCAGCAGCACCTCGTCGGCGCCGCGGCGGACCAGGACGAGCACGGCGGGGGAGAGCTGCATCGGCACGAACAGCTCACACGCGGGGCAGCGGCGGGCATGCTCCCCGGCCACGTCGGCCAGCTCCGCCTTGCACGCGCCGCAGAAGCGGTGGGTACGCCGCCACGTGACCACCTGCAACGCCCGGCCGGCGAGCGCGGCGAGCGGCTCGGCGACGTTGGCCGCGACCGACGGCCAGCCGCGGGCCTGGAGCGGGTTGTCTACTGTGGACGCGGCGACGCAGGCCCACACCGGCACCCCGTCGAGCGTGCCGACCGGCACCGGCTCGGTCGCGCCCGGGCACTCGGCGACCCTGGGAAATCGCCAGCCGCCGTCCACGCCGACGGCGACGACGACCCGGCGCCCGGTCACCGCCAGGCACACGTCGTCGGGCGCGGGCGGCGCGGCAGCGCTCGCGGCCAGCACCAGCCGGGCGGTTCCCAGTACGGCCGCGCCGGCCTCACCCGCTGCGCCGCCAGGCATGGCCGCCGTGCCGCCGGGTTGGGACGCTGCGCTGCCAGGCTTGGCCGCCGTGCCGGTCATGGCGCGGGCCGCCGGTCGACGACCCGAGCGCCGGCCGGCAGGGCGAAGGCGTCGGCGGACACCACGTCACGGTAGCTCGTCAATGTCAGCTCGACCCGCTTGCCGTGCACCGTGCCGGAGAAGCTGCCGAGCACCCCGTCGGTGGTGACACACAGCTGGTACGCGGACGCTGCCGCATTGTCCACCTTGGTCACCTCAACGCAGGTGGCGTGCTGCCCGGCGATGGTCGAGTCGTGCTGCCTGACCTGGACGTCGGAGTCGAGCGCCGCAGCGGACAGCAGGCCTACCACGAGGCTGGTCGGCACCAGCCCCCGCGCTTCGACCGCGGCGAGCACCCCGCTCGCCGCCTCGGCGGAGACCGCCGGTGGCGCGGCGAGCGTGCAGGTCATGCCGGGCGGCTGGGCCCGGCAGTCGGTGACAAGCCCAGGGGTGAGCGTAAGCCGGCCGCCGGGGTAGACGTACGCCGACCGGACCAGCCGCTGCGCCTGCGCGACCAGCGCCGCGCCGCCGCCCGGCAGCTGGTACTCGGCGGTGTAGGTGAGCTGGCCGCCGTGGCGTAGCCGGACGGCGAGGTCGTTCACCAGGTCCGTATGGCCCGTCGAGTGCGGAGCCCGGTCGAGGCCGCCGCAGCCGCTGACGGCCACCACGCCGGCCGCGGTGAGTGCCAGAGCCGTGGTGTGGGCCAGGGCGGTACGGTGCGCTCGCATGGCGCTCAGCCTTGTCGGTCCCGCCAGGCCACGCAAACTCCGGCGGGTCCGGGCTGCTTCTGCTCGCCGCCGTGCTGGTCCCGCCCGCCGCCGGTCCGCCGGGCGCGGCCGGATACGCTGCGTCGCGGGCGTGAACCCGGCCGCGGGCGAGCTCCGCGGGCCGGGTGCGGGCCGCCTGGTCGCAGGGTGCGCGGGCCGCTTGGTCCGTAGGGTCACCCCGCAAGGTCACCGCGAAGGGAGCGGCAGGACACGTGGCTACCATCGAGGCAATCGTCGCCCGGGAGATCCTCGACTCCCGCGGCAACCCGACGGTCGAGGTGGAGGTCGGCCTCGACGACGGGTCAACGGCTCGCGCGGCCGTGCCGTCCGGGGCGTCCACGGGCGCCTTCGAGGCGCTGGAGCTGCGCGACAGCGTCGCCGAACGGTACGGCGGCAAGGGCGTCGAGCGGGCCGTCGACAACGTCACCGAGCGCATCGCGCCCGAGCTGCTCGGCTACGAGGCGAGCGAGCAGCGCCTCATCGACCAGGTCATGCTCGACCTGGACGGCACGCCGGACAAGTCGGGTCTGGGCGCGAACGCGATCCTCGGCGTCTCGCTGGCCGTGGCGAAGGCGGCGGCGGCAAGCGCCGACCTGCCACTCTTCCGCTACGTGGGCGGGCCGAACGCGCACCTGCTGCCGGTGCCCATGCTGAACATCCTCAACGGTGGCGCCCATGCTGACTCCAATGTGGACATACAGGAGTTCATGGTCGCGCCGGTGGGCGCATCGACCTTCCGGGACGCGCTGCGCTGCGGGGCAGAGGTCTACCACGCGCTCAAGGCCGTGCTGAGGAAGAAGGGCCTGAGCACCGGGCTCGGTGACGAGGGCGGCTTCGCGCCGGACCTGCCGGCCAACGTGGCGGCGTTGGACCTCATCGCCGAGGCGGTCGAGGCGGCCGGGTACCGGCTCGGCTCGGACGTGGTGCTGGCGCTCGACGTGGCGGCCACCGAGCTCTACTCCAAGGACGCCGGTGGGTACGCGTTCGAGGGCACCACCCGGTCGGCGGAGGAGATGACCAGCTACTTCGAGCAGCTGCTGTCGACGTACCCGATCGTGTCGGTGGAGGACCCGCTCGCTGAGGACGACTGGGCCGGGTGGGCGGCGCTCACCGGGCGGCTCGGCTCGAAGATCCAGGTCGTCGGGGACGACCTGTTCGTCACCAGCCCGGAGCGGATCACCCGGGGGATCAAGGAGGCTGCGGCGAACGCGGTCCTGGTCAAGGTGAACCAGATCGGCTCGCTGACCGAGACGCTGGACGCGGTCGAGCTGGCGCACCGGGCGGGTCTGCGCTGCATGATGAGCCACCGGTCCGGCGAGACCGAGGACACCACCATCGCCGACCTTGCGGTGGCCACCGGCTGCGGCCAGCTCAAGACCGGGGCGCCGGCCCGGTCCGACCGGGTGGCCAAGTACAACCAGCTGCTGCGGATCGAAGAGGAGCTGGGCGATGCGGCGCGGTATGCCGGCTCCGGTGCCTTCCCCCGGCTAGCCTGAGCCAGGGACCGCTGCGCCAGCCAGGGACTGTGCGCCGGCCGTCCGGGTGGCTGAGGTGGCAGGTCGCTGACAGGGGAGGAGCGGATGGCCCAGCGGCAGACGCCGGGCGGCCAGGGTCCGGCTCGCCGGGCCGGACTGTCCGGCCGGGTGGCGGGCGGCGGTCGCAGCGCATCCGGGCGCGGCCCGACCGCGGCCCGAGCCGCTGGTGCCGGCAGGGGCGGCGCGCTACCCGACCGGAGCGCCGCTGGCCGGCCCGCTGCCGGCCGCGGTGGGGAGCTGGCCCGGTCGGCCACCCGCCCGGCGGCGGCCCGCCGAGCCGCGGTCACCGGCGCAGTCCGTACCGGCGCGCCACAGCCCCGCCGGCTCACGGGTCGGGCCACGGTGCTGGGGCTGCTGCTGGTAGGGCTGCTGCTCGCGTACGCGTACCCGGTGCGGGTCTACCTCTCCCAGCAGGCCGAGATCGCCCAGCTCGAGGCGGCGCAGGACGCTCAGCGTGAGCGCATCGAGGCGCTCACCGAGCAGCGCGCCAAGTGGTCCGACCCGGAGTACGTCAAGGCGCAGGCGCGCAAGAGGTTCCACCTGGTGGAGCGCGGCGACCGGACGTACATCGTGATCTTTGACCCGCAGGGCGCGGCCCGCGACGCCAGGGGGCCGGCGGTGCCGGCCGACACCACCCCATGGTACGGCAGGCTCTGGTCCAGCCTTGACGAGGCGAACCGGTCGTGACCGGCGCGGCGGGTGTGAGCGGCCCGGCCCCGGCCGATGGTGTGACCGCGGCGGGCGCCGGGGTGCCACCACCGGTGTCCGAGCCCGCGCAGGAGGCTGACCGGGAGGTGGTGGCGGCCCAGCTCGGCCGCCCGCCGCGGGGGACCCGGGCGGTGGCGCACCGGTGCCCGTGCGGCCTGCCGGACGCGGTGGAGACGACCCCCCGGCTGGCGGACGGCACGCCTTTCCCGACCCTGTTCTACCTGACCTGCCCCCGCGCGGCGGCCGCGTGCAGCCGGCTGGAGTCGACCGGCGTGATGCGGCAGATGCAGGCCCGGCTGGCTGAGGATCCGGGGCTGGCGGCGGCGTACGCGGCGGCGCACGCGGACTACCTGGCGCGGCGGGACGCCATCGAGCGGGTGCCGGAGATCTCCGGAGTCTCCGCGGGCGGCATGCCCAACCGGGTCAAGTGCCTGCACGTGCACCTGGCCCACGCGCTCGCCGCCGGACCAGGCGTGAACCCGCTCGGTGACGAGGTGCTGGGGCTGGTGCCGCCGTGGTGGACCGACGGCCCGTGCGTAGCGGAGCGTTAGGCACGAGCCTGGGCCGGCAACCGCCGCTCCGACCGATCCGATAGACACGGTACTATGCCCTCTCGCTGGCGAACCAAGCCGCGCAGAGCCGGCCGGGGCGCCACGGGTAACCTGCTGCCCATGAAAGCCGTCCTGCACCGGTCGCCTGCGGGCGCAGCCTGATGACCCGCGTGGCCGCGGTCGACTGCGGCACCAACTCGGTCCGCCTGCTCGTTGCGGACGTCTCCGCCGAGGCGTCCGGCGAGCTGCGCGACGTGGTGCGGCGGATGGAGATCGTCCGGCTGGGCCAAGGGGTGGACCGCACCGGCCGGCTGGCGGCAGAGGCGATCGAGCGGACCCGGGTGGCGCTCGCCGGCTACGCGGCCGAGATCGCGGCGCTCGGCGCGCAGCGGGTCCGGATGGTGGCCACCTCCGCAACCCGGGACGCGGCCAACGCCGCGGACTTCCACGCGATGGTGGTGCGTACCCTCGGCGTCGCGCCCGAGGTGGTCAGCGGTGATGAGGAGGCGCGGCTGTCCTTCGCCGGCGCGGTGCGCGGGCTGCCCGCCGATGCGGTGCCGCCGTACCTGGTGCTGGACATCGGGGGTGGGTCAACGGAGTTCGTGGTCGGCACCGGCGGCCCGGACGGTAGCGGGGCCGGCGACGTGGGCGGAGCCGCCGCGGTGTGGGGCGCGGTCTCGGTTGACATCGGGTGCGTACGCATGACAGAACGCCACCTGCACGGCGACCCGCCGACCCCGGCGCAGGTGGCCGCGGCAGAGGCCGACATCAGCGCGGCGGTGGACCGCGCGCTCGCCGCGGTGCCGGGGCGGGAGGCGGCCACCCTGGTCGGGCTCGCCGGCTCGGTGACCACCGTGGCCGCCCTGGCGCTGGGCCTGACCGGGTACGACCCGGTGCGCATCCACCACGCGCGGATCCCGTACCGGGATGTGGCCAAGGTGACCGCCGACCTGCTCGGCATGGCGCGGGCGCAGCGGCTCGCGCTGCCGGCGATGCATCCCGGCCGGGCGGACGTCATCGCGGCTGGCGCGCTCGTGCTGCGGGTGGCGATGGAGCAGGCCGGCGCCGATGCAGTGGTCGCCTCCGAGCACGACATCCTCGACGGCATCGCCTGGTCGCTGGCCTGATGGCGAGCTGGCGCGCCGCGGGGTCGCTGGCGTGACCGGCGATCTGGCGGGCTCCCGGGGCCGGGCACAGCAGGCCCCGACGTGCGGGCATGATGTGCTACGGCAGCGCACCGGGAGGAGGACCGTCGATGGGTGAGATGGTGGGCCACCCCCACCTAGGCCCGGACCATCGGGCTGCTCCGGTCGCGCCTGCGATGAGCGAGCGGGCGGTGGCCCGTACCCCGGACGAGGTTGCGGCCCGGGCGGCTGCCGTCACCGACCTGGCCGGCCTGGACGGGGCCGTGTCCGGCTGCCGGGCCTGCCCGCGGCTGGTGGCCTGGCGGGAGGAGGTCGCGGCGACGAAGCGGGCGGCGTTCAAGGACTGGGACTACTGGGGCCGGCCGGTGCCCGGGTTCGGGCCGGCGGACGCGCGGATCGGCATCCTCGGGCTGGCGCCAGCGGCGCACGGCGGCAACCGGACCGGCCGGATCTTCACCGGCGACCGCTCGGGTGACGTGCTCTTCGCCGCGCTACACCGGGCCGGGCTGGCCAACCAGCCGACCAGCCAGGCGCGCGGCGACGGGCTGGCCCTGCGCTCAACGCGGGTCTTCGCCGCGGTGCGCTGTGCGCCGCCAGCCAACAAACCCGCCCCCGCCGAACGCGATGCGTGCGCCTCATGGCTGCGCCGCGAGGTCGAGCTGCTCCGGCCGACGCTGCGGGTGGTCGTGGCGCTCGGCGCGTTCGCCTGGTCCGCCTGGTGGCCCGCGCTCACGGCCGCCTACGGCATAGCGCCGCCCGTCCCGCGGCCGGCGTTCGGCCACGGCGTGCTGTGGCGGGCCGGTGGCGGGCCGGTGCTGCTCGGCTGCTACCACGTGAGCCAGCAGAACACCTTTACCGGACGGCTGACTCCAGACATGCTTGACCAGGTGCTCGCCCAGGCCCGCACGCTGGCCAGGGTGGGCTAGCGTTACGACGACCGTTCTCAGAGTAAGGGCTTCGGAGTTAGGGCTTGCGGTGACGGCGACGCGCGACCGGTTCCCGGGCCTGGCCGCGCGCCTGTCGCCGCTGCGGCCGTGGTGGCCCCCGCTGGCAGTGGCCGGGCTGCTCGTCGCCGCCGGAGCTGCGGCCGTGCTCTCCTCGCCCTCAGTGACCGAGGTGCCGCTGAGTACCCCGAGCGGAGACTCACCCTCGTTCAGCTGGCAGCCGCCCAGCGAGGTGCCGCCCATACCCCCCACCGACCCCGGCGCGGCGCCCGGCGGGACGCTGCCCGCCTGGGTGGTGTCCGCTGCGCTGCTGGTCTGCCTGACCGCCGCGGCAGCCGTGGTCCTACCCCTGCTCTACCTCCTGCTCCGCACCGCGGTCAGCGTCCGGCGCGGCGCGCTCCCGGTCGACCACACGCCCACGGCGCCGCCCGCACCGCGCCGCGAGGAGGTGCTCGCAGCGGTCGACGCGGGCCTGGCCGACCTTTCCGACGCTGACCGGGACCCGCGCCGCGCGGTGATCGCCTGCTGGGTCCGGCTGGAGCAGGCGGCGGCCGGCGCAGGTACGCCGCGCCGCCCCGGGGACACCTCGACCGACCTGGTGCTGCGGGTGCTCGACGCACACCGGGTGGACCGCCGGGTGCTGGACCAGTTCGCCGCGCTCTACCGCGAGGCGCGCTACGCGACCCACCCGGTGGGCGAGCGCGAGCGTGGCCAGGCCCAGTCGGCGCTGCGGCAGCTGCGCGGGGAGCTGGCCGCCGGTGCCCCGGCCGGGGTGGCACCGTGACCGGCTGGACGCTCTCCGGCGGCCCGGGGCCCGGCATGCACACCCGCCTGGACGACCTGCTGGAGTACGACGACGAGCCGGAGCCGCGCGGCGGTGGTAACCGGTTCGGTGTCTGGCTCGCCAAGGCGAGCGGCTGGTCCGCACTGTTCTCGCTGCTGCTCTGGGCGGCCTTCCGGGCCAGCGGGCTGGCCGTGCCGTTCCTCCTGCTCTTCACCGGGTCACTGGCCCTGTTCGGGCTGGCCCGGATCGCCCGGCAGGTGGCGCCGCCCCAGCTCGACGAGGACCGGGTGCGCAGCGCAGCCCAGGAGGAGGCCGCCGGCGCAGGGCACTGGCCGGTCGTGGACGGGCTGTGGGCCGCGGTGTCCCGCTGGGACAACCGGCTCGGGTGGACCTACCGCGACCCGGCGCGCTTCGACAGCCAGGTGCGGCCGTTGCTCGGCGAGCTGGTGGACGAGCGGCTGCGCCAGCGGTACGGGTTCACCCGCGCCAGCGACCCGCAGCGGGCCCGGGCGGTGCTCGGCGAACCGCTGTGGACGTTCCTGGCGACACCGGTCACCCGCTCCCCGACCCCGCGCGACCTGGCGGAGGTTGCCCGTCAGATGGAGGCGCTGTGATGCACTGGAGGCCGGCTGTGCGGTGGCGGAGGCCGGCTGTGCGGTGGCGGTGCGGTGCTGCGCCGGGAGGTTCGATGATGCACCTGGAGGTCCGGTGACACGCGAGGAGCGCGCGAGCCACGCCGCGGACGACGCGGCGGTAGCGGTGAGCCCACTGCCCCGGGAGGTCAGCCCGCTACCCCGGTACGAGGTGGGCCGGCTCGGCCGGTCGGTGCTTGACGCGGTCGGCACGGTGCTGGTCGGCAAACGGGACGCCTTGGAGCTGGTGCTCGCCGGCATCCTCGCCGGTGGCCACGTGCTCCTGGAGGACCTGCCGGGCCTGGGCAAGACGCTCGCCGCCCGCTCCTTCGCCCAGGCGCTGGGGCTGGAGTTCCGGCGGCTGCAGTTCACGCCGGACCTGCTGCCCGCCGACGTGACCGGCTCGTTCCTCTACGACCAGCGCACCCACGACTTCACGTTCCGGCCGGGACCGGTCTTCACCAACCTCCTCCTGGCCGACGAGATCAACCGGACCCCACCCAAGACCCAGGCGGCCCTGCTCGAGGCGATGCAGGAGAAGCAGGTCTCGGTGGAGGGCACGACGTACCGGCTGACCGCCCCGTTCCACGTGCTGGCCACCGCCAACCCGATCGAGTACGAGGGCACGTACCCGTTGCCCGAGGCGCAGCTCGACCGCTTCCTGCTGCGGGTGTCCTTCGGCTACCCGGACGCCGAGGAGGAGTGGAGCGTGCTGCGGCGGCGGATGGCGCGCCGCCAGGAGGAGTCCTTCCTGGAGCCGGTCGTGGACCCGGCAACGCTGCTGGCGATGCAGGCAGCCATGGAGGACATCGTGGTGGAGGACTCGGTCGGCCGCTACATCGTGGCGCTCGCCGCAGCCACCCGCGCCCACGGCCAGGTGCTGGTCGGCGCCTCGCCGCGCGGCTCGCTCGCGCTGCTGCTGCTCTCCCGGGCCCGGGCCGCGCTGGCCGGGCGCGA
>DASRIS010000050.1:0-24633 GCA_035649895.1 Micromonosporaceae bacterium | reverse complement strand
GTCGCGCACGGCGGCGAGCAGGTTCTCGCGGTCCATCACGTCGGCGACAACGGCCTCCGCACCGCCGGTGCGCAGCCGCTCGGCGCTGGCCTGGCTGCGGGTGATGCCGACGACCTGGTGACCGGCGGCGATGAGCTGGCGTGTGAGTGGTGTACCGATGGCACCTGAGGCGCCGGCGAGCAGTACTCTCATCGTTCGGTCCCTTTCCGGAGGTCTCACCCGTACCGACGAGGTACCGGTCGGGCGCGTGACGATCTAGTGCAGGCCCGCGTAGTTCTCTCAGGGTGGGGTCATGCCGCTTGGAGCGGGCGGCCGTCGTGACGCAAGCAGGAGGGTGTGCTGCGCATGGTCGGCGGCATCGCCCCCGGCGGGGGATGGTCGCGTTCCGCAAGGATCTGGAGTGGCATGTGCCATGGCTGCCGCCGGCCATCACGCTGTTGTTCGCCCCGGCGCTCGCGGTGGTGGCGACAACGCTGCTGACCCGGCCCCGGCTGGTCCTCGTCCGCCGGCTGGACTGACCAGCCCTCGATCTCCACAGTGGAACGGTAGCGGCTGACCGTCGACGAAAGTTCACCAAAACTCACTGACGTCCGCTGTTCTTCGTATCGATTGGCGGTCAGTTAGTCACCCAGGATGGAGAACTCGACTGCCTGGCCGATTGGCTCCGCCCTAGTCCCGCCGCGTGTCCGAGACCCAGCCGTACGACTAGCGGCTCGACGAGCTGCGACGGCTGGGCGAGCTCGAACGCCGCCTGGCCGCCGAGATGCTCGAAGCACGCGACGAGATCGCTCAGCTCGTCAAGCAGCTGCTCCCCCATCATGCGACGGAAGCCCGGATCAGCACTGTCGTCGAGGCCAGCGGGTACAGCCGAACCCTTGTCGAGGCGATCCGTGGTGGCCGAGCCGCATGGTCGAAACGGCACTGATCTGATCTGCCCATTACGAGCCGTCGCCGACTGTGTGGTCGACACGTCTCCGCCGTGGTCCGGGCTCCGCGGGGTGCGTCGCCTCGTAACCTTGCTCCCAACCGGCTAACCGCTCGTGCTGGTAGACCGTCAACCAGGCGGATGTGCCGAAGCCCCAGTGAGAAGCCGCGACGTGCTCCGGCGTGCCATGGTACGGCTAGTGCGGCCTACTGGGATCCACACGCTGTTGATCTATGAGGAGAGGCCCTCGTGAGAGGGCCCAGACTGCCGTAATAGATGGTGGGCGATACTGGGATCGAACCAGTGGCCTCTTCGGTGTGAACGAAGCGCTCTCCCGCTGAGCTAATCGCCCGTGACGGTGGACCACTGTACCCGATCCAGGGCTCCATGCGCACGCGGGTTAAGAACCGACGGTCGTTGAGGTAGGGCTGAGCTGGCCAACCCGATCATGGGGATGGCCGCGGTCCGGCGGTGGACGCAGCTGTGATCTTGTCGACACCAGGGCTAGGCGCGCGTACATCAGCCACTTCACCGGACTTGGTTGCACGGGGACAGAGAGCTAGGCAGGCGCCGCCGTGAGCGACCGGCCGGCATTGCTCGCGACCTGCGCGAAGCCTCCGGGGTGACCTGTGTGAAGCCTCCGGGATGGACAGCCGGCGGCCGGGCTACGCGATCGTGACCGTGGTCCGGGAGGTGTCGTTGGCGGCAGAGGCGTCCGGTGGGCTCGTCGCGGCCTCCACCAGCACTGGGAAGGTGGTCCCAGGCGCGCCGCTGGTCACGGTCGCGGTGACGGCGAAGGTGGTGGCGTACCCGCCAGGGGCCAGCGGGCCGTGCAGGCACTGCCAACCGGGTGTGGTCGCACTGAACGTACAGGTCCAGTCGAGGTCCGTCCACTCGGACTGGTAGGTGAGGTTGGCCGGCAGCGGCACGGTCACGGTCACGTCGCTGGCCGGAGCCGTTCCGACATTGTGGACGGTCACGTTGACATGCAGGGTGTCGCCGATGGCCACCTCGGTGGCGCTGAGGCGAGACGGTGCACGTCCAGCCGGTCGCCGGGACCCAGCCGTCGGAGAACACCCACGCGCCGGCCGGCAGCAGGAGGGTCAGGGTGACCGCTCGCGCGCCCTTCCCGCCGACGTTGCGGACCGTCGAGCTGACGCGCGTCCAGTCGCCCAGGTCGAGCACCTCGCTGGGGCTGGTCGTGACGTCCACCGTGAGGTCGGCACGCGGTGCGGCAGCGTGGGCCGGCGCGGCGGGCGCCAGTAAGCTGGCCAGGGCGAGCAGGGTGACGCCGAGCAGCCTGGCGCAGGACCGTTCGCCTCTGCGTCGAGGCTGTTGGTTGGCAGACATTTGCCGGACCTTAGGCGACCGCGGGTGCCATGGGAAGCCGCCGGTCCAGCGCAGCCGCCCGCCGGCCCGCCTGATCGTGACCACCATCGGTCCCGTCCCCGCGCCTCCGTCCGGACGCGCGGGGTCCCCACCTACCAGGGCGCTAGCTGCGTTCTTGACTGACTCCAGAAAATTGTTCCATACTCCCGCCGTGCGCCCTACGTTCGACGCCGAGCCGCTGCTGCGCGGGGCTGCTCTGCGGGTGACCCGTCCTCGCGTGGCGGTGCTGACAGCGGTGCACGAGTACCCTCACGCCGACACGGACTCGATCATTCGTATTGTTCGGGGTGACCTCGGTGAGGTGTCCACACAGGCGGTCTACGACGTGCTGCGGGCGCTGACCGCCGCCGGTCTGGTGCGGCGCATCGAGCCGGCGGGCTCCGTGGCCCGGTACGAGTCGCGGGTGGGGGACAACCATCACCACCTCGTGTGCCGGTCCTGCGGTGACATCGCAGACATCGACTGCGCCGCCGGCGACGCGCCCTGCCTGGCCGCCTCCGGCGATCATGGGTACGCGATCGACGAGGCCGAGGTCGTCTACTGGGGACTCTGCTCGGCCTGTTCCGCAGCACCAGCTCCTGATCTACCGCCCGACTGATCCGCCCGGCTGCAGCGAGATGCCTGCGGCCGTACCGCCTCTGAGCCTAAGGAGAGAGCAACGTGGAAAGTGAGAACAAGGATCTCGTGTCGAGCGGGGCTCGCAGCCACCCATCGCGGGCCAGGGCGAACCGGGACTGGTGGCCGAACCAGCTGGACCTGAGCGTCCTGCACCTGAACCCACCCACGGCCGATCCCATGGGCTCGGACTTCGACTACGCCGAGGAGTTCAAGACCGTTGACCTCGCGGCCCTGAAGGCCGACATCGATGCGGTGATGACGACGTCGCAGGAGTGGTGGCCGGCTGACTACGGCCACTACGGGCCGCTCTTCATCCGGATGGCGTGGCACGCCGCGGGCACCTACCGCATCCACGACGGCCGCGGCGGGGCAGGCTCCGGCGACCAGCGCTTCGCGCCCCTGAACAGCTGGCCGGACAACGGCAACCTCGACAAGGCGCGACGGCTGCTGTGGCCGGTCAAGAAGAAGTACGGCAAGAAGGTCTCGTGGGCCGACCTGATGGTCTTCGCCGGCAACTGCGCCCTGGAGTCGATGGGGTTCGAGACGTTCGGCTTCGGCGGGGGGCGTGCGGACGTCTGGGAGCCCGAGCAGATCAACTGGGGGAACGAGGACACCTGGCTCGACGACAAGCGCTACAGCGGTGACCGGGAGCTCGCCAACCCGCTGGCCGCCGTCCAGATGGGTCTGATCTACGTGAACCCGGAGGGCCCAAACGGCAACCCGGACGCGCTCGCCGCAGCCCGGGACATCCGGGAGACGTTCCGTCGCATGGCAATGAACGACGAGGAGACGGTCGCGCTCATCGCCGGCGGGCACACGTTCGGCAAGGCCCACGGCGCGGCGGTCCCGGACGAGCACGTCGGCCCCGAGCCCGAGGCCGCGCCCCTTCAGGAGATGGGCTTCGGCTGGAAGAACAGCTACGGTACCGGCAAGGGTGGCCACACCATCACCAGCGGTCTCGAGGGCGCGTGGACGCCTACCCCGGTGACCTGGGACAACAGCTACTTCGAGACGCTGTTCAGCTTCGAGTGGCAGCAGGTGAAGAGCCCGGCCGGTGCGACGCAGTGGGCCCCGACGGACCCGGCTGCGGCGGGCCTGGTGCCCGACGCCCACGACCCGTCGAAGAGGCACGCGCCGATGATGCTCACGACGGACCTTGCGCTGCGGGTGGACCCGGTCTACGAGGAGATCGCGCGCCGCTTCTACGAGAACCCGCAGGAGTTCGCCGACGCCTTCGCCAAGGCGTGGTTCAAGCTCACGCACCGCGACATGGGCCCGATCGCGCGGTACCTCGGGCCGCTGGTCCCGGCCGAGCCGCAGCTGTGGCAGGACCCGGTCCCTTCGGTCACCCATGAGCTGGTCGGGGCGCCGGACATCGCCGCGCTCAAGGACACGATCCTCGCCTCGGGGCTGTCGGTCTCCGAGCTGGTCGCGACCGCCTGGGCTGCGGCGTCGACGTTCCGCGGCACAGACAAGCGCGGTGGGGCCAACGGCGGGCGTATCCGTCTCGCCCCGCAGAACCAGTGGGAGGTCAACGACCCCGCCCAGCTGGCGAAGGTCCTGCGGACCCTGGAGGGGATCCAGCAGAAGTTCAACGCCGAGCAGGCGGGTGGGAACAAGCGGGTCTCCCTCGCCGACCTGGTCGTGCTCGGCGGGTGCGCAGCTGTCGAGCGGGCCGCGAAGAACGCCGGGTTCGACGTCGTGGTCCCGTTCACGCCGGGGCGTACGGACGCGTCGCAGGAGCAGACCGACGTGGAGTCCTTCGCCGTACTGGAGCCGACCTTCGACGGGTTCCGCAACTACCTCAGCAAGGGACACCAGCGACCGGCGGAGCAGCTGCTCGTCGAACGGGCCCAGCTGCTGACGCTGAGCGCCCCCGAGATGACCGTGCTGGTGGGCGGCATGCGGGTGCTCAACGCGAACGCCCAGCAGTCCCAGCACGGCGTCTTCACGGAGCAGCCGGAGGCGCTGACCAACGACTTCTTCGTGAACCTGCTCGACTTCGGCACGGTGTGGGAGCCGACGTCCGAGGGTGAGGAGACGTTCGAGGGCCGCGACATCCGTACCGGCGAGCCGAGGTGGACCGCTAGCCGCGTCGACCTCGTGTTCGGCTCGAACTCCCAGCTCCGTGCGCTGGCGGAGGTCTACGCGAGCGACGACTCCAAGGAGAAGCTCGTGCGTGACTTCGTCGCCGCGTGGGACAAGGTCATGAACCTCGACCGGTTCGACGTGGCCTGACCCGGCGTCCGGGTCGAGCTGCGTGACCGGCTTGGGTACCGTCCTTCGCCGGTTCTCGCCGGTCCGGTTACGGACCGACCCGCGGAGGCACCGTGCGAGCTGGTGCTCATCCGGCTCGCACGGTGCCTCGCAGCCTGCGCCACCTGGTCGAGAGGTACGTCCCTTCGCCCGGGCTGGCTGGCCGGCGCGATGACCGCCGGTGGCCTGTGTTGCCTTCAGCGACCGGCCCATGGTTAGCTTCCCGGCGTGCTCGCGCGCAGGGACATCGATCCGAGGACCGTCAGTGACGCCGCGCGGACCGACGCGGCCGGTGCGCCCGCACCACGCGAACCCGAAGGCTCCCGGCTGGGGTTTCTGGACGTGCTGCGTGGTGTCGCCGCGCTCGCCGTCGCTCTTTACCACCTGGCGAACCAGGGGCCGGTGGGCACCAGCGAGATCTGGTGGGCGAGCCACACGCTGCTGAACCTCGGCAGCTTCGGCGTCCTGCTGTTCTTCGTCGTCAGCGGTTTCATCATCCCGGCGTCGCTGGAGCGCACCAACTCGCTACGGGACTTCTGGATCTCCCGCGGCTTCCGGCTCTTCCCGTTGTTCTGGGTCGTCTCGTTCGGCGTCGTGGCGCTCTACGCGCTGCGCTGGATCGACCTGCCCGGCTACATCTTCCAGCACATGCTGAAGGTGTCCATCGCCAACGGGTCGATGCTCGCCCATTTCCTGGGGCAGCCGTTCTTCATCGGTCCGGCGTGGACGCTGCCGTTCGAGATGTGCTTCTACCTGTTGACCACCGTGTTCTTCGTGACCCGGATCCGCCGCGCCTCGGTCGGCATCGCGCTCGGCGGCGCGGCCCTGGCCCTGGTCGCCTCCGACTCCCTGCTCACCACGTGGCCGGTCACCCCGGATGCCACCGGTGTCCCCGGGCACGTGGGCAACCCGGTCCGGGTCGCGGTCGTGGCGGTCGCCTTCGCGGCGGTGGTGGCGCTCCTGGCCATGTCGGCCCGGGTAGCCGGCTACGCCGCCGTCATCGGCCTGGCCGCCGCCGTGCTGCTGATGAACCGGCCCTGGCCGCTGCACCAGGCGGTCATCTACATCACGGTCATGTTCACCGGTACCGTCATCTACCGCGTCTACGCCGGGCAGCTCAGCCCGCGCCGCGGCTGGGTAGTCGTGGTGACGGTGGTCGCCGCCGCCAGCGTGTCCTACTGGCGCTTCACCGAACCGTTGGTGGCCGCCGATGGCACCGGCCGGGGCGCCCCCGACGAGACCTGGTGGACCCGCTCCGTGGCGCTGGTCGCGGCGGTCGCGGTCTTCGCCACGTTCTTCGCCCTGCGCGACCGCGTCCGGTGGCCTGCCGTGCTGCGGTGGCTGGGCCGGGTCAGCTACTCGTTCTACCTGGTGCACTGGGTCGTCATGAAGACGGTGCCGGCGGCGCCGGCCGGCGTACCGGCCCGGGGGCTACTGACCTTCCTGGTGTGGCTGGGTGTCGCGCTCGCCGTCAGCCAGCTCACGTACCGGTTCGTCGAGCAGCCGGCGATCGACGCCGGGCGCCGGCTCACCCGCTGGCTGCGGGCACGGGACCGGCAGCGCGCCGATGGTCCCGCCGTGCCGGCGCAGCATCCGCCCGTCCCGGTGAAGGAGGCCGTCTGACCGGGTCTCGGACACGGCTCGCATGCTAGGTTCCATTCCGGGCGTTCTCCTTCCGGGTTGGTTGGAGCCATGAAGTCCTGGTTGGTTGGAAGGCCGTGAAGCCTGACACGAGCCCCACGGCACGGGCGCTGCTCGCCCTCGAGCTGGTCCAGGGCAGCCCGGGCATCACCGCGGACCGGCTCGCCGACAAGCTCGGCGTCTCGGAGCGGGCCGCCCGGCGGTACGTCGGCATCCTCCGCGAGGCCGGCATCCCGATCGAGTCCGTCCGTGGGCCGCACGGCGGCTACCGCCTCGGCCGCGGCCTGCGGCTGCCGCCCCTGATGTTCAGCGCCACCGAGGCACTCGGGCTGGTCATGGCCGTGCTCGACGGCCACCACGACGCGAGCGACCCCACCGGCCCGGTCGGCAGCGCACTCGGCAAGATCGTGCGGGCGCTCCCGGAGCCGGTGGCCGCCCAGGCCGAGGCTGTCCGCCAGACCACGGCGCCCGCCCCCGACCGCGCGGCCGCCCGGCCCGACCCCGCGACCACCACAGCCCTCGTGCAGGCCTGCGCAAACCACCGGCGGGTACGGCTCGACTACCGTTCCGAGGCCGGGTCGGAGTGGGTCTTCGAGGCCGACCCGTGGGCGGTCGTCGTCCGCCACGGCCGGTGGTACCTGCTGTGCCGGTCCCACCCCACGCACGCGCGGCGGGCGTACCGCATCGACCGGGTCCGCGCGGTGCAGGTGCTCGACGACACCTTCAGCCCACCGGCCGGCCTCGACCCGGTCGCCATGCTGGAGGAGCATCTCGCCGTCGGATGGGAGTACGACACCGAGGTGGTCATCGACGCGCCTGTCGAGACCGTGGCCCGCTGCCTTCCCCGTGTCCTCGGCGTGCTCGAGCCGCTTGACGCGCACACCACCCGCCTGGCCGGCAGCACCAGCAACCCGGTGTGGTACGCCGAGCAGCTCGCGGTCGTCCCGGCTCCGTACCGGATCGTGCGGTGTGCCGAGCTCCAGCAGGCCGTGCGGGTCCTCGGGCAGCGGCTGCTGGCGGCGGCCGACGGCCCGCACCCCTGACGGCGCGCCTACCCGCCCTCAACGCACGGTTCTGGGGTGACCGCGTGCCGGCGGAGCTGGCCGACGCCGCTGACGAGCGAGCTCAGCACGGGCACCGAGATCCGTCCGGGCGGCAACGAGCCCACCGCCCGCGCCATCGACGCCTGGGCGAGCACCAGGACGTCGGCGTCGGCAGCGAGCCTGGCCGCCTCCGCGGTGACGACCGCGTCGTGCTCGTCGGGCCGGCCGGCGCGCAGCGCCTGGAACGCCCCGTCGCACAGTGACGTGACCAGCCGCACCGGCCGGCCCTGCCGGGCCGCCTCCCGTTCGACCAACCGGCGGGTCGGGTCCAAAGTGGAGTGTAGGGTCGCCAGCACGGCGATGCGCGTGCCTTCGGCGACCGCCTGCGCGGCCATCGGAGCGTCGACCCGGTAGACCGGCACGGCCAGGAACGGGCGGGCGAGCTCGGTGGCCTCGCCAAGCGACGAGCAGGTCACCAGGACGGCCTGCGCCCCGGACTCCTCCCCGTGTGCGGCGTGGGCGACCAGCCGCCGCAGCGTCCGGGGCAGCATGCCGTGCGCCACGGTGTCGGCGAGCATGCCCTCGTCGACCAGGTGCATGACCCGTACGCCCGGCACGTGCGCGGCGACCAGCCCGTCGAAGACCGCCGGCAGCGACGGCACGGTGTGGACCAGGCAGACCAGCGTCATCAGGCGCCTCCCAGCACACGGACGGCGGCGGCGACCGCACCCGGGTCCGACCCCGGGGTCGGGTGGTACTCCAGCCCTACGGCGCCGGCGTAGCCCGCCTCGCTCAGCGCACGCAGCATCGCCGGTACCGGCAGCGACCCGGTGCCCGGCTCGTGCCGGCCCGGATGGTCGGCGAGCTGGACGTGGCCCAGCCGGTGGCCCAGGCGGCCGACCCAGCCCACCGGGTCGTCCCCTTCCTGGGCGCAGTGGTAAGTGTCCAGCTGAACGCCGATGCCCGGTGCGCCGACCCGGTCGAGCAGCGCGACCACGTCACCGGTCCGGGGCAGCAGGTAAGCCGGGATGTCGAGGCTGTTGACCGGCTCGACCACCAGCCCGACCCCGGCGGCGCCGGCCTGCCGGGCGGCCCACCCGAGGTTGCCGGCGAGGCAGTCCAGCTGGGCGTCGCGCGCCACGCCAGCGCACCAGGTGCCCGCGAGGACGTTGACCGTGGCGCAGCCCAGCCGGCCGGCGAGCCGCAGCGCACGGTCGAGCGCGGCGCGCCACTCCGCCTGGCGGCGCGGGTCGTTGCCGTACCCGCGCTCACCCGCGGCCAGGTCGCCGGCTGGCATGTTGAGCAGCGCGACCCGTACGCCCGCCCGGTCGACCGCGGCGGCCGCCAGCTCGGGGTCGGCGGGCCAGGCGAACTCCACCTCGGCGAAGCCGGCGTCCCGGGCGGCGAGCGGCCGGTCCGGCCAGGGAAGCTCGGTGAACAGAAACCCGAGGTTCGCCGCCACCCGGATCATCGCGGCACCGCCGCCACCCGGATCATCGCGGCACCGCCGCCATCTGGGTCATCGCGGCGCCGCCCACCACGGCCGCGCGTGGCGGTCGACGATGTCCACCAGGCGTCGCAGCCGGGGCACCGCCCGCTGCCGCAGTAGCGGACGGGGATCGCCACCGGCAAGGCAGTCGCTCCAGATGGCCCGCCCGGCGAGGAAGCCGGCGGCGCCGGCCCGGCAGGCGACCTCCACCGCCTGCGGGAACGCGTCAAGCGGCACGCCCTGCGACAGCACCACCCACGGCACCGGGATCCGCGCGGTCAGCTCCTGGCAGGTCCGCGCGGTGCTCGCCGGGTCCGCCTGGCCGAGGCCGGGCACCTGCGCCTTGTACAGCGACGGGCGCAGGGCGGCCAGCTCGGTCGCGGCCTCCAGGATCGCCTCGTCCAGGTCGAACCGGCCGGTCTCCTGCTCGGCGGGGCTGGGGCGGACCACCGCCTCCAGGACCGACGCGAGCTTGGCGGCGCGGCATCCGGTGACGAACCGCTCCGCCACCGCCAGCCGCTGCGCCCTGCGCTCGTCGCGACGCCAGATGAGCAGCAGCTTGAGCGCTGCCGTGCCGTCCGCCGCCGTGGCCGCCGGGTCCACCGCGGCATCCAGGCCGGTCTCCTCGACCGGTTCCCCGGGGCGCTGCTGGAGCGCGTCAGCGGCGAGGATGAGGCCGCAGCCGTCCGGGACCAGGTGCTCGTCGACGACGCGGCGGTAGCCATAGTGGCGGTCGATCAGCAGCCCCGAGGCGAGGGGGCCGAGCTCGGCCGCTGCAGCCAGCTTGAACCGCAGCAGCAGGTCGTCGCCGACAGGGCGGCCGAGCTGCTCGGCGAACATGGTGCGCAGGCTCTCGCGCTGGTCCAGCGCCACCATGGCGAACCCGCCACCGGGCAGGGCCAGCCGGTCGAGCCCGCTGCCGGGCGCGGGCAGGGGCGTGGGAGCGGGTGTCACGACACCTCCGGGCGGTGCGCGGGTGGACAGTGGGCGCCGGTGACGGTGGGCAGGAAGCGGTCGCGGTAGAGGTCGTCGTACCGGCTGCTCTCCTGCGGGTCCGGGCGCAGCGGCGTGGCGGCCAGCGGCGGCGGCGCCATCCCCAGCCCGGACCGCGCCGCCAGCAGCGCGGCGCCGGCGCAGGCCGCATCGGGGTCGTCCACCACCGCCAGCGGGACCGGCCCGACCGCGGCCTTGACCTGCATCCAGGCCCGGTTGCGCGTGGGCCCGCCCGCCGCCAGGACCTGTTTCCTGGTACGCGGACCGTGCCCGCCCGCCATCCACCGCACATGCATTGATAGCCCTTCCAGCAGGGCCAGCGCCAGGTCCGCCGCGGTGTGCCGCGGCCGCCGCCCGTGTACGGCGAAGCGGCGCGCCGGGTCCGGCGACGGCGCGCCCCGGCCGGACAGGTACGGCTCGACCACGATCCCGGTGGGCCGCTCGGTGACCGCCTCGGCGAGGGCGGCGAACCGGGCGTAGCCGGCGCCGGCCGGCAGCCCGAGGTACCGCTCCATGAACCAGCCGACCAGCCGGCCGGCTCCGGGGAAGCCGGAGACCAGGCAGTAGCGGGAGCCGTCGACAAAGCGGTTCCAGGACAGCCCGGTGCCGGCCGTCGCCGCGGCGGGCGGCCGGTCGGTGACGGTGATGAACGCCTCCGCAGTGCCCAGCGAGTCCACCTGGTCCCCGCCGCACCGCGCGCCCGCCGCGTACGCGGCGACGAGGTGGTCATGGCCGGCGACCACGACCGGGAGCCCGGCGGGCAGTCCGCAGCTGCTCGCCGCGGACGCGGTGAGCCGCCCCGCTGGGCGCCCGGGCTCGGCGACCCGCGGCAGCTGGGCGGCGCTGATCCCGGCGGCGGCGAGGAGGTCGGGGTGGTAGCGGCCGGTGCGCAGGTCCAGCCCGCCGGTGCGCCCGGCCATGGTCAGGTCGGTGACCGGCGCACCGACCAGCGCCGATGCCACCAGGTCCGCCGCGCCGAGCCAGTACCGGCCACCGGTGAGCAGCCCCGGGCGGGTGTCGGCCAGCCATCGCCAGCGCGCCAGCGGGGTCTTGACCGCCAGGCTGACCCCGGTGACCTCGAACACGGCCTGCTCGCCGAGCTCCGCTGACAGGCGCCGGGCCGCGTCCGCGCCGCGCGGGTCGCGCCACCCGATGAGGGGGTGCTGCGGTGCCAGGTCGCGGTCGACGGTCACGCCGCTCTCGGCCATGCTCGCCACGCCGACCGCAGCGGGCGCCCGGCCGGCCTGCCCGGCGACGGCAGCCAGCGCGGCCAGCACGCCCGCGACCAGGTCGCTGGCGTCGCGGGGCGTCGGCCACGCGCGCATCGCCAGGCGGGAGCCGTCCGCCCGGTACGCACCGACCTTGGTGTTGGTGGTGCCCACGTCCACCCCGGCCAGCACCGGGCCGTCAGCCGCCGCGCGCATCGCCGGTGTCCTCGATGCGGGTGTCCGCGGTGCCGGTGTCCGCAGCGCCAGTGTCGATGTCCACCATGGACAGCAGCCGGGCCAGGGTGCCGTCGTCGCCGACGTTGCCCGGCACCACCACGTAGGGCATCGGCCCGGTGGGGCCGGCCAGCCGCCACAGCACCACGCCCGGCTCGGGCTGGCCCACCACGTCCGCGGTGTCGGCACCCAGCGCGTCCCGGGCCAGCCGCGCGGACGTGATACCGCCCTTCGCGACCACCAGGTCGACCTCGCCGGCGAGCCCGGCGACCACGCGTACCAGCTGGTCCATGAGCGCGTCGCCGGCCTCGGCGCGGTAGCCGCGCGGCGTGGCCAGCAGCGCCCGGCCGTGCGCGGCGAGGTCCGCGGCGAGGACGCCACGCAGCCGGGCCGGGTCGGCGCCGGCGGCGGGCAGCTCGCGGCGGCGCTGCGCGAGCGGACCCAGCGCGGCCAGCTGTGCGGTGCTCGCCCCGGTGTACGAGCCGCACACCACCAGCACCCGGCCGGGTGCGCAGACCGGGATCGTGCCGACCGGCCGGCCCCGCGCGCCGGTGCGCACCGCGGCCAGGGACGCGGCGCACCGCACCACCACGCGGATGCCCCGCCGCTCGGCCCGTACCAGCCCGGCCGTGATCGCCTCGATGTCGGCGTCGGTCGCCGCGTCCGGCACCACCACGGTGCCGGCCGTCGCAGCGCGCAGCGCGTCGGCCACCGCGTCCGGTCCCGCCCGGTGCAGCACATGGTGCGGGACGGGTACGGCGGCCCGCCGGTCGCCGCCGACCTCGCGTACCCAGTCGGTGAGGTGCCTGGCCCGGTAGCCGAAGACCGGGTCGCGGGCGAACTCGGTGTCCACGACCGGGGTCTGGCCAGCGGCCGTCCGCAGGTAGTGCACGCCGCCCATGGTCACCCGCCCGCCCGCGATGAACGCCGGGACGAACAGGACCGGCGCCGCCGGGTCGACCGCGTCGGTCTCGGCGAAGACGTGGCCGCGCAGGGTGGAGTCACCGCGCAGCAGGATCGCCGGCGGGTCGACCCCGGCCTGCGCCGCTGCCGCGTGCGCGTCCGTCGCGATCTGCCGCACCAGGCCCGCCGCGGCGGCCCGGGGGAGGGCCCGGCTGTTGGAGAGTACGAAGACCGCGCGCGCCGGCCCGGCGAAGAACCGGGCCAGCGCCGGCCGGCTCGGCCGCAGCAGCACCGGCAGGCCGGACACGGCCTGGGTGCCGGTCGGGTCGTCGTCGATGACGACCACCCGGCGCGGGTCCTGCGCTATCTCCGAGCGCCACTGGACGGACAGCTGCGCCACGGCTCAGCCGCCTCCTTCCGGCACGGTGTCGGCGGCGGCCGGCTCGGCGCCCGCGGCAGCCGGTCCGGCCGCGCCCGCGTCGGCCGGCGGGACCAGTGCGTTCGCCGCCGCTACCGCGGCGTAGTACCGGCCACTGTCCTTGACCGTACGCCGCTGCGTGGCGTAGTCCACGTGCACCAGCCCGAACCGGGGGCGGTAGCCCATCGCCCACTCGAAGTTGTCCAGCAGCGACCAGTGGAAGTAGCCGCGCACCGGCGCGCCCAGCTGGACCGCCCGGTGCACCGCGGCCAGGTGTGCGTGCAGGAACCGGACCCGGCGGGTGTCGTGGACCGCGCCGTCGGCACCGGGACCGTCGAGGTAGACCGCCCCGTTCTCGGTGACGTAGACGGGCACGTCGCCGTAGTCCGCGCGCAGCCGCAGCAGCAGCTCGGTCAGGGTGTGTGGGACGACCGGCCAGCCGGTGTCAGTGACCTCGGCAGCGGCCGCCGGCGGTGCGACCTCCCACTCGAACGGCTGCCGTCCGGGCGCGGCGCGCATCACCCGGTCGGTGTAGAAGTTCACGCCGATGAAGTCGCTGCCGGCGCCGATGGTCTCCAGGTCGCCCGGGCGCACCATGTCCAGCCGGCCCAGCAGCCGCTCGTAGCGCTGCCACATGTCCAGCGGGTACGCGCCGGTGAGCACCGGGTCGAGGAACCACCGGTTGACGTACCCGTCGGAGGCCGCCGACGCGTCCTGGTCGGCCGGGTCGTCGCTGGCCGGGGCGTGCGGGAACAGGCTGAACGCGACCCCGGCGCGGCCGTCGCCGCCGCGGGCCCGCAGTGCCTGCACCGCGCGGCCGTGACCGAGCATCAGGTGGTGCATCGCCGTCACCGCCCCGCGCAGGTCCCGCTCGCCGGGCGCGTGCAGGCCGAGCAGGTGGCCCAGCACCCCGACGATCCACGGCTCGTTCTGGGTGACCCAGAAGCGCACCCGGTCGCCGTACGCGGCGAAGCAGGCATCGGCGTAGTCGGCGAAGCGGTCGGCCACCTCCCGGCACCGCCAGCCACCGCGGTCCTGCAACGCCTGCGGCAGGTCCCAGTGGTAGAGCGTGACCAGCGGGGTGACCCCGCGGCGCAGCAGCTCGTCCACCAGCCGGTCGTAGTGGTCGAGCCCGGGCCGGTGCACCGGCCCCTGCCCGCTCGGGAACAGCCGCGGCCAGGCGATGGAGAACCGGTACGCGTTCAGCCGCAGCTCCGACAGCAGCGCCAGGTCGGCGCGCCAGCGCCGGTAGTGGTCGCACGCCACGTCACCGGTACCGCCGCCGTCCACCGCGCCGGGGGTGCGCGCGAAGCGGTCCCAGATCGACTCGCCCCGACCGTCCGCGGCCACCGCCCCCTCGACCTGGTACGCCGAGGTCGCCGCGCCCCAGAGGAAGCCGTCCGGGAAGCGGGGTACTTCGCCCGTCATGGCCCCGCCTGGTCACCAGCGCTGATCGCGCTCTCGCAGGCGTAGAGCAGGACGCCGACGCACCACGCGTGGGAGAGCGTGAGCAGCATCCCCTTCGGCTGGAAGCAGGCGGTCTGGTAGAACCGCTCGCTCACCATGCCCTGGTAGGCGTTGAAGTCGCCGTCCTGGCGGGCCACGAACTGGCGGAAGCAGGCCAGGTTCTCCCGGGTCGACTCGCGGTAGTACGCGTCGTCGAGGTAGCCGGCGAGCCGCTGCATCTCCGGCGCGCAGATCAGGCCGAACGAGTGCAGGTGCTGGTTGGCCGGGGACGCCTGGTCGGCGCCGCGGCTGCGGAAGCCGTACTGGCCGAGCAGGGTGTGCGGCGGGAACGCCACGTCGTACGTGTAGCGGAAGGTCAGCATCCAGTCCGCGGCGCGCGCGGCGACCGCGAGCCAGGCCCCGCCGGCATCGTGCTCGTGGAGCAGCACGTACGCCATCACCGCCAGGTAGCCGTCCTCCGAGGTGGGCGCGAGGTCCACGTCCTCCGGGGCGCCGCACAGGAACCCGTCGTCGACCGCGCGCCGGTAGTGCCGGCCGGCCCGCCGCGCCACCTCCAGGTAGCGCGGCTCGCCGAACGCGGCGGCCGCCTCGACCAGCGGCGGGACCCAGGCCAGCCCGGCGGTGCCGACCCAGCTGAGCACCTCGCCCGTGTACGCGTCATACGCCGCGCCGAGCGCACCGTCCTCCCGGGCCCCGGCGCACGCGATGTCCAGGTTGGACCGTACGGCCGCCTCCCAGCCCGGCCGTGGCCGCCCGGCCGCCCGCTCCTCGACGGCGGCCCGCAGCAGGAACAGCGCGGCGTCGCCGAGAGTACGGGCGTGCAGCCGCCGCTGGTCCGGGGTCCAGCCCACGCCCCAGCCCCGGACGGCGCTCCACTGGCCCCAGAACGTCCCGGCCGGGGCCGGGTGCGCCACGATGTTGTCCAGCACGCCCACCGCCGCGGCGACGTACTCGGGCCGGTTGCGCCGCCGGCCGTGCCGGAGCAGCGCGTACGCGTACGGCGTACCGCTGACCCAGGAGACGTGCATCGCCTGGCGGTCGCCGCGCTCGCCCAGCGCGTCCCGGTCGAAAGCCGCGGTCTCCAGCAGCACCGGCGGGTCCGGCCGGTAGTGCCAGCGGTAGAGGCCCCACGCGGCGAGGTCGGCCGCCTCCTCGACCGGCACCCACGCCGGGTCGCGCGCGCAGCTCGCCGCGGTGCGGGCGTGCACGTCCCGCAGCACCGCGGTGTAGCTGTCGCGAGCCCCGCCCAGCAGGTAGATGTGCAGCTCCGTACGCATCCGCTGGCCGGGCGCCCAGACGTAGCTCTGGTTGTCGGCCGGCTGCGGCCGCTGCGACCCGTCGTAGACCACCGGCTCCTCCCGGTACGGGAGGTGCAGCCGCAGCACCGGGCAGGCCCCGTCCATCGCGAACCCGACGCCGGACTGGCCGAGCGCGCTCTGTTCGGCGGTGACCAGCGCGGCACCGCCGGCCTGGTCCCAGGCGAAGACGGCCGGGGTGGCGGCCCGGTCGGCGCGGAAGGACCACGCGGTGGACTCGAACCGCTGCGGGTCGCCGGCCGCGGTGACGAAGCGGGGATAGTGGCGGGTGCACTCGGGCAGCCGGTTCTCGCCGTAGAACAGCCCGGGCACCAGCCAGCCCGGGTCGGCGGTCGCGCCGAGCCGCAGCTCGAACCGCAGGCCCGCGACGACCGGCTCGGCGGCGGTGCAGGTCACCTCCAGGCGCACCGCGAGCCGGGTCACGGGCCCAGCCGCCACGGACCCGGCCGCCACGGGCCCGGCGACTGCTGGCCCGGCCGCCACGGGTCCGGCAGCGACGGTCCGGGTGGTGACCGGTGTCGCGGTGGCGGTGGCGCGGGCCCGGAACCGGGCCGACTCTCCCCGGACGGTGAAGCCCGCCGCAGGGTCGCCGCTGGAGCGCCGCCTGACCGGGACCGGCTCGACGCCGCCGTCCGGGTAGAGCGCCGCGACGACGTAGGGCAGCCGTACCAGCCCAGCCCCGGCCGGGCGTACGACCAGCTCCTCCGCTGCCGGGGCGGCCCGGCGCCGGGCCGGCGCCGGGCGCAGCGTCGAGGTGACCTCAGCAGACACGGCGCTCCTCGATGTTCCAGCCCGACAGCCGCAGGATGCGCCCCTCGGGTGGGGCGTCCCGCCAGCCGGCGGTGACCGTCCGGGACTCTCCTGGCAGCAGGTCGACGGCGTTGTCGTCGAAGGTGGCCCACCCCGGCTCGGGATACGGCCGGTCGTCCTCCAGGACCAGCCCCACCGCGGCCGGCCCGCCGCTATGGGCCAGCGCGACCCGCCACTCGTCCCCGGCCCGCTCCACCACTGTGTCCACTGTGGCCGGTGTCAGGTCCAGCAGGGGCGCCAGGTCGGCGGTGCGGCTCAGCAGGAGCCGGTTGGTGCGCTCGGGCTCGCCGTCCGGCCGGCACGCCAGGTCGAGCAGGAACACGTCGGTGGCGAGCGCCGTCAGGTCGGCGGCGAGCTCGCCGGCCTCGACCGGCAGCCCGCCCGCCACCGCCACCCGCCAGGAGCGCTCGACCAGCGCCTCGCCCGCGGCGTCGACCAGCCTGGCCACCACGGTGACCGGCACGGTGCGCTCCGCCGGAGCGGGGTCACCCCACGTCCACACCCGGGCCCGGAAGCCGGGGTGCCCGCCCCACGCCGGCCGCGCCAGCTGGGCGCAGACGTGCCAGGGCCGGTACGCCCGGCGTACCGCGTAGTACGCCGGCTTCGGGTCGCCCCGATGGTCGACCGCAGCGGTGCACCAGGCGTTGGGGTACGCCTCGTTGAGCTGCCAGGGGATCGTCCCGCTGCTGCGGAACGCCCGCCGGCGGCCGGCCTCCACCGCGTACCGCAGCCCGTCGGCCTGCAGCAGCTGGCTGGCCCGGCGCAGCGTGTCGAGGTGGTGCAGCCGGTGGCCGAAGCTCTCCTGCACCAGCGGCTCGTTGTTCCACCAGGCGCCCAGGTGCGCGTCGACCGGCACCGGCGACGTGAGCCGCAGCTCCATCGTGACCAGGGACTGCTCGTCGACCTCGACCGCCTGCTCGCCGCGGGCCACCGCACGGTCCCCGTCGCGCACCGTGGCGTGCAGGCGCCCCACCGATGGCCGGCCTCCGGCCGGGCCGCGCAGGTCGGCGTGGACGGCCACCACGCCCCCGGCGAGGTCGGTGGTCAGGCGCGCCGCCACGCTGGCGCCGGCCAACCAGGGCGGCAGGCCAACCTCCAGCCGCACCGGCCGCCACACGCCCTGGTGCACCGTCCGGGGGCAGAAGTCCCAGCCGTACCCCATCCGGCTCTTGTGGACGGTCACCCGGCTGGTGCACCCGACCTGCGGCTCGCTGGCCGGCGCCGGGTGCACCACGATCGCCACCAGGTGCTCGCCGCCGCCCGCGAGCAGGCCCGTCACGTCCGCCTCGAACGGCACGAACGCGCCCTCGTGGTACGCCACCGCGACGCCGTCCACATGGACCGTTGCCGCGTGGTCGACGCCCTCCAGGCACAGCACGGCCCGCTCGCCGCCGGCGAGGGCGGGCAGCGTCACCCAGCGCCGGTAGACCCAGGCCCGCGCCGGCACCCACTCCAGCAGCAGGCTGTTGCGCCCGTGGTACGGGTCGGGCACCTCGCCGGCCCGCCACAGGTCGTCGACGACGCTGCCCGGCACCCGCGCCGGAAGCCAGCCGGGCGCGTCCGGCAGCGTGCGGGCAGTGACGTACCACCGCCACTCCTCGCCCAGGCAGCCGCGGACCTGCCAGCCGTCGCCATCGAGTGAGGTCACCCGTCCTCCACCTGCGCGTCCGGCTGCTCCACCCACTCCAGCAGGTTGGTCTCGCGCACCGGCCGGTCCGCGTCCCGCGGGATCCGCAGCGTCTTGATCTCGTGCGGCCCGAACGTCGCCTGCACGCAGCGGCCCAGCAGCGGCAGGTCGATGGAGACCCACACCTCCGCCCCGGTGCTCTCGTACGCCCGCAGGACCAGGGCCCCGCCGTCACCGTCGCCGTCGTCGTCGGACTCCTCGGCGGCCTTCAGCACGGTCGCCACCACCGCCTCGGAGCTGACCGACACGTAGCTCGCCTGCATCGGCAGGTCCCCGGGGTGGTAGGTCTCCAGCAGCGGGAACGCGGGCTGGTTCAGCTCCGCGGCGAGCCGTGCCGTGCCCGCACCCCGCCACTGGCCGGCGTGCGGCAGGAGCACGTAGCGGAACTCCTGCCGCCCCTGGTCGAGGTACTCGTACAGGCCGTCCGCGTCGAGCTCCTTGGGCTCGTGCCAGGCGTAGACAGGGCTGCGGGCCACGGTGATCCCGATGTCCGCGCCGCTGCCCGCGCCGCGCACGTCGTGGCCGTACTTGCCGTCGTTGAGCACGCTGAGCCCGGCGGGGCGGCCGTCCGGCAAGGCCCCCGACACGTCCACCCAGGACTGCGCCGGCTCCTCGGCGCCATCGGCGGGTCGGACCACGTGGCCATAGGGCACCTCGTACGTCGCCGTGCCGGTGACCACTGTGGTCGGTACGCGCAGCTTGAGCATCCGCTGCCGCTCACGCCAGTCCAGCACCACGCGCACCTCCACGTGGCGGGAGCCGGCGCCGAGCACGAGCTCCTCGACGAGCGTCGACTCGCCGTACCGGCTCTCCACCCGCAGCACGGCACGCACCGGGCCGTGCTCCACCAGGCGCACCGACGTCGGGCGGAACTCCCCGACGACGTTGTCGTAGGTGAGCACCCGGTGGCCCCAGGTGTCGAACCGGTCGTCGAGAACCACCGCGTGGCCGCGGGCTCCGGGCGGCACCAGGTCGACGCCGTTCACCTTGTCCCGCAGCCGGCGCAGCCAGCCCGTCCCGGGGTCGATCTCAAGGGCGAGGAAGTCGTTCTCGGCGGTGGTCGCGGTGGCGGCGACCTCGGGGAACGCCGGACCGGCAGCGGGGACTCCGCTGGCTGGGAAGATCCGGTACACGCGGTAGCCGAGCGGCGGGACGTCGGCGGCGACCACCAGGCGGCGCCGCCACCCCTCCATGGTCGCGGCCGAGCGGATGCACTGCACCGGCACCGCCCCGCCCGCCTCGTCGACCGCCACCGGCGCGAGCGCAGGGAAGCGGCCGAACTCGAGCTCCACGTCCGCGACGAGCCGCCACGGGTGCGGGTTGAACACCACCAGCGGGACCATGTCCGGCTCGGCGGGGATGTTGATGCGCCGGCTCATCGACTGCACCGCCCGGTTGAACGCGGTGGCAGCGACCGAGCTGGCGTGGCCGTACTGGTCACGGCTGTCGGTGTAGGCGTCGGAGATGGAGGTGCCGGCGAGGATGTCGTGGAACTGGTTGAACAGGACCAGCTTCCAGGCCTCGGTGAGCTGGCTGCGCGGGTACGGCAGGCCGGTCACGACGCTGGCCACCGCGGCCCACTTCTCCGCGCGCTGCAACAGGTTCTCCGCCCGCCGGTTCCACTGCTTGACACCGGAGTGGGACGAGTAGCAGCCGACGGCGTGGTGCTGTAGCTCAGCCTCGTAGCTGGGGATGTCGTCGCGCCGGGCGACCAGCCGGTCGAAGAAGTCGCGGGGGGAGCTGCACCGCAGGGTGGGCAGCCCGCCGGCGCCGTCGAGCCGGCGGATGCTGTCGAGGTTGGCCCGGGTCGGCCCGCCGCCGTGGTTGCCCACCCCATAGAAGATCATCAGCTCGGGCTCGTCGGGCGGCAGCAGCGCCAAGGCCTTGTCCAGGTGGTAGCCCAGGTCGCGGGGGGAGCTGCCGTACTCGTTGGGGATCCGGTAGGCCAGCACCCGCGACCCGTCCGGGGACTGCCACCAGAAGTACGGGCCGGGCAGGGGCAGCTCGTGCGGCCCGGGGCGCAGGAACAGGTAGGAGTCCATGCCGGACTTGCGCAGCAGCTGGGGGAGCGAGGCGTTGTGGCCGAACGGGTCGAGGTTGGCTCCGACGGTGGCGATGACGCCGAACCGCTCGTGCAGGTAGCGCTGGCCGTAGAGGGCCTGCCGGACGAACGACTCCCCGCTGGGCAGGTTGCAGTCGGGCTCGACCCACCAGCCGCCCACCACCTGCCAGCGCCCCTCGGCGATGCGCTTGCCGATCGCGGCGAACAGCTCCGGGTCGCTCTCCTCGACCCAGGCCAGGTAGCACACCGAGTCGCAGGTGAAGATGAACTCCGGGTACTCGTCCATCCGGTCGATCGCCGACTGGAAGGTGGCCCGTACCTCCTGGTAGCCCTCGGGCCACTGCCAGAGCCAGACCGGGTCGATGTGCGCGTTGCCGATCATGTGCATCAGCCGCTGCTGCCCCTGCGCTTGACCTTGCGCTTGGCCTTGCGCTTGACCTTGCACTTGGCCTTGCGCTGCGGGGCTGGTCTGCGTCATCTGCGGTCCTCTCCGGCGGCCCACGCGTCCACCTGCTCGCTCAGCAGGTGCAGCAGCAACAGGTGCATCTCCTGGATGCGGGCGGTCGTGCCGGACGGCACGGCCAGCAGGTGGTCGGCGTGCGCGGCGGCCGGGCCGCCGTCCGCCCCGGTGAACAGCACCGTGACCGCACCCCGCTCGCGGGCGGTCGCCAGGCCGCGCACGACGTTCGGGGACCGGCCGCTGGTGGAGAAGCCGACCACCATGTCGCCGGGGCCGACGAACGCCTGGACCTGGCGGGCGAACACGTCCTCGTACGCGTAGTCGTTGCCGATGCAGGTCAGCACCGACGGGTCCACGGTCAGGGCCAGCGCGGGCAGCGGGCGGCGCTCCCGCCGGTAGCGCCCGACCAGCTCGGCGGCGAGATGCTGGGCGTCGGCGGCGCTGCCACCGTTGCCGAAGGTGAACAGCCGCCCGCCGCCCTGGTACACCTCGACCAGCCGGCTGCCCACCTTGCGTAGCTCCGGCAGCAGCTCGGCTACCCGGCTCGCGAGCGTGACGTGCTCGGCGAGCTCGCGAGCCAGCTCATCGGCCATGTGCATCAGTTCCTTCCGCTGCGGTCCCTGGGAGCTCCGCCCCCGGCAATCTCGGTCTCTGCGGTCCGGTTCTCTGCGATCTCGGTTCCTGCGATCTCGGTTCCTGCCGTCTGGGCCCCTGCCGTCTGGGCCCCTGCGGTCTCGGCCTCTGCGAAGACCAGCCGTTCGAAGGCGACTGCCGCCGCGCCGGCCACGCCGACCCGGTCGCCGAGCGCGGCGGGCACGATCCGGCAGGCTCGGGCCGCTGGACCCATCGCCTGCCGCCGTACCGCCTCCCGCACGGGTCCGAGCAGCCGCTCGCCGGCCCGGGTCACGCCGCCGCCGAGGACCACCAGCTCGGGCTCGAGCAGGTTCACGATCGAGGTCAGCCCGCAGGCCAGCGCCTCGGTCGTCTGCTCCCACACCGCCGTCGCGACCGGGTCACCCGCGGCCGCGGCGCGGTCCACATCGGCCGCGGTCACCTCGGCGAGCGCGGAGAGGCTCGAGGCCGCGCCACCGGACAGCGCCTCGCGGGCGCGCTCGGCGATGGAGGTGCCGGAGACGTACGCCTCGAGACAGCCGCGCCGGCCGCAGCCCCGGCAGTGCCGTCCGTTGCGGTCGATGGAGACGTGCCCCGGCTCGCCACCGTTGCCAGCGGCGCCGCGGTACACCCGCCCGTCGATGACCATCCCGCCGCCGACCCCGGTCGACAGGGTCAGGTAGACCAGGTTCCGGGCGGCCGTGCCGGCCCCGAACCGGTGCTCGCCGGCTGCTGCCGCGGTGCCGTCGTTGTCGAGCACCGCGGGCAGCCCGAAGGACTCCTGCGCCCAGGCCGTGACCGGGACGTCGCGCCAGCCGGGCAGGTGCAGCGGGCACAGCAGGACGCCCCGGACCGGGTCCAGCGGGCCGCCGCAGCCGATGCCCACCGCCCGTACGGCGGTTGTTCTGTCCTGGGGCTGCTGGGAGAGGGCCTGGCGCCCGAGCGCGAAGAGGCGGTCGAGCTCGGCCCGCGCCCCGCGCTTCGGGTAGCTGGGGATGACCAGGAACGAGCGGGTACGCCCGGCGGCGTCCACCACCCCCGCGGCCAGCTTGGTGCCGCCGATGTCCAGCCCCAGCACTGCGCCAGCGCTGGCCGGCTCGGGCGTGGATGCCGCCAGAGCCGCCGCGGCCTGCGCCGCCCGGCGCGCCGTGGGGTCGCGTCGCCCGCTGCGGGGGACCGCTGGCGCAGGAAGATCACCAGGGTCATCGGGTACGCCGTAGCCACGCTGCCGGCGAGGGTGGTCTCTCACTGCTGTCCCGCTCCGGGCTTGGTGTGGCATCGTTGCCACAGTTAGGTAAAAAATTTAAGGGTGTCTATCAGGTGACGTCAAGAAGCCGGGTTGACCGGCTTCCTGGTGGCGGTGTCAGGCTGGGCTGGGACCGGTGGAGCCGCGGACCCGCAGCTCGGACGCGACGCGCACCAGCCGCCGGACGGACGGGCCGGTGCCGCTACTGGAGCCGCTGCCGTCGTCGGCGCCCGCTCCGGTGTCGTCCGTGCTGGCATTGCCTGTGCTGGCGTTGTCCGTGCTGGCGTTGCCCGTCCTGGCGTTGCCCGCGCCGGCGCCGTCCGCGGTGAGCCGTGCCAGCAGCACCTCCGCGCAGCGCCGGCCGAGGTCGAAGGTGTGCTGCGAGACCGTTGTTATCGCGGGCCGCACCATGGACATCCACGGCACGTCGTCATAGGCGACGAGTGACATCTCCTTGGGCAGCTGTACCCCGCGGTGCTGGAGCTCCTCGAACGCGCCCTGCGCGAGCACGTTGTTGGCGGCGAACAAGGCAGTCACGTCGGGACGGCTGTCCAGCAGCCGCGCCACAGTGGACCGGGCCGCCGCCGCATCGAAGCTGGTGTACGCGATGAGGTCCTGGTCGACCAGCACCTCGGCCTCGGCGTGCGCGGCCCGGTACCCGGCCAGCCGCTCGGCCCCGGACGTCCACCTGGTCTGGTCGATCAGCAGCGCGATGCGCCGGTGGCCAAGGTCGAGCAGGTGCCGCGTGGCGAGCTCCGCGCCCGCCTTGTTCGCGCCCAGTACGGTGTCGCCGTAGCGGTTGCTGACCTGGCGGTCGGCCTGCACCACGTGCACCCCCTGCTGGTGCAGCCGCTTGAGGGCCAGCACCGACACCGGGGTGACGATCACGCCCGGGACCCGCATCGCGGTGAACGTCTCCACCGCCAGCATCTCCTCGTCCGGGCTGCCATCGTCGTTGACCAGGATCATGTGGTAACCGGCGGCGCGCAGCGCCTGCTCCACCCCTGCGGCGAGGTCGGCGTAGAACGGGTTGCGCAGGTCGGAGATGAGCACCCCGATCGAGCGGCTGGACCGGTTGCGCAGGGTCCGGGCATTGGCGTCCGGCACGTAACCGATCCGGGCCGCGGCCGCGTGCACGCGCTGGCGGACCTCGGCGGCCGCGTAGCCGCTCCCGTTGAGGGCCCGGGACACAGTGGACGGGGAGACTCCCGCCTCCCGGGCGACGTCCTGCACGGTGGGCCGGCGGACACCGCTGCGCGGCTTCCGGCACGCAGGCTTCGCGTACGCGATGTCACGTCGTGCCCCCCGGCCGGTCACATTCAGCAATCCTAGAGCGCCGGGCGGGCGATTGCTCGACAGCAGGCCACGAGACTGGCTTGCGTATGCGGTCAACTGTCGTGCCCATCTCACGTCGACAGCCGAGGGCAGTAGGGGTTCACAGTCGATATTGTCGAACAAATGTACTAGAATACAAGGCATGCGGGTGGCGACGGCGATGATCGCGGAAGCGGTCGACGTGTGCGCCGCAACCGCGGTGTGGGCGCTGGGCGATGGTGAGCTGGTCGAGGCGTTGGACGAGCTGCATGTGGTGCAGCAGCGGCTGGCCGCGGTAAATCTGGCGCTGGCTCGGGAGCTGGACGGGCGCGGGCTGGCCGTGGCGCAGGGCGCCTCGTCGACGGCGGTGTGGCTGCGCGAGCGGATGCGCATGTCGATCAGCGCGGCCCGGCGGCTGGTGGAGCTGGCCGCCGCGCTGGACGCCGGTCCCGCGGTGGTCCGCGACGGGCTGGCTGCCGGCGCGGTCACCGTGGAGCAGGCCCAGGTGATCATCCAGGCGGTGGCCGCGCTGCCGGCCGAGG
>DASRIS010000049.1:0-32169 GCA_035649895.1 Micromonosporaceae bacterium | reverse complement strand
GGTGCGGTGCTGCTGGGTGCCGAGGCGGTGCCGGTGACGCGCCTGCTGGCCGCGACCCTGCGCCGGGTGGCCGGTGAGGCGCGGCAGGCCGGGGTGGAACCCGGCGGCGCAAGCGTGCTCACCTGCCCGGCCGACTGGGGCCAGCCCCGCCGCCAGGTGCTGCGCGACGCGGCCAGGCTCGCCGGGCTCGGCGAGGTGACGCTGGTGGAGGAGCCGGTCGCCGCGGCTACGTACTGCGTGGAGGTGCTCGGTCACCAGGTGCCGCCGGGTGCGCCGCTGGGCGTCTTCGACTTCGGCGGCGGCACGCTGGACGTGGCGGTGGTGCGCCGCGAGCCGGCCGGGTTCCGGGTGCTGGCCGTCGGGGGCCTGGACGACCTGGGTGGGCTGGATGTCGACGCGGCCCTGGTGGGCCATCTCGGGCATCTGGTCGCCGCGCGGGACGCGGCGCTGTGGCGGCGGCTCAGCCAGCCCGACGGCACCGGGGCGCTGCGCGACCGGCAGGCGTTCTGGGCTGAGGTGCGCTCCGCCAAGGAGATGCTCTCCCGCACCGCGCAGGCCCCGGTCGCGGTGCCGCACCGGGAGGACCCGCTGCACCTGACCCGGCAGGAGCTGGAACAGGTGGCCGGGCCGCTGGTGGCCCGGGCGGTGGACGAGACCCGCCGGGTGCTGCAACGGGCCGGCGTGGACCCGGCGACCCTGGCTGGGCTGCTGCTGGTCGGCGGCACCAGCCGGATGCCGCTGGTGGCCAGCCGGCTGCACGCGCGCCTCGGCGTCGCCGCGACAGTGCCGGAGCAGCCGGAGCTTCCCGTCGCCTACGGCGGTCTGCTGGTGCCCGCCCCGTCGGCTGCGCCGGCCGGTGCCGGCCGGCACCGGCCCGGCCTGGACACCCCCGACGGGCCCGCCCAGCCGGGACAGCCCGGCGGCCTGCGGCCCGGGTACGCGGCAGGGCCGGTACCGGCGGCGGCCACCGGTGCTTCGGGGTTCGCCGCCGGCGGGGGGATGCTCCTGCCGCCCCCCGCCGGTCCGCCACCAGGTGGGGCGTACCCGGCAACCTGGCCGGCACCGCAGCCGGTGGTGAAGCCGCCAGCTGCGCGGCGCCCGTCACGGCGGCGCGTGGCCGTACCCGTGGCGGCGGCGCTCGCGGTCGCGCTGCTGGCCGGCGGTGGGGTGCAGGTGGTGCGCTGGCTGGACGGCGCCTGGGGGCAGGCCCTCAACGCCGGCCGGTCCGGCCTGTCGAGCCTGGGCGGCGGGGCGGCGGGGCGGGATGGGCAGCTTCGCGTGGTGCACAACGTCGAGCTGCCCGCCGGGGAGGGCGCGGTCGCGGTCGCCGCGGCCGGGGACCGGGCCTTCTACGCCACCGTCGGTGCGGGCCGCACCGAGGTGGTGGCGCTGCCCGCGGGTGGCGGGGACCCGCTGTGGCGGCAGCAGGTGCCGGTGGAGCCGGTACGCCTGCGCCTGTCGGTCGTTGGTGAGCTGCTGGTCCTGGACGCGGAGGACTCGGCCACCGACCGTGGCTCCGACGTGCGTGCGGTGCTGGGCGCCAACGGGGCGGTGCTGTGGCGTTCGCCCTGGGAGGAGCGGCGTGACGTGCTCTACCTCGGCACCGACGCGGTGGTGGACTCGCAGCGGCCCCCGGCGATCCTGCGGGTGGACCTGCGCACCGGCAGGACGCGGTGGAGCCGCAGCGGCCCCGATGACCTGCTGGTCAACGACGACTGGCGGGCCGCGGCGGAGCGGGCCTGGCCCGACCCGGACGCCACCGCGAAGCAGGGCGGCTCCCCGCCGGTCGCCGCCGCGCACGTGGCGGCCATGGGCGAGGACCTGCGCGCCACCGGTGCGCTGGTGGAGCTGAACGAGGACGACGGCAGGGGCTACCTGCTCGACGTGGGCACCGGGCGGCCGCGGGGGAGCGGGGCGCTGCCGCTGGTGTACGACCATTGGTTCGCCTACGACGGGCTGGCGGTCGGCCAGCTCTCCAGCGACGCGCCGGAGGCGCAGGGCCGTACGGTGGTGGCGGCGTACCGGCTGCCGAGCTTCAGCCGGGCCTGGACCTACCCGCTGCCGGCCGGGGCGAGCCTGAAGCGGGTCAAGCCGTGCGGGCCGCACCTGGTCTGCGTGGCCAGCAGCGGCACCAACGCCGGCAAGGTGGTCGCGCTGGACACGGCCACCGGCAAGGAGAAGTGGGCCACGCAGGTGGAGTGGTCGCACGACTCCGGCTGGTACGTCAGCGCAGGGGTGCTGGTCTTTGGTGACGTGCCGTTCGAGGCGGTGGACGAGCCGCAGATCCGCCGGCCGGACGGGACCGAGGGGCGCACCGTCGGCGAGCGGGTCAGCGTGGTGGCCGTGGGCGGGGGCCGGGTGCTGCTGCGCGAGGCCGGGCTGAACGGGACCCAGGTGACGTGGCGGGTGTCCGTCGCCGAGGTCGGTGCCGACCGCCGTACCCCGGATGTGGACGTGGGGGAGGACCTGCCGCTGGCGATGGTGCTCAGCGGGGACGTCGCCGTCGTCGCCGGCGCTGACCGCAGGGTGCGGGTGCTGCGGGTCGCCGACCTGTCCGGGTGAGCCACACCCGAGCCGCGCCCGCCTGGCCCGGTGGCGCCCGCCCGGACTGCTCGACGTTCTGACATTCTGCGCCTAGAGTGTCAGTGTGTCAGGCGAGCGGACCGCGGTGGTCCTCGCGGCGGCGTACCGCTGCTTCACCCGGCACGGCATCCGCCGTACCACGATGGACGACATCGCCGCCGAGGCCGGCATGTCCCGCGCCGCGGTCTACCAGTACGTCCGCAGCAAGGACGACGCGTTCGCCCGCCTGGCGCAGGCCATGTTCGACGCGTCCCTGGCCCAGGCCCGGCACGCCGCGGCCCGCCCGGCGGGCCCGGCCGGTGTCGCTGGGCGGCTGCACGCCGTGCTCGCGGCCAAGCTGGAGCTGGTCCTGGGCCTGTGGCGCGACAGCCCGCACCACGCCGGTGAGCTGCTGGGGGAGAGCGCCCGGGTCTCCGCTGCGCAGGAGGCCGCCTACCAGGCCGGGCTGCGCGACCTGCTCGCCGGCCTGGTCCGCGCCGCCCGCGCCGCTGGTGAGCTGCCCCGCGGCGGGCCACCGGCCACCGCCGTGGCCGACGTCGCGCTGGCCTTCACCCGGGGCCTGGAGGCCGACCCGACCGCCCCCGACGCCGCCCGCACCCTGCTACGCCAGGGGGTACGCCTGCTCGCCGCCGGCCTGCGCGGCGCCGCCCCGGCCGGCTCGCCGGCCGCGTCCGCCCATCCACCCGCCCAACCGTCCGCACCGTCCGCACCCGCCCAACCGTCACGGAGGAGCCCATGACCGCCGTCCTCATCACCGGCTGCTCGTCCGGCATCGGCCGGGCCACCGCGCTGCGCCTTGCCCGCCGGCCGGAGCTGACCGTCTACGCCACCGCACGACGCCCGCAGACCCTCACCGACCTCGCCGCGGCCGGCTGCCACCCGCTCGCCCTCGACGTCACCGACGAGGAGTCGATGAGCTCGGCGGTCGCGGTCGTGGAGAAGGCGCACGCCGCGGTGGGGGTGCTGGTCAACAACGCCGGGTACGGCGAGTACGGCACCGTTGAGGAGGTGCCGCTGGCGCGGGTGCGGGCCCAGTTCGAGACCAACGTGTACGGCCTGGCCCGGCTGTGCCAGCTGGTGCTGCCCGGCATGCGCTCGGCCGGCGGCGGCCGGGTCGTCAACGTCAGCTCGATGGGCGGGCGGCTCGTCTTCCCGGGCGGTGGCTTCTACCACGCCAGCAAGTACGCGGTTGAGGCGCTGTCGGACGCGCTGCGCTTCGAGGTGGCCCCGTTCGGGGTCAAGGTGTCCATTGTGGAGCCGGGCCTGACCCGTACCGGCTTCGGGGAGGTGGCCGCCGGCACCCTCGCCGGCACGGTTGCGCAGGCTGGCGCGGCGGCGGGGGCCGGCGAGGACGGTGACGGGCCGTACGCGCGGCTGAACCGGGTCATCGACGCGCAGATGGCCCAGGGCTACCGCTCCCGCCTGCTGGCCGCCGACCCGGACCGGGTCGCGCGGGTGGTCGAGCGGGCGGTGACCGCCCGCCGCCCGCGGCGGCGCTACGTGGTCACCGCCGCCGCCCGGGTGCTGGTGCACACGCGCCGGCTGCTCGGCGCGGGCGCGTTCGACACGATGCTGCGGGCCCAGTTCCGCTGAGCCGGGGGAGGCGGCCTGCCGTGACGGTCGCTCGTTTGCTGGTCGCCCGCTGTCGGGTGGAAGGCGGTACCTGATGACGGCCGCTCGTCACGACGTCGCTCGTCACGACGTGGAAGCCGCAGCCGTGCGCATCGCCGGCCGGGTGCGCCGTACCCCGGTAGCCGAGGCCGACCCGGGCACCCTCGCCCCGGCCGGCCTGGTGTGGCTGAAGCTGGAGTACCTCCAGCACGCCGGAGCGTTCAAGGCTCGCGGTGCGTTCAACCGCATGCTGGCCGGCGTCGCCACCGCGCTGCACGGCAGGGCCACGGTGGTAGCGGTCGAGCCGGAGGCAGCCCCGACCCTGCGGGCCGCTCTTGCCGCCGGTGGGCCGGTCGACGTCGAGGTGTCTGGTGTCGCCGCGGACTCGCTGGGTGCCCGCCGCGCCGGCACCATCGCCTACGACGTGGCCGTACGGACGGGGGTCCGCAGTGTCCTGGTCTGCGACGAGGAGATCGTCGCCGCCCGCCGGCGGCTGTGGGAGGAGTACCGCATCGTCGTCGAGCACGGCAGCGCTGCGGCGTTCGCCGCGCTGGCGACCGGCGCCTACCGGCCCGCGGCCGGTGAGCGCGTCGCGGTCCTGCTGTGCGGTGCCAACACCAGCCCGGCCGGCCTGACCTGAGCGCGTCCACCGCCGGCACTGGCGAGACTAGTTGACATAATGTGCATTATCGAACAAGTTCGGGTAGGGCTGGTGAGGTCGAGGACGACCCAGTGCGGTGGCAGAAAGCCGGTAGCTGCAAGCCGGTAGCTGCCTTCGGGCTGGGCCGTGGCGTAGTACGCCTCGTACGCGAACGCTGCGTGCGTTGCGTGACGGGAAGGGCCGGGTGCTGTCTCGTACCGGGTCCCTGCCTGAGGCGAGGGCTCCGTTGCGCTGTGCGGGGTGTCGTGGCGAGTTTGTCGGTGCGGTCTGGTAGGAAGCTGGCAGTCAAACATGTGTACGGAGGGATGTCATGGCTGCCGTGCGGAGCCCGGCTCGCGGGCTGTCCAGCGAGGACCTGGAGGCGATCCGTGACTCGCTGGCGGCCGGGCGCCGGCCGAAGGTGCTGTTCACCGAGGCGGCCGGGCAGGTCGCCGGGCAGTCCGGGCAGGTGGTGGGGCTGACCGACCCGGAGCTGTCGGAGGAGTGGGTGGTGGTCCGGTTCGGCCGCGACGAGCTGCCCTTCTCCCCTGCCGACCTGGCCATTCCGGGTCGGGGCCAGGCCGCCCGCCGCGCCGGGCCGTCCAGCCGGCCCGCACCTGGGCCGGACCACGCCGCCGCCTCCGCCTCCGCCGTGGTGGCGCCGGTGGCCAGCCCGGCAGCCGACAACGCCGACCCGGCTCCCCCCGTCACCGGCCACGCCCAGACGGCCGCACCCCCGAGACACCGGGGGCAGCGGCAGAAGCAGGAGGAGCAGGTGCCCGAGCCCATGCTGTCCACTGTAGACAATGCTGAGGCTGGGGCGGCGGAGACCGCAGCGGCCGACGGCAAGGCCGCGCGGCGTGGTCCCGGCCGCCCCGTCAAGCCGAAGCCACCGGCCGCCTTGACGGTTACCCTCGCCTACACCGAGGGCGAGTGGACGGTGGCCGCGGCGCAGGGCACCAAGGCGCTGGCGAAGCCCTACCTGATCCGGCCGTCGGAGGCGCTGAAGATGGTGGGCCTGCTGGACGTGCCAGGGGTGCATGAGGCGGTGGAGCAGATCCTGGCCGCGGAGCGGGCCGGGGCCGAGGAGCAGGCGCAGCGGCTGCGTGCCGAGCTCGCCGAGGTCGAGGCGAAGCTGGCCGAGCTGAGGGCGGTGGACTGACCCGCGTCGCCGCATGTCGCAGCCCGTAGCCGCCTGGCGCCCGCCGCTGCTGTGGCGCGCGCTGCTGGTCGTGGCGCGGGTGGTGGTCGTCGCGCTGGGCCGGATGCGGGTCACCGGTGACGTGCCGGCGCACCTGCGGCGTGGCCCGCTGGTGCTCGCCGTCAACCACGTGAGCCCGTTCGACCCGGTGGTGCTCGCCGCCGCCTGCCAGACCCGGCGGGTGGCGCCGCGCATCATGGCCACCGGTGGCCTGTTCACCGCGCCGCTGGTGGGCGTGCTGATGCGGATGTGCGGGCACATCCGCGTCGACCGGGGGCGGGCGACGGTGACGCAGGCGCTGTACACGGCCGCTGCAGCGGTCGCCGAGGGCTCGGTGGTGGCGGGCTACCCGGAGGGCCGCATCGGCCTCGACCCGGGCCTGTGGCCGGAGCGGGGCAAGACCGGGCTGGCCCGGCTGGCCCTGGCCAGTGGTGCGACCGTCGTGCCGGTGGCGCTGTGGGGGCCGCATGAGGTGCTGCCCTATGCGACGCCGAAAGGGCTGGTCCGGTCGGTGCTGCGGGCGGTGCGGCGCCGGCCGGTGGTCCGCGTCGCGTTCGGCGTACCGGTGGACCTGGGTGGGCTGTCAGCCAGCCGCACCGGCGACGCGCTGCGCGCCACGGACCGGATCCTCGACGCCATCGTGGTCACGCTGCGGCCGCTGCGGCGGGACGAGCCGCAGGCCCCTCGTTATGTCGACCCGACCCGCCCTACCAGCACCGCCCGCTCCCGCCCGCTGCCCGGGCAGGACCGCCCGCCCGCCCAGGACCCCCCGCCCGGGTAGGCGTCGTGGACACCGGGAGCACCGGTCCCCGCGGGTCAGCTGCGCCGGTGACGCAGGTAGGCCAGCACCGCCTCGCGGGTGGTGCGTACCCCCAGGGTCTCGCGGGCCTGGGCGATGCGGCGGTTGGCGGTGCGCAGCGACAGGAACTCCGCCGCCGCCGCACCGGCGATCGTCTCCCCGCTGGCCAGCCGTTCCAGCAGGGCCCGCTGCTCGGGGGTGAGCGGCGGCCCGCCACCTTCCGCGGCGGGCTCGGCCCCGGGCGCCTGGGTGCCCACGTCGCAGCGCACCGGCCCGATGCGGGCCAGGTCGGCCAGCAGCGCCTGGCCGACCTGGCCACCGGGGTCGACGATGGCGACCACCCCGGCGCCGCGGGCGGCGGCGTGCACGGCCAGCTGCGCGGTCTCCAGGTCACCGACCCGGCCGAAGAGGACCAGGCGCGCCGCGGTGACGTCCCACGCCGCCTCGGCCAGGGCGAAGCCCTCCCGGGTCTGCCAGCCGGCCCGGGCCAGCCGGCGCAGCACCGCTGTGGCGTCGGTCGCGGTGGGGACGAGCAGGCGCGGCACCGCGTTCATCCCAGGGCCTCCAGCGCCGACGCTGCAGCCTCGGTGCGGGTACGCGCGCCGAGCTTGCGCATGCCGGAGCGGATGTGGGTCTCCACGGTCTCGCCGGAGATGCCGAGCTGGCCGGCGATGCGGCGGGTCGGCTCCCCCGCGGCGACCAGCCGCAGCACCTCCCGCTCCCGGTCGGTCAGGTCGCCGCCGGCGCGGGGTCCGCGCACGTCGCGGCGGATGCCGTGGCGGCGCAGCGCCCGCTGGGTGCGCCCGTGCAGCACCACCAGGCCGGCCTGCGCGGCGAGGCGCTCGGCGGCGAGCAGCGGCGGGACGGCCTCCGGGCCGGTCTCGTGCAGCCCGTACGCGAGCAGGCAGCGCACCTCCTCGCGCAGCACGACGTCGTGCCAGGCGGTGGCGGCCTCGGCGAAGCGGTCCGGGCCGCCGCCGGCGGCGGCCCACGCGTCGAGGGTGCGCCGCAC
Organism: Micromonosporaceae bacterium; assembly: GCA_035649895.1. Classification (GTDB taxonomy): domain Bacteria; phylum Actinomycetota; class Actinomycetes; order Mycobacteriales; family Micromonosporaceae; genus DASSUC01. The sequence goes on along the minus strand of DASRIS010000049.1, from coordinate 24,323 downwards.
CGGTGGTGGGGTCGGTCCGGCCGGCGGCTCGTCGGCCGGTGGGGCTGCCCCGTCGTAGGCGGCCCAGCGGGTGGTGATGCGCCGCAGCCCGTCGACGAGCCCGGCCGCGGCCACCGGTGTGGCGGTGGCGGTGGCGGCACGCTCGGGCTGCCCGTCCAGCCAGGCGGCCTCCCGGACCACCCAGTCGCGCGCCGCGGCGGCCGAGGTGGGCAGGGCACCGGTCGTGGCCAGCCGGGCCCGGGCGGAGGCGAGCAGCCCGCCGTCGGCCTCGGCGAGGCTGGCCGCGGCGACGGCGTAGCCGCGGGCGTCGGCGGGCAGGGTGTGGTCGGTGAGGTCGCCGCTGCGGCGTACCACCTCGTCCAGGGCGGTGCCGCGCAGCGCGGCGCACCACAGGGCGGCGGCGAGGAACCGTACCTGCCAGCTGTAGGCGAGGTCGGCCGCGCAGGCCTGCGCGGCGGCCTCGGCGCTGTGCACGGCCTCGGCCAGGCGGGCGTCGGTGGCCAGGGTCTGCACCAGCAGCCAGGCGCACCACCGGGCGGTGCTGGTGTCCCCGGCCGCGCCGGCCACCTCGGCGGCGGTGGCCAGGTCGTACTCCCAGCCGGGATGGCGCTGGGCGGCCCGCGCGGCGGCGAGCGCGCCGCGCAGCCCGGGGTGCGCGGGCGGGTCGGGGTACCGGGCGGCGAGGTCACCGGCGAGGGCCGCCGCGCCGGCCGGGTCGGTGGCGAGCCGGGCGAGCAGCACCACCCGGTCCCGGGCGGCGCCCAGGGCGGCGTCGCTGAGGACGGGCGGCAGGCCGGCGACCGCCCGCGCTGCGGCGGCGGGGTCACCGGCCTGCAGCAGGGCCTCGCCGCGCAGCACCGCCAGAGCCGGGTCCGCCGCCGGCGGCGGGGCACCAGCCGGGCGCCGGGCGCCGGGTGGTGGCGGGGTGGCGAGCGTCGGGCGCGGGTCGCCGAGCACCCGCAGGGCGGCCCGGGGCCGGCCGGCGCGCAGCGCCGCAGCCGCCGCGTCGAGGCGTACCCGCGGGTCTGGGGCTGCCCCGGGCAGGGCGCAGGCGAGCAGCAGCAGCTCGGCGCGCTGGCCGCCGGTGCGGGCCGCGGCCGCGGCGGTGAGCGCGGCGCGGTAGGCGGCCTGCGGGTCGCCGGCGGCGGTCAGGTGGCGGGCGGCCTCGGCAGGTGGGACGAGGCCGGCGAGGCGGCGGTGCAGCCCCGCGCGGGTCGCCGCGTCGAGCAGGCCGGCGGCGACCTCGGCGACGTACGGGCAGACCGGCAGCACGTCGCCGCCGACGAGGTGCACCAGCCCGGCGTCGGTCAGCTCGTCCACGCCGGCGCCGAGCAGGGCCAGGGTGGCGGGCCGGCCCAGCAGGCCGAGCGCGGCCATCGCGGTGCGCGCCGGGCGGGTCAGGTCGGCCAGGGCGGTGGCCACGGCGTGGGCCAGGGCCTGCTCGGGTGCTGGCCCGGCGGTGGGGGCGGTGGCGGTCCCGCGGCTGGCGGCGTGCCGGGCCAGCGACTCCACGGCCAGCGGCAGGCCACCGGCGCGGTGGACCACCTCGGCGACCTCGCCCGGGCCCAGCCGCGGGGCGACCCGCTGGGCCAGCGCGGTGGCCTCCTCGGGGGACAGTGGGGCGATCGGGAACCAGCCGGTGGCGGTGGCGTGCAGCGCGGCCCCGGCCTCGGCGGGCAGCCGGTGCGGGGTGCGCAGCGCCACCGCGACCCGGCAGTGCGTGGCGAGCAGCGGCAGCGCCGCAACGGTCGCCGGGTCGGCCCACTGCAGGTCGTCCAGGAGCAGCAAACCGCCGCGGACGCGGGAGCGCACGGCCTCGGCGAGCAGTGTCGGGTCCTCGGCGGGTAGCCGGGCGCGTACCGCACGGGCCAGGGGCAGCGCCGGTACGCCCGACAGCATGGCCAGCCCGCCGCCGCGGTAGACCGGGCCGGGGAAGGCGACCGCGATGCGCCGCAGCAGGGTGGTCCGCCCGGCGCCGGGTCCGCCGGTGACCACGACCAGGCCGGGTTCGGCGAGCGCGGCGACGGCCGCCGGCACCACGTGCAGGGCCGGCGCGGGGGCGGGTGGTCCGCCCGGTGCCGGGACGGGCTGCGGGGTCGCGCCGGCCGGGGTGGCGTCGGCCGCTACCGCGGCACGGCCGACGACCCGGGCGCCGCCTACCTGGCCGCCGGGGCCCTGCCGCACTGCTACCTCCCGCGTTGCTGGGCCCGTGGCGTGCCACGGGCGTGGCCGCCCTGGCCGGCGCCGGGGACGGTGGCACGAAGATGGGATCCTGCGCCGGCAGGATATTCGTAGGGTGGCGTTGGTAGTGCCGGACTACCGACCCAAGGGGGCTTTGACAAACCATGGACATTGTGTCTGAGCAGCGCACCAGTTCCCACCCCCGGGTGCGCTGAGCCGTGGCGGCCGGTCCCCTCGGCGCGCGGGTCGCGGCCCTGTGCGACGACGTCGGCCCCCGGCTGGGTCCGGCCGCCGGGGCGCAGGTGTACGACGTGCGGCGCCGGCTGGACGAGCCGCTGCGGGTGGCCATCGCCGGGCGTCTCAAGGCTGGCAAGTCCACCCTGGTCAACGCGCTGATCGGGCGCCGGGTGGCGCCGACCGACGTGGGTGAGTGCACCCGGGTGGTGACCCAGTTCCGCTACGGCACCACCGACCGCGTCGACGTGGTGCGCCGCGACGGGGCGCGCGCCAGCCTGCCGCTGGACGAGTCCGGCATGATCCCGCAGCGGCTCGGGGTGCCCCGCTCGCAGGTGTCGTACGTGGACGTGACGCTGACCAGCGACCACCTGCGCGAGCTGACCGTGGTGGACACCCCGGGGCTGTCCTCGACCAACGCCGCGGTCAGCGCGGGGGCGCGGCGGTTCCTGCTCAGCGAGGCCCCGATCGACGACGACCTCGACGAGGACTCCGCCGGTGCGCTGTCCGGCGCGGAGGCGATCGTCTACGTGTTCACCCAGGCGGTCCGCGACGACGACGTGGCCGCGCTGGAGGCGTTCCGGTCGGTGTCGGCGCGCCTGTCCAGCAACCCGATCAACTCGCTGGGCCTGTTCAACAAGGTCGACAAGCTGGTCGGCGGCGGGGCTGACCCGTGGCCGGTGGCCGGGCCGCTGGCCGGTGGGCAGGCGGGGGTGCTGCGCCGGGTCGTCTCCGACGTGGTGCCGGTGGTGGGGCTGCTGGCCGAGACCACCGAGGCGGGGCGGCTCACCGCCGCCGACTGCGAGGCGCTGCGGGAGCTGGCCGGGCTGCCGGCGCAGCAGCGGGCGGTGCTGCTGGCCTCGGTGGACCTGTTCACCGGGCGGGACTGCCCGGTCTCCCGTGAGCAGCGGCAGCGGCTGCTGGGCCTGCTCGACCTCTACGGTGTCGCGTTCGCCATCGCGCACCTGGCGGTCTCACCGCAGCTGGCCAGCGGGGAGCTGGTCCGGGTGCTGCTGGCGGCCTCCGGCTTCCCCCGCCTGCGGCACACCATCGACCAGGCGTTCCGGTGGCGCACCGACGCGATCAAGGCGGGCTGGGCGCTGTCGGCGCTGGAGAAGGTCGCCAGCCACGCCGACCGGCCGGCCGACCGGGAGCTGCTGCGCGACGCGGTCGAGCGGGTGCTGCAGCAGCCCGACTACCACCGGCTGCGGCTGCTGGAGGTGGCCCAGCTGGTCAGCACCGGCGCGGTGGACCTGCCCGAGCCGATGGAGCAGGAGCTGGCCCGGCTGGCCCTGTCCAGCGACCCGGCGTGGATCCTGGGCCGCCCGGCCGGTGACCCGCGGCAGCTGGCCGAGGCGGCGCTGGAGGCGGCCACCCGGTGGCGGGTGTACGCGGTGGCCGGCGCCAGCCCGGCCCAGTCGCGGGTCGCCCTGGTCGCGCACCGCGGCTTCTTCCTGCTGTCCCAACGGGTACGGCAAGGGCGGGCGGGATGACCGCGCAGCAGGCGGCACCGGCCCGCGACCCGGGGAAGGCACTGGCGACCCTGGTCGGCAACGGGGTCGACGCGGGCCTTGCGTTCCTGCGCAAGCTGGACCCGGACGCCGCGGCGGACCTGGACGCGCAGCGCCGCCAGGAGGTGACCCGGCCGGTCGTCGTCGTGGTCGGGGAGACCAAGCGGGGCAAGAGCGCGCTGGCCAACGCGCTGGTCGGCGTACCCGGGCTGTCCCCGGTGGACGCGGCCGTGGCCACCGCGGCGTACCTGGAGCTGGTCCACTCCCCCTCGCACGGCGCGCGGGCCTGGGTGCCCGGGCGGGCCGAGCCGGTGGCGCTGAGCCTGGCTGACCTGCGTGACTGGGCCACCGTGCTGGGCCGGCTGCCGGACGGGATGCGCCCGCCGCGGCGGGTGGAGGTGCTGCACTCGGCGCCGCTGCTTTCGTACCTGACGCTGGTGGACACCCCGGGCACCGGGGGGCTGGACCCGCTGCACACCGAGGTGGCGCTGGACGCTGTGGCGCGGGCCACCGCGCTGCTGTTCGTCGTGGACGCGTCCGCGCCGCTGGCAAAGCCGGAGCTGGACTTCCTCATCGAGGCCAGCAAGCGGGTCAACTTCGTGGTGTTCGCGCTGACGAAGGTCGACGCGTACCCGGGGTGGCGCACCATCCTCGCCGACAACAAGGCGCAGCTTGCGGCGCACGCCCCGCGCTTTGGCACCGCGCCGTGGTTCCCGGTCTCGGCCCGGCTGGCGGAGCTGGCGATGACCCTGGGCGGTGACGCCGCGGCGGAGCTGGCCGCCGAGTCGCGCATCCCGGCGCTGCAGCACGCGCTGGTCGAGCTGGCCGGCAGGGGGCACCTGCTGGCACAGGCCAACGTGCTGCGGGCGCTGCGCAGCGAGGTGGTCCGGCTGGACCTGGCCGTCGGTGAGCGGATCCGGGCCACCGACCCCGACCCGGCCGAGATGGCACGGGCCAGGCAGGAGCGGGCGGCGCTGGCCGCGCGCAAGCGCACCGAGTCGCGGCAGTGGTCGCTGGCGCTGAGCACGGAGACCCAGCGGGCCCGGGTGGAGGCGACGACCCGGCTGCGCACGTACCTGACCGGGCTGCAGGAGACCTTCCTCGCCCGCATCGACTCCGGTCGCGGTGAGGAGCTGCGGAGCCTGCCGCAGGAGGTGGACCGGGCGCTGCACGCGCTGTCCGTACGGCTGTCGCAGGACCTGGAGTACCGCTTCCGTAAGGTGGGCGAGCGGGCCCTGGCGCAGGTGTTCGCCCCGCACGAGCTGCAGCACGTGCTGCGCCGGCTCAACGCCACCCTGCGCCACGCGCTGTCGTCCAAGCCGCGGCGGGAGGGCGGCGGCCCGGACAACGTGATGATCGCGGTGTCCTCGGCCGGGATGGCGATGATGGCCGGGCGGGGCGCCATGATCGGCGCGTCGGCGCTGGGGGTGGGGTCGCTGGCCGGGGCGAGCCTGCTGGTGCCGTTCGCCGGGGTGGGGCTGGGCCTGGCCGCGGGCGCGTTCGTGCTCTACCGCCGCCGGGTGCAGACCGACCGGCAGCAGGCCCGCACCTGGCTGCGGGAGGTGCTGGGCGAGGCCCGCGCGGCGCTGTCCGACGAGGTCATGCACCGCTTCACCGACCTGCAGTACGCCCTGACCCTCGCCCTGGACGACGCGATCGAGCGGCGGCTGCAGCAGCTCGACGCCCACATCGCCGAGATCGACAAGGCGATGGCCGACGACAAGGCCAGCCGGGCGCGCCGGCGGGCGGCGCTGCAGCAGGAGCGGGAGGCGCTGCGCGCGCGGGTCAAGCAGCTCGACGAGGTGCTCGTGCGGGCCAGGCAGCTGCTGCCCGCCACGGCCGCGGACGACCGGGGGTGAGCGGCATGGAGCCGGACTGGGGTGGCTGGGCCGACGAGCTCCCGCCGGACGTCGAGGAGTACCTGCGGGGCACGCTGGGCAAGGCCGACCCGGGTGGTGCCGCGGGCACCGGCGACCTCGACCCGCCACCGGAGCTACCGGAGCCGGAGCTGCCCGAGCCGGAGGGCGAGCCGGACTGGGCGGCTCCGCCAGCCGAGCCAGGCTGGGCCGGTACGCCGGCTGAGCCAGGCTGGGCGGGTGAGCGGGGGGCTGCGGACTGGGCGCCGCCCGAGCCGCCGCCGGAGCCGTGGCCGGGGCTGGACGCCGGGCCTGTGGTGGACGGCGGCGACCGGTGGGGTGCCGTGGCGTTCGGCTCCGGGACCGGTGGGGTCGACGCGCACGTCGACGAGCCGCTGTACGGCCCGGACCTGCCCGAGGACCTGTCGGACGCCCCGGCCGCCGGCATCGGCACCGGGACCGACGGTGCCTGGGATGTCGACACCGGAGCCGGGACCGGCGGGGACTGGGACGTCGACGCCTGGGCGGACCTGCCGCCGGTGCCGGACCCGCCGTTCGGCGCCGACCCCGACGCCGCTGGCCTGGCCGACGTCGACGGCTGGACCGGACCGGAGTTCCCACCCATGCTGGAGCTGGCCGGCCTGCCCGAGCCGGTCGACGGTCACCCGTGGGGCGACCCGTCGATGGTCGGCGGCGAGCCGCTGGCGGAGCCGGCCGGCTACGGCACGCCCGACCCGGCGGACCTGTCCGGGTACGCCGCCGTGGACCTGGCCGAGGTCGACGGTGACCCGTGGGCGGCCCTGCTCGCCTCAGACGACCCGGCCACCAGCGCGCTGGCCCGGTGGTGGGCCCCACCGGCGGCATAGCCGGCAGCGGTGGCTGTCGGTCAGGCTGGTGGGGTGGGTAGTGACAGGCAGGTCACCTGGGAGGGTCTCGTCAACGCGCGGGACCTGGCGCCGCGGAGCTGGCCGGGCTCAGGTCCCGCCTGACGGTAGGCGGCGGCCCGGGAGCGCCCGCATACTGCTCGGCGTGAGCTCCGTGGCGGCGTTCCTGGACCCTCCACCGCTGGCCTTCGCCCACCGTGGTGGGGCGGCCAGCGGGGACGAGAACACCCTCGCGGCGTTCGCCCGCGCGGTCGCCCTCGGCTACCGCTACGTCGAGATGGACGTACGCGCCACCGCCGACGGGGTGCCGGTGGTGTTCCACGACCCGACGCTGCTGCGGATGACCGGCCGGCCGGAGCCGGTGGCCGCGCTGCGCTGGGCCGACCTGTCCTCGGTGCGGGTGGCTGGCCAGGCGGTCATCCCCCGGCTGGAGGAGGTGCTGGGCGCCTGGCCGGGCGTGCGGTTCAACATCGAGGTGAAGACCGACGACGCCACCGCGGCGACGGTGGCGGCGCTACGCCGTACCGGGGCCGCCGGGCGGGTGCTGCTCGCCTCGTTCGACGACGCGCGGCTGGCGGCGCTGCGCGCGGCGGCGGGCCCGCAGGTGGCCACGTCGCTGGCGACGCGGGAGGCGGCCCGGCTGTGGTGGGCCTCGCGGGCCGGGCGGCTGCCCACCCCGGCGCCGGGTGCGGTGGCCGTGCAGGTGCCGCTGCGCTTCCGGGGGCTGCGCGTGGTGGACCGCCGGCTGGTGCAGGCCGCCCACCGGCTCGGCCTGCAGGTGCACGTGTGGACGGTGGACCGGGCCGACACCATGCGGGACCTGCTTGACCTCGGTGTAGATGGCATCATGACCGACCACGTCGAGGTGCTGCGCGACGTGTTCCGAGCCCGCGGCCACTGGCCCGGCGACCGCCCCGCCTAGCCGGGCCCGGTCGCACGGTCCGGCGCCCGCCCGAGCGCCCAGGGAGCCCGCCGATGGCCGCACCCACCCTGCCCGCCGCCGCACCGAGCACCCGCCGGGAGCGGGTCGGCTGGTACTTCTACGACTGGGCCAACTCGGCGTTCTCCACCACGGTGGTCACCGTGTTCCTCGGCCCGATGCTCACCGCGGTCACCGAGGTCGCCGCAGGGTGCGAGCTGGGCGCGCAGGAGTGCCGCGGGTACGTCTACCCGCTGGGCGTCAAGGTGGCCGCCGGGTCGTACTTCCCGTACCTGGTGTCGCTGTCGGTGCTGCTGACGGTGTTCGTGCTGCCGGTGATGGGCGCCATCGCCGACCGGTCGGCGCACAAGAAGCGGCTGCTGGCTGGGGCGGCGTTCACCGGCGCCGCGGCCACCATCGCCATGGCCACCGTCACCGGGGAGCGCTACCTGCTGGGCGGGGCGCTGTTCCTGGTGGCCAACATCGCCTTCGGCGCCAGCGTGGTGGTCTACCACTCCTACCTGCCGCAGCTGGTCGGCCCGGACCAGCGCGACGCCCTGTCCAGCGTCGGCTGGGCCATGGGCTACCTGGGCGGTGGGCTGATGCTGGCGCTGAACCTGGCCGCGGTGTTCCTGCTCGGCGACGACGACCCGCAGCGCACGCTGGACCTGGCCCGCTGGTCGATCGTGTCGGCCGGGCTGTGGTGGGCCGGGTTCACCCTCATCCCGCTGCGGTGGCTGCGCGACCGGCCACCGGTGCAGGGGGTGGCCCGGGGCAACGTGGTCACCGACGGGTTCCGGCAGCTGGGGCACACCGTACGGGGGCTGCGCGCGTACCCGCTGACCTTGTTCTTCCTGCTGGCCTACCTGGTCTACAACGACGGCATCCAGACGGTGATCGCGCTGGCCAGCCAGTACGGCTCGGAGGAGCTGCAGCTGGGGCAGAGCATCCTGGTGGTCACGATCCTGCTGGTGCAGTTCCTCGCCTTCGGTGGGGCGCTGCTGCTCGGCGCCGTCGCCGGGCGCATCGGGGCGCGCAGGACGGTGCTGGCCAGCCTGGTGCTGTGGGCCGTCATCATGGTGGCGGTGATGCGCCTGCCGGCGCGGGAGCCCGTCGCGTTCCTGGTCATCGGGGCCTGCATCGGGCTGGTGCTCGGCGGCAGCCAGGCGCTGAGCCGCTCGCTGTTCTCCCAGCTGGTCCCGGCCGGCCGGGAGGGCGAGTACTACGGGTTCTACGAGATCAGCGACAAGGGCACCAGCTGGCTGGGGCCGCTGGCCTTCGGTATCGTGTTCCAGCTGACCAACAGCTACCGGGTGGGCCTGGTGACCCTGCTGGTGTTCTTCGTCGTCGGGTTCGCGCTGCTGGCCGCGGTGCCGATACGCCGGGCCATCGTCGCGGCCGGCAACACCCCGCCGCGGCTGCTGTAGGCCGCCCGTCCCACGCTCCGGCAGGCCCGGTCGACTGGCGGTGCTCAATCGACTACGGTCACCGGCATGCCGAACCCGCGCTACGTGCAGACGATCCCCCCGCCGGCCGACCCGTACACCGGGGACGCGCTGCTGCGCTCCTGGCTGGACCGCCACCTCGGCCCGGCCGGCCACAGCGCGGCCCGGCCCCGCCTTTCCGCCCTCGCCGACGAGGTGGCCGGGCCGCTGCGCCAGGCGCACGCCCAGGCCGAGGCGCACCCGCCGGTGCTGCACCAGTACGACCCGTGGGGCGCGCGCATCGACCACATCGACACCCCCGAGGGCTGGCAGGTGCAGCGGCGCGCGGCGGCCCGGCACGCGCTGGTGGCGCTGCCCTACCGGGCCGACGCCCGCACCCGGTGGGGCGCCGGCGCGCGGGTGCTGCAGCACGCGCTGCTGCACCTCTACAGCCCGGAGTCGGCCACGTTCTCCTGCCCGGTGGCGATGTCCGACGGGGCGGTGGCGCTGCTGTCGCGCCCGGAGGTCGACCCGGGCGTGCGGGACGCGTGGCTGCCGCGGCTGCTGTCCACCGACCCGGACTCCGCGGCCACCAGCGGCCAGTGGATGACCGAGGCGCAGGGCGGCTCCGACATCGCCCGCTCCACCACCACGGCCCGCCCGGCCGGAGACGGGTCGTGGCGGCTGTCCGGGGAGAAGTGGTTCTGCTCGGCGGCGGACTCGGCGATGGCGGTGGCGCTGGCCCGCCCGGAGGGCGCCGGTGACGGCAGCCGGGTCCTCGCCCCGTTCCTGGTGCCGCGCTACGCGGCCGACTCGCCGCTGGCCCCGGCTGGCGCCGGAGCCGGCTGGCCCGCCCCGGGCGTGCGCATCCACCGGCTCAAGGACAAGCTCGGCACCCGGGCGCTGCCCACCGCCGAGGTCGGGCTGCGCGATGCGTACGCGCTGGCGCTGGGCGACCCGGCCCGGCCCGGGCTGGGCCGGATGATGACCCTGGTCGTGGTGACCCGGCTGCACAACGCGGCGGCGTCGGCCGCCGGGATGCGCCGCGGCCTGGCCTACGCCCGCGCGTTCGCCGCCGTGCGGCAGGTCGCCGGGGGGCGGCTGGACACCAGCCCGCTGCACCGGGCCACGCTGGCCTCGGTGGCGCTGGACACCGCCGCCGCGTTCGTGCTCGCCGGGCACGCGTTCGCGCTGCTGGGCCGGGCCGAGGTGGACGACGACGCGGACGCCGCGGCGGAGCTGCGCATCGTCGCGCCGCTGGCCAAGCTCGCCACCGGCAGGCTGGCCGTGTCCGCCGCCAGCGAGTGCGTCGAGGCCTTCGGCGGCGCCGGGTACGTGGAGGACACCGGCGTGCCGAGGATGCTGCGCGAGGCGCAGGTGCTGCCGATCTGGGAGGGTACGACCAACGTGCTCGCCTTGGACGTGCTGCGCGCCATCGCCCGGGAGGAGGCGGCCAAGCCGCTGCTGGCGCGGCTGGACGCGGGCACCGCCGCCGCCACCGGGCCCGCCGCCGGCCTGCTCGCCGACGCCACCCGCCAGCTGCGCGAGGCGCTGGGCTGGGTGGCCGCCGACCCGTACGCCACGCCGGTCATCGCCGGGGCCCGCGCGCTGGCGCTGCGCCTGGCGTACGGGCTGGCCGCGGCGCTGCTGGTCGAGCACGCGGCCGGCGGGGACAAGCAGGCCGGGGTCACCGCGCAGCTGTGGGCCCGGCACCGTCTCGGCGGGCAGGACGTCTCGGCCGACCTGCACGAGCGGTTCGAGCTGCTCTGCCGCTGACCAGCAAGACGAAGGCCGGCGAGCCGGCAGGGAGCCGGCGAGGAAGGCCCGGCGGGGCGGGGCGCCGCCGCGCCGGCTAGGCCCTCCTGCCCGCCGGCGCGGCCGGGCGCTGCCGGGTGCGCGCCGCCCAGATCGCGTAGGCCGGGTCGCGGTCGAGGTTGTGCCGGTCCCGGTCGTAGCGGCGGGTGGTGCGCGGGTCGGCGTGGCCCATCGCGTCCTGCACGTCCTCCAGGGCCACCCCGGCGTCGCGGGCGGCGGTGGCGAACGCGTGCCGCAGCGAGTGCGGGGACAGCTTGTCCGCGGCCGGGATGCCGGCCGCCGCAGCGAGCCGGCGCACCAGCCGGAACACGGCGTGGCGGTCCAGGCGGGTGCCGCTGGAGGTGGTGAACAGCGGACCGGGGGCGGTGCCGCGTACCGCCAGGTGGGCGTCGAGCGCGGCGGACGTGCTCGGGGCCAGCGCGCGGCGGCGCGAGCGCCCGCCCTTGCCGGAGAAGCGCACGGTACGGTGGCCGCGCTCCTCCCCCAGGTCCTCGATGTTGAGGCCGACCACCTCGCCCACCCGCAGCCCCAGGTCGGCCAGCAGTGCCAGCACCGCCCGGTTGCGGGGGGCCGCCGGGCCGTTCTGCCGGTCCGCAGCGGCCAGCAGCGCCTCCACCTCCGCCCCGGTGAGCCCGACCGTGGCGGAGTGGTCACGGGTCACCCGCGGCCGGTCCGCCCCGGCGACCGGGTTGGTGCCCACCGCGCCCAGCGTGGTGAGGAAGCCGTACCAGCTGGACAGGGCCGACAGCCGCCGCGCCACGGTGGCGGCGGTCGGCGGCCGCCCGGTGCGGGCGTCGACTGTGGACTCCATCTCCCGCGCGTACGCGTTGACGTGCAGGAAGGTCGCGCGCAGCGGCTCGAGCTGGTGGTCGGCGCACCAGGACAGCCAGCCGTTGAGGTCGCCGCGGTACGCCGTGCGCGTGTGCTCGGAGAGCCGCCGGTTGGCCAGCCATGCCTCCACGACGTCGGCTCCGGCGGTGGTCTGCGGCCGCGTCCGTTCCGCAGTGAGCACTATGGACACCCGTTACCCCTCCCGGTCGTACCGTCGAATGCCGGTTACCGTAACCGACTGGTATCTGACCGTGGTGACCGCAACGCGGGGTATTTGTAACGACACGATCACAGCATGAAGGTGGGTGGGTGGGGCGGGGCCTGGACCGGCTGCGCCGCTGTCCACTGTGCCCTGCTCCGGCGAGGGGGCGCGGGTAGTCTCGGATGGTGCCGCAGGCGCGCTACGACGCGGTCGCCGACCTCTACGCGACAGGCTGGGCCGACAGCTACGACGACCCGGCCAGCGCGGCGCTTCACCGTCGTCGAAGGTCCCGTAGCCGCCGGACGCCGGTGCCCGGCACCGCGACGGAGGCGACCTGGGTGATGCGGTCCTGGTTGGCGTGTTCACGTCATCCCTGCGATGGCCGCCACCAGGCAGGACCGGCTGGAACCGCGCAGCCAGCCGGTCCTGGGCGCAACAGCAGGGGTGTGCCAGCGGCTTCGGGGATGGTGGGGTGGGCGGGGGCACCTCCGGCGTGCGCAGGGCCGCCACCCGGAAGGAGCCCGACACCGCCGAGAGGAGACCCGGTGCCAGCTACCCGAAGAGCCCTCGTCATCCTGGTCGCCCTGCTGCCCACCCTCGCGCTCACCCCCGGGCCGGCGCGGGCGGCCTTCAACCACAACGTCAGCGGCAGCGTCGTCGCGCTCGTCGGCGACCTCGTCCCGGACATCGACACCCAGCCCCTGACCAACGCGCAGAACGTGGCCAACCTCGTCAGCTCGCACAGCCCAAACAAGATCATCCACCTGGGAGACCTGCAGTACGAGTGCGGGACGCTGGCGAACTTCACGCAGAACTACGACACCATCTACCGGCCGGTGAAGGGCAAGATCGCCCCGGTCATCGGCAACCATGAGTACTGCAACGGCAACGACCCCAACGCGACCGGCTACAGGTCGTACTTCGGGGACCAGGCCTACCCCAGCGGCGCCTCGTACTACTCGTTCAACCTCAACGTCTCCTCCACCAAGCACATACACTTCCTGGTCATCAACTCCAACTGCCTACAGTGGAACCCCACCGCGCCCGGCTGCGCCGAGAACCAGGCCATGCAGGAGTGGATCCGCAACGACCTGGCCGCCGACAACGCCACCTGCGAGGTCGCGGTCTGGCACGAGCCGGCCTTCGGCAGCGACGTGACCTTCCACGGCGACGGCAAGGACGCGATGCGCAGCGTCTGGAAGACCCTCGACGAGCGCGGCGTGGACATGGTGGTCACCGGCCACGCCCACAGCTACCAGCGCTACCAGCGGATGAACTACCAGGGTACGGGCACCAGCTCGGGCATGCCCTCGGTCATCGTCGGCACCGGCGGCAAGAGCCTGATCAAGGTGAACACCATCTCCTGGGCCTCGTCGCTGGCGTACCTGGACGACACCCGCTTCGGCTTCCTGAAGATGGTGTTCAACTCCACCGGCACCGGCTGGACCCAGGCGTTCAAGACCGTCGGTGGCGGCTCGTTCGACGCCATCTCGTACGGCTGCACGTGACCGCCGCCGTAGTTGGGCGTCCAGGACTCTGGCCGCACGTCGCCGAAGAAGACCAGCGGCAGTGACCTGAGCAGGTCCTGCGCGTCGTGCTTGTCCTTGACGACGATGGTGGGGCGGTTTGCTGAACCTCTTGGCCAGTGACCGCCTCACGTACAGGAACCGGTCCCCCAGCGCGAGCACGGTGCCGACGGCGTCGAGCCGCTCGCCGGCGAACACGGCTACGCCTGACGGTCATTCCCGCGCCCACCGGAGAACGGCCGTCCCCTTTGGCGTGATGGCGCCGACGTCCTCGAACGGTACGAGGACGGTGCGCACCTCCCCCTTCAGCTGCTCGACCATCGCCTGGTCCAGGACATCGGTGAGCAGCCAGAGGACGACCCCGAGCTCCTCAGCGAGATCAACCCGGTACGGTTCGTTTCGGTGCAATGATCGTCGGATAACTGCTGCTCGGGTGAACCAACCAGCGGCCTCAGTGGTCTCCTCAGCGTGCCGAGCCATTACGCCCAGCCGTTCGTAGGAGATCGACAGGTCGCGGGCGTAGGTGGTGTTGCCGGGTTCGGCCTGGGCCAGCCGCTCGGCGATGGTCAGGCCCTGCCGGTACAGGGCCTGGGCCTGCTCGCCCTGGCCCGACTCGACCGCGAGGTCACCCAGCCGTTCGTAGGAGATCGACAGAGAGCCAGGTCCGGGAACGGCCACAGGGCCGTGCCGTCCGGCGGCGCCGACCGGGTGACCACCTCGGCGCGTACCGGGTCCTCACCCACGGCGGGGTCGGCCGGCACCACCGCGACCCGGTCCAGCTCAACGCCGCCGTCATGGGCCACGTGGGCTGCGGTGAGCACCCACCCCGGAGCCACGAAGAACCCGGTGCCGAGCACACCGCCGGCGTCCGGGCGGTCGACCCGCACCACGTGGCGGCGCAGCTGCCACGAGTCGACCCGGGTGCGCAGCGCGCCTGCTCCGGCGGCCGGGTCAGCCGGCACCGGCCGCCCGCCAGGTCAGCGTGACCCGCAGGCTCGCCTGGCTGTCGGCGTCGACCAGCAGGCCGGTGAGCCTGCCCGCCTTGGCGGTCAGCGACAGGCCGAACTCGACGCTCGCCTCGGCCGGCTTGACCCGGTCCCACACCTGGGCCAGCTGCCCGGCGACCGCCTCGACGGTGTCGCGGACACCGTCGAAGGAGAGCAGCCGCTCCGCGCCGGCCGCCTGCGGGCCGCCCCCGTCGGCCAGCTCGACGAAGAACTCCACGCCCCCGGCCTCGACCCGCTCCACCCGCCTGGTCCGCGCCGGCCCCGGCTGCCCCATCCAGCACCCCTCAACGCATCCGATGCGTGAACGCGCGGCGACAGCGTGCGGTACCGCGCACGGCGTAGTCTCGTCCGGCCGGGCCGGGCCCACAAGCACAGCACACGTCAGGTAGCCGACACATCCACGCCATCCGCCGCCCGCAGGATCTCCACGACCGGGTACGGCGTAGTCTTGCTGACCGTCTGTAGCTGGCGGAAGAAGCGGGTCATCACCACGGCGACCGGCGCGTGGCGGGCGACGATCGCCGCTGCCGGCCCGGGCAGCCCGCCGGGTGGGCGCCCGGTGGCGGCGCAGTGGCGCAGGATCTCGTCGCACTGCGCCGGTGTGGTGCCGCACAGCGTGTTCACCAGCCAGCGGGCCAGGTGCGTCACCGTGTAGCACCGGTCGTAGCTGCGGTGCCGCTGGAAGAACGCGGCCTCCGCCGGGCTGAGGTCGAACCGCGCGCACGTCGCCAGCCCGAGGTCGGCGAAGTAGAGCCGGTGCCCGTCGGTGAGCAGGTTGTCGAAGTGCGCGTCGAGGTGCAGCAGCCCCCGCGCGCAGCTCACGCTCCACAAAGGAGTACGCCGCCGCCGCGCCCGCGCCCCCGGCGGCAGCGCCCAGCCACGCCCGTACGGTGTGCGGGACGTGCTCCAGGAACAGCACCACGCCGGCCGTGGACCGGGCCAGCGCGGTGAGCCGGACCCGCACCGCCGCCGACCCTTCCCAGCAGGCGACCATCCGCTCCAGCTCAGCCAGGTCCACCGGGGTGGGCGGCTGGGGCAGCACCCGCCAGTGGTGCAGCACCGGGAATGCCTCGCACCCGCCGGCCAGGACCCAGCCCGTGGTCATCAGGTGCGCCGCCAGCTCCCGCCAGGCGCCGAACCCGGCCGAGCCAACGCCGTACTGGTAGAAGGTCGGCAGCCCGAACACGTTGGCCGTGGAGCGCACGTGCTCGGGCCGGCGCTCCAGGTCGGTCAGGGGCACCTTCTCGACGAAGACCCGTACCCCGTCCACCTCAAGCGACGCGGTCGTCTCGCCGATGCCCGTGCCGGCGGGGGTGGCGCCGTCCAGCAGCGCGGCGAGCCGTCGGTCGCCCAGCCGCGCCAGGCGGGCGAGGCGCCCGGCGTGGCTGGTCAACAGCCGGTCGCCGGCAGGTCCGCGCCGGCCCGGCGGGGCGGTGCCGGCGGGCCGGGCTGCACCCGCACCATGCCTCCCAGTATGGCAAATCGGCTCCGCCCCGCTGCGCGGCGGACGCGGGTGGTCAGGTCGCGGACCGGGTACGCCGTCGCCCGGTGCGCTCCCGCACGGCGGTCATCGAGCCGATCGTGTGACCACCGTCGATTGCCGCGGCCAGGTCTGCGGCGCTGACGTCCAGGATGTCCGCCAAGCGCCGGCTGGGCTCGTCGCTGAGCCGAGCGGCGCCCCGCTCGACCCGGCTGTAGTACGCCCGGCCGACCCCAAGGCCCTGCTCGACGACGTCGGCCTGCCTCAGCCCGCGGCGGGCCCGCAGGATCTCCAGCGTGTAGGGCGTCTCCGGGGCCAGCAGCTCGAATACGTCCACGCCGAGGGCCCGGGCGAGTTGGTAGATCATCTTCGCGCGGGGGGTGACCTGCCCCGCCTCGTAGTCGGTGATCTGGAGGCGGACGTTGTCGAGGTCCTGCGCGGCCCGGGAGATCTCCGAGCCGGGCCACTCGGCCCGGGTGGCGCGCAGCAGCCGCTCGGCGAGGTCGCGCTGGGTCAGCCCGACGCGCTCGCGGACCGCGCGCAGGCGTTCCCGGTCGAACCCGCCGATCCCGCTCCTGCCCACGCCCAGGCTCCCGTCGTCGCCCAACTGCTGTCGGGACCAGGATGCCTTATCAGGCGACATCGGCAGAACCACGACGCCCGTGACGTGACCACGAGTCTCGGTCATCACTGAGTTCCTTCGACGGGGCGGATCTTCGGGGGTAGGCCAGGCAGCGCACGCAGGTGGCCGGCTGGTCGGTGGACCGGCCGGCCAGGCGCAGCGGGGTGCAGCCGGGGCCGGCTGGTGGGCACGGCGCGGCGGCTCGCTCACGTACGGGCTGTCGGTGCACCGGCCGCGGGTGTTGGCCCGCACCTGCAAGTCCGCGCAACACCACCGGTTGCTCCGCGCTCGATCAGTGGTACACCATAACAGTCATTATGATGTATAGATCATTTTGCCCTGGCCATCCCGAAGGTAGTTAATGAAATACCAGTAACTGCAATTCAGAAATTCAGGAGATGGCTACACCGACGCAGAACGCAGGCAGCAGGTCCGGTCCGGTCATCGTGGCCGGCGTGGGATACGCCGGGGCGGGTCCTGCGGCTCCTAGAATCAGCCGGCGTGACCGCACATACCGGACCGGCGAGCAGCCAGGGCGTGCCGGAGGCGCCGCCCGGTGAGGCCACCCGACCGTGCGCGCACTGCGGCCGGCCGGTCCCCCAGCGCGCGGCGGCCGGTCGGCCGTTCCGCTACTGCCGCGACAACGACGGCGCCTGCCAGCGAGCCTCGCGCAACGTGCGGCTGCGCCAGCGCAACTCCCCTGGACTGGCCGGCCAGGTTGCCCGCGCCTTCGACCTGGCCGACCGGCTCGAGCAGGCCGTCGAGACCCTGACCGAGGCGCTGCACACCGAGCTGTCCCCGGAGGGGGTCGAGCGGCAGCTGGCCGACCTGCGCGCGGAGACCGCCGCCCAGATGGCCGCCGCGCACACCGAGCGCGACGAGGCCCGGGGCGAGGCCGCCACCGCCCGGGGCGAGGCGGCCAAGGCCAGGCAGGAGGCGCAGCAGGCGGTCGAGGAGGCCACCTCGGCCCGGACGGCCGCCGAGGCGGCAGCCGTGGCCGCGGCGCAGGCGCAGGCCCGTACCACCGCCGCCGAGGCCGCCCGCGACGAGGCGCAACAGGCCGCCACCGCGGCCCAGGCGCTGCGCGCGCAGGCCGAGCAGGACCGGGACGCGGCGCGGGCGGACGCTGCGGCGGCCCGCGCCGAGGCCGCGCAGCTGGCCCGGGAGCGTGACACGGCCACCGACCTGGCCCAGCGGGCGGGCGAGGCCGCGAAGGAGGCGCTCGAGCGGGCACAGCGCTGCGCGGCGCAGGCGCACGCCGCCGAGCAGCAGGCCGGCGCGGCGCGGGCCCAGGCCGAGGCGGCTACGGCCCGCGCCGAGCAGGCAGGCCGCGACCTGGCCCGGGCCACCCGCGACGCGGCGCGCGTCGCGGCCGAGCGCGACCGCGTCCAGGCCGAGCTGACGCTGGTACGCGACGAGGCGGCCACGGCCCGCGCGCAGGCCAGCGACCTGGCCAGGCGCCTGGCAGCGGTGGAGTCCGAACGTGACGCCGCGCGAGCGCGGGCGGAGCAGCTCAGCGGTCAGGTCGACCAGCTGGCCGGGGCCCTGGCGGCGCTGGCCGCCGGCAGGGCGGCCGGTGAGCGGCCCCACACGGGACCGGTACCTGGTGCGGCCAGCGCGAGCCCAGTGCCTGGTGAGGCCAGCGCGGGACCCCTATCGGATGAGGCCGACGTGGGACTGGTGTCCGGTGACGGGAGCGGCCCGCAGCAGGCGACCGGCGGGCTCGCACCGGTGGGGGCCACCCCGGCGGGCTAGCGCCGGCCGGTCCCGAGCCGCCGCCGGCTGCGGCGTGGCCGGCGGCCCAGGGTACGGGGGAGCGGCTGCTCCGGGCATGGCCGCCGGCGCGCTCGGCGGTCATGCGTACGGCTTCAGCAGCAGCCGCAGTCCTCGGCGCCGCACTGCGGGTCGCAGCCGCACGACGGAGCCAGTGTGAGCATGTGGTCACCTCCCTTCGACGGTGGACGGGCACCAGGTGCCCGGGCTCGGTGGCGGGCACTCCGCGGACGGCAGCGCCTCGATCATGGTCACCATCTGCCGCCGCAGGGCGGACAGCCGGGCCATCTCGGCGTCGACCTCGGCCAGCCGCCGGCGCAGCAGCTGCTCGGCGGGCTCGCAGGGGCACACCCCGGTGTCGCGGACCGCCAGCAGGTCGGCGACGTCACGCAGCCGCAGCCCGAGCCGCTGGGCACCTTTGATGAACCGCAGCCGGTCGACCGCGCTGGTGTCGTAGGCCCGGTACCCTGCCGGGGTCCGCGCCGGTGGGGGCAGCAGGCCGGCCCGCTCGTAGTAGCGGACCGTGTCCGGCGTCAGCCCGGCGGCCTCGGCCAGCTCAGCGACCCGCAGGCCGCGCCGTGCGGTGATGGTGCTCATACAGCCACGGTAAAGCTTGGAGTACGCTCCAATGTCAACCCCGGCATACTGCCCTTTAAGGCAGCAAGGCCATCCTCCTGCGTGAGGTGGGCACCGGCACTGTCATACCGCTACCCTCGGGGGCGTCTAACTGGCACGTGGCGGGGAATCATAGGGCGGCAGGCCGCCGTTACACCAGACAGTCGCACACCGAGCCGAGGAGAAGAGCAGATCATGGGCGAGCGCATGCTGCGCGGGAGCCGCCTGGGGGCTGTCAGCTACGAGTCCGACCGCAACACCGAGCTGGCTCCGCGACAGACCCGCGAGTACCTCTGCGCCAGAGGCCACCGGTTCGAGGTGCCCTTCGCCGTCGACGCCGAGGTCCCGATGACCTGGGAGTGCAAGTCAGACGGTACGAACGCGCGGCTGGTCGACGGCAGCGAGCCGGAGCAGAAGAAGGTCAAGCCGCCGCGTACCCACTGGGACATGCTCCTGGAGCGCCGCTCCATCGAGGAGCTTGAGGAGATCCTGGCCGAGCGTCTGGAGGAGGTCCGGGCCCGCCGGGGCCGCGCCTCCTGACCCCCGCCACCAACAGCACCGAACAGCTACAGCACCGAGCACCAGCTGCCGGCCGCCACCGCAGGACCGAGGGGCGGCCGGCGACTCTTGTCCGCACCCCGCTCCGCGTCCGGTGTCCGCGTTGACGGGGTGACGGGCCGGCGGTCGGTCAGTCGACGACCTCACCGTCGATGACCGACGGCGGCGTGGCGGGAGGGCCGGGTACGGCCGCGCCGCGTACCGGCAGGTCCGGACCTGGCCCCGCGGCAGCACCGGTGGCCCGGGTGGGAGCCGGGCCGGCGGGGTGTGGTGGCCCGCGGCGGACCTTGACCCGGCGCGGCCCGAACAGGTCCCCAGCCGCCGCGGCGGACAGCCGCCGCTCAGCGAGGTGCTGCACGGCCCGGCGGGCCAGCACCCGCACCGGGGGCAGCAGGAGAGACAGACCCGCCGCGGCGGTGACGAAGCCCGGCACGGCCAGCAGCAGCGCCCCACCGAGGCCGACCAGCCCGTCGGTGGCCTGCAGGCCCGGGGGCCCGCTCTGCGCGGCGGCGCGGAACCGGCGCCAGGCACGCACCCCCTCGCGGCGCAGCAGCCAGCCGCCCAGCACGCTCAGGGCGACCAGGAGCAGCAGCGTCCAGGACAGCCCGACCAGCTGCGCGACCGCGACCAGCGCGGCGACCTCCAGCACCAACAGGGCCAGCAGGAGGACCGGAACCCAGGCGAACCAACGGCGCACCACCTACCTAGCGTATGCCGGCCGGCGTACCAGGTGCTCATGCGCGCCGGCGGTGGCGCAGCCCGGCCCGGGGCGCCGGCGGCACCCGGGCAGGTACGCGGCCAGGCGGGCTACCTGGCCGGGGCGCGCCGCAGCGCGGCGAGCCGGGCCCGCACCCCCCACACGGTGACCCGCCACAGCGCCTCACGCACGATCGACGAGCTCATCTTGCTGGCGCCGCGCTCCCGCTCGGCGAACGTGATCGGCACCTCCGCCAGGCGGAACCCGTTGCGGTAGGCCCGCCAGGCCAGGTCCACCTGGAAGCAGTAGCCCTGCGACGCCACGGTCTCAATCTCGATCTTGTCGAGTACCGGCATCCGGTAGGCCCGGTAGCCGCCGGTGGCGTCGCGCACCGGCATGCCCAGCGCGAGGCGGGTGTAGAGGTTGCCACCGCGGGAGAGCACCAGCCGGTGCACCGGCCAGTTGACCACGCTGCCGCCAGGCACCCACCGGGAGCCGAGCACCACGTCGGCACCGCGCAGCGCATCCAGCAGCCGGGACAGCTGCTCCGGGGCGTGCGAGCCGTCGGCGTCCATCTCCACCACCGCGTCGTAGTCGCGCTCCCGCGCCCACGCGAACCCGGCGATGTAGGCCGCGCCCAGCCCCTGCTTGCCGGGGCGGTGCAGCACGTGCACCGCCGGGTCGTCGGCGGCGAGCTCGTCGGCGACCGCGCCGGTGCCGTCCGGGCTGTTGTCGTCGGCGACGAGCACGTCCACCTCAGGCACTGCCCGGCGGACCCGCTCGACGATGACGCGCACGTTGTCGGCTTCGTTGTAGGTGGGGATCACGACGAGCACCCGACCCACGCCCGGGTAGCCCTCGCCGTTCGTCTCGGTCACGCTGTCCTCACAGTCTCGTCTGGCTCGGCACGGTCTCGTCCGGCTCGGCTGGGTCTTTCCCGGCGGCGCAGCACGGCGGCTGCGACCAGGGCCCCGGACGCGGCCACGACGAGCACCCACTCCGGTCCGGTGCCAAGCCTGGTGGCAAGGGTACGGGCTGTCGCGGGCGCCAGCTCGCGTACCACCACCGCCTGGGTGTTGAACTCGGTCGCATCGTGCACCACACCGTCGGCTGTGACAAACCCGGACACGCCGACGGTGGAGGCCATCAGGCTGTCCCGGCCATGCTCCACGGCCCGCAGCCGCACCATCGCCAGCTGCTGGCGCGCCTCGGCGACGTTGAAGGTGGCGTTGTTGGTCTGCACCACCAGCAGCTGCGCACCACCGTCGACGGTGTCGCGGACCACGTCGTCGTAGGCCACCTCGAAGCAGATGACGTCACCGACCACGGTCGGGCCCACCGCCAGCACCCCAGGCGCGGAGCCGGGGACGAAGTCCGACCGCAGCAGCTTCGCCTCCTCGGTGACGGCCCGGGCCACCGGCTCCACCACCGGGCGCAGCGGCAGGTACTCCGCGAACGGCGCGGGGTGCCGCTTGAGGTACGTCGGCCCGGGGCCGGAGCCGGGCAGCCACACCACGCCGGCGTTGTGCACCGTGCCGTCCCGCGGTCCGTCCAGCACCGCACCCACCAGCACCGGCGCGGCGAGGGCCCGGGCGGTCAGGTCGATGCGGGTGTACGCGTCAGCGTTGCGCGTCGGGTCGATGTCGCTGGAGTTCTCCGGCCAGACCACCAGGTCAGGCTGTGGCGTGCGGCCGGCGAGCACGTCGTTGGCGAGGACCAGGCTGGCCTGGACGTGGTTGTCCAGGACCGCGCGGCGCTGGGCGTTGAAGTCCAGCCCCAGCCGGGGCACGTTGCCCTGCACCACCGCGACGGTCACCGGCTCGCCAGCCGGGGCGGCCAGCGGCACCGCCAGCCCGCTGAGCACGACCAGGACAGCCCCGGCCGTGAGGCCGGCACCCGCGGCCCAGCCCGCCCCCAGCACCGGCCAGCGGGCGGCCCCGGCCGGTCGCCAGCGCGCCGGCCGGCCACGCTCCGCCAGCCGCCACCCGGCGGCGGCGAGCAGGCCACCGCAGAGCGCCACGGCGAAGGTGACCAGCGGAGCGCCGCCGAGCGCGGCCACCCGCAGCAGCGGCGAGCCGCCCTGGGCGAACGCGAGCCGCCCCCACGGGAAGCCGCCGAACGGGGCGCGGTCCCGCAGCGCCTCCTGGGCGACCCACAGCACCCCGGTCAGCGGGGCCCAGGCCCAGCCGTACCGCTCGACAAGCGGGCTGGCGAACGCCGCCAGGGCGCCCAGCAGCGCCAGGAACGCCGCCTCCAGCCCGGCCAGCAGCAGCCAGGGCACCGGCCCGACGTGCAGCCCGGTCCAGCTCAGCAGGGGCACGAACAGCACCAGGCCGGCGAGGAGCCCGAGACCGGCGCCGGCGCGTACCCGGCGGCGGTGGGTGGCGACCGCGAGCAGCGCGACGCCGCCGGGCGCCAGCCACCACAGGTCGTACGGCGGGAAGGCCAGCAGCAGGGCAGCACCGCACCCGGCGGCGGCGAGCAGCCCGGCCCAGCCGGGCAGGACCCGCCCGCCCGCGTGCGTCGCGGCGGTGGGGGGTGCCGCGACTGCGGCGCCGGTCGCTGTCATCCGCGTGTCACCTGCCTGTACCCGGTTCCGGGTCAACCCTGCCTCATCGGTGCGGGCGCCGCCCGGCAGGGGTGTCCTCTGCCGGGCGCCGCGGGTAGGCCGCTCACCGAGGTAGGCGGCGGGAACGGGGGCGGGCCGGCGGGCGGCCCCGCAGACGGTGGCGCGCGCAAGGTATCGGTGGCGGCGCGCGGAAGGTAGGCAGCAGGGCGGGTGGACAGTGGACAGACAACCGGGGCGCGGCTGGAAGATCAGCCGCGCCCCGCGCTCCCAGGCCCTCTCGGGCCGGTGCGGCAGCCGCGATCCACGCTGGCCTTGGGGCCGACCCGAGGTGGGCTGGCTGCCCACACCGTGCCGTTTTCTACCAGCCGCGCGCACCCCCCTGCCTCTGCCACCGGATCTGAGCGGCCGGTTCGCGTCGCCCCGCCGACCCCCGCCCGCTGGACCTGGCCGTCGAGGCGAAGGCGCCGCTATCTGCGCGGCGTCGGGTCTCTCGGCCAGCGGGCGAAGGGACGAAGCAAACAGCAGCCGTTCCCCCGAAGTAGGACGCAAAAACGGTACGCGGGCACCCCCTGTCGGTGTCAACCGGAACGACGAAGTCGATCACCTGACGACGGCGTGTCGGCCCTGGCGTGTCCGCATACCGCGCGGAGGTGCCCCGCCGGCACGGCTCACCACGGCCCCCCTACCCTGCCCCGCAGCAGCGCCAGCGCCGCCCGCGGATGGTCCACGGCGAGCAGCCCCGCAGGGGCGAGGACATAGTCCACGTCGACGGTGACCCGCGCCGCCCGGGGCACCGCCCACCCACCCGCGTGGTCACCCACCACAGCGGCCAGCACCGCCCGGGCGGCGGCCGGTGGCGCGTGCCGCAGCACCCCGCCGGAGCCGATGACCAGCCGCACCTGGCTCAGGTCCCGGCCACCCCGCCGGACCGGGCCGACGGCCTCGCCCCGGGCGTGCCGGCGCAGGGCCACCGTCGCGGCGAGCGTGGCCAGCCGCAGGTCGACCGCTGGGTCGGCGCAGCGCAGCCCCGGGTCGCCGGCCCGGGCCGCCGCGGCGGCGGCCAGGCCGGGCTCCTCACCCGGGTCGAGCAGCCGCTCCCCCGCCGCGGCCAGCACCACGCCGGGTGCGCTCCACCGCACCCCCAGGTCCCCTTCGACGGTACGGCTGCGCCACAGCGTGCCGGCCACCTCCCGGCTCGGCCCGCCGGAGCGCTGCCCGTCATCGGGGACCAGCGCCGAGTAGACGTCGGTGGTCGCCCCGCCCACGTCCACCACGAGCAGGTCCCCATCCGTGTGGTCGGCGAGCAGCTCCACCGCGGTCAGCACCGCATCCGGGGTGGGCGCGCGCACCATCGCCGCGAAGCGGGTCCCTCTCGACAGCCGCTTGCCGCCGATCACGTGCCGCAGGAACACCTCCCGCACCGCCGCCCGCGCCGGGCCCGGGTCCAGCTGCCCGATGCGGGGCAGCACGTTGTCGCTGCCGATGGTGGGCACCCCTCGGGCGGCCAGCACCTGCAGCGCCTGCGCCCGGGCCTCGACGTTGCCGGCCACCACCACCGGCACCCGCACCCGCGCCGCGGCCAGCCGGAGGTGTCGCCGTCCGCGGCGCAGGTGCTGGAC
>DASRIS010000048.1:0-5270 GCA_035649895.1 Micromonosporaceae bacterium | reverse complement strand
ACCGTCACCCCACCAGCCAGCGCCAGGGCGCACTCCCCCCGCCGCAGCGCCTGCACCGCCAGATGCAACGCCACCAACGACGACGAACACGCCGTATCCACCGTCACCGCCGGACCCTCCAACCCAAACGTGTACGCCACCCGGCCGGTAAGGATGCTGACCGCGTTGCCGGTCATCGAGAAGCCCTCAACGTTCTCCGGGACGTTGAGCATGTCGTTGAGGTAGCCGAAGTGTGCGGCGCCGACGAAGACCCCGGTACGGTGGCCCCGCAGCGAGGACGGCGCGATCCCCGCATGCTCGAACGCCTCCCACGCCGCCTCCAGCAGCAGCCGCTGCTGCGGGTCCATCGCCAGCGCCTCACGCGGTGAGATGCCGAAGAGCTCCGCGTCGAACTCTGCCGCGTCGTACAGGAACCCGCCCTCACGGGTGTAGGACGTACCCGAGGCGTCGGGGTCCGGGTCGTAGAGGGCGTCGAGATCCCACCCCCGGTCCGTCGGGAACCCACCGATGGCGTCGGTACCGTCGACCACGAGGCGCCACAGGTCCTCCGGGGAGCGGACACCACCGGGGAAGCGGCAGGACATCCCGACGACGGCGATCGGCTCCCTGGCCCGCCTCTGCACCACCTGCAGCCGCTGGCGGGTCTCCCGCAGGTCGGTCGTGACCAGCTTGAGGTACTCGCGGAGCTTCTCTTCGTTGCCGGTCATGCCCTGCTGCCTCCTCCAACGCTGGTTGCCGCCAGGTCGGTGATCTCGTCAGCCGATGCCGAGCTCTTTGTTGATCAACGCGAACATCTCCTCGTCGGTAGACGTGTCAAGCGGCTGCGGCGCATCCGGCTGTGCCGGGCCGGCCGCTGGGTCCTCGTTGCTGTCGAGCTTCCAGAGCAGCGCCTCGAGCCGCCTGACTACAGCCGCCCGTCCGTCGCGGTCGAGCGGGTCGCCGGAGAGAGCAGCCTCAAGCCGGTCAAGATCGGCGAAGACCGGTGGTCTCGGCGGGCCAGCCGGCTGGATCTGCGCATCGAGGTATGCGGCGAGCGCGGCCGGGCTCGGATAGTCGAAGACCAGCGTCGCGGGTAGCCGCAGCCCGGTCACGCCATCCAGGCGGTTACGCAGCTCGACCGCTGTCAAGGAGTCGAACCCGAGGTCGCCGAACTCTCGGGCCGGGTCCACGCTGCGCCGGTCACCGTGCCCCAGCACCGTCGCCACGTGGTCGCGTACCAGGTCAAGAAGGAGCTCCGACCGCTGGCCTCCGGTGCGGCCCGCGAGCTGCTGGAGCAGCGTGGGGCCGGCGGAGCCGGGCCGTTCCCGGGCTACCTGCCGGCTCGGCACCAGCCTGCGCAGGACGGCGGGGAGGCTTCCGTCAGCGGCGTTCGCCCGCAGCGTGGCGATGACGACCCGTACCGCGACGAGCAGCGCCTCGTCGGCGTTGACGGCCGCGTCGAACAGCGCCAGGCCCCGTTCGGCCGGCAGCGGGTCGATGCCGGACCGGCTGATGCGCTCCAGGTCCACCTGGTCGAGCTGGCCCATCATCCCGCCCTGCTGAGCCCACGGCCCCCAGGCGACCGAGGTGCCGGGCAGTCCGTGCGCCCGCCGGTGGGCGGCGAGCGCGTCCAGGAACGCGTTCGCCGCCGCGTAGCTGCCCTGGCCGGGACCGCCGAAGACCCCTGCCGTCGAGGAGAAGAGCACGAACGCGGACAGCTCGTCGTCGCGGGTCAGCTCATGCAGGTTGACCGCCGCGTCGATCTTGGGCCGGAGGACCGTGATGAGCCGGTCCGGTGTCAACGCGGCCAGCACCCCGTCGTCGACGATGCCGGCGGTGTGCACCACTGCGGTGAGCGGGTACGCCGCCGGGACCGCGGCGAGGACGGCGCCGAGCTGGTCACGGTCGGCGACGTCGCAGGTGGCCACCTCGGCGCACGCGCCGAGGGCAGCGAGGTCGGCGACCAGCTTGCCGGCACCGGCTGCGGTCCGTCCGCGGCGGCTGACCAGGAGCAACCGGCGTACGCCATGCGCGGTGGCTAGATGGCGGGCGACGAGTCCACCGAGGGCTCCGGTGCCGCCGGTGACGAGCACCGTCCCGCCGCGCTCCCACGCCCGCTCGGGACCCTGTCCCACGGGCGTGGCCGCCGGCGTGAGCCGGGGGACGAGCACCTCCCCGTGGCGTACCGCGACCTCGCTCTCACCTGTGGCGAGCGCGAGTGACACTGCGCGCACCAGCTGGTCCGGCGCGGTGCGGTGGCTGTCGTCGGTGTCCAGCAGCAGGAACCGGCCGTGGTTCTCGCTCCGGGCGGTCCTGACAAGCCCCCAGATCGGGGCGAGCACCAGCTCGGTGAGGTCCTTGGCGGTCACGGCCACCGCGCCACCGGTGACCACGACCAGACGCACCGCGGCCAGCCGCGGGTCCGCGAGCCACCGCTGGAGGACGCCGAGAACCTCGCCGGTCACGGCCCGCGCGGCGGCGGCGAGGCCGGTGTCCTGGTCCGGTGGTACGCCGACACCTAGGAGCACCAGCTCGGGTGCTGCGGAGCCGCCGTCGAGCGCGGCGGCGAGCGCGGTGAGGTCAGGGTAGGCGGTGACGGCGGTCCCCATGTGCCGGAGGGCGGCTGCAAGACCGAGCGGGTCAGGTCCCAGCGTCGCCCAGCTGCCATCGGTCGGGATCGTTGCGGCGGGCGTGGTCGCCGGCGTCCAGCCGAGCCGGTAGAGGTCGCTGGCGGTGGTGATGAGCGGTCGCAGGGTCAGTGCGTCTGCGGTCAGGACCGGGCGTCCGGTGGGGTCGGTGACCGTCACCGCGATGGTGTCGGTGCCGGTCCGGCGGAGTGCGACGCGGACCTGCGTGGCCGCGGTGGCGTGGAGGGTCACCCCGGCCCAGACGAAGGGGGCGTGCGGGGTGCTCGTGTTGGTGGTCGCGAGCAGCGGGTGCAGGGCGGCGTCGAGCAGGGCTGGGTGGATGGCGTAGTGGGTTGCCTGGTGGTGGAGGGGTCCGGGGAGGGTGACCTCGCCGTAGCTGTGGTCCTCGTGGCGCCATGCCGCGGTGAGGCCTTGGAAGGTAGGGCCGTAGTGGTACCCGTTCTCGGCGGCGGTGGGGTAGAGGTGGGTGAGGTCGACGGGTTGGGCGTCGATGGGAGGCCAGGCGGTCAGGTCGGACGGGCTGGTGGTGGCTCGGTGTGGGGAGAGCAGGCCGTGGGCGTGGATGGTCCAGGGTTGGTCGGGTGGCGCATGCTCCGGGCGGGAGTAGATCCGGATGGCGCGCTCGCCGTCGGCGTCGGGTCCGGCGACGACGAGCTGGAGCTGCACGCGGTGGCCGTCAGGGACGGCGAGGGGTGTCTGCAGGGTGAGCTCGCGCAGGTGGGGAAAGCCGGTCTGGTCGCCGGCGTGGAGGGCGAGCCCGACCAGGGCGGTACCGGGTAGCAGGGTTGTCCCGGCGATGGTGTGGTCGGCCAGCCATGGGTGCGTGTGGCGGGAGAGCCGGCCGGTGAGGACCAGCTTGTCTCCTGTGGCCAGGGTGAGCGCCGCGCCGAGCAAGGGGTGACCGGGGATGTCCAGGCCGGCGGCGGTGACGTCGGTGCGGCGTGGTGCGGGCTGCAGCCAGTAGCGCTGGCGTTGGAACGCGTAGGTGGGCAGGTCGACCTGCCTGCCGCCCCGGCCAGCGAGCACCGTCGCCCAGTCCACCGGGACGCCGCGGACCCATAGCTGGGCCAGTGCGCGGGTGAGCGTGGCTACCTCGTCACGGTCCCGTCTTCCGGTGGCTACGAACACCATGGTGCGGTTCTCAGGCACGCACTCCGGCCCGAGCGCGGTCAGCACCGCGTCCGGACCGACCTCCACCACGGTGGCCACTCCGGCGTTGGCGAGCCAGCTCATCGCGTCGGCGAACCGCACCGTCTGGCGCGCCTGTCGAGCCCAGTAGTCCGGTGTGGACACCTCGCTGGTGGGCTGGCCGGTCACCATGGAGACCACTGGCACCCGCGGCGGCCGGAGCTCGATGCTCTCCGCCACGCGGGCGAGCTCGTCCAGCACCGGCTCCACCCACCGGGAGTGGAACGCATACCCGCCGGGCAGCCACCGCACCCGCGTCCCCCGCTGTGCCAACCCTGCCGCCACCGTCTCCAGCGCCTCCCGCGCGCCGGAGAGGACCACCGCGTGGGGGCCGTTGACCGCGGCCACATCGACGGCCGCCCTCACCTCTTGGACCACCTCTAGGGCCTGCCCCGCCGGTGCCCGTACCGCGAGCATCGCCCCGCCCTCGGGCAGGGCCTGCATCAGCTTTCCGCGCGCGGCCACCAGCCGGCACGCGTCCGCCAGGTTGAGCACGCCTGCGACATGGGCCGCGGCGATCTCTCCCACGGAGTGGCCGGCGACAAAGTCTGGCCGCAGCCCCAGCGACTCCAGCAACCGGAACCCGGCCACCTCCACCGCGAACAACCCTGCCTGCGCAAACACGGTCTGCTCCAGCAGGCGCGTCGCCGCCTGCTGCGCGCCGCCTTCCATCACCTGGCTCAGCGCCCCTGGCCGCAGCAGTCCCTCAAATCCTGCACATACCTGGCCCAGCGCCTCCCGGAACACCTGGAAGCCCGCTGCCAGCCCGGTGCCCATTCCGGCCCACTGCGCCCCCTGGCCGGAGAACACCACCCCCACCCGGCCCTCCACCACCGCACCGGTCACCACACCGCCCTTCCTGACCCGTACGCCACCACTCGCCCCAGCGCTCGTATCCCCTGCGGCCACCACATCCAGCCCGGCCACCAGCTCGTCCGAGTCCCTGCCCCACACCACCGCCCGCACCGGCAACGCCGCCCGGCCGACCGCCAACGACCACGCCACATCCACCGCCCTCATCCCTCCGCCGGCCGACACCGCCTCCACCAACCGGGACGCCTGACCCACCAGACCAGCGTCAGACCCTGCCGACACCACCCATGGCACCACAGACCCGTCGCACGTCGGCTCCGCCGGTTCCGGCGTCATGGTTGGCTGCTCCGGAGCCTGCTCGATGAGCACGTGTGCGTTCGTCCCGCTGATCCCGAACCCCGAGATGCCCACCCGGCGCGGCCGGCCTACCTCCGGCCACGGCACGGGCTCGGCAAGGAGCCGTACCGCCCCGGCCGACCAGTCCACATGCGACGTCGGCTCGTCAACGTGCAGTGTCTGTGGCAGTAGGCCGTGCTGCAGCGCCATCACCATCTTGACCACACCGGCCATACCCGCGGCCGCCTGGGCATGGCCGATGTTCGACTTCACCGAACCAACCCACAACGGCCGCTCCACCGGCCG
>DASRIS010000047.1:0-5502 GCA_035649895.1 Micromonosporaceae bacterium | reverse complement strand
GACTGTGTGTTACGCCGTGGCGTGCTGGGTCTGGCCGTTCACCGCCTGCCGCCGCTGCCACGGCCAGGGCAGGCGCCGCTCCCCGTCCGGGCGGGCGTGGCGCTACTGCCGCCGCTGCAAGGGCACCGGCGCCCGGCTACGCACCGCCCGGCGCCTCTACCACCACCTGACCCACACCCGCACCGAAGGCACCCGATGACCCACCACCACGACCGCGACCGGGGTGGGCACACCGGCTGGTGCGCCCGCGACCACCAGTGCGGCCTCGGCCAGCACCGCGCCACCCCGGTACGGCTGGCCATCCCCGGCCTCGGCGGCGCCGTGCTCACCCGCATCCGCACCACCGACGGCACCGAGCACGCCGAGATCCGCCTCAGCATCCGCCTGCACCCCCACGAGCCCACCGCCCGGGACCAGCTGGCCACCCTCCTGGCCAACCTACGCACCCTGCTCCACCTCACCCACCACCACCGTCCACACCGGAGGGTCGCCTGATGCCACCCCACAACACCCCACCGCCCCATCAGCACCCTGCGGACACGACGGCTGCGACAGGACCGGCGTCATGACCGCCACCAGGCTGCGGTACGGGTCGATGTGCTCCGGCGCCGGGATGCTCGACGCCGGTGTCGGCGCGGTGCTGGACATGGCGCCGGCGTGGCACGCCGAGACCGACCCGGCCGCCTCGACCGTCCTCGCGGCGCACTGGCCGACCGTGCCCAACCTCGGCGACATCCGCGCGGTCGACTGGTCCACCGCGCCCCCGGTGGACGTGCTGGTGGCGGGCTTCCCGTGCCAGTCGGTCTCGACGGCCGGCCGCCGCCGGGGCCTGGCCGATGAGAGGTGGCTGTTCGATGACATCACCGACGCTGTTGGCGCAATGGGCACACCACCGCGGCTGTGCGTGTTCGAGAACGTCCCTGGGCTGCTCACTGCTAACCGCGGACACGCTATGGCCCGAGTCGTTCACCGCCTGGCCGCGCTCGGCTATGTGGGACGCTACCGGCTGCTACGCGCTAGCGACATCGGCGCCCCGCACCGCCGCGAACGGGTCTTCATCCTCGCCTGGCCTGCTGCCCACCCCGAGCTCGACCGACTACGGCCGCAACCGTTCCCCGTCCCCGGGCGCGGCCACCCGCCCGTCGCTGACCCAGATGGCCCGCGACGCAACGCTGTAGCCCCGTTGCTGCCCACCCCCGCCGCGCGCGACGGTGACGGACGCGGGGAGGGCCACCCCGGGCACCGCCGCGCCCGCGCCGCCCGCACCGGCACCAACGTCGGCGGGCCGGTCCTCGCCGAGGTCGTCTGCCACCTGCTACCAACCCCCCACACCAGCGACAGCACACCCGGCGCCCAACCACCCGCGCCGGCCCGCTCCGGCCGCGGTGGCGGCCCGGCACCGCCGGACACGGCCACGCTGCTGCCGACGCCGCGGGCCGGCGACGCCCGCAACGGCGGCCCGAACCAACGCGGCAGCAGTGACCGGTTCGGGGTGTACGCCGCTGCGGTCCGCCGGTGGGAGGTTGTGACCGGCCGCCGGGCGCCCGACCCGACCGAGCCCGGCCGCACCGGCAGACCCCGCCTGGCGGCCCGGTTCGTCGAGTGGGCCATGGGCTGGCCCGACGGGTGGGTCACCGACCACATCCCACGCAACGACGCCCTACGCGCGTGCGGCAACGGCGTCGTACCCCAGCAGGCCGCCACCGCGACAGCGGACCTGCTGACCACCCTCCCGCCCAACCTGCTCAGCCTCACCCACCACCAGCGTCCACACCGGAAGGCCGCCTGATGCCATCACCACCCCACAACAACCCCACCGCCACCCCACCAGCGCCCACAGTGGACCCTCAGGCACCCGGACGGACACGGGTCCTGGTCACCGGCTCGCGTACCTGGACCGACACCACCACCATCCACACCGCGCTCAACGCGCTGCACACCCAGCACCGCGCGGGCCTGGTCGTGCTGCACGGCGCCTGTCCCCGCGGCGCCGACGCCATCACCGACGCCTGGTGCACCCGCCACCGGGTACCCGTCGAGCGCTACCCGGCCAACTGGCGGCGGCTCGGCACCCGCGCCGGCCACGCCCGCAACGCCGCCATGGTCGCCACCGGCCCCGCCCGGTGCCTCGCGTTCATCCGCGACCGCTCACCCGGCGCCACCGGCTGCGCCGCGCTCGCCGAAGCCGCCGGCATCCCCACCACCCACCACACCGCACCATCCCGCCCGCCGGACCGGCGGGCCTCGGTCGACCAGATGACCCGCCCTGCGCACACCACCGCCGCCACCCGGGAGGCCCGCCGTGGCTGAGCGCTCCGCCATCGAGTGGACCCAGGCCACCTGGAACCCGGTCACCGGATGCGACCGCGTCTCCCCCGGCTGCGACAACTGCTACGCCCTGACCCTGGCCCGGCGCCTGAAGGCCATGGGTGCGCCCAAGTACCAAAACGACGGGCACCCGGCCACCTCCGGCCCCGGCTTCGCCGTGACCACCCACCCCGACACCCTGAGCATCCCGCTGCGCTGGCGCACCGGGCGCACGGTGTTCGTCAACTCCATGTCCGACCTGTTCCACGCCCGCGTCCCGACCAGCTTCGTGCAGCAGGTCTTCACCGTGATGGCGGGCACCCCCCGCCACACCTACCAGGTCCTGACCAAACGCCCCACCCGCGCGGCCCGCCTCGCCCCGGCGCTGCCCTGGCCGGCCAACGTGTGGGTCGGGACCAGCGTCGAGACCACCGGCCAGCTCCACCGCGTCGAGGCACTACGCACGCTACCGGCCGCGGTGCGGTTCCTGTCCTGCGAACCGCTCCTCGGCCCGCTTGACGGGCTGGACCTGCACCGCGTCGGGTGGGTGATCGCCGGAGGCGAGTCCGGCCCCCACGCCCGCCCCATGCACCCCGACTGGCCACGCCACCTCCGCGACCTGTGCCAGGCCACCGGGGTGGCGTTCTTCTTCAAGCAATGGGGCGGGCGCACCCCCAAAGCCGGCGGCCGGCTCCTGGACGGGCGCACCTGGGACCAGCTACCCACCACCACCTGACCCATGAACCGCCATGACCCCCCGAGCGGGCCCCGACCGGCCGCCACCGGCCAGTGGGTCGCCGCCAGCGCCGCGCTCGGCCGCCCCGTGCCCATCGGGCAGCCCTACCCGCACATCTGCGCCACGCCCGTCACCGGCCCGGTCACCGGGCGCCGCTACACCCTGCGGCGGCGCGACTGCGCCGCCTGCACCCCGCGCGGACAGCAACGGCCCACCAACATCACCGCGAAGGAGCCAACCGTCATGCTCGACACCCTGCCGGTGCTGTCCGCGGCACTGGCCCTGGCCGCCCAAGGGCTACCGGTGTTCCTGCTCGGCCGCTCGAAACGCCCCGTGGCCAACTGCGCCGGCTGTCCCCGCGACGACCCGCAGCATGACCCGGCCAGCTGCGACCATCTGACCTGCCACGGGTTCTACGCCGCCAGCACCGACCCGGACCGCATCGCCGCCCTATTCGACGCCGTGCCCTACGGGCTGCTGGCCATCCGCACCGGCAGCACCGCCACCATCACCCCCGCCGGGCTGGTCGTGGTCGACATCGACCCCCGTAACGGCGGGCGGGTCATCCCCGGCCTGATGCCGCCCACCCGGGCCGTGTCCACCGGCAGCGGCGGGTGGCACCTGTACTACGCCCACCCCGGCGGGCCGCTCTCGGCGAAGGTCGCCGGGCTGGCCGGGGTGGACCTCAAGGCCGACGGCGGCTACGTCGTGGCCCCACCCTCGGTCCACCCGCATACGGGCCAGCCGTACCGGTGGGTCGGTGACCGGCCCGTCGCGGCAATGCCTACGGCGCTGGTCGAGCGGTGCCGCCCGGTTGGGCTGCCCCAAGCCGTACCAGCCGTACCAGCCGTACCAGGCCAGCGTTCCCGCAGCTCAGAGGCGGTTCCGGCCGGTACGGCCTGGCGGGGTGGTACGGCTCAAGCCGTACCGGCGGCGTTGGCCTGCCCGGCGGGGGGCATCTCATCCCCGGCGGCGCTGCTCGCCGCGCACCTGGCCGCGGTCGCCCACGCCCCACAGGGCACCCGCCGCACCACGCTCTACGGCGCCGCCCGCGGGGTGGCCCGGATGGTCGCCGCGGGGGCGCTCACCTACACCGACGCCTACGCCGCGCTGTACACCGCCGGCCGCGACGCCGACCAGAACGACCGCGACACCCGCGCCGCCATCGCGGGCGGCTTCCACGCCGAGTCCGTCGCCGTAGCCACAGAAGGGACCGCCGCATGAGCGAGCAACCAGCACCCGACGGCGCGGCCGTGCTCACCCGGCTGCACGCCACCCTCACCCGCTACGTCGCCCTGCCCTCACCCGAGGCGGTCGACGCGGTCGCCCTGTGGGTCGCCGCCACCCACGCCCAACCCGCCTGGGCACACGCCCCCCGGCTGGTCATCCGGGCGCCGGAGAAGCGCTGCGGCAAGTCCCGGCTCCTCGACGTGGTCGAGGGCACCTGCCACAACCCGCTCATCACCGTCAACGCCAGCACCGCCGCCGTGTACCGCTCCATCGGCAGCGACGAACCCCCCACCCTGCTAGTCGACGAGGCCGACACCATCTTCGGCGGCAGGCAGGCCGAGACCAACGAGGAGCTACGCGGCCTGCTCAACGCCGGCCACCAACGCAACCGCCCCACCATCCGGTGGAACCACGCCCACAACCGGCTCGAACGCATCCCCACCTTCGCCATGGCCGCCCTAGCCGGCATCGGCACCATGCCCGACACCATCGAGGACCGCGCCGTGGTCATCCGCATGCGCCGCCGCGCCCCCGGCGAGACCGTCGCACCCTACCGCCACCGCCGCGACGGGCCGGCCCTACGCCGCCTGGCCCACGAGCTGAACCTGTGGCTCCGCGCCCACCTCACCGACCTGGAGCAGGCCGAGCCGCGCACACCGCTGGAGGACCGGGCCGCGGACACCTGGGAACCACTGATCGCGGTCGCGGACCTCGCCGGAGCCGACTGGCCCAACCGCAGCCGACACGCCGCCATAGCACTCACCGCCGGACGCGACGAGGCCGCCGCACCATCCGACCGCATCCGGCTGCTGACCGACTGCCGGGCCGCGTTCGGCACCCACGAGACCATCCCCACCACCACCCTGGTCGACCGGCTCAAAGCCGACCCCGAAGCACCCTGGGCCACCCACGACGGCACCGGCCTCACGGCGATAAAGCTCGCCGCGCTGCTCGCCAACTACGAGATCAGCTCCAACAACATCCGCTTCCCCCAACCCACCGGCCGGGTCAAGGGCTACCGCCGCTGCGACTTCACCGACGCCTGGCAACGCTACTGCCCCGACCCCGCCGGACCTGACAACGCCGACGACAGCATGAGCACACCAACGCCGGTACGCCACCTACGACCAGTCCCCGACCGACCCGACCACCCCACGCTGCCCACCCCCGACGAGATGCCCCCCGCCGGGCAGGCCAACGCCGCCGGTACGGCTTGAGCCGTACCACCC
>DASRIS010000046.1:0-15369 GCA_035649895.1 Micromonosporaceae bacterium | reverse complement strand
CACCACCATCCGCCGCCCGCGCGGCCCCACCACCATCCGCCGCCCGCGCGGCCCCACCACCATCCGCCGCCCGCGCGGCCCCACCACCATCCGCCGCCCGCGCGGCTCCACCGCCGTCTGCCGCCCGGCTGGCGGCGTCCTTGAAGGCCATCCACGGCAGCAGCGCGCACTTCACCCGGGCCGGGTAGCGCGCGACGCCCGCGAACGCGACCCCGTCCCCCAGGACTGCCTCGTCCGCCTCGACCTCGCCACGGCCGCCGACCATCTCTACGAACGCCTCGTGCACCCGCAGCGCCTCGCCCAGCGGCCGGCCGGAGAGCTGCTCGTACAGCACGCTCGCGGACGCCTGGCTGATCGCGCAGCCGATCCCGTCGTACGAGATGTCCTCGACCGTGTCCCCGCTGAGCCGGACCCGCAGGGTCACCTCGTCCCCGCAGGTCGGGTTCACGTGGTGGGCCTGCGCCTGGTACGGCTCGCGCAGCCCGCGGCCGTGCGGGCGCTTGTAGTGGTCCAGGATGATCTCCTGGTAGAGGTTGTCCAGCTGCATCACCCGAACACCTCCCGCACCTCCTCCAGCGCCCGGACCAGCGCGTCGACCTCTTCGGTCGTGGTGTAGAGGTAGAACGAGGCCCGGGTCATCGCGGCCACGCCGAAGCGGGCGCAGACCGGCCGCGCGCAGTGGTGGCCAACGCGCACCTGCACGCCCCGCGCGTCGAGCACCTGGCCCACGTCGTGCGGGTGGACCCCGTCCAGGGCGAAGGAGATCGTGCCGCCCCGGCCCACCGGCGACGCCGGCCCGAACACCCGCAGCCCGGGCACTGTCGCCAGCGCGTCCAGGGCGTACGTGACCAGCTCCTTCTCGTGCCAGGCGACGGCCGTCATGCCGATGCCGGACAGGTAGTCCACGGCCGCGCCCAGCCCGACCGCCTGGGCGATCGGCGGGGTACCCGCCTCGAACCGGGCTGGCGGGGCGGCGAACGTGGT
Source organism: Micromonosporaceae bacterium (assembly GCA_035649895.1). Taxonomy (GTDB): domain Bacteria; phylum Actinomycetota; class Actinomycetes; order Mycobacteriales; family Micromonosporaceae; genus DASSUC01. The sequence continues at coordinate 14,385 of DASRIS010000046.1, read as the reverse complement.
CCGCTCCATCGTCACCGTCTCGATCATGGAGCCGCCGCCCAGGAACGGCGGCATCTCGGCGAGCAGCTCGCCACGGCCCCACAGCACCCCGATGCCGGTCGGGCCGCACATCTTGTGCCCGGTGAACGCGATGAGGTCCGCGCCGAGGTCGGCGACGGAGACCGGCAGGTGCGGCGCTGACTGGGAGCAGTCCAGCAGCACCAGCGCGCCGACCTGGCGGGCCCGCTCGGTGATCCGCGCGGTCGGGTTGACCGTGCCCAGGATGTTCGACACGTGCACGTACGAGACGATCTTCGTACGCTCGTTGACCAGCTCGTCCAGGTTGGACTCGTCGAGGCGGCCGCCGTCGGTGATGCCGAACCAGCGCAGCCGGGCGCCGGTGCGCTCGCACAGCAGCTGCCACGGCACGATGTTCGAGTGGTGCTCCATCTCGGAGATCACCACCTCGTCGCCGGGGCGCAGCGCAAAGCGGCCCTCGCGCGTGCTGCTGAACGCGTACGCGGCCAGGTTGATCGCCTCGGTGGAGTTCTTCGTGAACACCACCTCGTCCGGCGAGGCCGCGCCGATGAACGCGGCCACCTTGGCGCGCGCGCCCTCGTACGCCTCGGTCGCCTCGGTGCCGAGCGTGTGCACCGAGCGCGCCACGTTGGCGTTGTGCCGTGCGTAGTGCTCGGCCATCGCATCGAGCACCGGCCGCGGCTTCTGCGACGTGTTCGCCGAGTCCAGGTAGACCAGCGGGTGGCCGTTGACCGTCCGGCCCAGGATCGGGAAGTCGGCCCGCACCTTCGCCACGTCGAGCCGGGGCACCTCGGCGAACTGCGGCATCCCGGCCGGGATGCTGACCGCGGTCATGTCGGGGCTCCGGCCCGCGCCGGGCCGGCCCCGGCCAGGTAGCGCTCGTACCCCTCCGCCTCCAGCCGCTCGGCCAGCTCCGGGCCGTCCTCCTCAACGATGCGCCCGCCGACGAAGACGTGCACGAAGTCCGGGCGCACGTAGCGCAGGATCCGGGTGTAGTGGGTGATCAGCAGGACGCCCGTCTCGCCGGACGACCGCACCCGGTTGACCCCCTCGCTGACCACCCGCAGCGCGTCGATGTCCAGGCCGGAGTCGGTCTCGTCGAGGATCGCGACCTTCGGCTGCAGCAGCTCCAGCTGCACGATCTCGTGCCGCTTCTTCTCACCGCCGGAGAAGCCCTCGTTCACGTTGCGCTGGGCGAAGGCCGGGTCCATGCCGAGGCGCTCCATCGCGCCCTTGAGCTCGGCTCCCCACGTGCGCAGCTTCGGCGCGGTGCCGTCCAGCGCCGTCTTCGCGGTGCGCAGGAAGTTGGCCACGCTGACCCCGGGGACCTCCACCGGGTACTGCATGGCGAGGAACAACCCGGCCCGGGCCCGCTCGTCCACGGTCAGGCCCAGCACGTCCACCCCGTCCAGGGTCACCGAGCCGCGGGTCACCTCGTACTTCGGGTGGCCGGCGACCGAGTACGCGAGCGTCGACTTGCCGGAGCCGTTGGGGCCCATGATGGCGTGCGTCTCACCGGCACGTATGGTCAGGTTGACCCCGGCCAGGATCGGCTTGGGCGGCCCGTCCGGCAGCCGTACCGACACGTGCAGGTCACGAATCTCCAGAACGCTCACGGGGCGGTCACTCCATTGCTCGGTGTCAGCGACACGTAGACGTCGCCGTCGCGGATCTCGACGGGGTAGACAGGGACGGGCCGGGTGGCGGGCAGCCCGGTCGGCGCGCCGGTGCGCAGGTCGAAACGGGAGCCGTGCAGCCAGCACTCGAGCTGGCAGCCGTCGATGTCCCCCTCGCTGAGCGCGACCGCCTCGTGGGAGCACTGGTCGTAGACGGCGAAGAACTCCCCGTCGCCGGCGGCGCCCTCATCGGAGCCAGGCGCGTGCACGATGGCCAGCGGCGTGCCGTCCACCATCGCCGCGATCGCGCTCCCCTTGGGAACGTCCTCAGTGGAGCAGACCCGGATCATCACGCACCCACCTCCGACAGCCGGGCATCGATGGTGGCGGCCAGCCGCTCGCGCAGCTCCCCCACCGGGACCTTGGCCAGCAGCTCGGCGAAGAAGCCGCGTACCACCAGCCGGCGCGCCTCGACCTCCGGGATCCCCCGGGCCATCAGGTAGAACAGCTGCTCGTCGTCGAAGCGGCCGGTCGCGCTGGCGTGCCCGGCGCCGACCACCTCACCGGTCTCGATCTCCAGATTTGGTACGGAGTCCGCCCGCGCCCCGTCGGTGAGCACCAGGTTCCGGTTCACCTCGTAGGTGTCCGTGCCGGTCGCCTCCGCCCGGATCAGCACGTCGCCGACCCACACCGTGTGCGCCTGCGCACCCTGCAACGCCCCGCGGTAGCTGACGTAGCTGCGGCAGTCCGGCACGCAGTGGTCGACCAGCAGCCGGTGCTCCAGGTGCTGCCCGCCCTCCGGCCCCCCGGCCTCCTGCCCTCCGGTGGCGCCGGTGGCGCCGGTGGCGCCGGTGGCGCCGGTGGCGCCGGTGGCGAAGTAGACCCCGTAGAGCTGCGCGTCGCCGCCCCGGCCGGCGTACTCCACGCTGGTGAACTGCCGCACCAGGTCACCGCCGAGGGCGACCTGCACGTGCGTCAGCCGCGCGTCCCGGCCGAGCCGGAACTTCACGTGCTGGGCCTGCACCGCGTCCGGCGCCCAGCCGGCCACGGTGACCAGGGTCAGGCGGGCGCCGTCACCGACGCAGACCTCGACGTTGTCGGCGAGCGTGACCGACCCGGCCTGCTCCAGCACCAGCGTCACCTCGGCGAGCTGGCCCACGTCGACGACCGTGTGGCCGAAGGAGAGCGGCTCGGCACCGGCGCCGGTGGCCCGCAGCAGCACCGGCTCCTGCGGGGCCGCCCCCTTGGCCACCGACACCACCAGGGCCTCGGTGAACCGGCCGTAGGCGAGCGCGCTGACCCGGTCGAACGGCACCAGCACCGACCCCGCCCGGACGGACCCCGCCCCGACCGACCCGGCGTGGGCCGCGTCCCGGGTGGCGTGCCGCACGTCCACGCCCTCGGGCAGCGCACCGTGGTCGTAGCGGAGCCGTGCCGCCGGCGCGTCCCCATCACCGGTGACCAGCCCACGCAGCCGCCGCAGCGGGGTGAACCGCCACTCCTCCTCCCGACCGGTCAGGGCCGGGAAGTCCGCGACGTCGTACGACCGCAGCGCGTGCGCCTTGGTCTTAGGCTGGCCGCCGTTCCTGGACGGTCCCGCGGCTCCGGGCTGGCCCGCCGCCTGCGGCGGCGCAACGAGAGTGTCGGTCATCAGCCGACGGCCCCTTCCATCTGCAGCTCGATGAGGCGGTTTAGCTCCAGCGCATACTCCATCGGCAGCTCCTTGGCGATCGGCTCGATGAAGCCGCGCACGATCATCGCCATCGCCTCGTCCTCGGACAGGCCCCGGCTCATCAGGTAGAACAGCTGGTCGTCGCTGACCTTGGAGACGGTCGCCTCGTGCCCCATGGACACGTCGTCCTCACGGACGTCCACATAGGGATAGGTGTCGGAGCGGGAGACCGCGTCGACCAGCAGCGCGTCGCACTTGACCGTGGAGCGTGAGTGGTGCGAGCCCTCCAGCACCTGCACCAGCCCCCGGTACGAGGTCCGGCCGCCACCCCGGGCGATCGACTTGGACACGATCGTCGAGGAGGTGTGCGGCGCGGCGTGCACCATCTTCGCGCCGGCGTCCTGGTGCTGCCCCTCGCCCGCCATGGCGACCGAGAGCACCTCGCCCTTGGCGTGCTCACCGGTCATGAAGACGGCCGGGTACTTCATGGTCACCTTGGACCCGATGTTGCCGTCGACCCACTCCATGGTCGCGCCCTCGTGCGCCACGGCCCGCTTGGTGACCAGGTTGTAGACGTTGTTCGACCAGTTCTGGATCGTCGTGTAGCGGCAGCGGGCACCCTTGCGCACGATGATCTCCACGACCGCGCTGTGCAGCGAGTCGCTGGAGTAGATCGGCGCGGTGCACCCCTCGACGTAGTGCACGTACGCGCCCTCGTCGACGATGATCAGCGTCCGCTCGAACTGGCCCATGTTCTCGGTGTTGATCCGGAAGTACGCCTGCAGCGGGATCTCCACGTGCACGCCCTTCGGCACGTAGATGAACGAGCCACCGGACCAGACCGCGGTGTTGAGGGCGGCGAACTTGTTGTCGCCCACCGGGATCACCGTGCCGAAGTACTCCCGGTAGAGGTTCTCGTGCTCCTTGAGCCCGGTGTCGGTGTCCAGGAACACCACACCCTGCTGCTCCAGGTCCTCCCGGATCTTATGATAGACCACGGTCGATTCATACTGGGCCGCCACGCCGGCGACGAGGCGCTGCTTCTCCGCCTCGGGGATGCCCAGCCGGTCGTAGGTGTTCTTGATGTCCTCGGGCAGCTCCTCCCAGGAGGCCGCCTGCTTCTCGGTGGAGCGCACGAAGTACTTGATGTTGTCGAAGTCGATCCCTGACAGGTCGGCGCCCCAGGCCGGCATCGGCTTGCGCCGGAACAGCCGGAGCCCCTTCAGCCGCAGGTCGAGCATCCACTCCGGCTCGTTCTTGCGGGCCGAGATGTCCCGGACGACGTCCTCGTTGAGCCCGCGGCGCGCCGAGGCGCCGGCCAGGTCGGAGTCGGCCCAGCCGTACTCGTACCTGCCCAAACCAGCGAGCTGGTCGGTAGTGGTCATCAGTCCGTCCTCGGGGTTGGGGTCAGTTGTGCCTGGCGCGGGCCTGGGATGTGCGTGGTGCACACCCCGTCGCCGTGGGCGATGGTCGCCAGGCGTTGCACGTGGGTGCCGACGAGGCGGGAGATCACCCTGGTCTCCGCCTCGCACAGCTCGGAGAACTCGGCGGCGACGTGGGCCACCGGGCAGTGGTGCTGGCACAGCTGGCCGCCGGAGGCGATGACCGACGCGTTGGCGGCGTAGCCCTCGGCGGTGAGCGCCTCGGCGAGCGCCCGGGCGCGGGCCAGCGGGTCGTCGCCGGCACCCTCCATGGCCAGGCGGCAGCGCTCCTCCAGGGCCGCGACCTGCGCGGCGGCGAACGCGGCCACCGCCGGCCGCCCGCCCTGCTCGCCGATCCAGCGCAGTGCGGCGGTGGCCAGGCCGTCGTAGTGGTGCGGGAACGCCTCCCGGGCCGTCTCGGTGAGCGCGAAGACGCGGGCTGGGCGTCCCCGCCCGCGCGGGGCGCGCGGCGGGCGGTCCCGGCCGACCACGAGCCCGTCCGCGAGCATCGCGTCGAGGTGCCGGCGGATCGCGGCAGGGCTCAGGCCCAGGGCCTTGCCCAGCTCGGCCGCTGTGGCGGAGCCGCGGGCCAGGAGCAGCTTGGCCACCCGGTCACGGGTACGGCCATCGGCGGCGGCCGGGGTCCCGGTCGCGCGCTCTACCGCCGCCACGTTTTTCACTACACCAGTGTGACGTATTTCGAGCGGCACCTGCAAACCGGCCCACCGGTGGCCAACCCGGCGCCGGCCAGGCCGCAGGAGCCGGCGCGTACCATGGCGCCGTGCTGCGCCGACTAGCCCTGGCCTCGCTGCTGGCCAACGTCGGGATCGTAGTGACCGGCGGTGCGGTCCGGCTCACCGGGTCCGGACTCGGCTGCCCCACCTGGCCGCGGTGCACCGACGGGTCGTACGTGGTGACGCCGGAGATGGGCGTGCACGGGCTGATCGAGTTCGGCAACCGGCTGCTCACCGGCGTGGTGGGCCTGCTGGCCGTGGCGTGCGTCGTTGCCGCGCTGCTGGCCCGGCCGCGCCGGCGGGCCCTAGTGGGGCTGTCCCTGCTGGTGTTCGCCGGCATCCCGGCGCAGGCCGCCCTCGGCGGGGTCACCGTGCTGACCGGGCTCAACCCGTGGGTGGTGGCGGCGCACTTCCTGCTCTCGATGGCGGTGATCGCCGCGGCGTACGCGCTGTGGCGGCACACCGGTGAGCCGGACGGCCCAGCGCGCGCCGTGGTGGCCCGGCCGGTGCGCCAGCTGGTCGGTGTGGTGGTGGCCGCGAGCGCGGGCGTGCTCGTCCTGGGCACGGTGGTCACCGGCAGCGGCCCGCACGCGGGCGACGCCGCGGCCCGGCGCACCGGGCTGGACCCGCAGACCATCTCGCAGCTGCACGCCGATGCGGTGTTCCTGCTGGTCGGGGTGTCCATCGCGCTGTGGTTCGCGCTGCGCGCGGTGGCCGCGCCGGCGCCCCTGGTCCGCGCCAGCGCGGTGCTGGTCGGCATCGAGCTGGCCCAGGGCGCGGTTGGCTTCGTGCAGTACGTCACCGGGCTGCCGGCGCTGGTTGTGGCGGCGCACATGGCCGGCGCGTGCGCCGTGTGGCTGGCCACGCTCGCCGTGGCGGCGCGCACCCGGACCCGGCTGCCGGCGGCGCCGGCCGGCCAGTCCACCGGTGGCGGTGGCGGCGCACCCGCCAGCGTCACCCCGCCGGCTGGCGGCACCATCCCTGCCGGCGGCACCCCGCCTGCTGGCAGCGGGCCGTCCACCATCGGCAGCCGTGCCCCAGAACCGGTCAGCGGGCCGGCCCGGGCCGGCCTGCGCTCTTGACGATCGCCGTCGCGAGGCGGTCGGCGGCGCCGGCGGCGTACCCGAGGAAGAGGGACGGCTCGGTGAGCTCCAGCTCCACCACCAGCGGTTCGCTGTGCGGGCCGGGCAGCAGGTCGACCCGGGCGTAGAGCAGCCGGCCGGCACCCCCGGGCACCACGGCCAGCGCCTGCTGCGCGACGGCGCGCTCGGCTGGCGAGGCTGTGCGCGGCGCGACCGTCTCCGCCAGGTACAGGCCCTCGACCGGCGCGTACGGCCCGGTCAGCAGCCCGGCCTTGCGGATCGCGTGGCTGTAGGCCCCGCCGAGGAAGACCAGCGCGGTCTCCCCCACCGTCTCGACCGCGGGGAGGAACGGCTGGAGCATCATGTGCTGCCCTGCCGCGTGCAGCAGGGCGAGGTGGCTTGCGGCGAGCCGCCGGTGCGCCGGGTCGGCCAGGTCGTAGCGGCCGGACCCCTTGCTGCCCACGCCGACGGCCGGCTTGAGCACGTGCTCGCCCGCGGTGGGCAGGGCCACCGGGCCACCGGGGGCCAGCCAGCTCGTCGGCACCACCGGTACGCCGGCGGCGGCGAGGTCGGCCAGGTAGTGCTTGTCGGTGTTCCAGGTGACCACGTCGGCGGGGTTGGCCAGGCGGGGCACCCCGGCCGCCCAGCTGAGGAACTCGGTGCGCCGGTCCGGGTAGTTCCAGGTCGAGCGCAGTACGGCCAGGTCAAAGGCGGACCAGTCAACGCCGGGGTCGTCCCAGGCCACCGGTTCGGCGGTCGCGCCGCGGTGGCGCAGCGGCTCGCTCAGCAGCTGGTCGTCGGGGTCTCCGGTGGGCAGCTCGGCACAGGTGACGAGAGCGACCCGGGACTTCTCCCGGGTCGCCTCTGCACGGTTGCGACTGGTCAAAGGTGATGTGCGCGGGTGGATCCTCAGCGGGCGAGCGTCCGGCGGGCCATCGACCGCCAAAGGTCGTTGCTCGGCCGCATGAGGTCGATCAGCTCCCGTTCCCACGTGTTCTCGACCGTGACGCCCGCCTTCTCGCAGGCCGTACGCGCCACGTCCGTGCCTGGGGCGAACTCGTCGCCCCATGCGCCATCCCCTCCGACGAGCACAATGCGTGCACCCCGCCGGCCGACGTACTCGATCACCGCCCGCGCTCCGCCGTGCCCGGCCGCGAAGGATCTCAGCCCGGCCACGAGGCCACTTGGCGTGGCTGGCACGGGGGCGGTCCGCTCATCAGTGAGCGTCGTATCGGAACCATCTGCCATGCGGGGCAGCGTAGGCAGACAGTGGGCACGCCGGGCGACTCCTTAGAGGAATGTGTGATCCGAGTTACCCTGCGGGAATGCTGGTACGCCTGTGACTCGTGACGATATCTGCCGGTTTGGCCGCCAGCCAGAGGGGGCATACCGGGCGAGCTTCGTATCCCGCATCCAGTAGCGCACTGTAGGGCAGATCTGGCGCGTCAGTGGCACAACGGTTGAGAGTACACAGTCATGTAGTCAACGCCCACGTAGGGGTCGCCGTGCGTAACGACACCAGCCGGTTCAGCTAGGGCCCAGCCGGAACAGAACGCCGCTAGAGGAGTGCGTCGACCGCGACCGCGGCGAACAGGATGGTCAGGTAGCTGGTCGACCAGTGGAACAGGCGCATCGGGCTGGCCGGCTCACCACGGTGGACCCGGCCGTCGAGCCGGTGCGCCTCCCGGACCAGCATCAGGCCGGTGACCAGCGCGGTGAGGCCGTACACCGGGGTCATGCCCAGCGGCCACAGGGCGAGGGAGGCCGCCACGGTGAGCCAGGCGAAGACCACGGACTCGACCGAGACCCGCCGGGGCGTGGCGACGACCGGCAGCATCGGGATGCCGGCCCGGGCGTAGTCGTCGCGGAACTTGATCGCCAGCGCGTAGAAGTGCGGCGGCTGCCAGAGGAACACCACCGCAAAGAGCACCCACGCCGGCCAGGAGAGTGAGCCGGTGACCGCGGCCCACCCGATCAGCACCGGAGCCGCCCCGCACACGCCGCCCCAGACCGTGTTCAGCGGGGTGGTGCGCTTGAGCCACAGCGTGTAGACCACGTCGTAGTAGACGATGGCTGCGAGCGTCAGCCCGGCCGCGAGCAGGTTGGTGAAGGCCGCCATCAGGGCGACCGAGACGACCGCGAGGCTCAGGCCGAAGGCGAGCGCGGCCGGAGCGGAGACCGCGTGGCTGGGCAGCGGCCGGCCGGACGTGCGCCGCATGAGCTGGTCGAGGTCGCGGTCCAGGTAGCAGTTGAGCACGTTGGCGGCTCCCGCGGCGAGCGAGCCCCCGGCTACGACGACCAGGACCAGCCACACCGGCGGCAGGCCGCCGTGCGCGAGCAGCATCGTGGGCACGGTGGTGACCAGCAGCAGCTCGACGATGCGGGGCTTGGTCAGGGCGAGGTACGCCCGTACGACCCGGCCGGCACGGACCATGGCCGGTGCCGGCGCCTGGGTGGCGTACGGGTCCCGGACGGTCACCGCGCGGTCGGTGACCGTGCTCATGAGGGACCGCCGCTCATGAAGGGACCGGGACAGTCACGCGGTTGCCACCTCTTCACCATCGGCCGTTGCGCCTAGGACCAGCTGCGCCTAAGGACCAGTGGGCACCTAGGAACCAGTGGGCAGGCAGGTGCCCGCAGGCATACAGAGACTACGGCAGCTTACGGGCCTGCCTGCGCCGGCCTCGGGCCCGGGTGACCAGCCGGCCGGCCGAGCTCCGCCCTGCGCGGAACCGCAGCCGCTCGCGCGTAGGCGGGCTCCCCCGTGGGTAGGGTGCAGCCGTGACCGATACCCGTCTCGACTGGTCCGACCTTGACCGCCGTGCGGTCGACACGGTCCGGGTCCTCGCCATGGACGCCGTGGAGAAGGCCGGCAACGGCCATCCGGGCACCGCGATGAGCCTGGCCCCGGCCGCGTACCTGCTGTTCCAGCGGGTGCTGCGGCACGACCCCACGGACCCCGGCTGGCCCGGCCGCGACCGTTTCGTCCTCTCCTGTGGACACTCCAGCCTCACCCTCTACATCCAGCTCTACCTGTCCGGGTACGGGCTGGAGCTGGACGACCTGGCCGCGCTGCGGCAGTGGGGCTCGCTGACGCCGGGCCACCCGGAGCACGGGCACACGGTGGGTGTGGAGACCACGACCGGCCCGCTCGGGCAGGGCCTGGGCAACGCGGTGGGCATGGCCATGGCGGCCCGGCGCGAGCGCGGCCTGTTCGACCCCGACGCCCCGCCCGGCTCCTCCCCGTTCGACCACCACGTCTACGTCTTCTGCTCGGACGGCGACATCGAGGAGGGGGTCAGCCACGAGGTGTCCGCGCTCGCCGGGCACCAGCGGCTGGGCAACCTCGTGCTGCTCTACGACGACAACGAGATCTCCATCGAGGACGACACCCGCATCGCCAAGTCCGAGGACGTCGCCGCCCGCTACGCGGCGTACGGGTGGCACGTGCAGACGGTGGACTGGCGCACCGGCCACGCCGACCAGGGCGAGTACCACGAGGACGTGGAGGCGCTGCACACCGCCCTGCTCGCGGCCCGGGCCGAGGCCGACCGGCCGTCGTTCGTCGCGCTGCGCACGATCATCGGCTGGCCCGCCCCGAACAAGCAGAACACCGGCAAGATCCATGGCTCGGCGATGGGTGCCGAGGAGGTGGCGGCGACAAAGAAGGTGCTCGGCTTCGACCCGGGCGCCAGCTTCGCCGTCGACCCGGACGTGCTCGGGCACGCCCGCCGCGTGGTGGAGCGCGGCCGGCAGGCCCACGAGCAGTGGCAGAAGGAGTACGACTCCTGGGCCGGGGACAACCCGGAGCGGGCCGCGCTGTTCCACCGGCTGTCCACCCGTACCCTGCCGGAGGGCTGGACCTCGGCGCTGCCCGAGTTTCCCGCGGACGCCAAGGGGGTGGCCACCCGCAAGGCCTCCGGCGAGGTCCTCGACGCGCTGGCGCCGGTGCTGCCGGAGCTGTGGGGCGGCTCGGCCGACCTGGCCGAGAGCAACAACACCGCGATGAAGGGCGAGCCGTCCTTCGTCCCGCCGGAGCTCTCCACAAAGGCCTTCCAGGGCAACGAGTACGGCCGCATCCTGCACTTCGGCGTGCGCGAGCACGGCATGGGCGCGATCGGCAACGGCATCGCGCTACACGGCGCGACCCGGCCCTACCTCGCCACGTTCCTGGTCTTCAGCGACTACATGCGCCCGGCGGTACGGCTGGCCGCCCTGATGGGCCTGCCGGTGGTCTACGTCTGGACGCACGACTCAGTCGGGCTCGGCGAGGACGGCCCGACGCACCAGCCGGTCGAGCACCTCTCCGCGCTGCGCGCCATCCCCGGCCTGGACGTGGTGCGCCCGGCCGACGCCAACGAGACCGCCTGGGCGTGGCGGTGCGCGCTGGAGCACACCGACCGGCCCACCGCGCTGTGCCTGACCCGGCAGAACCTGCCGGTGCTCGACCGTGGTGGCGACCTCGCACCGGCCGAGGGCGTGGCCCGCGGCGGGTACGTGCTGGCCGACGCCGGCAACGGGCAGCCCCGGGTGGTGCTCATCGGCACCGGCTCCGAGGTGCCGCTGTGCCTGACCGCGCGGGAGCGGCTGGAGGCCGACGGGGTGCCCACCCGGGTCGTGTCCATGCCGTGCCAGGAGTGGTTCCGGGCGCAGGACGAGGCGTACCGGGAGTCGGTGCTGCCGCGCGGGGTCAAGGCGCGGGTGAGCGTGGAGGCCGGCGTGGCGATGAGCTGGCGGGACCTGGTCGGGGACGCCGGGGAGTGTGTCAGTTTGGAACACTACGGGGCGAGCGCGCCGTACCAGGTCCTCTTCGAGCAGTTCGGGTTCACCCCGGACCGGGTGGTCGCGGCCGCCCGGGCGGCGCTGTCGCGCGTGGGTGAGGTCAAGGGATCGACGACCGGAAACTGAAGGGTGCGTGTGCGATGACCGACAGGCTGAGCCAGCTCTCCGCCGCGGGGGTCGCGGTCTGGCTGGACAACATCTCCCGGGACCTGCTGGTGACCGGCGGGCTCGACCGGCTGCGCCGGGAGCGGCACGTGGTCGGGGTGACCAGCAACCCGACCATCTTCGCCAAGGCGGTGGCCGGCTCCGAGTGCTACCAGGAGCAGGTGCGGGAGCTGACCGTGCGGGAGGTCTCGGTCGAGGAGGCCGGCCGCATGATCACCACGTACGACGTGCGGGCCGCGTGCGACGTGATGCGCCCGGCGTACGACGCGACGTCCGGCGTCGACGGCCGGGTGTCGCTGGAGGTCGACCCGCGGCTGGCGCACGACTGCGAGCAGACCGTGGCCGAGGCCAAGGCGCTGTGGTGGCTGGTGGACCGGCCGAACCTGTTCATCAAGATCCCGGCCACCGAGGCGGGGCTGCCCGCCATCACCGCGACGCTGGCCGAGGGTATCAGCGTCAACGTGACGCTGATCTTCGGCCTGGAGCGGTACGAGCAGGTGATGGACGCGTTCCTGGCCGGCCTGGAGCAGGCCCGGGCGAACGGGCACGACCTGTCCCGGCTGTGCTCGGTGGCCTCGTTCTTCGTGTCGCGGATGGACACCGAGGTCGACGGCCGGCTGGACAAGATCGGTTCGGACCGGGCCCGGGCGTGCAAGGGCAAGGCGGCCGTGGCCAACGCCCGGCTGGCGTACGAGCGCTACGAGAAGGTCTTCTCCTCGGCCCGGTGGCAGGCCCTGGCCGACGCCGGGGCGCACCCGCAGCGTCCACTGTGGGCATCCACGTCGACGAAGAACCCGGACTACCGCGACGTGGTCTACGTCGAGGAGCTGGTCGCGCCGGGCGTGGTGAACACCATGCCGGAGCAGACCATCGAGGCGTACGCCGACCACGGCGAGACCCGCGAGGACACCGTCACCGGCCACTACGACGAGGCCCGGCAGGTGCTCGCCGACCTGGCCGACCTGGGCATCGAGTACGACGACGTGGTGGCGGTGCTGGAACGCGAGGGCGTGGACAAGTTCGAGGCGAGCTGGGTGGAGCTGCTGCGAGGAGTTGAGACCCAGCTCGGGGCGCAGGCGTGAACGGTCTGCTGGACGTCGAGGCGGCCGGCGGGCTGTCGGTCTACGGCGCCGGGGCGGTGCCGGGCGCCCGGGAGGCGCGGGCCGCGCTGGTCCGTGACGGCGTGCCGGGGCTGCTCGCGGTGAAGGACCCGACGCTGTGGGGTGAGGCCGCCGAGGCCGTGGCAAAGACCCAGCTGGGCTGGGTGGACGCCGCCCGGCGCACCCGGGAGCTGCTGCCCGAGCTGGCCGAGCTGCGGGCCGAGCTGACCGGCGCGGCCGGCGCCGGTATCGCCGGCCTGACCGGCGGCGGGGACCTGCACGTGGTGCTGGCCGGGATGGGTGGCTCGTCGCTCGCGCCCGAGGCGCTCGCCCGTACCCTCGGCCTGCCCCTGGCCGTGCTCGACACGACCGACCCGGGCCGGGTGCGCGCCGTGCTGGCCGACCGGCTGGAGCGCACCGTCGTGGTGGTGTCCAGCAAGTCTGGGTCCACTGCGGAGACCGACAGCCACCGGCGGGCGTACTGGCAGGCTTTTCTCGACGCGGGGATGAGCGAGGCGGAGGCCGGGCGGCGGTTCGTGGTGGTGACCGACCCGGGCTCGCCGCTGGAGCTCACCGGCCGCGCGATGGGCGCGGTGGTCATCCCCGCCGACCCGGAGGTGGGCGGCCGGTTCTCGGCGCTGACCGCGTCCGGCCTGGTCCCGGCGGCACTGGCCGGGGTTGACGTGGTCGAGCTGCTCGACCAGGCGCAGGAGCTGGCCCCGTCGCTGGGCCGCGACGAGGACAACCCGGCGCTCGCCCTCGGCGCCGCGCTGGGCGCGGCGGCGCTGATGGGCCGGGACCGGGTCGCCCTGGCCGAGGACGGCAGCGGCATCGAGGGGCTGGGCTGCTGGGTCGAGCAGCTGGTGGCGGAGTCGACCGGCAAGGGCGGGCGCGGCCTGCTGCCAGTGGTCCTGGAGTCGCCGACGGCGCCGGGCGCGACCGGGCCGGACGTGCTCACCGTGACGGTCGGCGGCGCGCTGCTGCCCGGCACGGTGCCCGGCGGCGGCGTGCCACCGCACCTGGCGGTGAACGGCCCGCTCGGCGCGCAGTTCCTGGCCTGGCAGGGCGCGGTGGCGCTGGCCGCGCGCATCCTCGGGGTCAACCCGTTCGACCAGCCGGACGTGGCCGAGTCCAAGGACAACACGACCCGCATCCTGGCTGGCGGGCCGCCGGCGGCGGAGCCATCCTTTGTGGAGGGTGCGGTCCAGGCGTACGGCGCCCCCGGCCTGTCCACCGTCGCCGACGCGCTGCGGGCGCTGCTGGACGGCGTGGGGGCGGGCGGCTACCTTGCGGTGATGGCCTACCTGGACCGGGTGGGTGACGCTGCGGCGGCCCAGCTGCGGCCGCTGCTGGCCGTGGCCGCCGGGCGGCCGGTCACCTTCGGGTGGGGGCCGCGCCTGCTGCACTCGGCCGGGCAGTACCACAGGGCAGGGCCGCAGGAGGGGGCGTTCCTCCAGGTCACCGGTGTGGTCACCGAGGACCTGCCGGTGCCCGGTCGCCGGTACACCTTCGGCCAGCTGCACGCCGCGCAGGCCGCGGGCGACCGGCAGGCCCTGGCCGCACGCGGCCGGCCGCTGCTGCACCTGCACCTGACCGACCGGGCAGCCGGCCTGGACCAGCTGCTCGCGGCGGCGAAGGCGTTGACGTGACCGGCCACGGCGTCGACGTGACCGGGCTCGCCGGCGGCGGGCACGCCAACCCGCTGCGCGACCCGCAGGACCGCCGGCTGCCCCGCATCCCCGAGTCCTGCGCCCTGGTCATCTTCGGCGTCACCGGCGACCTGGCCCGCAAGAAG
>DASRIS010000045.1:0-8524 GCA_035649895.1 Micromonosporaceae bacterium | reverse complement strand
ATCGGGCATGCGCAGGCGGCGGCGGGTGTGGCTGGTGTGATGAAGATGGTGCTGGCGCTGCGGCACGGGGTGCTGCCGGCGACGTTGCATGTGGATGAGCCGTCGCCGCAGGTGGACTGGTCGGCTGGTGCGGTGCGGCTGCTGACCGAGCCGGTCGACTGGCCACAGACCGGCCGGCCACGCCGAGCCGCTGTGTCTGCGTTCGGGATCAGCGGGACGAACGCCCATGTGGTCATCGAGCAGGCGCCGGAACAGCCGGCAGCGGCACCTGTAGAGCCGGCCGAGCCGGTGTTCGACGGGTCGGTGGTGCCGTGGGTGGTGTCGGCGGGTGACGCCGCCGCGTTGGCGGGTCAGGCGTCGCGGCTGGCTGAGGCGCTGGCCGGTGCTGAGGCCAGCGCCGCGGATGTGGCGTGGTCGTTGGCGGTGGGCCGGGCGGGGTTGCCCGTGCGGGCGGTGGTGTGGGGCACCGACCGGGAGCAGCTGGTGGCGGGGCTAGGCAGGGTGGCGGCCGGCCAGAAGGGTACGGGTGGGGTCGTACGGGTGGGTGAGGGTGGCGGTGTGGTGGCCGGTCGGGTGACCGAGGGCCGGTTGGGCGTCGTGTTCTCCGGTCAGGGGGCGCAGCGGGCCGGGATGGGCGTGGGGCTGGCTGGTGGGTTCTCGGTGTTCCGGGACGCGTTGGCCTTGGTGTGCGCGGGGTTCGAGGGGCTGCTGCCGGCGTCGCTGGGGGAGGCGCTGGACGGTGGCGGGGCGCAGGTGTGGGAACGGACCGTCTTTGCCCAGGCGGGGCTGTTCGCGGTGGAGGTGGCCGGCTACCGGCTGCTGGAGTCGTTCGGGGTGCGGCCGGACTTCGTGGCGGGCCACTCCGTGGGCGAGGTCGCCGCGGCGCACGTGGCCGGCGTGCTCGACCTGGCCGACGCCTGCCGGCTGGTAGCCGCGCGCGGAAGGCTGATGCAGGCCCTGCCCGAGGGCGGGGCCATGCTCTCGGTACGGGCACCGGCAGGCCAGACCGTGGCGGTAGCCGCCGAGCTAGCGGCGGCCGTGGACGTAGCCGCGGTCAACGGCCCCCAGGCGGTGGTCCTCTCCGGCACCCGGGACGCGCTGGAGACCGTAGCGGCAGAGCTGACCCAGCGCGGCGTGCGGGTGCAGTGGCTCCCTGGCGGGTACGCCTTCCACTCCCGGCTGGTCGAGCCGGTCCTGGACGAGCTCGCCCAGGTGGCCGGGACCGTCCACCTCCAACCCGCACAGCTACCGGTCGTGTCCACTGTGACCGGTCATCCCACCGACGAGATATCAACCCCGGGCTACTGGGTACGGCAGGCCCGCCAGACGGTACGCTTCGCCGACGCGGTGACCTGGCTGGCCGGGGCCGGGGTGACCACCGTCGTCGAGGTCGGCCCGGACGCCGTGCTCACCGCTATGGGACCGCAGTGCACACCGGACGACCGGGACATCGCGTTCGTAGCCACCGGCCGGCGTGGCCGGGACGAGGTGGCCACGTTCACCCAGGCGCTGGCCCGGCTATGGGTGCGCGGCGTCCCGGTCGACTGGCCACAGCTGCTAACCGGCCGCGGCGGCGAGCCGGTCGACCTGCCCACCTACGCGTTCCAGCACCAACGCTACTGGCTGCACTCCCCACCCCACCGTGCCGACGTCACCACCGCGGGTCTGGAGCCGTCCACGCACCCCCTCCTCGGTGCCGCGCTCACCCACGCCACCACAGACGAGGTCATCCTCACCGGCCAGCTCTCCCATGACATCCACCCTTGGCTGTCCGACCATGCCATCGCCGGCACCGCCATCCTGCCCGGCACCGCCCTCGTCGAGCTGGCCATCCACACCGGTGACCGCGTCAGCTGCCCGCACCTGCGCGAGCTCACCCTACAAGCCCCCCTCACCAGCCCCGAGCACCACAACGTCCACCTCCAGCTCATCCTCACCGCACCCGACCCCAGTGGCCAACGCACCATCAACATCTACTCCCGCCCCAGCCAGGCACCACCCGACCTGCCCTGGACCCACCACGCCCACGGCCTGCTCTCTCCCCACCCCACCCCCGCCCCACCACCAGACCTGACGGCCTGGCCTCCTCCTAACGCCCAACCCGTCGACCTCACCGAGCTCTACCCCACCGCCGCGGAGAACGGCTACCACTACGGCCCCACCTTCCAGAACCTCACCAGAGCCTGGCACCACAACGACACCCTCTACGCCGAGGTCACCCTTCCCGAACCCCTACACGACCAGGCAACCCACTACGCCATCCACCCAGCCCTCCTCGACGCCGCCCTGCACCCCCTGCTCACCACCGCTACCGACACCACCACCACCCCGCGCATCCCCTTCGCCTGGACCGGCGTGTCACTGCTGGCTACGGGCCTGTCCGCAGCTCGCGTGAGGATCACGCAGGCCGGACCTGACGGCGTACGGGTGGATCTCGCCGACCCGTCCGGTGTCCCCACGGCAGTCGTCGAGCGCGTGGTGCTACGGCCCGTCAATGCCGAGCTGCTGGCCGGAGGTGCCGACCGGGACGGGTTGTTCCGCGTCGACTGGCGGCCGCTGGATGCGCCGGACCAGCCTGCGCCGCCGGAGTGGGCCGTGCTGGGTGAGGACAGGTTCGGCGCCGGGGGCCGCGCGTACCAGGACACGTCCACATTGGCCGACGCAGGCTCCGGCGTCCCGGTGGTGTTGTTCGCGCCGGCACCGGCCGGTGATGTCGAGCTGGCGGCCGCAGCCGCACAGGCGACCGCAGAGACGGTCCAGGTGCTGCAGGACTGGCTAGCTGACGAGCGGCTGGCGGCGTCGTGTCTGGTGGTGCTGACCCGAGGCGCGGTGGCCACGCACGCCGGGTCGGACGTACCCGACCTGGCGCGGGCACCGGTCTGGGGGCTGGTCAGGTCGGCCCAGTCGGAGCACCCGGGCCGGTTCCTGCTGCTGGACCTGGACCCAGACCCGGATGTACGGGTGGACACGGCAACGGTCCTTGCGGGCGTACTCGCGGCTGGGGAGCCGCAGGCGGCCGTGCGGGACGGGAAGGTGCTGGTGCCCCGCCTGGCGCGGGTAGTCCCGGGCGATGAGGCTCTGGCGCTGCCGCCGGGAACGGGGCAGTGGCGGTTGGACGCGGTGGGTTCCGGAACACTGGGGTGCCTGTCGCTGGTGCCGGCGCCCGGCGCGCATGCGCCGCTGGACGCCGGGCAGGTGCGCCTAGCGGTACGGGCGGCAGGCGTGAACTTCCGCGACTTGCTGGTCACGTTGGGCATGTACCCGGGTGAGGCGTTCATCGGCAGCGAGGCCGCTGGCGTGGTCACGGAGGTCGGGCCCGGCGTCAGCGGCCTGTCGGTGGGCGACCGGGTGATGGGCCTGGTGCCCCGCTGCTTCACCCCGGTGGTGGTGGCGGACGCGCAGACGCTGGTGCCGATGCCTCACCAATGGTCGTTCGAGCAGGCCGCGGCCGTCCCGGTGGTGTTCCTGACTGCCTTCTACGGCCTGGTGGACCTGGCCCGGCTGCAAGCCGGGGAGCGGGTGCTGGTGCATGCCGGGGCGGGCGGCGTCGGGATGGCCGCGATACAGCTCGCCCACCATCTCGGCGCCGAGGTCTTCGCCACGGCGAGCCCCGGTAAGTGGGGCACGCTGCGGGAGCTTGGGCTCCCCGACGAGCGGGTCGCCTCGTCGCGGTCGCTGGGCTTCGCCGACAGCGTCATGGCGGCCACCGGCGGCGCCGGCGTGGACGTGGTCCTGAGCTCCCTGGCCGGCGATTTCGTGGACGCGTCATTGGGCCTGCTCGGTGCCGGCGGCCGGTTCCTGGAGATGGGCAAGACCGACATCCGCGACCCGCAACGGGTCGGCGCCGAGCACCGGGGCGTGGCCTACCAGGCGTTCGACATGCTGGACGCCGGCCCGCAGCGGATCGGCCAGCTGCTGCGCACCATTGTGGACCTGTTCGAGCGCGGCGCGCTGCGACCGCTTCCGGTGACGGCG
Source organism: Micromonosporaceae bacterium (assembly GCA_035649895.1). Classification (GTDB taxonomy): domain Bacteria; phylum Actinomycetota; class Actinomycetes; order Mycobacteriales; family Micromonosporaceae; genus DASSUC01. The sequence goes on along the minus strand of DASRIS010000045.1, from coordinate 4,549 downwards.
TGGGACGTACGCCGGGCCCGGGAGGCGTTCCGGTTCATCAGCCAGGCCCGGCACGTCGGCAAGGTCGTGCTGACGGTGCCGGCCCGCCCGGGTCCGGACGGCACCGTGCTGGTCACCGGCGGCACCGGCACCCTCGGTGCCCTGCTGGCCCGGCACCTCGTCACCCACCACGACGTGCGGCACCTGGTGCTGGCCAGCCGGCGGGGCATGGACGCGCCGGGCGCCGCTGCGCTGGCCGCCGAGCTCGAGCAGGCCGGTACGACCGTCCACATCGAGGCCTGCGATGTCGCTGACCGCTCCCAGCTCGCCAGCCTGCTCGCGGGGGTCGACGCCGCGCATGCCTTGACCGGGGTGGTGCATGCCGCGGGGGTGGTCGACGACGGGGTGGTCGAGTCGTTGACCGGGGAGCAGGTCGCCCAGGCGCTGCGACCAAAGGTGGATGCGGCGTGCCACCTGCACGAGCTGACCCGCGGTCTCGACCTTTCGATGTTCGTGCTCTACTCGTCGGTCGCCGGTGTGCTGGGCAGTGCCGGGCAGGGCAGCTACGCCGCGGCGAACGCGTTCCTCGACGCCCTGGCCCAGCACCGCCGCCTGCAGGGGCTGCCGGCGACCTCGCTCGCGTGGGGGCTGTGGGAGCCGGACAGCGCAATGACCCGCAGCCTCCGCGCGGCCGACCGGGCCCGGCTGGCACGCACCGGCCTCACCCCCATGACCAGCGAGCGGGGCCTGCAGCTCTACGACGCGGCGTCCGGCGTCGACGCGGCCCTCCTGGTCGCGGCCAGCCTCGACCTGGCTGCGGTCCGCCGGCAGGCCGCGGAGACCGGAGTGCCGGGCATGCTCCGGGGCCTGGTCCGTACGCCGGCGCGCCGCGCGGTCGCCGCCTCGCCGGTGTCCGGCGCGACCCTCGCTGGCCAGCTGGCCGGGCTGACCCGGGCCGAACGGCGGCACCACCTGCTGGAGCTGGTCCGCGTCCACGTGTGCGCGGTGCTCGGGCACGACCCCAGCCAGCGCCTCGACCTGGACCGGTCGTTCAAGGAGCTGGGCTTCGACTCGCTGACCGCGGTGGAGCTGCGCAACCGGCTCAACGGCGCCACCGAGCTGCGCCTGCCCGCCACCGTCGTGTTCGACCGGCCGACCCCGACGGCCTTGGTTGAGTACCTCGGGACAGCGGCTCTCGGCACCGCAGAGACCACACCCGAACCCGTCAAGGCCACTGCGGCGAGACTCGACGAACCGATCGCGATCGTCGGGATGGCGTGCCGCTACCCGGGTGGCGTCTCCTCGCCGGAGGACCTGTGGCGCCTCGTGGCCGATGGCGTCGATGCGATCGGCGGGTTCCCGACCGACCGGGGCTGGGACATCGAGCGTCTCTATCATCCCGACCCCGACCATCCCGGCACGTCCTACACGCGCCAAGGCGGGTTCCTGTACGACGCCGCCGACTTCGACCCTGAGCTGTTCGGCATCAGCCCCCGCGAGGCACTCGCCATGGACCCGCAGCAACGCCTGCTGCTCGAGACCGCCTGGGAGGCGCTGGAGCGGGCGGGCATCCCGGCGGATGCCCTGAAGGGTACGGATGGCGGCGTCTTCGTCGGCGCTGGCTACCCCAGCTACCTCGTCGACCTGGAGCACACCCCGCAGGCCGCCGAGGGCTTCTCCCTCACCGGCAACGCGGCGAGCGTGGTGTCGGGGCGTATCGCGTACACGTTTGGGTTGGAGGGTCCGGCGGTGACGGTGGATACGGCGTGTTCGTCGTCGTTGGTGGCGTTGCATCTGGCGGTGCAGGCGCTGCGGCGGGGGGAGTGCGCCCTGGCGCTGGCTGGTGGGGTGACGGTCATGCCGGGCCCTGGTGTCTTTGTGGAGTTCAGCCGGCTGCGTGGGCTGTCGGCTGATGGTCGGTGTAAGGCGTTCTCGGCGGCGGCGGATGGTACGGGGTGGTCGGAGGGTGTGGGTGTGGTGTTGCTGGAGCGGTTGTCGGATGCGCGGCGGAACGGGCGTCGGGTGTGGGCGGTGGTGCGGGGTTCGGCGGTCAGCTCCGACGGGGCGAGCAACGGGCTGACGGCGCCGAACGGGCCGGCGCAGCAGCGGGTGATCCGGCAGGCGTTGGCCGGTGCGGGGCTGTCGCCGTGTGATGTGGACGTGGTGGAGGCGCATGGTACGGGTACGGCGTTGGGTGACCCGATCGAGGCGCAGGCGCTGCTGGCCACCTACGGGCAGGGTCGGGCGGCCGACCGGCCGTTGTGGCTGGGGTCGGTGAAGTCGAACATCGGCCACACCCAGGCGGCCGCGGGTATGGCTGGCGTGGTCAAGATGGTGATGGCCATGCGGCATGGGGTGCTGCCGCCCACGTTGCATGTGGATGAGCCGTCGCCGCATGTGGACTGGTCCACCGGGACGGTGCGGCTGCTGGCCGAGCGCACGCCATGGCCCGAGGTGGGCCGGTCGCGGCGGGCTGGCGTGTCCTCGTTCGGGGTGAGCGGGACAAACGCCCACGTGGTGCTGGAGCAGGCGCCCGCGCAGGCCCAGCCGGTGCCGGTGCCGGGGGAGGTGGTGTTTGACGGGTCGGTGGGGGTGGTGCCGTGGGTGGTGTCTGCGGGTTCCGCGGAGGGGCTGGTGGGCCAGGCGCGGCGGTTGGCGGCGGCGGTGGAGGAGGCAGGTCCGGACATAGCCGGTGTCGGGTGGGGGCTGGTCTCGGGGCGGGCGGTGCTGTCGTATCGGGCGGTGGTGTGGGGTGCGGACCGGGCCTCGCTGGTGTCGGCGCTGCGGTCGGTGGCCGATGGCGACATGTCGGTGGCTGAGGTAGCCACTGGTGTGGTGTCGGGTGCTGGTGGGGGTGTGGTGTTTGTGTTTGCGGGTCAGGGGTGGCAGTGGGTGGGGGCAGGGCGGGAGCTGCTGGCCTGCTGTCCAGTGTTCGCGGCCCGGCTGGCCGGGTGCGAGACGGCCTTGGCGCCGTATGTGAGCTGGTCGCTGACCGAGGTGCTGACCGGCACCGATGACGGCTGGTTGGGGCGGGTGGATGTGGTGCAGCCGGTGTTGTGGGCGGTGATGGTGTCGCTGGCGGCGGTGTGGCGTTCGTACGGGGTGGAGCCGGCCGCGGTGGTGGGGCATTCGCAGGGTGAGATCGCGGCGGCGTGCGTGGCGGGGGCGCTGTCGCTGGACGACAGTGCCCGCGTGGTGGCCGTACGGTCGCGGCTCGTGGCCGACCGGCTGGCGGGCCGGGGCGGGATGGTGTCGGTGTCCCTGCCGGCGGCCGCCGTGCAGGAGCGGATCGCGGATGCGGCCGGGCGGTTGTCCCTGGCGGCCGTCAACGGCCCGTCGTCGGTGGTGGTGTCGGGCGACCCTGCCGCACTGGACGAACTGCTGGCCGCCTGCGCCGCCGACGGGGTCCGGGCCCGCCGCGTCGCCGTCGACTACGCGTCGCATTCGCCGCAGGTGGAAGAGCTCGCGGACGAGCTGACGCGGGAGCTGGGTCCGATCCGGCCGGTGGCGGCGCCGGTCGCGTTCTACTCGACGGTGTCCGGGGGCCGGCTCGACACCCCCGCGCTGGACGCGGCGTACTGGGTGGCGAACCTGCGCCGGACGGTACGGTTCGACACGGTCACCCACCTGCTGGCCGAGCAGGGCCACGGACTGTTCGTCGAGGTGAGCCCGCATCCCGTACTGGCGGTTGCGGTGCAGGAGACGGCGGAGGCGGCCGATCGTCCGGTGGTCACGGTCGGTTCGCTGCGGCGCGACGACGGCGGGGCCGACCGGCTGCTGACCTCGCTGGCGCAGGTGTACGTGGCGGGCGGCCGGGTGCGCTGGACGGCGGTGTTCGACGGTCGCGGGCCGAGGCGGGTCGAGCTGCCGACGTACGCCTTCCAGCACCGGCGGTACTGGATGGACGGTGCCGTACCGGCCGACGCGGATGCCGGTCCGGCCGCCGACCCCGTGGACGCCGCCTTCTGGGCGGCGGTGGAGCGGGAGGATCCCGATGCGTTGTCCGGACTGGTGGACGGCGACACCCCCGCGGATGCGGATACGGATGCGTGGCGGCAGGTGTTGCCCGGACTGGCCGGCTGGCGTCGCCGCCGGCACCAGCGTGCGGTCCTCGACTCCTGGCGGTACCGGATCGGGTGGCGCCCGGTGGCCCGCCCGCCGGCCGTGCGGCTGTCCGGTACCTGGCTGGTGCTGGTACCGGCCGGAGCCGCCGAGGATCCGGTGGTGGCCGGGTTGACCGGTGCGCTGCGCGGCCACGGCGCCCAGGTGGTGCCGCTCGTCGTGGACGGGCGGGTCGACCGCGCCACCCTGGCCGGGCAGGTGCGAACGATCGTCACCGGTGAGCTCGCCGGTGTCGTCTCGCTGCTCGGGCTCGACGAGCGGCCGCATCCCGACCACCCGGTCGTGCCGGTGGGCCTGGCCGCGACGCTGACGCTGGTGCAGGCCCTGCACGACGTCGAGGTGACGGCGCCGCGGTGGCTGCTGACCCGGGGAGCGACCGATCCCGGCGCCGGCGGCCCGTCCGGGACGGCGCCGGTGCGGCCGGCGCAGGTGCAGCTCTGGGCGCTGG
>DASRIS010000044.1:0-19040 GCA_035649895.1 Micromonosporaceae bacterium | reverse complement strand
CGGCGTTGGCGACGGCGGCCGCCGGGCCGCCGTAGTTGGGCTTGAGGTAGGCAGACGCCACGATCTGGTCGCCGTCCTCGACGACGAAGACCCGGGCCGACGGCGCCATCCACAGCCCGCGCGCCGCCTCCTCGGAGGCCTGCGGATCCCAGGTGTACGCATCACCCGCACGGACGATCCGGTGCCAGAACGGCCAGATCCGTGGCCAGTCTGTCGCCAGTGCATCTCGGACCAACATGGCCGTGGAGGCTACCGCTGGCCCAGGTGCCGTGGGCGTGGCCGGTGGGGCCGTGGCCTGGTGAACCATAGATCTTTAGCTTAAACGCTCGCTAGCAACTTAGCTAATGTGCTAAAAACTTGGTATGGCCGCGTTGAGCCCCGACGAGGAGACCAGTGTCTTCCGGGCGCTGGCGGATCCGACCCGCCGGCAGATCCTGGAGGACCTCCGGGCGGGCGAGCTTAGCGCCGGGGAGATAGCGAACCGATTTCCCATCAGCGGTCCGTCGGTCTCCCGGCACCTGGGTGTGCTGCGGGGAGCGGGGCTGGTGCGCGAGCGGCGGGTCGGTAACCGGATCTTCTACGCGCTGGTCGAGGAGCGGCTCGCCCTGTGCGTCGGCCGGTTCCTCTCCGCCGTCTGCCCGGAGCAGCTGGTCTTCCGTACCCGTCGGCGCCGCCCCGACCAGGACCCCGGCCGGCCAGCCGACCACCGCACCGACCCGACCGACCCGCAGGAGGGCACAGCATGAGAGCACCGACCATGGCCAGCGTGGTGCAGCGGCGGCTGCTGGTCAGCTACCGGACCGACCCAGAGCTCGTCGCGAGCCTGCTGCCCCGGCCCTTGCGCCCCCAGCTGGTCAACGGCTGGGCTGTCGCGGGGATCTGCCTGATCCGCCTGGGCCAGCTTCGCCCCCGGTGGGTGCCGGCCCGGCTGGGCCTGCGAAGCGAGAACGCCGCCCATCGGGTCGCCGTGACCTGGGAGACCGCCAACGGTCCCGCCAGCGGGGTCTATATCCTGCGGCAGGACAGCGGCTCGCGAGTGACGACGACGGCCGGTGGCCGGCTGTTTCCCGGCTCGCACCATCGGGCCCGCTTCCGGGTGCGCGAAGCCGGCCGGGACCTGCAGGTGGCGTTCAGCAGTGCCGACGGCACCGGTGTCGAGGCCCACGCCCGCCGCTGCGACCGGTGGCCGGCCAGCCAGCTGTTCGACGACCTGGAAGCCGCGTCGGCGTTCTTCCGTAAGGACCCGGACGGATACTCCCCAGGGGCAGCGGGCGGCTGCCTGGACGGGATGCGTCTGCAGACCGTCGGCTGGCATCTCGAGCCCCTCGATGTTGTCGAGATGCGTTCCACCTTCTTCGACGACCCGGCCCGGTTTCCCGCCGGTACCGCGACCCTGGACTGCGCCCTGCTCATGCGGGACGTGCCGGCGACGTGGACCCCGTTGCCAACGATGCCGGTCGAGACGACCGGCGCGCCGGGACCTGCCGACGATGCCGCAACGCTGACCCGGAAGTAGGTCGTCCGGAACCGGTCCTAGGGTGATGCCCATGACCGAGCTCCGCGAGCAGGACCTGGCCGGAGCGCGCTTTGAGCGTGTGAGCCTGCGCGGCGCCACCTTCACCCAGGTGCGCCTCAACAACGCCACCATGCACGCGGTCGACCTCACCGGGGCACAGATCCGCGGTGCCCTGCTCAGCGGGTGCCGCCTGCGCGGTGTCGAGCTGGTTGACGTCGAGATCAGCGGTGACCTACAAAACGTCGTCGTGAACGGCGTCGACATCGCACCGCTCATCGACGCTGAGCTGAACCGTCGGATGCCCGAGCGGGCGATGATGCGCCCCGACGACGCCGACGGGTTCCGTGCGGCGTGGGCGGTCCTGGAACGGCTGTGGGAGGGCACCGTCGCGCGGGCGAGGACGTTCCCCGAGGCGGCGCTGCACCGCAGCGTCGACGGCGAGTGGTCGTTCATCCAGACCCTGCGGCACCTCAGCTTCGCCAGCGCCGCCTGGGTGGGCCGGATGGTCCTCGGCAACCCCTCGCCGTGGCACCAGCTGGACCTGCCCTGGGACGAGGCGCCCGGGTGGGACGGCATCCCGTGGGACCGCGAGGCGCGACCCTCGCTCGACGAGGTGCTCACGGTCCGCCGGGAACGCCAGGCGATGGTCCGCCATGTCATGGACTCACTCACCGATGAGCAGCTCGCCTCCGAGGTGACCCGCACCGAGCCCGGCTGGCCCCAGGCGGAGAGCTTCCCGGTCAAGGAGTGTCTCCGCATCGTCCTCAACGAGGAGTGGGAGCACCGCTGCTACGCCGAGCGCGACCTGACCGTACTGGAGAAAGAGGACTGACTATGGACATCCTGCTTATCGCCGGCTTGTGGCTCGACGGATCCGCATGGGGCGAGGTCGTACCGACGCTCAAGGCACTCGGCCACCACCCCGTGCCGGTCACCCTCCCGGGCCAGGGCGACGGGACCACCTCGGCCACGCTCGACGACCAGGTGGCGGCGGTGCTCGCCGCCGTGGACGCATCGTCTGGGAAGCCCATGGTGGTGGGGCACTCCGCAGCCGCCAGCCTGGCTTGGCTGGCCGCCGACGCGCGACCGGAGAAGGTGGCCAAGGTCGTCCTCATCGGCGGCTTCCCGTCCGCCGACGGGCAGCACTACGCCGACTTCTTCGAGCCGAAGGACGGCATCATGTCCTTCCCCGGCTGGGAGCCGTTCGAGGGGCCGGACTCCGCCGACCTTGACGAGGAGGCCAGGCGCCGCTTCGAGGCTGCCGCGGTCCCCGTCCCCGAAGGGGTGACCAAAGGCGTGGTACGCCTGGCGGACGAGCGGCGGTTCGACGTCCCGGTCGTGCTCGTGTGCCCCGAGTTCACTCCCGCCCAGGCGCAGGAGTGGATCGGCGCCGGTGACCTGCCCGAGCTCGCCAAGGTCAAGCACCTCGACTTCGTCGACATCGACTCGGGCCACTGGCCCATGATCAGCAAGCCGGTCGAGCTGGCCCGGCTCCTCGCCGCCGTGGCTACCGACGCCTGACCCACCGCCGTAGCTGCGGCCGGCACGTCGCGGGCGGAAGAACCCGAGGATGCGGAAGGGTATACCACGGGGCGGCTGAGATCACGCCAGCTCAGCCGCCTTGCGCAGCAGCACCGACCGCTCCCGGGTGTTGCGGCACAGCCGGGCGGCGAGCCCCAGCTCGGCCCGGGCCTCGGCGGTGCGGCCGAGCCGGGCGAGCAGCTCGCCACGCACGCTCGGCAGCAGGTACGACCCGGACAGGCGGTCGGCGGCGACCAGCTCGTCCACGATGGACAGCGCCTGCTGCGGTCCATCGGCCATCGCGATGGCGACGGCGCGGTTGAGCTCGACCACGGGTGACGGGGCCACGCGGCCGAGCGCCTCGTAGAGGAGCACGACCCGCTCCCAGTCGGTCTCCGGCACCGAGGACGCCGACGCGTGACACGCGGCGATGGCGGCCTGAAGCCCGTACGGGCCAAGGCCCCGCCCGCCGGCCGAGGCCCGGTCGAGCGCGGCCAGGCCGCGCCGGATCGCCGAGCGGTCCCACAAGCGCCGGTCCTGGTCGGCCAGGAGCACAGCCTCGCCGTCGGGTCCGGTGCGGGCGGGAAACCGGGCGGCGGTGAGCTCGAACAGGGCGAGCAGCCCGGACACCTCCGGCTCGTCGGGCAGCAACGCGGCCAGCATCCGGGCCAGCCGGACCGCCTCGTACGCCACGTCCGGGCGCAGCAGGCTCTCACCGGCCGTCGCTGTCGAGCCCTCCGTGAAGATCACGTACAGCACGCTGAGGACACCGCCGAGCCGTTCCCGCCGCTGCTCGGCCGGCGGCAGCTCGAACGGCACCTTCGCCGCGGCGATCGTCTTCTTCGCCCGCGTGATGCGGGCCTGGACCGTCGGCACCGGCACCAGGAACGCCCGGGCGATCTCCTCGCTGGTCAGGCCGCCGACCGCGCGCAGCGTCAGGGACACCCGGGCCTCGGGGGAGAGCACCGGATGGCAGGCGACGAACATCAGCGCGAGGACGTCGTCGTCGACCCGGTCGGGATCCCACGGCAGCTCGTCCGACCGGTCCCGCGGGGGCGCCGCGCCCGAGCTGGTCTCGCCCTCGGCGAGCTGGCCGGCGAGCATGGCGTACCGCTCGTCAAGCGCCGACCGGCGGCGGAAGCTGTCGATGGCCCGTCGCCGCGCGGTCGCCAGCAGCCAGCCCACCGGGCTCGCCGGCGCACCCTCGCGCGCCCAGGTGACGAGCGCCTCGGCCAGCGCCTCCTGCGCGACGTCCTCGGCGAGGTCCAGGTCCCCGGTGTAGCGGGCCAGCGCACCGACGATGCGTGCGGACTCGATCCGCCAGACGGCCTCGACGGCCCGCCGCGCCGACCCGGCGCTGGGCGGGCCGCCGCTGGCCGCGGGCGTCAGAGCTGGCCGGTCCGCTCGCGCCACGCCCGCTCCTTGATGATCCACTCGTTGTCCTGCGGGAACTCGTCGATGCTCGGCACGCGGCGGATCTCGCACTTCGAGCCGACCACCGCCGGCAGCCGCTTGGCCCACTCGACCGCCTCTTCCTTCGTGGCCACGTCGATCAGGTAGAAGCCGCCGAACAGCTCCTTCGTCTCCCCGTACGGACCGTCGGTGACCACCGGGGTCTCGCCGCTGAAGTCGACCACCACGCCCTGGGACGGGTCGTCCAGGCCCTCGGCGGCGACGAGCACGCCGGCCCGGATCATCTCCTCGTTGAAGCGGCCCATCGTCTCGAGCATCTCCTCGAACGGCGTCTGCATCATCTTCGCCATCGACTCGTCCGTGCCCCGCATGATCAACATGTACTTCGCCATCGTCGTCTCTCCTTGTATCTCCGGTCGCCTGTCGACCCTCTCACCCGTAGGTCGAACGGGCCGGCCCAGGATCGACACGGCAGACGGAAGGAGCCGTCCGCTCACTCGGGTGGGGCGCCGCCGAAGCCGATCTCGTTGCCGCCGGGGTCGCGGTAGGTCACCTTGGCCACACCGTTCTCGTACGTCTCCCGTGAGGCGGGCTCGAGAGCGCGCTGGTAGTCACTCACCGCAAGGCCCGCGAAGAGGTCGACCGTCACCCGCCCACGCTAACCCGCAGCCGGGTGACACTCACGCGGAGAACCGCGACCATGCCGCTGGTCACGCAGGCCATGTCCGGTTGTGCCGTGAGCGGTCGCGCGGTCAGCCGTCGTCGCGGCAGAGGCAGAAGGGGTGGCCGGCCGGGTCGAGGAGCACCCGGACATTCTCCTGCGGCTGGTGGGTGGCGACCGACGCGCCAAGGGCGACCGCCTCGGCGACCGCGGAGTCGAGGTCTGCGACCTGGAAGTCGAGGTGCATCATGGGGCGCTGCTGCCCGTCGGCAGGCGGCCACACCGGGGCCTGGTAGCCGGTCGCCTGCTGGAACACCACATAGATGGGTCCCTCGGGAGCGGCCAGGATCGTCGTCCCCGCCTCCTCGTGGGCGATGGCCCAGCCGAGCAGCCCGGAGTAGAACCTCGCCAGCGCGCCGGGGTCAGGCGCCTCGACAGCGGCTCCCCACCACATGCCCTTCGTCCGAGACCGCACCGTGCACCCTCCAGAGTGTTGACGGACATCTCAGCACCCTAGAGCCCATTGCGGACGCTCCACCTCCGGGATCACCACAAGCTGTGTAGACGGGAGAAGGATGGGGCACCTGACAAGTCGCACCACGATTCGCACCACGATAAAGGGGGCGACACGATGGTCATGGTGACGGCTGACGACATCCGGGTGCTGGCCCAGGCCGAGCAGGCCGACGCGGTGCTCGCAGTGCTCGACGACGACGTACGGCTGTGCGCCGGCGACGAGGCCACGCAGGCCCAGGTGGTCTACACCAAGGACGACCTCATCGCCGAGTACGGCGAGGAGATCACCGACGTGCAGGCCGAGACGCTCGCCGCCGGGCTCACCGCGCAGCTGGCAGGCTAGGCGCCCGGCCCTCGTCACTCATCCCAATGCGGTCTCCGGCCAGCTCACCGACCCATTGCCCGCATCCGGGCGCCCCGGCGAGACTGGCCCTCAGGTAAGAGCTGCGTCATTACGGACAGTGATGCATGGGGGGCTGAGATGCGAGTACGGGTCCGAACGGTTGTCGGGGTGCTGGCCGGGCTGCTCCTGGTCCCGCTGGCGGGGGCGAGCCCGGCCGTCGCGGCCACGCCGGGGACGCCGCACACGTGGGGCGGCAACAGCTTCGGCGAGCTGGGCGACGGCACCACCGCCAGCCGGCTCACCGCCGGCCCGGTGGCCGGCCTCACCGACGCGGTGGAGCTGGCCGGCGGGCGCGAGCACGTGGTCGCCCGCCGCGCCGATGGCACCGTCTGGACCTGGGGGTCCAGCCAGTACGGCCAGCTCGGCAGCGGCGGCACCGCCAACCGCTTGCTCCCGGGCATCGTCAACGGGCTGTCCGGCGTGCCGCAGGTGGCCGCCGGCCACTACCACAGCATGGCGCTGATGGCCGACGGCACCGTGCGCGCCTGGGGCATGAACGCCCAGGGGCAGCTCGGCGACGGCACCACCACCCGCCGGCTGCTTCCGGTGGCCGTACGCAACCTGACCAACGTCGTCCAGGTCGCCGGGGCGCGCGGGCACAGCCTCGCCATCCGGGCCGACGGCACGGTCTGGGCCTGGGGCTACAACGCGTTCGGCGAGCTGGGCGACGGCACCCTGACCACCCGTACCGTGCCGGTGCAGACGCTCGGGCTGACGGGCATCACGGCGGTCGCCGGCGGCCGGGACCACAGCCTGGCGCTGCGCTCCGACGGCACGGTCTGGGCGTTCGGGCACAACGGCTACGGCCAGCTGGGCGACGGCACCGTCACGCACCGGTCCACGCCGGTACGGGCGGGCACGCTCACCGGGGTCGTGGCGATCTCCGCCGGTGCGTACCACAGCCTGGCCCTGCGGTCGGACGGCACGGTCTGGTCCTGGGGCCGCAACAACCTCGGCCAGCTCGGCGACGGCACGCTCTCCCGGCGGGTACGCCCGGTGCAGGTGCGCAACATCGGTGGGGTGACCGCGATCGGCTGCGGGCGCGACCACGGCCTGGCCGTGCTCGGTGACGGCACCGTGCGCACCTGGGGCGCCAACGGGTACGGCCAGCTCGGCGACGGCACCACCACCAACCGGACCCTGCCGGTGGCGGTGACTGGGCTGACCGGAGCGGCTGCGGTGACCGCCGGGCGCGCGTACAGCGCCGCCCTGGTCACCCCATAGCGGCGACACCGGGCGCCGGAAGAGCTCCGGTGCGCCCGGTGGTCGTGGCTGGTAGCGTCATAACCATGATCTCCTGAGGACACTGCGCCATGCGCGCCACGCCCGCTGCCCATGACCATCCGCCTAGGTCACCTCGCAGGCAGCCAGCGCCCAGTCCCATCAGTGCTTTGTCGCCAGTCGACCCAGGCCGCCCATAACCTCCCAGTCCCTAGGAGACGACATGCCTGAGCCTCGTACCCCCCAAGACGCCGAGCCGGAGGAGGTCGCCGAGACCGAGGCCCCGCCGGCGAACCGAGCCGAGCGGCGCGGTCGCGCCAAGGGCAGGACTCAGTCGAACGCGGCGAGCAAGGTGCCGCCGCCCGCCCGGCGTAACCTCGCCCCCGGCCCGCGCCAGTGGGCCAACCGCCGCAGCGGCGGCTGACGAGCACCGCAAGACCGAGCCCCGGCCCCACCTGAGGGCCGGGGCTTCGTCGTGCCTTACGCCTGTCTTAAACGTTCCTTAGAGCTTGGTCGATGCCTTGAGGCGACCTCCTGAACGCGCCTACCGTGCGTTATCGGCGCAGGTGAAGCGCTATCTCCCGCGGAGATCCGGACGACGAGCCGGGCACCGGCGCGGCGGCCCGACCAGAATCGAGGACGGTACGTGACAGACCGGGGAGGGTACGGCGCGGACCGCGCTGCGGAGCGGGAGCGCCGTCGCCGCGAGATCAACCGCTACTTCGGGTGGCAGGACGACGAGCCCGAGCCGGAACAGCGCCACGTGCAGCACCGGCGGGACGGACAGTACCGGCAGGACGGGCATTACCACCCGGACGGGCAGGTCTACCGCGCTGGCAGCCCACACTGGGTGGACGAGCGCCAGACCGGCATAGTCGACCTGTCCGACTACGAGGACGACGACCGGTCCGGGCGCCGGAACGGGTGGCGGCGCCGGCACACGCTGGCGGCCCTCGGCGGCACCGCGGCCGTGGTGGCGGGCGGCGCCGCGGTGGCCAGGAACCGGCAGGCCCGCGAGCTCCTGGAGGAGTGGCTGGACCGGCCGCCGAGCTCGCCGCCCAAGGTGGACGCGGGCGCGGTACCGCCCCGTAACTGGGTCAACGACGGCGCCCCGACCGAGAACGGCGCGTTCCCCGACCGCGATGCCAGCTACGTCGAGTCCACCAAGCCGGACCCGCCAAGCGGGTCGGGCACGGGTACCGGCAGCGGCACCACCCCAGGCACAGCCGCGGGAGCCGGCACGGGAACCGGCACCGGCGCGGGCGCAGGAACGAGTACAGGCACCGGAACGAGCCTGGGCCCAGGGACGGGCACGAACCCAGGGACGGGCACCGCCCCGCGTACCCAGCCGCCCGTGACCGGCACGAGGCCGACGCCTACCGACGCGGCCCGCGCCGCGGCGAAGGCCACCCCAACCACCACCCTGCTCGCCTACGACCCGGCCGTGCACCTGCTGCGCCGGGCGGCCTTCGGCCCCACCCAGCAGGACCTGGCCACGGTACGCCGGACCGGCCTGGACGCCTGGCTGGAGCAGCAGCTCAACACGGCCACCGCCGACCCGCTCGACCGCGCCCTCGCCACCACCTTCCCGACCCTGGCCATGACCACCGCCCAGCTGCGCGCAACCGAGGGGAACGACAGCGTCGACCCGCAGCGCGAAGCCGTGCTGGCAGCCTTCGCCCGGCAGCTGTGGAGCACCCGCCAGCTCCACGAGGTCGTGGTGGACTTCTGGGCCAACCACCTCAACATCCCGGCACCCTTCGAGGCCGGGCGCAACACCTACACCTCCTGGCACCGCGACGTCATCCGGCGCCACGCGTTCGGCAGGTTCTCCGACATGCTCATCGCCTCGGCCCGCAGCGCAAGGATGATGACCTATCTCGACAACGCCGACTCCCGCAAGGAGTCGGTGAACGAGAACTACGGCCGCGAGCTGCTGGAGCTGCACACGGTCGGGGTCAACGGTGGCTACACCGAGTCCGACGTGCGCAACGCCGCCTACGTGCTGACCGGCCGGGGCGTCAAGGACGACGAGTTCCGCTACGAGCCGCGCCGGCACTGGACCGGCGCGGTCAAGGTGATGGGCTTCAGCTCCCCGAACCCGACCGCCGAGGGCGGCCTCGCCGTCGGCGACCAGATGCTCGCCTACCTGGCCACCCACCCGGCCACCGCCACCAACATCGCCCGCAAGCTCGCGGTGCGCTTCGTCGCCGACTCCCCGCCGGCCGAGCTGGTGGCCCGCCTGGCAAAGACCTACCTGGACAGCGGCACCGCGATCGTGCCCGTGCTGCGCACCCTCTTCCGCTCGGTCGAGCTCTGGTCCGGCCTGGGCCAGAAGATCCGCCGGCCAGCCGAGAACGTGGCGGCGACCGTACGCGCCCTCGGCATCCCGGCGCCACCCGCCGGCGCGGACCTCAAGCGCGGGGTGGACGTCCTCTACACCAGGCTGCGCCGGATCTCGGCCGCGCCGCAGCAGTGGGTGCCGCCCAACGGCTACCCGGACGTCGCGGCCGCCTGGAGCTCCACCCACTCCACGGTGGTGCTCTGGAACACCCAGCGCTCGCTGGCCCGCAACACCTGGCGCGAGCTGCGCGCCACCAGACCGGAAGCGCTGGTCGGCGCCCCGGCGGCCACCGCCGGCGGCTACCTCGACCAGCTCACGGTCCGCCTCGTCCACCAGCGGCTCGCGCCGGCGTACCGCAAAGCCTTGCTGGACTTCCTCGGCGCGACCGACACGACACCCGTGCGCGACGCCACCCTCGGTGGCATGGTCGGCGACCTGGTGCCGCTCATCCTCAACTCTCCCTACCACGCCCTGCGGTGAGGCCCCGGTGACCCACAACGCACTCCAATCCCTGCGCCGCCACGGGCCCACGCCCGCCGACGCGGCCGTACGGCTGCACGCCGAGCAGGTGACCGCGGACCTCGCCGCCCAGCGGGCGAAGTGGGCCAACGGCTTCACCCGGCGCACCTTCATCGGAGGCGCGGCCGGCGTCGCCGCGCTCGGCGCCCAGCTGGCCACCGCCAAGGTCTCCTTCGCCGCCCCCGGCACGCAGCAGACCGGCACGCTGGTCCTGGTCTCCCTGCGCGGCGGGCTGGACGGGCTGACCGCCCTGGTGCCCGCGAACGACCCCAACCTGCTCCGCGCCCGCCCCGACATCGCCGTCCCGGCCAGCCGCCTGCTCTCCGCCGACCGCGGCTTCGGCCTGCACCCGGCGATGCAGCCGCTGCACGCGTTCTGGCGGTCGGGCCGGATGGCCGCGCTGCCCGCGGTCTCCTCCCCGGACCTGAGCCGCAGCCACTTCCAGGCCACCGACTGCCTGGAGCGGGGCGCCGCATCCACCTCGGTCACCACCGGCTGGCTGGACCGGGTGCTGGCCAAGATGGGTCCGGGCACCACGTTCCGGGCCATCTCCTCCGGCGGCGTGCTGCCTCGCTCGCTCGCCGGCCCGCAGCCGGACAAGCTGGTGCTCGACGGCATCGAGTCGTTCCGCCTGGAGACCCGCGACGGCCTGCGGGACAGGACACTCACCGCGCTGCGGGCGCTGCACACCGGCCTGGACCACATGCTGGCCAGGCAGGGCACCACCGCGGTCAACGCACTGACCGAGGCCGAGAAGATCATAAACCAGGGGTACGCCCCGGCGGTCGCCTACCCGGAGGGGGCCTTCGCCAGCCGCCTGAAGGACATCGCCCGGCTGGTCAAGGCCGGTGTCGGGGTGCGGGTGGCCACGGTGGAGATCGGCGGCTGGGACACCCACACCAACGTCGGCCGGGTCGACGACGGCTACCTGGCCCGGCACCTGGCCGAGCTGTCGAAGGGGCTGGCCGCGTTCGCCGGCGACCTCGGCGACCGCCTCGACGACGTGACCCTGGTGATGGTCACCGAGTTCGGCCGGCGGCTGGAGCAGAACGGCAGCGGCGGCCTGGACCACGGCCACGGCGGCGCGGTCTTCCTGCTCGGCGGCGGGCTCAACGGCGGCAAGGTGCACGGCCGCTGGCCGGGCCTGGCCGCGAGCGCCCTGGACCACGGCGACGTCGCCGGCGCCAACGACTACCGCGACGTGCTCGCCGAGGCGCTGGAGCGGCGCTTCGGCATCACCGACGTGGCCACCGTCTTCCCCGGGCACACGTACCGGCGGCTGGGCGCCTACCGCTGACCGCCAGCCCCGCCGCCGATGTGCCGGGCGCCGGGGGTCGTGAACGCCCGGCCGTCGTCGGTGACCACGGCGCACTCGTACCCGTCCCGGGCGGCGAGCCGGTCCAGGCCGGCCCGGCCCATCGCCAGCGCCGCCGTGGCGTACGCGCGTCGGCCACGCCCAGGTCCGGCCCGACCACGGTCACCGAGGCCAGCCCGGCCGCCGCCGGCCGGCGGCGAACGGGTCGAAGTAGCCCTCCGTCTCCCGCCACAGCCGTGCGCACCGGTCCAGCACGGCGCGCGGGTCCGCGGACCCGTCCACAGTGGACAGCTCGCCTCGCGCCAGCCGGCACACCTCGCTGTCCGGCCGGTACGTGCTGAACCGCCGGTCCACCTCGCGCAGCCAGCCGAACACCTCGTCGGCGAGCCGGGCCAGCCGCGGTGGGGGGAGTGGGCCGGCCAGGTCCAGGCTGACCGCCGTACCCATGACCTGCTCCACCCGGTGCAGGCCGCGAGTTTCCGGCGGCGGCCGGGTGGGAATGGCACTCACAGCAGCATCTCTCCTCAGGGCTGACCAGTCGTACCACGCTGAGGAGTCGATTGGTTGCGCTTCTACCACAAGGGTGCAGAGGTGATCGCGATTTCGGCCATCGGCGAGGGACACTGCCTGGCGTGGCACATCCTCGGCTGAACACTCCCGTCGGCCGAGCCGACGTGCTTGAGCAGATCCGCACCCTGCTGTCGGATGGTGGCAGTGTCCTGGTCTGCGGGCCGGCCGGCATCGGCAAGTCGACCGTGCTCGACGCGTACGCGGCCAGCGCCGGTGACGCCCGGGTGCTGCGGGCCGCGGCGGTGGAGGTCGAGTCCGGCCTGCCCTACCTGACGCTCGTGGACATCTTCGACGGCGTGGCCGGCGAGGAGATCGCCGGGCTGCCGCGGCACCTGCGGGCGGCCTTTGACGGCGCCCTGCTGCGCGAGCACACCCCGGCCGCGGCCCAGGACCAGCTGGCGGTACGCCTGGCCGTGCTGGAGGTGCTGCGCGGGCTGGCCGCGCGCCGGCCGGTCCTGCTTGTTATCGATGACCTCCAGTGGGTGGATGAGCCGAGCGCGGGTGTGCTGCGGTTCGTCGCGCGCCGGCTGGAGGGCGCCCGGGTACGCATGCTCGCCGCCGAGCGGGTCGACCGCTGCGACGCCGCCGCCTACCTGGACCTGTGCCCGCCGCCCCGGCACGAGCTGCCGCTTTCGCCGCTCACCGAGTACGACACGGCCGACCTGCTGCGGGACCGGTTCGGCCCGGTGCTGTCGCTGGTGACCATCGCCCGGGTGCACGAGGCGAGCGAGGGCAACCCGCTCTTCGCGGTGGAGCTCGGCCGGGCCCTGGTCGCCAGCGGCGGCGCGGCCGGCTTCGGCGAGCCGCTGCCGGTGCCCGAGCGGCTGCGCCCGCTGCTCGCCGAGCGCCTGGCCAGCCTCCCCCCGTCGAGCGCCCCGGTGCTGCTGCTCGCCGCGGCCGCCGCCCGCCCCACCGTGGCCCTGGTCGCGGCCGACCCGGGTGCCCGGGAGGGGCTCGCCGCGGCCGTCGCGGCCGGGCTGGTGGAGGTGGCGCCCGACGGCGGGGTGTGCTTCGCCCACCCGCTCCTGCGCGAGCTGGTCTACGCCGACGCCGACCCGGCCGACCGGCGGGTGGCCCACGAGGCGCTCGCGGCCCGCGTCGACGACCCGGTGGAGCGGGTGCGCCACCTCGCGCAGGCCCGCCCGTACGCCGACGAGGACCTCGCGGCGCAGCTGGCCGAGGCGGCCGAGGGGGCGCGCCGGCGGGGCGCGCCGGCGGTAGCGGCCGACCTCGCCGAGCGGGCCGCCGACCGGACCCCGCCGGGGCCGGCCGGGCTCGCCGCGGCGCGCCGGCTGGCCGCGGCCGAGCACGCGTACGACGCCGGCCTCACCCACGACACCCAGCGGCTGGCCACCGCGGCGCTGGCCGAGGCCGACGACCCCCGGCTGCGGGTGCGCGCCCGGCTCATCCTGGCCGACGTGGCCGGGCAGGACCAGTCCGGGCTGACCCCGCTGCTGGAGGAGGCGTTCCGCGAGGCAAGCGACGACCTGCGGCTGCTGGCCAGGGTGCGCCTCTACCGCGCCTTCAAGTGGTACTACGACGGCGATACCGGCGCCGCAACGGACGAGCTGCGGCTGGCCGAGAAGGACGCGCAGCGCGGCGGCGACACCGAGCTGCTGGTGGAGGTCCTGGCCACCCTGGCCAGCTTCGAGTCGGCCCGGGGGGCGAGCGGCGGCGACGAGCTGCTGCGCCGGGCGACCGAGCTCTCCCGCGGCCTGCCGGTGAGCGCCGAGGTGATCCGGGCCCGGCAGCTCTACGCCATGTCCCGGCTCTTCCACGGCGACGTGCCCGAGGCGGTCCGCCAGATCGAGACGCTGCGCGACGAGGTGGCCCGGGCCGGGACAGTGCGCGAGCTGGCCGTCCTGCTGGTCTCGGTGGCCGCGGTCTACAACCGGGCCGGCCGGTGCGCGGCGGCGCTGCGGGCTGGCCGGGAGTCGATGCGGCTCATGCTCGACATGGAGGCCACGCCAGGCCCCGGCCTGCTGGTGGGCACCCTGGTCGAGCTCTCCGGCGGCTCGCCCAGGCGGGCCGCGGCACTGGCCGACCAGGCGATCGAGGCGTGCCGGGCGGCCGGCGACGAGGACTGGCTCAAGGGCTCGTACGCGATCCGCGGCCAGGTGCACCTCTTCGAGGGCGAGCCGAGCGCCGCGGTCGAGCCGATGCGTGCGGCGTACGCCTTGGAGCAGCGGCTGGGCCGGGTGGACCCGGCGGTGTTCCTGTGGCACGCAGACTTTGTGGAGGCGCTGGCCGGCGCCGGGGCCCGGGACGAGGCGACCGCGGTGCTGCGGGAGGTCCAGGGCGTGGCTGACCGGCTCGGCCGGAAGGTGGTGCGGCTCGGCCTGGCCCGGGCCGAGGCCGTGCTGGTCGCCGCGGGTGGGGATGTGCGGGGCGGTGCCGACCTGCTCGCCGAGGCACTGCGGCAGGAGGGCGACCACCCGTACCCGGTCGAGGTCGCGCGGGCCCGGCACATCCTGGGTGCGCTCGAGCGCCGGGCGCACCGGCGCGGCGCCGCCCGCGCGGCGCTCGCCGAGGCGGTCACGCGGTACGCGGCGGCCGGGGCCGCGCCGTGGCGCGCCGCGGCAGAGGCCGAGCTGGCCCGGCTCAACGGCGGGCAAGGGCCCGGAATGTCCGAGACCGAGCAGCGCATCGTCAACCTGGTCCTGGGCGGGGCGACGAACCGGGAGATCGCGCGTACGACGTTCCTGTCGGTCAAGGCGGTCGAGGCCAACCTGACCCGGCTCTACCGGCGGCTCGGCGTGCACAACCGGCGCCAGCTCGCCAGGGTGCTGGAGCGGGAGGAGACCGACGCCGAGCCGCCGGCCGGACGCGAGGCCGGCGTGCCGGGGGCCGCCGCCACGCTGGACTTCGGCACGGTTGAGTAAGCACCTGGCTGGCCAACATTCGCTACCAGGAGGACTTCCCAACATTTCTAAATGGGGTCCCACTACAGGCCGTATCGGGGACATCGTTGCACGATCGTCGCGGGCCGTGCTATGCCGATGGTCCGCCGGAGGGCCGGCTGTCGGATCGTAGATCGGCTATGCGACGGCTGGCGCCGTCCGCGGCGCGCCTCCCGGTTTGCCAGGCCAACGCGATCAGGTCGAGGACGTTCCGCTGGCGCTCCTCGTCGATTTCGATCCGCACCTCGAGCGCCCCGAACGTCTCCTTGTCGTGTATGGTCATGCGCGCCTTCATCGGGCGCTTCGCTCCCGAGTGGCGGCCGGTGACCGGCAGGCGGCGGCCTGCGGCGATCAGCAGCTCGACCGTGGCGCGGGTCAGCCAGACCACTGCTACGACCCGAGGCTCTGACTCGTCGGGAGCCTCGTGATACTCCGCCCCCTCACGGTACGATGAAGCCAGGTAGAGCCGCTGCTGTACCGGTTCGCGCCCTTCGACGATGACTCTGACGATGAGCAGTTCCGGCCAGGGCTCGGTCAGAAGATCATCAGTAGGATCATCACCGCCAGAGCTACTAGGGCGGCTGCGGTCGTAATCTCCAGCACCGTCGGCCGGCGGGCCGGAGCCGCGCCGGCTAGTGCTTTTGGGCCGGTCGGCCGCTCCGGTGCGGGCGGCGGGTCGAGGTCGACCAGCCCGGACGGAAGGGCCGCCTCGGACTGCAGCAGTACAGCGGCCCCGCCGGCGGTCGCGGTGAGTGGGCGCACCACGGCGGCCTGGGTCGGCAGGTTCAAGTACGCTACGATCCCGGCGGTGCCGGCGAAGAGCGTGGCCGCGCGGTGCAGGGCTGCGGCCCGCGCCGTCGCGTCGGTGATGAGGCTGACCCACGACGCGGGTGCGGGCGCCGACCCGGCCGTTGCGGGTGCCGGCAAGGTGGCCAGGGCCTGGCACACACGGTCGGCCACCTCGCCGACGGCCTCGTCTTGGCGCCCGTCGCGCAACGTCCAGGCGCGCAGCCGTTCGATGACTTCGGGCGGTAGTTGCGCGTCGATGACCGCGCCGGCGCGCGGGGAGTCGGCCACCTCGCCGAGTTCGGCCAGGAATGCGTCGACCAGCCGTAGCGCCAGCGCCGCGTCGGGGTCGCCGGCCGCACCATCCAGCACGACGGTGTACGTCGGCGCGCGGTCGGAGACGTCACGCAGGGCCGTCGGAACACCGGCGAGCATGACCCGCCAGGTGGCACCGTCAGAGACGACGAGCACCGTCGGCGACTCAGCTTCGAAGTAGTGCCGGTGCTCCCGCCACCACTGACGCTCGGGAGCCCTGCCGAGGAAGATGAATTCGCCGCCGACCCGGTCCTGCCCGCGGGCTCGCAGGTAGACCCGCATCTGCCTCACCACTGCCGGACGCGGTCGTTGTGTGGCTGCTCGGCCAGCTTATCGACGACCTCTGTGAGCCGGTCGAGGTAAGCCATCTCCCGCCGCGCCTCGCCGGCGAGCCAGTCGCGGCTGCGCTCACGCAGCGCTTTTTCGCCGATTAACCGCAGGAATAAGTCCCGGAACAGCCCTTCGCTTCGGTCGGCCAACGCGGCGGCCTCGGCAGCGCGGTCTGCGCTGACCTTGGCCACGACATCGGCGGTGCGGCTGCGGGCCTCAGTGAGCTGCCGACACAGCAGGAACAGAATCGAGTCGACGGCCTTGGGCCGCAGCATGGCAGGCGGCCGGATCGCGAAGTGCGGCAGGCACTCCAGGGTGCCCTCGAACATCGCGTTGGGCCGCCACTTCGCAGAGATGAGCTGCACGCAGCCCAGCGTGTCGACCGGTACATAGTAGATCTTCGTGTGCGGCGCGGTGGCCATGACCGCGGTGCGGACCTGTCCGTATAGGCGAGTGGTCTGGTTGTAGAGCTTCTCCGACTCGTCGTGCAGGCCGCCGTTGTCCGCGAAGTAGCTTTCGCACTTGGTCGGAGCGAAGACCAGCAGGGCCGGCTCGTCAGGGCGCTCGGCCCGCTCGGAGGCCCATCGCAGCGCGATGTCGCGCACCTCGCCGGGCGCCAGCAGGAACGGCAGCGACTGCTTCTGCTTGGTCAGCTGGGCCTCCATGATGAGCACCGCGTCGATCGGAACGATGAGGACGCTGCTCTGCGCCATGAAGCGCAGGCACTCCTCCCAGCTCTCCTGGTTCTCCACGCCTCGGCGGTGCGGGTCGAGCCAGCCGCCGGGGTAGTCCAGCAGGTCGAAGCGGATGCCAACCTCGTCGGATCCGGTGGCCAGCCGCAGCCGGAAGATGACCTCCTCAACGTTGGGCTTGACCGCCTCCGGGTCGAACTCGCCGGCATACAGTGCGCCTTCGATCTTGCGCCGGTGGGTGACGATGCGCTGCTCGGTCTCCACGTCGTAGGGCTCCAGGATGACCTTCGTGCCGATGAGCGCGCTCTCGGCCTCGCGCAGCAGCGCCGAGATTAGCGAGGTCTTGCCTACCGACGTCGGCCCCAGCATGCTCACCTTGAATGGCAGGTCGTCGCCGCGGGCGGTGGTCGTTGCCCGCGGGGTGAACGGGCTGCGGTACGGCACGCCGCCGCGCAACAGGCGCAGCAGTTCGGCGAATAGTGGTTGGGTCACAGGCTCTTCTCCAGTTCGGCGAGTGTCGAGGCGATCTCGCGGACGGCGGCCCGCAACCGGGTGACCCTGGCGTTGGCCTCGCCGATCTGATGGAACTCGGCCGGCCAGATGTCGTCGCGGTACGAGCGGGCCAGCCGCCGGAACTCGCCCTCAGACTCCCGTGACCTGATGAGGTGGTCGGCGAAGTGCTCGACCACGGCGTACAGGATCATGGTGGGCGCAATCGACTCGGCGAGCAGTGCGCGTTTGGCCTGGTGCGCCGCCCGCTCGGCGAGACGCGACGTGGTTGTATAGAGCTGCTCGGCGCCGCCCTCGGAGATCTCGACCGCGGTCTGGTGTACGACCTCGCCGGTCGCCGGATTCTTGATTTCCTGGTTGAGGCTGGCTAGGGCGGCGCGGACTCTCGGGTACAGCTGGCTTTGGTAGTCGATGCGGACGTCGAGCAGGCCAGACACGGCCTGGGCGAGCGTCGGACAGGGCTCCTCGGCGTCGTTGAGCAGCTCGACGAAGCGCCGCAGCGCCTCGTCGGGGCGGTCTCTGTCGGCGTCGGCGAGCAACACCCCAAGGTGCCGGCGCAGTGCCTCCGCGACCTGTCCCCACACTGCCTGCACCCGGCCGGCGAACAGGTCACTCAGGCCGGCGAAGCGGCGACTGATATCGACGCGTATGAAGTTCAGCTCGTCAACGGCGAACGCAGAGGCGTTGCCGAGCTTGGCCATGTCCTCGAACGCGCGGCGGGTCCAGGTCTCGGCACCGACACCAAAGCCGTCCTGGATCCACTCGACGGTCTCGTCGAACGTGCGCTCCAGGGTCTCGACGAATTCAGTGTCCTCGGCCGACTCCTCGGCCTGGCGGCGCAGATCGTCGACGATGTGCCGCAGCTCGATCGCGAGCATTGCGCGCAGCCGGGAGGCGTGGCCGTGCAGGCTCTCGTTGACCCCGACCCGCTGGCGCAGCACGCGCAGCGCCGTCTCCAGGTCCTCGACGGCGGTACGGATGCGAGCCAGTACCGTGTCGGCGCCGGCTATCGCGGCGGCGAACACCTCGCGGTCCATCGTGGGCAGCCGCTCGGCCAAGTGGAGCAGGACCGGCGCGAGGATCCGCCCATGCACGTCGCCGGGGCAATGGGCGTCGGCCTCCAGGACTCGGTAGTGCACGTCGGGCGTCTCGTCGTTGGCAAGGCTGGTGATCGACTGGCGCAGGCCGGCCAGCCGGACCCGATCGGGTTCGGCGTCATTGATCGCGAGGAACACGAAGTCCCGCGCCGAGCCGATCCCGCCACGGACTTCCTTGAGCAGCTCCAGCGCGCCGTTGTCGACGTCGCGCCAGTACGCAATGCCCTCCGCCGGGCGTAGCACCATGACGACCACGTCGACCTCGCCGCGCAGCCCGGCGACGTGCCGGGTGTCGGCGTTCGCGTCGACCTCGCCGAGGCCGGGCAGGTCGAGCAGGCCGAGCTGGTCGACCTGCCTGTTGGGGAACGGGCACTCGATCATGACCTCGCGCACTGCGAGGTAGCGGTGGGC